>NZ_JBJHDO010000013.1:0-175588 GCF_050958605.1 Mesorhizobium sp. 1B3 | reverse complement strand
GCATGCGGGGAGAGATGTCCGGCAGGACAGTGAGGGGCAGCGCAAACCGTCAATCCTCACGATCCCAGCCGCTCCATTCGCGCCGCATCAATCCCGGGCCAGCGAAGCGAAGAACGCACGCACCGCTTCGAACAGGAACACCTCGGTGGCCTCGTCGGCCAGCATGCCGTCCTTGACCTTGGCATTGGCATGGGTGACCACGACTTCCTGCCAGACGAAGGTTCGCGCCAGCACGGCACCCAGTATGTTCTTCAGATGCGCCTGAGCACGCACCCCGCCGAGCGCGCCGCCTGAGACGGAGGCGATGAACACCGGCTTGCCCTTGAGCACCGATGCGTAGCCGGGACGCGATGCCCAGTCGATGGCATTCTTCAGCACGCCGGGAACGCTGTAATTATATTCCGGCGTGACGATGATCATCCCGTCCGCGGCCGATATGGCCGACTTCAGCGACATCACGGGCTCGGGCAGCGGGTCGAGATCGGCGTTGTAGTGCGGCAACGACCCTATATCGAAACGAGAGAAGTGGGCTTCGTCTGCCAGCTTCTCGCAGATCGTCTCCACGACCGCCTTCGAGGTGGACGCGGTGCGCAAGCTGCCCGACAGGCAGAGGATCGAAACCATCTCAAAGCCTCGCCAGCCAGGTCGCGATCTCAGGGAAGATCGCGAGGATGATCAAGCAGACGACCATGGCCATGACGAAGGGCATCGACCCGCGGAAGATTTCGCCGACTTTCAACGTCCGGTCGTCGATGGCCGCTTTGATCGTATAGACCGACAGGCCGAAGGGCGGCGTGAGCAAGCCGATCTCCACCGCAACCACCGTCATAACCCCGAACCATATCTTGTCGAAACCAGCCGCCTCCGCCACAGGCAGGACGATCGGCAGCAGGATCAGCATGATCGAGATGGAGTCGATGAAGCAGCCCATCACGATGACCAGCGCGATGAACAGCACCAGAAAGCCGTAAGGGCCGATGGTGCCGCCGATCAGGAGCCCGGCAAGCGCGGCCGGGAGGCCCGACATGGCCAGCATCCTGCTGAAGAAGGTCGCGGCCACGATCAGGAACAGCACCGACACGGTGATCTGCCCGGTCTCGACGAGCAGCGACCAAAACTTCGATGGATTGAGAGAGCGCCGCTGCAGGGCGATGCCGAGCGCGCCAAGAGCGCCGACGGCGCCAGCCTCCGTCGGGTTGAGGAAACCGCCATAGAGCCCACCGAGCACCAGCGTGACGAGCAGGACGATCGGAGCGCCCTTGCGGAAAACCTCGAGGACACTGCTCGATGGCAACGTCTCGAGCTTGGCCTCCGCCTCGAAGACCGAGGCAGGCCGCCAATAGGCCATGATCAGGATGGTCACGGCGAAGAGAACGGACAGCAGGATTCCTGGGCCGACACCGGAGAGAAACATGCGGCCGACCGACTCTTCGGCGAGCACCGCGTAGACGACCATCAGCAGCGACGGTGGAATGAGCATGCCGAGGACGGAGCTGCCCGCGACGACGCCGGTCGAAAACCGGCGCGTGTAGCCATGCCGGACCATTTCGGGCACCGCAACGCGCGAAAACACCGAGGCTGAGGCGACCGAGATCCCTGTGATCGACGCGAAAACGGCGTTGGCGAAAACCGTGGCGATGCCGAGCCCGGCCTTGACCCGGCGAAGCAGCCGCTCGAACAGATCGAACGTGTCCTTCCCGACGCCCGAAACCGTCACGAGCAGGCCCATCAGCACGAACAGCGGCACGATCGCGAAAAGATATTCCTCCAGACTGTCATTCGCCACCGAACCGAGCATCCTGAGAGCGACTATTTCGTTGCGGATGAAAGCGACGCCACCGAAGGAGGCCACCATCATCGCGACGCCGATCGGCATGCCGAGAATGATCAGGAGCAGAAGGACCGCGATTGCCGCCACGCCGATCTCGATGCCGGTCATCGCGATCCATCTCCAGGGCTTGCCGGCTGACGCAGCCGGCTTGCCGCCAGGAGCACGAACTGCACCGCGGCGACCACGGCTCCGATGAAGATCAGGGCACGGAAGGGCGAAGTCTGCATCGTCAGCACGCCCGTCACGCCGATGAACTCCCGGTGCTCGATGTCGCGCCAGAGGATTCCCCAGCTCGACCAGGCGATCCCGGCACAGACCGCCGCGCCGAAAAGGTCCCAGACAGCGCGTATGACCGCCGCCGCTTTCGGACGGCGGAGGGAGACGGCATCGAGGAAGAAGTCCGTGCTGGCCAGCCTGTCGTTTCGCACGGCGGTGCCGAGCTGCAGGAAGACGATCAGCACCACGGTCAGCGCGCCGAGCTCGGCGATCAGCGGCAGCGAAGCGCCGAGCAGGTTGCGGACCACGACGTCGGCGACGATCATGGCCATGAGCAGCACGATCATGATCGTGCCGAGCGCGGCGAGCCCGTCGACCCCCCTGTTCCAGAGACCCAGCCGCTCGTGAACGCCCGGCACGGACGGTGCCCCGGCGTTCGGGTTCTTGTCTTCACCCTCCATGACCAACCCGATCCGATTTCCTAGAGCGCCTTGTCCCAGTCGCGCGCCGGCTTCTCGCCCTTGGCGCGCAGGCCATCCATGTAGGCCTTGAGGAATGCCTTGCTCGGAAGGCCCCGCGCTTCGGCCTCGGCCGCCCACTCACCGGCAATGTCAGGCAGGTTGTCGACCCATTTCTGGCGGTCGCCGGCCGGCAATTCGCTGATTGTGACTGGCGGGTTCTGCCCGGCGCCGAGCTCGACCATCTTGGCGAAGGCCGCTTCGTGGCGCTCCAGGAGATCCTTGCCATGCGCATCGGTGTAGAACTTGCCGGCCTGGATCATCGCCTGCTGCACCTCTTCGGGCAGTCCGTCCCAGCTATCCCCGTTGATGGCGATTGCGCCGGAGAAGGCCGTGCCGATGCGCACGCGGGTGATGTAGGGCGCCACTTCGTAGAGCTTGGCCGGCAGCACGCCGAGCGCCAGTGAGAGCACGCCGTCCGATACGCCCGTCTGGATGTCGGTGTAGAAGGTCGGCAGGGAGCCATCCACCGCATTGGCTCCGGTGCCCCGCAGCCATGAGCCGAGCACGCCCGGCGCCGAGAGCTTCATGCCGTTGAGATCGCTGAGGCCCTTGATCGGCTTCTTGGTATAAATGTCGTAGCTGTCCGTTCCCGTCAGCCCGAGAACCCTGAGATTGTACTGCTCCCACTCCTTCTTGAAGGCCTCGTTGCTGTCGAGCAGATCCCATGTCACCTGGAGCTGCACCGGAGGATTCGCGGTGGCGAAGGGGGTGTAGGTGGAAGCCTGGCTCAGCGGCAGCTTGGCACCCTCCAGAAAGGAGAAGACCCAGCCGATATCCGTCACCCCTTCCTGGACGGAGGTCAGTGTTGCATTTGCCTTATAGAGCGATCCGCCGAAGGCCTCGTTCCATGCAATCTTGTAATTGCCCTTTTCGGCCAGGATGCGGTCCGTCTCCGCCATGAAGTGCGATTTGATCATGCCGACCCAGGGGATCGCGAGCGGATGGCTCGAAGCCACCGTCAGTTCGATGGTCTCCTGCGAATGGGCCGTGATGGGAAAGGCCATTGCAACGCCAAGAAGCAGCCCAGTCAGTCTGTACATCTCCATTCCTCCCTTTGTTTCGGCTTTGTGCACGCCTATGGCGGGCTGCACCTTCATCCTTGCCGGACGACCATTCTCCCAGAATTTTCGCATAGCGAATTTTTTTTCTCTAAACGGAAAGTATGGCTCGCGTCAGCGTACTGTCAAGCTCGGATAGGCGCCATCCGCCATCGAGGATGGAATGTTCGCCACCCGCGCAGCGCCGGGGCCGAACCGGGACTTCGGCAATTGACAGGGTGGAATTCGCCAATATAGCATCCGTATCGAAAAAGTTTTCGCATAGAGAAATTCTATCCCAGCCAGCCCTCGTGTTGGGCCGGCAGCATCGAGGTGGTCAACGTTGATGCCATGAGGGTGATGCCAGGATCTCGTCGGCATCGATCGCCGCGGAAGACGGTGAGCAATCCCCTTTGTGGCAAGGATGTCGACAGGCCTTGCGCCTGTTGCCATGGAGGAGGAATTCGATGCCCCGCACGCTCCCCTTACTGCCGACGTCTCTGGTCGGCTCCTATGCCCAGCCTGACTGGCTGATCGACCGCAAGAAACTGGCCGGGCGCTTTCCTCCGCGCGTGCGCGCCCGCGAGCTGTGGCTCGTCGCACCCGAATGGCTCGACGAAGCGCAGGACGACGCCACGCTCCTCGCCATCCGCGACCAGGAACGCGCGGGGCTCGACATCATCACCGATGGCGAGATGCGGCGCGAGAGTTACTCCAACCGCTTCGCCACCGCGCTCGACGGTGTCGACATCGATAATCCCGGGACCGCGCTCGACCGCTCCGGCCATCCCAACCCGGTACCCCGCGTAACCGGCAAGGTGCGCCGCCGGCATCCGGTGGAGGTGCGTGACGTCCAATTCCTGCGCGCCGCCACCGACCATCGCATCAAGATGACCGTGCCCGGCCCCTTCACCATGTCACAGCAGGCGCAGAACGATTTCTACGAAAGCGAGGAGGCGCTTGCGATGGACTATGCTGCGGCGGTCAACGAGGAGATCAAGGATCTCTTTGCCGCGGGTGCCGACATCGTCCAGATCGACGAGCCTTATATGCAGGCCCGCCCTGAAAAGGCGCGCGCCTATGGGCTGAAGGCGCTGAACCGGGCGCTCGAGGGCGTCGAAGGCGAGACGGCGGTGCATATCTGCTTCGGTTATGCCGCGATCATTCACGAGCGGCCCGAGGGTTATTCTTTCCTGCCGGAACTCGCCGGCTCGACCGCCAAGGCGGTGTCGATCGAGACCGCCCAGTCCGGCCTCGACTGTTCCGTGCTGGCAAAGTTGCCGGACAAAACGATTATTCTCGGCGTGCTCGACCTTTCGACACACGAGGTCGAGGCGCCCGAAACGGTCGCGGCACGCATCCGCCGCGCCTTGCCCTATGTGCCGCTCGAACGCATCGTCGTGGCTCCCGACTGCGGGCTCAAATACCTGCCGCGCGATGTTGCCTTCGGCAAGATGAAGGCGATGGCGGAAGGCGCGGCGATCGTCCGCGCCGAACATGCCGGCGGCGCCCGGACATAGGCCGCCGGCAAACGCTGCGCCCCACACTCCTCTGGCCTGCCGGCCAGAGGAGTGTGGGGCATGCGAACATCCATATTGCGGCAACGTGGCGGACGAGGGACAATATGTGCTTCTAGCGCATTTCGCAGCCGACCGGATTCGGTCGGCGTCGTGAGAATGCGGCAAAAACAAAGATTTAAAGCGTGTCACCCGAGTCCGATTGCCAGCGACACGCTTTAAGCATCGGAGAACGGTCGCCTATCGAAAGACGCGGAGGGGGGAGGCCCGCATGGGCAGGACAGGGAGATGGCGGCGCGTGGCGCTCGTGGCAGGGGGCCTGGTAGCAGCGTATCTGCTTGTCGCCTATCTCGTGCTTCCCGCCGCATGGACTCATTACGAGCGGCAGCCGGGCCTCGCCGGTCGGCCTATGGTCACGCGCACGGCGCAAGGCATTCCCGGCGATCCGCTGAATGTCGGCCTGGTCGGCGACCGTGACGACATCGCCAGAGCGATGCGGGCCGCGGGGTGGTACCCCGCCGATCCGTTGACGCTTCGCTCCGATGCCGAGATCGTCGGCAGCGTGCTTCTGGATCGCCCAGACCCGACTGCCCCGGTTAGCACGCTCTATCTCGACGGCCGTCGCGAGGATCTCGCCTATGAATTTCCCGTCGGCGACAACGCCAGACATCGGCATCACGTGCGGCTTTGGCGCGTGATGGACAAGGGAGCCGAGGCCCGCCCCGTCTGGCTGGGCTCGGCGACGTTCGACCGCCGGGTCGGCGTGAGCGACTATACGGGCCAGGTGACCCACGACATCGCGCCCGACATCGACGCCGAGCGCGATTTCCTGGCCGAGACGCTCGTCAAAGCGGGCATGGCCGAAACCCTCTACCAGATCTCGGGCGTCGGACCGACGCTCAACGGTCGCAACGGCGAGGGAAGCCGCTATTGGACCGATGGCGAAATCCGCGTCATCGTGCTCGTCGCCGACGGGGTCCGCTGGCCCTCGCCGCCGGCCGTGGTGTCGGCGCCCACCTTCATCGCGGCGAAGGATGCGCTATGGCAATCGGTTGGCAACGCATTCTGGGATTGATGGTGGCCGGCCCGCAGGCCCTCTGGGGTCACCCAGCCAATCCCACTACTTCCCATTCACCAGCCTGAGGATGAGCTGATGGACATTGCCCCCGTCGCTCATCTCGACCTTGTCGAAATCGCGGCTGCGCTGCCGCTGCGCCAGAGAAAGTTCGGCGAGCCGCTTGGTGAGCTCCGTCCTGATCTTGCGGCAATCGGGATCGGCGGGAACGGAAAATCCGACGCTCGTCGCCTCGATCGCCTTCACCATGTCGACGATGATGTCGCCATGCACCTTTTCATGGGCGCTCAGCCCCGAGATGAAGGTCTCCCAGTTTTTCCGGATCTCGGGCGGGAGTTTGGCGGCAGGCTTGGGCAGGGTGTAGGTGATGATGAGCTTGGGCTTTGCCGTCACCAGCGTGCAGGCGCCGTCCGCCTGCGGCTCGTATTTGCGCGTCCAGGTGAGCTTGAAATTGGTATGGGCGATGGTGCGGACGAGCCCACGGATCTTCGGGCCTTTTTCCCCAATTGAGCGGTATAGCTCGGCCCCAGTCTTGCCGGAGATCGCATAGGTTTCGACCTTCTCCACCGGCTTCCATTGGGCCCGCGCGGCAGTCGCGGCCGGCAGCAAGGCGGCCAGCAGAAAAAGTCGGAGGGCTGTCCTCACCTGAATCCTCACCCCTGAATTTCGAAGGCCAAGCCATAGGAGGAACGCGCACTGGTTTCAACCGGCCGCCGGCAGGTAAACCGGGCAATCGACCCCTGCCTTACCAGGACGCGGAATTCGCTTTCGGCAAGCTGCTGGCGAACCCGAGGGAAAGCAATTACAACTTCGGCGCGATGACAGCAGCTGTCACCTGGAGAAGGAGGTATTCCATGCGGATCTCGCTCGCGATCCTTGCGGCAACCTTGGCTACCGCCGCCATCGCCATGCCGACAAGAGCAACCGCCGACGAATGCGACAATGCCCAGGGCGGCCAGGCGGGGCTGAATGAATGCTACGACAAGCTTTCCAAGAAATCGGATGCCGAGCTCAACAGGCTCTACAAGGAAATCGAAACCCGGCTGAAGGATGATCCGGACACGAAGAAGCTGCTGGTAACGGCACAGCGCAGTTGGGTCGCCTTCCGCAACGCCGAATGCAATTTTCAGGCGGCGGGTTCTTCGGGAGGCAGCGTCGCCCCGATGATCTATTCGATGTGCCTGGATGGCCTGACGAAAAGCCGGGTCGAGGACTTCAAGGGCTACCTGCAATGCGAGGAAGGCGACCTGAGCTGCCCGGTCCCGGCGGCGAACTGATCGGCCAGGTCGGCGGGATCGGCTGGCGCGCTCCGCTCTTCCTTCGAGCGAAACAAGTGGCCTGACCAGCAGGCGCCTCCATCCTACGGTGAAGGAAGGGCGGTCGATCACGCAAAGCGTGATTTGGTCGTCAAGCCGGGCTTTGTTACCTTGCGCTGGTCGCAGACGAAACGAGGATGACGAGAATGACCAGAGCCCTGCTAGTGGCCGCTGCTCTTGGCCTATCCCTCGCAGGAGCGAATGCCTGCGAGTTCCAGCGTTCCGCCTCAACCAAGGTCGACCAGACCAAGGTGGCAAGCACCACCCATTCCATGTCCAAGCCGATGAGCACGGCACCGACCGTCACACAGGCGGACCAGAAAAAAAACACCACCGCGACCGTCGAGAAAGACGGTTAATCCAAGGGTCGATTATCGACCCTGGAAGCGCGCGACCGCGCGCCGCGCCCGTTGGCGCGAAAGCCAAGCGGCCTGGATAGGCCGCGCCGGCGACTGAGGCGACCTGGATGTGTCAACATCCAGGTCCAGTGATTTGAGTTCCCTGCCCACTGCCGGCTACGGCTGGCGAGGGTCCTCGGGCGGCGGCTTCGATCGAAGTTGCCGCCCCAGTCTCTGGGATACCAAGACCAAGTTGTGCGTTTCCCGCGCATATGCGGCTTGGCTGGCGTTCCGCCCACCAGGGGCCGGAGCGAGTTGCGTTTTGCTAACAAATGAAACCGAAGCGCACTTTCCGCGTTCTTCTGCCGTAGCAACCGACGGAGGACCGCCCAATGGCCAATCCCGCACGGAAATATGACGACCCACAGGATCCGCGTCTCGTCAACGATCCCGTCAATCCCGTTCCACCGCTTGGAACGGACCCGGCGGAGCCCCGCATGTCGGCGGACATGCCCCGCGGCGACGACCCTGTAATGCGTACGGATCGCGGCATGGGGACGAGCGTCTTGATCGCGGCAGTAGTGCTGGTGCTGGCGGTGATCGCCTATTTCATGTTCGGGCCGCAAGGCACCGAGACGGTGACGCCGACCGATCAGCCGGCAGCGACCGAACCGGCTACGCCGTCGACACCGGCGCCTGAATCGAGCGCGCCGACAACGCCGGCTCCGAGCGATTCCGCTCCGGCCACGCCGACGGAACCCGCTCCGGCTCAGCCCAACCCGGCGACGCCCGCACAGCCCGCTCCAGCGCAGTAGGCGAGAAATAAAGGCGGCCCGCTCCTGGCGGGCCGTGCCCTGAATTCCGCGACGGCCGATCCGGCCGGGCGATTATGTTCGTTCGTCTTTTTTAGATGTGGATCGGCTTGAAGAAGGTCGCCAATGCGGCCTCCTTCACCGCCTCCGACATGGTCGGATGGGCATGGCAGGTACGAGCGAGGTCTTCCGACGAGCCGCCGAACTCCAGCAGGACCGCCGCTTCGTGGATCATCTCGCCGGCGCCGAAGCCGACGATGTGGGCGCCGAGCACTCGATCCGTATCCTTGTCCGCCAGGATCTTGACGAAACCGTCCGTATGGAGCGAGGCGCGAGCCCGGCCATTGGCCGAGAACGGAAACTTGCCGGCCTTGTAGGCGATACCTTCGGCCTTGAGCTGCTCCTCGGTCTTGCCCACCGAAGCCACTTCCGGGCTGGTGTAGACGACACTCGGGATGACCTCGTAGTTCACATGGCCCGCTTGGCCGGCGATGATCTCGGCGACGGCCACGCCCTCGTCCTCGGCCTTGTGGGCGAGCATCGGCCCGGCGATCACGTCCCCGATCGCGTAGATGCCGGGAATATTGGTGCGAAGATGGGCGTCCGTCTTGACACGGCCGCGCTCGTCGACCTCCACGCCCGCTTCGGCAAGGCCCAAGCCTTCGGTGTAGGGCTTGCGACCTGTGGCGACGAGCACGACGTCGGCTTCGATCGTCTCGGCCGCGCCGCCCTTCACAGGCTCGAAGGTCACCTTCGCGCCTTTCCCATCCTTCTCGACGCCGGTCACCTTGGCGCCCAGCTTGAAGTCCACACCCTGCTTGGCCAGCATGCGCTGGAACTGCTTGGCCACCTCGCCATCCATGCCGCCGAGGATCGTGTCGAGGAATTCCACCACCGTCACCTTGGCGCCGAGCCTGCCCCAGACGGAGCCGAGTTCGAGCCCGATCACGCCGCCGCCCACCACGACCAGATGGCCGGGAACCTTCTCCAGCTCCAGCGCCCCGGTCGAGGAGACGATCACCTTTTCGTCGAATTCGAAATTCACGCCGGGAATGCCGTTGACGTCCGACCCCGTTGCGATGACGATGTTCTGCGTCTCGATCTCCTGGACCTTGCCGTCCTCAGCGGTGACGGCCACCTTGCCTGTGGCCACGATGCGGCCCGTGCCGCGCAGCACGTCGATCTTGTTCTTCTTCATGAGGAAGTCGAGACCCTTGACGTTCTGGTCGACCGTCTGGGTCTTGTGGTCCAGCATCTTGGCGAGGTTGAGCTTCGGCTTGGCGATCTCGACGCCGAGCGCCTCGAAACCGTGGCTCGCCTCAGCGAAAACCTCCGAAGCATGGAGCAGCGCCTTGGAAGGAATGCAGCCGACATTGACGCAGGTGCCACCATGGGTCGGGCGCTTCTCGACCACGGCGGTCTTCAATCCGAGCTGTGCTGCCTTGATCGCGCAGACATAGCCCCCGGGGCCGGTTCCGATCACCACGACGTCATAAGCCATTGCAACAATTCCTTTTGCCAACCGCATCTAAAGCATGTCTCCCGAAAGTGTGCAGCGGTTTCGGGAGAAAGACATGCGCCGAATCAAGAACCTACAGCGCGCCGCGTGAATCTTTTTCGCGCGGCCCGCTGTAGGAGCCGCCGCGCTTTCGCGCCATGGCGGAGCCAGTCATTCCTGACAACCCTTCAATGCAAAAACATCGAAGGGCAACTTCGTAAATCCCTTCTCGCCAAAGGCGGAGGATTGCTTCAGCGCCGGTCCGAGATCGGGAAAGATCAGCGTCTGCGGCGCAGCCGTCCCTTCCGCCGGCAACAGCCCGACTACACCGGACGAATCAGCCGTGTAGACGACGCCCTGCCAGGCCGTGCAGGCGGCAATCTCCTCGCCGGTCACGTCGCCTTTCGGGCAATCATGCATCAGCATGCCGTTGGGTCGCGCCACATCGGCCGACCACATGACGATGCCGTCGAGCACGAGGCCCTCGCCCAGCACCATGCGGAAGGTGTTTGTGACCACCGCGCTCCCGCCCGTGGGCACGAACTCCACCGAAGCCACGCCATCTCGGTCATCGAAGACGGCGAGCTCGATCGGGCAGGCAGCGTGAACTGGCGACGCGATGCCCAGCATCAGCGCGGCGACAAGAACGGCCGGGGCCTTAAGACACCCCCTTCTGATCGTGGCGCGTGCGATAGGTCCCCCTCTCCGTCTCGGCTTCGCCGAGCCACCTCTCCTCCACTTCGTGGGGAAGAGGAAGGGCGCCGAGTGTACAGCTGCCGATTCCTCTCCCTCACGATAGTGGGGGAGAGGTGGCTCGGCGAAGCCGAGACGGAGAGGGGGAACCTGCCAGGCAATGAGCCAGGACAGAAAAGGGCGCGAAGAAGGAATGCCGCGCCTCATCTCGCCTTCCCGATCGGCGCGTTGAAGGCCCAGACATGGCCGAAAGGGTCTTTAACCTTGCCGTAGCGGGCGCCCCAGAACATGTCCGCTACGGGCGTCGAAACAATCGCTCCCGCGGCGACCGCCCGCTCCACCGCCTGGTCGACTTCGGCAGGCGCCTTGAGATTGACATGAACAGTCAGGCCCGCGCCGCCCCGGCTTTCCGGCGACATGACGTCCGCTCCGAATTCGGGAAATTCGTCGTGCAACATCACCTCGGTGCCGAACATCGAGAGATTGGCGTGCATCACCCGCTCGCCATCCGGGGCCATTTGCTCATAGGTCTCGATCGCGCCGAAGGCTTGCTCGTAGAAAGCGATCGCGGCTTTGCCGCGTCTGACACAGAGATGCACCTGGATGGGCGGGATGTCGGGTTCGAAAGCCATGCCGGATGGTCCTCTCCCTCAACAGACGGGACGGCGCCGGCCGCCCCATCTTTTGTAGCTGCGGAGCCCGCGATTACAGGTCCAGCACCAAGCGTTCCGGATCCTCGAGGCTCTCCTTGACCCGCACGAGGAAGGTCACCGCCTCCTTGCCGTCGACGATGCGGTGATCGTAGGAGAGCGCCAGATACATCATCGGCCGGATCACGATCTGGCCGCCGACCACCACGGGCCGCTCCTGGATCTTGTGCATGCCGAGAATGCCCGACTGCGGAGCGTTGAGGATCGGCGTCGACATCAGCGAGCCGTAGACGCCACCGTTGGAGATGGTGAAGGTGCCGCCTTGCATGTCGGTGACGGCGAGCTTGCCGTCGCGTGCGGCCACGCCCAGCCGGCCGATCTCCTTCTCGATCTCGGCGATGCTCATGCTGTCCGCGTCGCGCACCACCGGCACCACGAGGCCCTTGTCGGTGCCGACGGCGACGCCGATATGAGCGTAGTTCTTGTAGATGATGTCGGTGCCATCGATCTCGGCGTTGACGGCCGGGATCTCCTTCAGCGCATGCGTCACCGCCTTGGTGAAGAAGCCCATGAAGCCGAGCTTCACGCCGTGCTTCTTCTCGAACACGTCCTTGTACTTGGCGCGCAGGTCCATCACCGCCTTCATGTCCACCTCGTTGAAGGTGGTCAGCATGGCGGCAGTGGACTGGGCCTCCTTCAGGCGGCGCGCGATGGTCTGGCGCAGCTTGGTCATGCGCACGCGCTCCTCGCGCGGCTCGTCCTCGGCGGGCGACGGCGCGCGCGCCGCAACCGGGGCGGCCGCCTGAGCCGGCGCGGGCTGCGCGCCGGCACCCCTGGCGATGGCATCGAGCACGTCACCCTTGAGCACCTGGCCACGCTTGCCGGAACCGGCGACCTGGTCTGCCGAGACATTGGCCTCGGCGAGCAGCTTTGCGGCGGCGGGCGCCGGCGGCATGGTCCGTTCGGTGATCGGCGGAGAGCCGGCGATCTTCGCGGTCTTGGCCTCGGCCTCGCCGACCGTCGCCGCGCCGGAATTGCCGGCCGCCTGGGCGACGGCCTCGGGCTTCGCCTCGGCGGGCTTGGCCGGTGCGGCCGCCCCCGCGGCGATCGTGCCGAGCAAGGCGCCGACATTCACCGTCTCGCCCTCGTTCACGGCGATCTCGGACAGCGTGCCGGCGGCAGGCGCAGGGACCTCGACCGTCACCTTGTCGGTCTCCAGCTCGACAAGCGGCTCGTCGACCGCGACGGCGTCGCCTGCCTTCTTGAACCATTTTCCGATGGTCGCCTCGGTGACGGATTCGCCGAGGGTCGGAACACGGATTTCGGTAGCCATCGGTTCTTCTTCCTGCCTTTAGCTTTGTTCGCCGAGCGCGTCCTCGAGCAGGGACTCGAGCTGCGCCAGATGCTTTGACATGAGGCCGGTCGCGGGGGACGCCGCCGCGGGCCGGCCGGTATAGCGCACGCGCTGGTGCTTGGCGTCGATATGGGCGAGCACCCACTCCAGGTAGGGGTCGATGAACGACCAGGCGCCCATGTTCTTGGGCTCCTCCTGGCACCACACCATCTCCGCGTTGCGGAAGCGCGACAGCTCCGTGATCAGCGCCTTGGCCGGGAACGGATAGAGCTGCTCGACGCGCAGCAGATAGACGTCGTCGATGCCGCGCTTCTCGCGCTCCTCGTAAAGATCGTAATAGACCTTGCCCGAGCACAGGACGACCCGGCGGATCTTGGAATCCTTGACCAGCTTGATCGACTGGCCGTCCTGGTACTGCGCGTCGTCCCACAACAAGCGGTGGAAGGAGCTTTCGCCCGACATCTCGGCCAGCGTCGAAACCGCGCGCTTGTGGCGCAGGAGCGACTTCGGCGTCATCAGGATCAGCGGCTTGCGGAAGTCGCGCTTAAGCTGCCGGCGCAGGATGTGGAAATAGTTGGCCGGCGTGGTGACGTTGGCCACCTGCATGTTGTCCTCGGCGCAAAGCTGGAGAAAGCGCTCCAGTCGGGCCGAGGAATGCTCCGGCCCCTGCCCTTCATAGCCATGCGGCAGCAGGCAGACCAGGCCCGACATGCGCAGCCATTTGCGCTCGCCCGACGAGATGAACTGGTCGAACACCACCTGAGCGCCGTTGGCGAAATCGCCGAACTGCGCTTCCCACAGCGTCAACGCTTTCGGATCGGCCAGCGAATAGCCGTATTCGAAGCCGAGCACCGCCTCTTCCGAGAGCATCGAGTTGATGACCTCGTAATTGGCCTGCGCCGCCGACAGGTTGTTGAGCGGGATGTAGCGGTTCTCGTCGCGCTGATCGTAAAGCACGGAGTGGCGCTGCGAGAAGGTGCCGCGCTCGGAATCCTGGCCGGAGAGGCGGATCGGGTTGCCGTCGAGCAGGATCGAGCCGAAGGCCAGCGCCTCGCCGGTCGCCCAGTCGATGCCTTCGCCGGATTCGATCGCCTGCCGGCGATTGTCGAGGAAGCGGCCGATCGTGCGGTGGACCTCGAAATCCTTGGGAACTTCGGTGAGCTTCCTGCCGATCTCCTTGAGCGTCTTCACCGGCACGGCGGTCTTGCCGCGGCGCAGCTCGTCCTGCTGGTCGGCGGTCCGGAGCCCTGTCCACGCGCCGTCCAGCCAGTCGGCCTTGTTCGGCTTGTAGCTCTGGCCCGACTCGAACTCGGTCTCGAGATGGGCACGCCACTCGGCCTTCATCGCATCGACTTCGGCCTGCGTGACGAGTCCCTCGCCGATCAGCTTCTCCGCATAGAGCTGCAGGGTGGTCTTATGATTGCGGATGGAGCGATACATGATCGGCTGCGTGAAGCCGGGCTCGTCGCCTTCGTTGTGGCCGAAGCGGCGATAACAGAACATGTCCACCACCACCGGCTTGTGGAAGCGCATGCGGAACTCGATCGCGATCTTGGCCGCGTAGACCACGGCTTCCGGATCGTCGCCGTTCACGTGGAAGATCGGCGCCTCGATCATCTTGGCGACGTCGGACGGATAGGGAGACGAACGCGAGAAGCGGGGATTGGTGGTGAAGCCGATCTGGTTGTTGATGATGAAATGCAGCGTGCCAGCGACGCGGTGTCCGCGCAGGCCGGAGAGGCCGAGGATCTCGGCGATCACGCCCTGGCCGGCGAAGGCGGCGTCGCCGTGGAGCAGCAGCGGCAGCACCCTGGCGCGCTCGGCCAGCGGCACGATCTCCTCGCGCTTGCGGCCGTAGAGCTGGTCCTGCTTGGCGCGCGCCTTGCCCATCACCACGGGATCGACGATCTCGAGATGCGAGGGGTTGGCGGTCAGCGACAGATGCACCTTGTTGCCGTCGAATTCGCGGTCCGACGAGGCGCCGAGGTGGTACTTGACGTCGCCCGAGCCCTCGACGTCGTCCGGCGCGTAGGAGCCGCCCTTGAACTCGTGGAAGATGGCGCGATGCGGCTTGCCCATGACCTGGGAAAGCACGTTCAGACGGCCGCGGTGGGCCATGCCGAGCACGATCTCTTCCATGCCGAGCGAGCCGCCGCGCTTGATGATCTGCTCCAGCGCCGGGATCAGCGCCTCGCCGCCGTCGAGACCGAAACGCTTGGTTCCCTTGTACTTGACGTCGATGAACTGCTCGAAGCCTTCGGCCTCGACCAGCTTGTGCAACATTGCCTTCTTGCCGGCGTCGGTGAAGGCGATGCCCTTGTCGACGCCTTCGATGCGCTCCTGGATCCAGGCCTTCTCTTCCGGATCGGAGATATGCATGAACTCGACGCCGAGCGTCGAGCAGTAGGTGCGCTTGAGGATCTCCAGCATCTGCCGGATGGTCGCGTATTCGAGCCCCAGCACATTGTCGATGAAGATCTTGCGGTCGTAGTCGGCCTCGGTGAAGCCGTAGGTGAGCGGCGACAGTTCGTTGTAGTCCTCGATCGGCTTGGCGAGGCCGAGCGGGTCGAGATCGGCATGGAGGTGGCCGCGCATGCGATAAGCGCGGATCATCATGATGGCGCGCACGGAATCGCGCGTCGCCCGCAGCACGTCGCCGTCGCTGAGCGACACGCCGCCGGCCGCGGCCTTGTCGCGCACCTTCTTCTCCAGGTGCTTCTCGACCTGGCCCCAATTGCCGTCCAGCGCCGACACCAACTCGCCATTGGCGGCGATCGGCCAATTGGGCTTCGACCAGGACGCGCCCTCCGCGTTCTTCCTGACGTCGCCTGCCTCGTCCTTCAGCCCGGAGAAGAAATCACGCCATTCCTCGTTCACCGAGGAGGGATCGTCCTGGTAGCTGGAATAGAGCTCCTCGATGTAATCGGCATTGCCGCCGTAGAGGAACGAGGTGAGGGAAAATTGGTCGTTGGCCTGATCCTGCCGTGCCATCTTCAAATCGGAGCTTTTGCTCCGTCTCCTTTTGCGCGGGCTCTGCCGCTTCCATCGAACAGGTCCGTTCTTTCCCGTAACCGTGCCCTCAATATGGCCCGGCTCGTCTTTCGCGACCTGTCCGTCAATGACCGGGCGGCGGCCCGCTGGGAAGCCGCCGCCTTGTTCTTCAGCCCTTGATCGCCTCGAGCAGCGTGGTGCCGAGGCGCGCCGGCGACGGCGATACGCGGATGCCCGCAGCTTCCATCGCCGCGATCTTGTCTTCCGCGCCGCCCTTGCCGCCGGAGATCACTGCGCCGGCATGGCCCATGGTGCGGCCGGCAGGCGCCGTGCGGCCGGCGATGAAGCCGGCCATCGGCTTTTTGCGGCCGCGCTTGGCTTCGTCCTTGAGGAACTGCGCCGCATCCTCCTCGGCCGAGCCGCCGATCTCGCCGATCATGATGATCGACTGCGTCTCGTCGTCGGCCAGGAACATCTCCAGCACGTCGATGAACTCGGTGCCCTTGACGGGGTCGCCGCCGATGCCGACGGCCGTCGTCTGGCCGAGCCCGGCATTGGTGGTCTGGAAAACCGCTTCGTAGGTAAGCGTTCCCGAACGCGAAACGACGCCCACCGAACCCTTGCGGAAGATGTTGCCGGGCATGATGCCGATCTTGCATTCGTTCGGGGTCAGCACGCCGGGGCAGTTGGGACCGATGAGGCGCGACTTGGATTTGTCCAGCCTGGCCTTGACCTTGACCATGTCCGTCACGGGGATGCCCTCGGTGATGCAGACGATGAGCGGGATCTCCGCGTCGATCGCCTCGATGATGGCCTCGGCCGCACCTGCCGGCGGCACATAGATCACCGACGCGTTGGCGCCGGTCTTGTCGCGGCCCTCGGCCACGGAGGCAAAGATCGGCAGGGTTTCGCCGCCGGCGCCCGTCCAGGTCTCTCCGCCCTTCTTGGGGTGGATGCCGCCGACCATCTTGGTGCCGTGATAAGCGAGCGCCTGCTCGGTATGGAAGGTGCCGGTCTTGCCGGTGAGTCCCTGGACCAGGACCTTGGTATCTTTGTTGACGAGAATGGACATGCCGTTTCCGTTCGAATTGGGGTGGGACCGTATCGCGTGGCGGGGGCGCTCCCGTGAGCGCCCTGCCTGCCCGCGACGGCTCTATCCGTTCACCGCGGCGACGATCTTCTTGGCCGCGTCGTCGAGATCGTCGGCCGGCGTGACGTTCAAGCCGCTCTCGCGCAGGATCTTCTTGCCGAGATCGACATTGGTGCCTTCGAGGCGCACGACCAGCGGCACCTTGAGCCCCACTTCCTTCACCGCGGCCACCACGCCTTCGGCGATGATGTCGCATTTCATGATGCCGCCGAAGATGTTGACCAGGATGCCCTTCACGGCCGGATCGGCGGTGATGATCTTGAACGCCGCCGTCACCTTTTCCTTGGACGCCCCGCCGCCGACATCGAGGAAGTTCGCCGGCTCGGCGCCATAGAGCTTGATGATGTCCATGGTCGCCATGGCGAGACCGGCGCCGTTGACCATGCAGCCGATATTGCCGTCGAGGGCGACATAGGCGAGGTCGTATTTGGAGGCCTCGATCTCCTTCTGGTCCTCTTCCGTCGTGTCGCGCAGCTCCAGCACGTCCGGATGGCGGAAGAGCGCGTTGTTGTCGAAGGACACCTTGGCGTCGAGCAGCCTGAGCCGCCCGTTGGTCATGACGATCAGCGGGTTGATCTCGAGCAGGCTCATATCCTTCTCGACGAATGCCTTGTAGAGCGCCGGGAACACCTTCCCACCGTCCTTGGCCGCCTCGCCGGTGAGCTTCAGCGCGTCGTTCAGCTTGGCGACATCCTCGCTGGTCACGCCCTTGTCCGGGTCGATCGCCAGCGTCACGATCTTCTCCGGCGTGTCATGAGCCACCTGCTCGATGTCCATGCCGCCCTCGGTCGAGACGACGAAGGCGATGCGGCCGGCCGTGCGGTCGACGAGGATCGACAGATAGAGCTCCCGGTCGATGTCGGCGCCGTCCTCGATATAGAGGCGATTGACCTGCTTGCCGGCCTGGCCGGTCTGCTTGGTCACGAGCGTGTTGCCGAGCATCTCCTTGACGTTGGCCACCACCTCGTCGGCCGAGCGCGCGAGCCGCACGCCGCCCTTGGCGTCCGGGCCGAGCTCCTTGAACTTGCCCTTGCCGCGGCCTCCGGCATGGATCTGGCTCTTCACAACGTAAAGCGGTCCCGGCAGGCTGGCCGCCGCCGCGGCGGCTTCCTCTGCCTTCAGCACGGGAACGCCCTCGGCGACGGGAAGGCCGTAACCCTTGAGCAACTGCTTGGCTTGGTATTCGTGGATATTCACGGGCAAGGCCTCCTTACTTCGCGCCGAGATTCGGCGCGATGCCGATGCAGGCCTCGCACAGGCCCTGCACGGCGGCGACCGACTTTTCGAACATCGCCTGCTCCGCCTTGTTGAGGTCGATTTCGATGATGCGCTCGATGCCGCCGGCGCCGATCACGGTCGGCACGCCGACATACATGTCCTTGACCCCGTACTGGCCGCCGAGATGGGCCGCGCAGGGGAGCACGCGCTTCTTGTCCTTAAGATAGGCTTCCGCCATGGCGATCGCCGAGGAGGCAGGCGCGTAATAGGCCGATCCGGTCTTCAGCAGACCGACGATCTCGGCGCCCCCGTCACGGGTGCGCTGCACGATCTGGTCGAGCTTCTCCTGCGAGGTCCAGCCCATCTTGACGAGGTCGGGCAGCGGAATGCCGGCGACGGTGGAGTAGCGGGTGAGCGGCACCATCGTGTCGCCATGGCCACCCAGCACGAAGGCGGTCACGTCCTCGACGGAAACCTTGAACTCCTCGGCGAGGAAATAGCGGAAGCGAGCGGAGTCCAGCACCCCGGCCATGCCGACGACATGGCTCTTCGGCAGGCCGGAGAATTTCTGCAGCGCCCAGACCATGGCGTCGAGCGGGTTGGTGATGCAGATCACGAAAGCCTTCGGCGCGTATTTCTTGATGCCGGCGCCGACCTGCTCCATGACCTTCAGATTGATGCCCAGGAGATCATCCCGGCTCATGCCCGGCTTGCGCGGCACGCCGGCGGTCACGATGCAGACGTCGGCGCCCTCGATCGCGGAATAGTCGTTGGCGCCGGAATAGCGCGCGTCGAAGCCATCCACCGGCGAGGACTGGGCGATGTCCAGGCCCTTGCCCTGCGGAATGCCTTCGGCGATGTCGAACATCGTGACGTCGCCGAGTTCCTTGAGGCCGATCATATGGGCGAGTGTGCCACCGATCATGCCTGAGCCGATGAGGGCGATCTTGTTACGAGCCATGTTGGAGAGTATCCCTTGTCTGAACCGTCACGGACGGCGCTGTGGTGGGCATAAAAGGACAGGCCGGAAGGGCCGGGATTTCAGCGCTGCAGATAGCCCCATGGGTCGCAATATTCAACCGATTCTTTGAGCGCTAGGTTTTTCAATCGTTTAGATTGTCTGGCATTTACGTAAAGGTAAGAATTTCGGATCGCTCGCGGTAGAGGACCACAGCATGGAGATCGAAATAAGGCGGGTCGGACCGGGCGACGCCAATCTCTTCGGACATGTCGCAGAGGAGGTCTTCGACGAGACGGTCGATTCCTGTCGGCTCGCGGCCTATCTCGGGCAACCCGGCCACCACATGATCGTCGCGGTGCATGACGGCACGGTGATCGGCCAGACCGCCGCGGTCATCCACCGCCATCCCGACAAGCCCACCGAACTCTACATCGACGAGGTCGGCGTATCGCCCCTCTTCCACCGCCAGGGCATCGCGCGCCGGATGCTCGAAGCGATGTTCGCGCTCGGTCGCGAGCTCGGCTGCGAGGAGGCGTGGGTCGGCACCGAGATGGACAACATCCCGGCACGCCGGCTTTACGAGACGCATGGCGAGACAAAGACGGAGCCCTTCGTCATGTATGTGTATGAGCTGTAGCTAACAGGTTGCGGCGCACCCCTCATCTCCCACAAGGGGAGAAGGGAAGGCCCACCGCAACGCCGATGCCAATCGCCAACGTTTGCGATTGGCGAGGAGCGCTCATGCCAAACTCCTCCCTTCTCCCCTTGTGGAGAAAGTGGCCTCGCGAAGCGAGGTCGGATGAGGGGTTGCTTGCGCCGACCGTTCAAGCCTGCTCGACGCCAACCTCCTCCCGATGTGGGCCGGAGCGCATCGCCCAGTCGCGGCTCTGCATCTCGATCAGCCGCGACGCGGTGCGGTCGAACTCGAAGGCTTCCGTCCCGCGCTTGCCGACATAGAGCCCTTGCGGCGGAGCCTCGGCGCTCGCGATCAGCCGCGCCTTGCGGTCATAGAGCGTGTCGACGAGCAGGATGAAGCGTTTGGCCTCGTTGCGCCGAGCTTCGGCGAGCACCGGCACGTGATCGAGGAAGATCGTGTCGTAGCGCTCCACGATCGCGAGATAATCGCGCGCGCCGAGCGGTTTTTCGCAAAGGTCGCGGAATGTGAAGCGAGCGGCCGAGCCGGCCGCCCTCGGGATCGGGACATGACGTCCTTTCACCACGATCTCGGCCGGAGCGATGCCATGCCCCTCCGTTGCCGTCGCCCAGGCGGCATCCATCCTGGCGTCGGCCTCCGCCCCGAGCGGTGTGAGATAGACCGGAAGGTTGTCCAGCTTCTCCAGCCGGTAGTCCTTCTTGGCGTCCAGCGACAGCACGTCGGCGTACTCTTTCAGGATGGCGATGAAAGGCACGAAGAGCTGCCGGTTCAGCCCGTCGCGATAGAGTTGGTCGGGCACCACGTTGGAGGTGGCCACCAGCACCACGCCTTCGGCGAAAAGCGCCGAGAACAGCCGCGACAGGATCATGGCGTCGGCGATGTCGGTCACCGTGAATTCGTCGAAGCAGAGCACCCAGGCTTCTTCGGCAAGCGCCTTGGCGACCGGCGGGATCGGATCGTCCTGTCTGGTCTCGCCATTCTTGCGCGCTGCCCGCTGCTTTTGGATGCGGTCATGCACATCGGCCATGAAATCGTTGAAATGGGCGCGGCGCTTACGCCGCACGGGCACCAGCTCGAAGAACATGTCCATCAGCATGGTCTTGCCGCGACCGACGCTGCCATGGATGTAGAGGCCCTTGACCGGCTCCGGCTTGCGCTTGCGGCCGAACAACCAACCGAGGGAACTGGATTTTGCCGCCAGCCTTTTTTCCGCGATCTCGCCGATCAGCCGGTCGAGGGCCTTGGCGACGACTTCCTGCGCGCCGTCATGGCCGATGGCGCCGGTCTCGACGAGATGGCGGTAGCGCTGCACGACGGAAGGGTGCGTCTGTATGCCGTCGCGCAGGTGGTGCATCAGATGTTCCGGAAGCGAAGGGCCAGGGGCGCTTTATTACCTGATTACCTGGAGAGCGAAATCGGAACTCCGCCTTCGGTCTGGCCGTCGAACTTCTCCGCGCCCGAGGAATAGAGGCGCGCGAGCGTGCTGCCGCTCTCGTCATAGAGCGTGAGCTGCTTGCCCGAGACGTTCCACGCCTTCACCCCGTCGAGCGGCGCCGGGCAGCGCAACGGCCCGGCACGGAAACCGGCGCCGAATTTGGTCTGCGGCGTCGCCACCTTGCAGCTCTGCCCCGAGACGGAGGCATTCCACACACCGGCGACGTTCGCGGCCGTGAGGTCGGGCGCGTCGGCCGGCGGCTGCGGGGGCAGCGCGGCGACGTTGGTGCCGGCACCCGGTGCGGGCGGGAAGGTACCCGGCTGTGCCGGCGGCGGCAGTTGCGAACCGGTGACGGTGCCCGACGGCGCCGGCGTCAGCGGTTCAGGCTGCGACTCCAGCGATGAAAACCGCGAGCTCGAGCACCCCGCCACGGTCAAAGCCACCAACGAAACCGCAACCGCGCCCATCTTCGAGAAATTCATGACACCCTCCGTCGAAGCTCCTTGCGCTTCGGCCGACCCTGATCATCGCAACCAAATCTGCGATGTTGGCGAAATTGCAACATCACATGGTTAAAATAGCGTATCTATCCGGCAATTGTTGCGTTTCTGCCACGGTTTTCGCGCAGACCTCCGCTTTCGTCGCTCGACCGCGCGCCCGCATAAGCGAGGAACCTATCCCGCCTCCGCTACGTTCAACTCGCGATGGAGGTAAGTACCCGATGATCAAATGGATCCTCATTCTTCTCGTCGTGGCCGCGATCGCCGGCCTGCTTGGCTTCAATACGCTGGCCGGCACTGCCCTGACGGCGGCGCGCCTCCTCATCGTCGTCGTGCTTGTCCTGTTCCTGCTCGTCCTCTTCGGCATCATCGCCATAGCCTGAGCCTGCTTGCACTGGTAATTCCCGCTGGTTTCCGCCATATAGCGCCCAAACGGAACAGGCCTTGGGGAAACAAGCCCTAGAATGACCGCGAGAGCGCAATTCGCCAAGATGAACGGGCTCGGCAACGAGATCATCGTCGCCGATATGCGCGGGCGCGCGGATCGCGTGTTGCCCGCCGCCGCGGTCGCGCTCAATGCCGACCCCGCCACCCGCTTCGACCAGATCATGGCGATCCACGACCCGCGCACGCCGGGCACGCAGAACTATGTCGAGATCATCAATTCCGACGGGTCGATGGCGCAGGCCTGCGGCAACGGCATGCGTTGCGTGGTGCAGGCATTGGCAGCCGAGAACGGGCGCAAGCGCTACACCTTCGAGACGATCGCCGGCATCCTGACAGCCGAGGAGCATGCCGACGGCCTGATCTCCGTCGACATGGGCGTACCGCGTTTCGGCTGGAAGGACATCCCGCTTGCCGAGGAGTTCCACGACACCCGCGCGATCGAGCTGCAGGTCGGCCCGATCGACGATCCGGTGCTGCATTCCCCGTCGGTCGCATCGATGGGCAATCCGCACGCGATCTTCTGGGTCGATCGCGACGTCTGGTCCTACGAGCTCGATCGCTTCGGGCCGCTGTTGGAGAACCATCCGATCTTCCCCGAGCGGGCCAACATCACCATCGCCCAGGTGACGGCGCCGGACGCCATGACGATCCGCACCTGGGAGCGCGGTGCAGGCCTCACCAGGGCCTGCGGCTCGGCAGCCTGCGCAGCAGCCGTCAGCGGCGCGCGCACAGGGCGAACCGGGCGCAAGGTCACGGTGACCGTGCCGGGCGGTCCGCTCTCCATCGAATGGCGCGACGACGACCATGTCGTCATGACCGGCCCGGCCGAGTGGGAATTCTCCGGCACCTTCGATCCGGCCACCGGCGGATGGGACCGCGACCGGCAGGACGTCGCCTGATGGCTGTCGATATCGTCACATTCGGCTGTCGGCTGAACACCTATGAATCCGAGGTGATGCGCCGCGAGGCCGAGACGGCCGGGCTCGGCGCGCTCAAGAATGGCGCGGTGATCTTCAACACCTGCGCGGTCACGGCCGAAGCCGTACGGCAGGCCAAGCAGTCCATCCGCAAGGCGCGTCGCGACAACCCGAACGCCCGCATCATCGTCACCGGCTGCGCGGCGCAGACCGACCCGGCCGCGTTCACGGCGATGGGCGAGGTCGACCTCGTTCTCGGCAACGAGGAGAAGCTGAAGTCATCGAGTTACCGGGCGCTCCCCGATTTCGGCGTCAACGACACGGAGAAGGCGCGCGTCAACGACATCATGAGCGTGCGCGAGACCGCCGCCCATATGGTCGACGCCATAGAGGGCCGCGCCCGCGCCTTCGTGCAGGTCCAGAATGGCTGCGACCATCGCTGCACCTTCTGCATCATTCCCTACGGCCGGGGCAATTCGCGCTCGGTGCCGATGGGCGCGGTGGTCGAGCAGGTGAAGCGGCTCGCCGGCAACGGTTACGCCGAAGTGGTGCTGACCGGCGTCGACATCACGAGCTACGGCGCCGACCTGCCGGGCGCCCCGAAGCTCGGCAGGCTGGTGAAGACGATACTGAAACAAGTGCCCGACGTCCGGCGGCTGCGCCTTTCCTCGATCGATTCGATCGAGGCGGACGACGATCTGCTCGACGCCGTGGCGAACGAGAGGCGGCTGATGCCGCATCTCCATTTGTCGCTCCAGGCGGGCGACGACATGATCCTGAAGCGCATGAAGCGGCGCCATCTGCGCGACGATTCCATCCGCTTCTGCGATGAGGCGCGCCGGCTTCGTCCTGAGATCGTTTTCGGCGCCGACATCATCGCCGGCTTCCCGACCGAGACCGAGGCGATGTTCGAGAACTCGCTCAGGATCGTCGAGGAATGCGGCCTCACGCATCTCCACGTCTTCCCCTTCTCTCCGCGCCAGGGAACGCCGGCGGCACGCATGCCGCAGGTCGACCGCGCCGTCGTCAAGGAACGGGCCGCGCGCCTTCGCGCCGCGGGCGAACGAGCCTACCAGGCGCATCTCGCCGCCCTTTCCGGCACGCGCCAGTCTTTGCTCGTCGAGCGCGACGGGCTCGGCCGCACCGAGGGCTTCACCCTCGCAGCGATCGCCGGCGGTGGCCCCGGCGATATCATCGACGCGATGGTGACCGGCCATGACGGGCGCCAGCTCCTGGCTTCCCCCCTCGCCGCGCGCGCGGCCTGACGGAACGATCGATGGCGTTCAATTTCATCAAAAAGGTCTTCTCCTTTGGCCGCAAGCAGGCCGAGGAGAAAGAGCAGGCCGCAGACCAGGCGGCGGAGGAATTGCGGCCACTGGATCAGCCCGAACAGGCTGGCCCCGTCCCGCAGGAGCCGCAACCGGCGCCGCCGCCCCCACCTGAACCGGCTCCGGCTCCCGAGCCTGTCGAGCCCGAGAAGACGCCGGAGATGCCGCAGCCGGCACCGCCCGCGCCGCCCCCGGCGCCGCAGCCTCAGCAGCCACCCGTCGAGGTCCCGACACCGCCAGCCGAACCGGCTGCGGAGCCCCAGCCTGAACGGCCGGAAGTCGAACCGGCGATACCCGAGCCGCAGCCCGAGCAGGCTCCGGACGAAGTACCGCCACCACCAGCACCCCCGGCCCCTTCTCCCAACACGCCGACCAAGGCTGCCGCTGAAGAGACGCCAAGCGCCGCAGAGACGTTAGCGGCCGCACCGACGTCTCCTTCCCCCTCGAGGGGAGGGTCGATCGGCGTAGCCGATCGGGGTGGGGTCGCCGAAGAACCTGGCACTGCCGTCGAAGCGCTGACCACCACGGAACGGGTGCCGCTCCCTCCCCTCAATGAGGAGGAGGAAGCGAGCTCGTCTGCGTCTGATGTTATCGAGGAAGCGCCGCGCGCTGCCGAGACCACCCCCTCTGGCATAGAGCCCGCCCTCGAGCTTGCCGAAGGCAAGATCCGTGGGGGCCCTCCTCCCCTCGAAGGGGGAGAGGACGCCGCGCCCGTTTCGGGCTCGCCGGATGACGCCGCGCCGACGCCTCCCTCCCCCTCGAGGGGAGGGTCGATCGGCGTAGCCGATCGGGGTGGGGATGCCGCAGAACCTGACACCGTCGAAGAAGCGCCGCACGCTCCCGATTCGCCATCTGCCGACCAGACGCGAGGCGCCGTCCCGTCACCTGCCGGCAGGGTCACCGTCAGCAAGAAGGTCGAAGAGAAAGCCGTACCTGCCAAACCCGCCGAGACGGCCCCAAGGCTCTCCTGGTTCCAGCGGCTGAAGCAGGGCCTGTCGCGCTCGTCCAAGGAACTCTCGGGCAACATCGCCGGCGTCTTCACCAAGCGCAAGCTCGACGAAGACACGTTACAGGACCTGGAGGACGTGCTGATCCGCGCCGACCTCGGCGTCGAGACCGCGCTGCGCGTGACCGACGCCCTGGCTTCCGGCCGCTACGGCAAGAACGTGTCGGACGAGGAGGTCCGCACGATCATGGCCGAGGAAGTGGAGAAGGTGCTGAAGCCTGTCGCGCTCCCGCTGGAACTCGACCTCTCGCACAAGCCGCACGTGATCCTGGTGGTCGGCGTCAACGGCACGGGCAAGACGACGACGATCGGCAAGCTCGCAGCCAAGCTGACCGAAGGCGGGTTGTCGGTGACGCTCGGGGCGGGCGATACGTTCCGGGCCGCGGCCATCGAGCAATTGAAGATCTGGGGCGAGCGGACCGGCTCGCCGGTCGTGTCCTCCAAGCTCGGCGCCGACGCGGCGGGCCTCGCCTACGACGCCTTCGAGAAGGCGAAGGAGGCCGGTTCCGATGTGTTGATCATCGACACGGCCGGCCGCCTCCAGAACAAGGCCGAATTGATGGCGGAGCTCGAGAAGATCGTGCGCGTGCTCGGCAAGCTCGATCCGGAAGCGCCGCATACCGTGCTGCAGACGGTCGACGCCACCACCGGTCAGAACGCGCTGAACCAGGTCGAGATCTTCCGCAACGTGGCGGGCGTCAACGGGCTGGTGATGACCAAGCTCGACGGCACGGCTCGCGGCGGCATCTTGGTGGCCATCGCCGCCAAGCATAAACTGCCGGTCTATTTCATCGGCGTCGGCGAACAGGTCGACGACCTCGAACCCTTTTCCGCGAGCGATTTCGCCAAGGCGATCGCCGGAGTGGCGTGATCATGAACGAACCGATCCTCGAACGCGACCCCACCGATCCGAAGAAGAAGGAAATCAACCCGCTCCTGAAGCTCGCGCTCGAACTCGGGCCGTTGCTGGTTTTCTTCTTCGCCAACACCCGCGGCGAAGCCCTGATCGCGCGCTTCCCGGCGCTCGGCGAGTTCGGCGGCCCGATCTTCCTGGCGACCGGCCTCTTCATGGTGGCGACGGGAATCGCGCTCGCCGCTTCGTGGCTCCTCACCCGCACCTTGCCCCTGATGCCGCTCGTATCGGGCGTGGTCGTCTTCGTGTTCGGCGCGCTGACGCTTTGGCTGCAGGACGACGTCTTCATCAAGATGAAGCCCACCATCGTCAATACGTTGTTCGGCGCGGTGCTGCTCGGCGGACTTGTCTTCGGCAAGTCGCTGCTAGGCTACGTCTTCGATTCGGCCTTCCGCCTCGACGCCGAAGGCTGGAAGAAGCTCACCTTCCGCTGGGGCCTGTTCTTCCTGTTTCTGGCTGTCGTCAACGAGATCGTGTGGCGGACGTTCTCGACCGACGCATGGGTGGCTTTCAAGGTCTGGGGCATCATGCCGATCACGCTCGTCTTCACCTTCAGCCAGATGCCCCTGATCATGCGCCATTCGCTCGACGAGCGCATGCAGAAGTAGCGCACGGTCGCGACGGGTTTTCACGTCGACCGAACCGAAGTAACGTCGCTCCACGTCACGGGAGGGGGAGATCCATGGAGTTCGTCGGCACACGCGAGGAACTGCGCTCGATCTACAAGCAGCCGGGAGACGGCGCGGTGCGCAAGGAGTTGAGGGCTCTCGATTCCCACTGCCGCGGCTTCATCTCAAAAAGCCCGTTCGTGCTGATCGGCTCCTCCGACGGCGACGGCAATGGCGACGTCACGCCCAAGGGGGACAAGCCCGGCTTCGTCGCCATACTCGACGACAACACGATCGCCATACCCGACCGGCCCGGCAACAACCGGCTCGACACGCTTGAAAACCTTCTCGTCAATCCCGCGGTCGGCCTGCTCTTCCTGATCCCCGGCATGAACGAGACGCTTCGCATCAACGGCGAAGCCCGGATCACCACCGACCAGGTGCTGCGCGAAAGCATGGCGGTCGAAGGGCGCCTCCCGATCAGCGTCATCGTGGTCAAGGTGAAGGCCGCCTACATGCATTGCGCCAAAGCTTTCATGCGTTCCGAGCTGTGGAAGCCCGACACCTGGATCGACCGCTCGACGCTGCCGACGCTCGGCACGATCCTCAAGGATCAGCTGGCACTCAGCGAGCCCGCCGCGGAGACCGATGCGTGGCTCGACGAGGCTTATAAGAAGTCGTTGTGGTGAGCGGTAGCTTTGAGCTGCCCTCGTCCCCGCGTTGAGTGATCCTGCCTTGCCGTCCAGAGTTTCACCTCCGAGCCTGCAAGCGTGTCCAGGGATCGCGCCTACCGCTCGGTGGGGCGGATGCTATTGCGGAAGCGCGACGACGGCATCGATCTCCACCAGCCATTCGGGCAGACCGAGACATGCAACTCCGACATATGTGCTGGCACAGAGCGGCCAATCCTCGCCGAAAATGTCACGACCGGCACCGAAGATCTCCTCGATGCGGGCCGGCAAGTGGTCCACGACATGGATTCGCATCTGCAATATGTCGGATGGCTCCGCTCCAATCGCGTCCAATGCAAGGCGTATGTTGAGGACGCACTGACGTGCCTGCTTGGCATGGCTGCCCGGACCGATGAGCGCGCCTTCGCCGTCGATCGCCACCTGGCCGGAGATTGCTGCCAGGCGCGCACCGGCGGGGGACACGACAATCTGGGAGTAGAGGTCCATGACGGGCGGCGCCATGGTGGAAGGATTGAGACGCTGCATTGAAGATTCCTTTCCTTGAACCATCCGCTTCAGGCCGCCGAGGCAAGATAGCCGTCGGGACGGACCAGGAGAGCGGAGTAGCCCGCAAACAGTTCGTCCTCGGAGGATACGCGAAGATCAAGGACGTCCCGGTCGCCCAGCCAGTCGGGGCGTGGCGCGGTCGTCCCCGCCGCCAGCGACAGATGCAGCCATTTGCCGCCGGCCAAGAAGCTGTGCAGCCCGGCCAGCTCTCCTTCCTTCGTCGCCAGCTCGACGTCGGGAACGCGGCTCCCGGGAAGCAGGCGGCCGTCCTGCGCGCTGCATCCCGCGGCCTCGTCATAGGCGACATCGAAGCCGGAGAGTTCTCCGGCCAGGTACCTGTTCACGGCGGGTATCTTGAGCAGCGCTTCCATGGTTACGCGCAGCGCCTGACCGGAAGGGCTGAAGGCGCTGACCAAGGCTGTCTGGGACAGAGTGTTGGCGTACAGCCGTTCGCCGACCGGACGCCGTTCGCGCTCGTAGCTGTCGAGCAAACTTTCAGGCGCCGAACCTTTGACGACGGCTGCCAGCTTCCAGCCCAGATTCATCGCATCCTGGATTCCGACATTCATGCCCTGGCCGCCTGCGGGCATGTGGATGTGAGCGGCATCGCCTGCAAGGAGAACCCTGCCCTTGCGATAGGTGCGCGCAAGCCGTGTCTCGTCGGTGAAGCGGGAAAGCCAGATGGCATCCGTCGCGCCGAAGTCGCTTCCGAGGATTTTGCGCGCCGAAGCCGATAATTCGTCGAGGGTGAGCGGCTCGTTCTGCGGGACACCGCTTCTGTCGGGATCGAGCAGGACGATGCGGTGATGAACACCGTCGCCGAGCGGCGCCACCATGGCACAACCCTGTGAGTTGACCGACGAGATGACCGGTTTCGGCAAGGGCTCGCCGAGCACTACATCGCCGAGGACGAGCGTCTGCGTAGCCGGATAGCCTTCGAACCCAATGCCTGTTTCTCGCCGCACGAAACTGCGCGCACCGTCCGCCCCGACGACGTAAGAAGCCGAAAGCCTAATACGGCCTTCCTTTCCCTCGGCGTGCACGACCATGTTTGCTCCGGCGTCATCGAGGCCCATTGCCGTCCAGCCGCGCATGATATGGACCCCAAGCTCGCGCGCTCGCTCCTCGAGCATGGCCTCGGTCGTGGCTTGCGGAATGAACAGGGTGAAAGGATAACGGCTGCGGAACGGCGAGAAATCGAGCCTGGTGTCGAGCACGCCAAAATGCCCCGTCGGAATGGGCCTGCCGGAGCCGAGGAACCGTGCCTCCAGCCCCCGCAACGCGAACACTTCCAAGGTCCGCCCGTGAATGGTCAGAGCCCGCGATTGGCGCGCCGGTTCGTCACGCCGATCGATCAGAGCCACGTCGACGCCGGCAAGCCCCAATTCGCACGCAAGCCAGAGCCCGACAGGACCCGCGCCAACGATGACGACATCATGTTCGTTCTTCATATCACCCCTCCATTGTCGCGATTTCTTCGATCTTGCGGGCAAGTTCACCGGGCTGCGTGAACATGACCATGTGGCCTGTCTCGATGTCGCCCCGACGCCAGCCCTGCCGTTCAGCCTTCTCGGCCGTCGCTGCAAAGATCGGAAAATCCGTGCATCGAATGTAGTGCCGGTCGATTGTCGTCAGCCGCGCCATGTCATGACGGAACGGCGTGGAATGTGTCCGGATCGGCATGGGACGAGTCCTGGCGTCGTGACGCTCCGCCTGCGGCCCGTCCGGCAGACCAAGGGCGGAGGCCGGCAAGGGCATGATCTGCCAGGGCGCCGTCGGGTTCAGCAGCGGTTCGGTGATGGCACGGATTTCAGGATGCAGGTCGAAGACGGAGCGTCCGGTCTCGGCCAAAAAGCCGTCGACGATTACGAGTGATCGGATTTTCTCCGGGATGCGACAGGCGACCGCGCTGGCGACAAGTCCGCCATAGCTGTGCCCTACGAGAACGATGGCGGCGGCATCGGCGAATTCGACCGTCTGGATCACGTCCTCCGCATGGAGCTCATGATCGATATTCTCATCGATGAGATGGGTCCGGTCGCCGAGGCCCGTCAGCGTCGGCACCAGGATACGCCCGGCTGCGCCGGTCATGCTTGCGACCACCTCGTCCCAGACCCATCCGCCTCCCCAGGAGCCGTGGACGAGCACGACGGTCGCATCGGGTTTTTCTGTCATTCTTCCCCTCCTCAAAGATCCAGAACCAGCGTCGCGCTCGAACATCCGGAGACGCAGGGCGTCAGGAATTGCCGCCGTTCGGCAGGCTTCATGACTAGGTCACGATGAATCGGTTCGCCGTCCAGGAACCGTATTCTGCAGTCGAGACATACGCCCGCTTCGCAGGACGCAGGCATGTCGACGCCGGCTCGCCGCAACGCATCCAGCATCGTCATCCCTTCGAGAACCTCGATCCTTCGGCCGGTTTTGGCGAGCTCGAGCGAGTAGGCGGCGCCTGTCGTCGTGACGGTCGGGCCAAAATGCTCGACGTGAAGCCTGCCTTCCGGCAGCAAGGTCCCCGCGATCGCCTGAGCAGCATGAATCAGGGATGAAGGACCGCAGCAATAGACGTGAGCGTCGGGCGCAGCCGCGCTCAGGACGGCAGCCAGATCGATACGATGGGGTTCCCTTTCCCGGCTGAAATAGTGGATCAGCCTTCCGCTTACCGCGAGGGGCTGGAGCTGTCTCAGGAACGGCGTGTCCGCCCGGGTTCGCGAGCAGAAATGCAATTCGAGGTCGGCTCCCGCTCGTTCGATCTCGGGGATCATCGACAGGAAAGGCGTGATGCCGATGCCTCCGGCGATCATCACGTGCCTTCGGGCCGCCGCCAGCCCGAAACAGTTGCGCGGCAATGAGACCGGCAGGATGGTTCCCACGCCGGCATGGCGATGAAGGCACAACGAGCCTCCCCGCCCACCATCCTCGCGCCGGACCGCGATCCGGTACCGATCGGCCTCGGCAGGGTCGCCGATGAGCGAATACTGGCGCACCATTCCATTCGGCAGGTGGACGTCGATATGGGAGCCCGCCGTGAAGGGCGGCAGCTTCCATCCATCGGGATCGGCTAGCTCGATCGCGACGACATCGTCGCAGACCGCTTCCATGCCGACGATCTTGACCGTCACCCTGTGGATCAGCTTGGGCACCGTTCACTCCGGAATGATGGCGTCGCCCAAGCGAACGCGACCGCCTTCGAGAATGCGCGCATGCAGCCCCGAGCGATTGAGCAGGAGCGTGAAGATCTCCTGCCCTGTTATCTGCTCGATATGACGGCACGGGGTGCTCAGCCTGGTTCCTTCCAGGACGGCACCGCCGATCCTGAACCTGCGGCCGACCAGATGATTGAGCGGCACGTTGCGCGTCGTGATGTTTCGGCGATGGTCGGCGGTGCCGAGTGTCACCTTGTGGTCGCGCAAGAGCGCTTCAAGCGTCTCTGCCTCGAAAAGCGTCACCTGCCGCCCCTCTTCCGGACGGTCGGAATAGAAGCCTTCCCCGGTTGCGTAACGATCGCCCTCCACGCCCTTGCCCGCAACAAGGAGCAGTTCCCCTGCTGCCTTCATCGGCAGGAAGGAGCGCGGCGCAAGATGAAGGGCATCCACACGTCCCGACCTCATCGCAAATGCCCTCCTCCGGTGCCGATATACGAGAGCGACCATCGGCCGCTTCTACTGACGCGGATGGACAACTTAGTTGTCCATAAGGCAACTATGTACCAAGGCAAGGTCGAACACGCAAGCCTCGCGCCGCCAAAACTCATCTGAGCCTTTGCATTTGATCCCTGCCGTCGACGGTCGCGGCCGAAGCTGCTATCTCTCCCGGTGCCCCCCAGGACAACCGAGACAACAGAGCGACGAAAATTGAATAAACAAGAAGGGACCCCGAGCGAGGGCATCGCCAATTACGGTTTTCATGCCCGCGCCTTGCGCATTGGCAGGAACATCACGCTCGATCAGCTGGCGGCGCAGACGGGATTGAGCAAGGGGCACCTCTCGCGATTCGAGCGAGGCCAAAAGTCGCTCTCGGTAGCGGCCCTGATCAGGCTGGCGGCCGCCCTCGACACGTCCGTCTCGTCGCTGTTGGGCGAGACCCTGGACGAGGACGCGCTCCATGTCGTGCGGCGTCGGGACAGAAAGATGCACAGGGCCCCGGTCGAAGACGGCGGCTATCTCTACACCATGCTGAGCCGCCCTTCTGAGAATCGCGCGGTCAGCGCTTTCCTTGTCGAGATCGCCGCCGAGGCGGAGCGCCCCAGTGAGGGCCACCATTCGGGGGAGGAAATATTCCTGGTTCTCAGCGGCGAGGTGGAGATCCGCATCGCGGATCGCGTGGTGATTCTTGGTGAGGGGGACTATCTCCAGTTCCCCGGTCGGCTAACCCATGTCATCAAGGGACGGGAGGCCATGAGCCGCGTCTTCGTCGTTGTGATCGGCGGTTGAAAGGCTGCCGCGGCAGCGGTGGACATGGAGCCGCCGCCGACAACGTATTTTCATGCATGTCGTTTGCCCAAACCACTGCACTTGGGCGACATGCATTACGGCTCACAACTCCAGGGATCGCCATGCAAAACATGCATTGCTGCGATGCAGCAGTATATTTTGCAGTGCAGCATCGCTATGTCATGCTTGCAGAACGAGGAAAGCAGCGCGCCGGATGGGCCGGCGCCGAAAGGACAATGCGATGGTCTTCTCCAACCTTATCGGCCGAGCGCAAGACAGGCTCGCCAAGCGCGCCAGGTATCGCCGGCTGGTTAGCGAGATCGAAAGCCTCTCCAACCGCGATCTCGTCGACCTCAGGGCCGACCGCGGCGAGATGCTCTATCAGGCCTACCGGTCCGTCTACGGTTGAATTGAGCTTACCGCAGCCCTTGGCCGGCGCTTCATCCATGCGATGAGGATTGCGGCGGTGATATAGGCGACCAGCCCGTAAAGTGCCGGCGGTATGGCCATCTCCGGATTGTTCAGGAGATCCCTGCTCAGCGCGATCGTGATCACCAGCACGGCGTTGTGTAATCCGATCTCCATACAGATGGCGATCGACTGCCTTTCGTCGAGGTTGAAGAAGCGCGGCACCCAGTAGCCGACGGCCATGCTGACCAGGTTGAAGGCGAGCACCGCAAGCCCGACAACCGGGCCCCAGGTCAGAAGCGTGTTCCATTCGCGCGCGACCGCCACGAGCACCAGCACCACGACGAAGACGAGCGACAGGATCTTGACCGGCCGTTCCATCCGGTCGGCCAGTTCGGGATACCCGCGGCGGACAACCATGCCGATGATTGCCGGCACGACGACAAGCCCGAGGAACAGCAGGATCTGGCTGAACTGCAAGGGGATCACCATCCCTTCGCCGTAAAAGGCGACCAGCGAGAAATTGACGATGATCGGCAGGGTGACCACCACCAGGACCGAATTGATCGCGGTGACGATGATATTGAGCGCCACGTCGCCCCCGGCGAGGTGACTGTAGAGGCTGGCGGACGTTCCGCCCGGACTGGCGGCGAGCAGCATCATGCCGACTGCGAGCGCCGGCGGCAGGGCCATTGCTTGGACTATGCCGAAGCAGACGACCGGCAGGACGAGCGTCTGGCAGACCAGCGCCACGATGACCGGCTTCGGCCGCGCCAGCACCTTGCGGAAGTCGGCGACCGTCAGCGACAGGCCGAGGCCGAGCATGATGATGACGATCACCAGCGGCATGAAGACGGTCAGCACGGCGCTTTGCTGCATGTCGATGGCCCTGGTGATCCCGCCACGAATTCGCGATTCGCCAAGGTTAGATCAACCCGAGCCTGCTATGAAGTGGCCCCATCACGTTCTTGTGAAGCGGTGGCGATGCTATCGCAGCAGGAGCGCCTCAGACGCCGATCGACCGTGGCGCGTTTCCCGGCATTGTCCGCCTGCGCGCCAGTTGGAGCGCGGCGATGCAGGCGGCGAGGGCGAGCGCAGTGCCGATGGGGATGGCCGTCGATGGCTGGTCCGCCTTGCGCAGGACCGCGGCGACATCATAGCCCGCTTCGAGGCCAATGCGCTTGGCTTGGGAGCCGAAGGCGACATTGGTGATGGTCAGCATTTCGCCTGTTCCGGCCAGCGTCAGCCCGACGGCGCGCAACCGCTCGGCGGATGTGCCGGGTTCTCCGACCGGAAGGGTGACGGTCTTGCGGACATCGTCGCCGTTGAGGTCGATGCCTTCGACGACGAAATCGACGTGGCTGCCGGGACTCGCCTGCTCGACCTCGGCCAGGAACTGGCTTGCGGGAAGCTCGTGATAGGGCTCCGACACCTGGTTGATCCACCAGTCCGGGCGGAAAAGGGTGAAGCTGACGACGAGCAGGATGGCCGATTCCCAGAGGCGGCTGCGGGTGACGAAATAATTCATCGTCGCCGCCGAAAAGAGCAGGATGGCGGCGAGCGAGATCGCCCCCACCCAGACGGTATGCGTCCAGCTCTCGACGCCGATCAGGAGCATTGCCGGATTGAAGATGAAGACGAAGGGCAGGATCGCCGTGCGCAGTGAATAAAGCGCACCCTGGAAACCGGTCGAGATCGGGCTTTCCCTGGAGATCGCGGCGGCGGCGAAGGCCGCCAGTCCCACCGGCGGCGTGATGTCGGCCATGATGCCGAAATAGAAGACGAAGAGGTGCACCGCGATCAGCGGGATGGCGAGGCCGGCCTGCGCGCCGAGATCGACGACGACAGGCGCCATCAGCGTGGCGACCAATATGTAATTGGCGGTGGTGGGAATGCCCATGCCCAGCACGAGGCTGACCGCGGCGATCAGAAGAAGCATCAGGACGACGTTGCCGCCCGAGATGAGTTCGACCAGTTCGGTCATCATGAGGCCGAGGCCGGTGAGCGTGATGGTGCCGACGACGATACCGGCCGTGGCGGTCGCCACAGCAATGCCGATCATGTTGCGCGCGCCCAGCGCCAGCCCCTCGACGAGGTCGTCTCCGGCGGCGCGGATCGCCGCGGCAAGCTGCTCGTTGCGGAACAGCGCCATCAGCGGCTTGCGCGTGGCCACGATACCGATGATCGTGATCGTCGCCCAGAAGGCCGAGAGGCCAGGCGACATCTGCTCGACCATCAGGCACCACAGCAGAACGACGATCGGGATCAGGAAATCCAGCCCGGTGCGCGTCACGTCCCATGCACGCGGCAATTCGAGGATAGGAGCATTGGGATCGTCGAGCTCGAGGTCGGGGTAACGGGAGGCGAACCAGACCGACGCCACGTAAAGGGCGAGCCCGGCCAGGGCGAGAGTGAACGGGGCGGCCGGGCCGAGCAGCAACTGGACCAGGAGGATGCCGTAATAGAGCACACAGACGGCCAGCACGCTGCCCGAGATGCCGATGCCCATGCGCAGCAGGCGCTCCCTCGCCGGGGTGGGACGCTGGGGGATCGGCTTCAGCCCCATCTTCACCGCCTCGAGATGCACGATGTAGAGCAGCGCCAGATAGGAAAAAACCGCTGGCAAGAGCGCGTGCTTCACCACCTGCGAATAGGGGATGCCGACATATTCGACCATCAGGAAGGCGGCCGCGCCCATGACGGGCGGCATGATCTGGCCGTTGATGGAGGCGCTCGCCTCGATGGCGCCGGCCTTCACACCGGACAGGCCCGTCCGCTTCATGAGGGGTATGGTGAAGATGCCGCCGGATACGACATTCGAAACCGACGAGCCGGAGACGATGCCGTTCAGCGCCGACGAGATGACGGCCACCTTGGCCGGGCCGCCGCGCAGGTGGCCGAGCAGCGCGATGGAGATCTGCATCATCCAGTTGCCGGCTCCAGCCCTCTCGAGCAGCGTGCCGAAAAGCACGAAGAGGAACACGAAGCTGGTCGAGACGCCAAGCGCGATGCCGAACACCCCTTCGGTCGTCAGCCATTGATGGTTGAGGAACTTCACCAGCGACGCGCCGCGATGTTGGATGACGTCGGGCATGTATTGACCGCCGAACGTGTAGGCGATGAAGACGACGGCGACGATGACCATGGGCAGGCCGAGGGCACGCCGCGTGGCTTCGAGGAGCAGCAGGATGCCGACCGTACCGGTGACGAGGTCGAGCGTCGTCGGCAAGCCGGGCCGCTGAGAAAGCGCGTCGTGGAACAGGAAGAGGTAGGAACCGGCGAAGGCGCCGACGATGGCCAAAACCCAGTCGAGCAGAGGCACCCTGTCGCGCGACGAAGATTGCAGGGCGGGATAGGCGATGTAGGTCAGGAACAGCGCGAAGCCGAGATGGATCGCGCGCGCCTTCGTATCGTTGAGGATGCCGAAACCGAGGACGAAAGGCAGCGGCGAGGCATACCACAGCTGAAACAGCGACCAGGCGACGGCGGTCCAGAGCAGCACCCGGCCGGCGACACCGACGGCATGACGTCCGCCCGTGTCGGCTTCGGCCACGAGTTGCTCCAGATCGACCTCGGCCGCTTGCGGTTTGGCTTCGCTCATCTTGTCCTCCCGGAGCATCTTGCAGTCAGTGCATCATCTGGCGTCGCAGGATGCGACCAAGATAGATCGCCCTGACGCGTCCAAAGGGACGCACGGCGTTCCATCGCGCATGACGAAGCGGGCACCTTCAGGCCTGCTGCCCAGTGCCCGCCATGTTGCCTTAGACGGCAAGCTTATTTGAGCCAGCCTTTCTCCTTGTAGTACTTCTCGGCTCCGGGATGGAGCGGCGCCGAGAGCCCGTCCTTGATCATCTTCGCCGGGTCGAGGTTGGCGAAGGCCGGATGGAGCGCCTTGAAGTCCTCGAAATTCTCGAAGGTCGATTTGACGAGCTGGTAGACGGTTTCCTCCGGAACCTTGGCGGAGGTGACCAGCGTGGCCAGCACGCCGTAGGTTTCGGTGTCGTCGGGATTGCTGTTGTAGAGGCCACCCGGAATGGTTGCCTTGGCGTAATAGGGCGATTCCTCGAGCAGCTTGTCGACGGCCGGCCCCGTCAAGGAGACGAGCTTTGCGCCGCAGGTGGTCGTCGGATCCTGGATATTGGCCGAGGGGTGGCCGACACCGTAGAAGAAGCCGTCGATCTTGTTGTCGCACAGCGCCGGGCCGTGCTCGTCGGCTTTCAGCTCCGAAGCCAGCGAGAAGTCTCCGAGCGTCCAGCCCATCGCGCTCAGCAAGCGCTCCATGGAATCGCGGGTTCCCGAACCTGGATTGCCGACATTGAAACGCTTGCCCTTGAAGTCCTCGAACTTCGTGATGTTTGCGTCAGGGCGGGCGAGCACCGTGAACGGCTCCGGGTGGATCGAGAAGACCGAGCGCAGATCGGAATGCGCCCCGCCCTCCTTGAAGGCGCCCTCGCCCTTGAAGGCGTTGTACTGCACGTCCGACTGCGTGGTGCCGAAATCGAGCTCGCCTTCCTTGATGGCGTTGACGTTGAAGGCGGAGCCGCCGGTCGACTCGACCGAGCAGCGGATGCCGTGGGTCTTGCGGTCCTTGTTGAGGAGACGGCAGATGGCGCCACCGGCGGCGTAATAGACGCCGGTGACGCCGCCCGTGCCGATCGTCACGAAATTCTGCTGCGCCGAGGCGCTGCCGCAGAACAGCAGCGCCGCCGACAGCACTGCGGTTTGGGCGGCGGCCCGGAATGTTTTGGCCTGAAGCATCCGATTTTCTCCCATTGGTGATTCGCCTAGGTCAGTGGTTATTGTGCAACGGCGGCAATCGCCGCGTCGATGGCATCGCCGAGTCGCTCGACGATGCGGCCGATGTCTTCGCGGTCGGCTATGAAAGGCGGCGCCAAGAGCACATGGTCGCCGAGCCGGCCGTCGATCGTGCCGCCCATCGGATAGACCATGAGGCCGCGAGCCATCGCCTCCCGCTTGATGATGCCGTTGAGTTTCACGGCTGGATCGAACGGTGCCTTCGTCGTCCGGTCGGCCACCAGTTCGATGCCGCGGAACAGGCCGCGGCCGCGGATGTCGCCGACATGATGATGGTTGCCGAGGCGTTCCGTCAACCGGTGCTCGAGCTCCTCGCCCATCGCCACGACATTGGCGAGAAGCCCCTCGCGACGGATGGTCTGCTGGACCGCCAGGCCGGCGGCGGCGGCCATGGGGTGGCCCATATAGGTGTGGCCGTGCTGGAAAAAGCCGGATCCCTGCTCGAAAGCCTCGAAGATCTTACCCGACAACAGAACCGCGCCGATCGGCTGGTAGCCGCCGCCAAGGCCCTTGGCGATGGTCATCAGGTCGGGAGCGACACCCTCCTGCTCGCAGGCATGCAAAGTGCCGGTCCGGCCCATGCCGCACATCACCTCGTCCAGGACGAGCAGGACGCCGTAGCGATCGCAGATTTCCCGAATGCGCTTGAAATAGTCCGCCACCGGCGGCACCGCGCCGGCGGTCGCGCCGACAACCGTTTCGGCGACGAAGGCAAGCATCTGATCGGGGCCGAGTTCCAGGATCTTGTCCTCGAGTTGACGGGCGGCGCGTTCGGCATAGGCCTCGTCGCTCTCGCCGGCCTGTTGCAGCCGATAGGCGTAACAGGGGTCGATATGATGCGTCTCGATGAGCAGCGGCCGGAACTGTTCGCGTCGCCATTCATTGCCGCCGGCCGCGAGCGCGCCGAGCGTATTGCCGTGGTAGCTCTGCCGCCGGGCGATGATGTGCCTGCGCTGGGGTTCGCCCTTCTCCACGAAATATTGCCGGGCCATTTTCAGCGCGGCCTCGACGGCCTCGGAGCCGCCGCTGACGAGATAGACATGGCTGAGCCCCGCCGGCGCGTCTTCGATCAGGAGCTCCGCAAGCTCCTCGGCCGCCTCGCTGGTGAAGAAGGCGGTATGGGCGTAGGCGAGCTTGTCGAGTTGCGCATGCAGGGCCGAGAGCACGGCCGGATGACCGTGGCCGAGGCACGAAACGGCGGCACCTCCCGACGCATCGATATAGGCTTTCCCCGATGCGTCGAAGATCTCCATGCCGCGGCCACCGACGGCCACGGGCGGATTCGAACGGATAACGCGCTGCAGGAGTCTGGTCACGAGCGTTTGGCCCTGTTCTTGATATGCGTGTTGAGCGCCGCGGACTGGCGATCGGCACGGGCGATGGCCTCCCTCGCCGCATCACCCCCGTGCCCGGCGACGAGCGCTCCGAGGATCTCGGCGACCATGAAGGCCGGTGCCATGGTGTGCAGGAAGGACGGACTCTCCGTCGGAACGACGACGGCGGCGGCGGCAAGCTGCGCCAGCGGCGCGACCGGGCTGTCCGTGATGGCGACGATCCGGACGCCAAGGGATTGAGCATAGTCGACGATCTCGACGGTCTGGCGCGTATAGGGCATCACGCTGACCGCGACGAGAACGTCCTGCGAAGCAGCGCTGCTCAGAACATCCGGCCCGATGCCGCCGGCGCTTTCGAGCATGGTGGCGTTACCGCCGGCCAACGCCAGCATGTAATGAAGATGCCACGCCACCGGATAGCTCGAGCGCAAGCCGAGGCAATAGACTCGTCGGGCCCGCTCGATATGCCGCGCCGCCTCCACCAGGCTTTCGAGGCCTGCCGAGTCGGCGAGCGCGACGACGTGGATGCCGGCCCCGCGCAGGATCTCGGCGGCCAGAGCCTGGTCGCCCTTCAGCCTCTGGTTTTGCGCCTGAGCATCGACGCGCGGAGCAAAGCCTGAATCCTCGCCGCGAAGGTAGTCCGCATAGAGCTGACGCACGTCTTCGTAGCCGGCAAAGCCGAGATGCTTGGCAAGCCTTGTCATGGTGGCCGGCTGGACCTCGCCCCGCCTTGCCTGCTCGCGCATCGACAGCAGCGCGACCTCCCGCGGATTGTCTAGAATGTAACGGGCGGCCGCCTGCAGCTGTTTCGACATGTCGTCGAAACCATCCACGATCGTGTCTGTCAGCGGCCCCCTCTGCATCGAGCCAAGCTAGCCACTTGCCCGCAGTCTTGCAACAATTGTTTCATCGCAAAACCGAATGACTGGATTGGATCATCGGCGTACCGACTGGAAAGTGACAGCCGTGTCCGGCTTGAGCATCGGGTAGTCCTCCCTAGTTTCCTTCTGATCAAGCCAGGACATGGAAGGAACATTGCATGAAACCCTGCTTTGTGGTGATAGGCCTGCTGTCGGTTGGCGGGCTGGCTTCGATGACCGCCCCGGCCTTTTCGGAGACTCCCATCCGCGCGCTGGCGGAATGGTCGCCGGTCCGCCCCCCGGCTGGCCTTGGCGATAGTCAGCCGCCGCTGGTGCGCCTCGCCCAAGCGGAGGCCGACCGCGAACAGGGTCCGAAGCGGATGTCGGATCGTGGCGGAGATCGCGCCGGCCCACGAGGATGTTGCCGGGGCGAGATGCCCAGGATGGGACGCATGGGCCACCATGGCGAAGCGCATCGCCGGGGCCCTGTCGGGCTCAGGATCGCGGCAAGATTGGCACAGACGGAGACCTATGTCGGAATCACATCGGCGCAGCTCGACGTTTGGCGCGCCTATACCTCGGCCCTGATCGATTTCTTCGAGCGGCCAGCTCGGGATCGCGACGAGGGTGGCCCACGTCCGTCCGACGCACCGCCGCCGCCCTCGCAGGATGAGGCCGGACCAGCGCCAGCCGATGCCGGGCCTGCCCTGTTCGCCGACCGTCTCGCCGACCGGGCGATCGCACGGGCGGACAAGGCGAGAGCCCTCAAGACGGCCCTCGATGCACTTCGAGCCCAGCTCACTCCCGAACAGCTCGACAGGCTGATGAAGGCCGATCGCGCTTTCGGGCCGCATCGGCGTCATCATGACTCCGGCGGGCCTCACCACCGACAGCGGGCCGGCATGCCGTCAATGTCTCCCGAGGACATGCCTGCGGCATCGCCCGGGGATATGCCCGAGGCCTCGCCGCAAGACATGCCCGATACCGAGGAGATGCCTACCGAAACGCCCGAGGATACATCTCCGGAAGATCCCCAGGAATAGCCACCGTCCGCGGCAGAGCGAACCTGCAAAAAATCAGGAAGCCGGAGCCGACAGCGCCTTCTCGATTTCCGGCAGCAGCCGGTCCCTGACGGCTCCGGGCGTCAGCGGGCCGACATGCTTGTAGAGGATGGTGCCGTCCTTGCCGACCAGGAAGGTCTCCGGCACGCCATAGACGCCCCAGTCGATCGCCGTGCGACCCTTTTCGTCGACGCCGAGGGCGCCGAAAGGATTGCCGAGATCGGCGAGGAAGCGGCGGGCGTCTTCCGGCCGGTCCTTGTAGTTGAGGGCCGAGATGCCGAAACGCTTGTCCTGGGCGAGCGCCATCAGCACCGGATGCTCCTCGCGGCAAGGGCCGCACCACGAAGCGAAGACGTTGACCAGCGTGACCTTGCCGATGAAATCCTTGGAAGCGAGGCCGGGCAGACCAACGCCCTCGAGCGGGGGCAAGTCGGTCGCGGGAGCCGGCGACCCGATCAGCGCGGAAGGGATGACCGAGATGTCACGGCCGGAATAGAGCTGCATCAGGAACACGCCGGCTAAGGCCACGAACACCGCCAGCGGCAGGAGCACGAAGATCTTGCGCGGCTTCCTCGCATTTTCGGCTTCGCTGCTCATGCCTTTGCCCCGCCGTCGCGATCGGAACGACGGCGCACGCCACGCGCCTCGAGTTCGAGGAGTTCGCGGCGCCGGCTCCTCTGGTCCACGAGCAGCCAGCCGATCAACCCGGCAAGCACCAGCACGGTGACCCCGTAGGCGACCGCGACGTAGAGGGCGTGGGCGCTCATGCCGGCGCCTCCGTGGTTTCGGCGCGCCGCGCCGCCACCCGCCGCATGGCCGTCACGCGGCGGCGCCAGATTTCGGTGCGCATCGCCATCAGATGCAGGGCGAAGAACAGGATGGTGAAGCCGAGCGCCATGACCATCAGCGGCCAGAGCAGGCTCGGATGGATGGTCGGGCCATCCAGGCGGAACACCGAGGCCGGTTGGTGCAGCGTCGCCCACCAGTCGACCGAGAACTTTATGATCGGGATATTGATGAAGCCGACCAGCGCGATGACGGCGGCCGCCCGCGCCGAGCGCGAAGGGTCGTCGAGCGCGCGGGTGAGCGCGATGATGCCGAGATAGAGAATGAAGAGCACGAAGACCGACGTCAGCCGGCCATCCCACACCCACCAGGTGCCCCACATCGGTTTGCCCCAGACCGAGCCGGTGATCAGCGCCAGCGCCGTGAAGACGGCGCCGATGGGCGCGGCCGCCTTCAGCGCGACATCGGCGAGCGGATGGCGCCAGACCAACGTGCCGAGCGCCGAGATGGCCATGACCGTGTAGCACATCATCGACAGCCAGGCGAAAGGCACGTGAATATACATAATGCGCACGGTGATACCTTGCTGGTAATCCTCGGGCGCGGCGAAGCTCATATAGAGGCCGGCGGCGAGAACCAGCGTCGCCAGGCCCGCGAGCCAGGGGATCAGCCGGTCGGCCAGCGCGACGAAACGCGTCGGGTTGGCCAGATCGGTCCAGCGGAGGGACTGGGTGCTCGTCTCGTTCATCGCCGTTAAATAACCTCGCGACCTCATGTCCGCAATTCGCCGACTTTGCCGCATGTCCGGCGGCAAAGGGTGGATCAATCCGCCGAATAGCGCAATGCCGCCGCCGCCGCGATGGGGCCGATCACGGCAAGGAACAATGTGAGCGCGGCAAGAATGAGGAAAGGCGGCAGGAAAGGGTTTGGCTCGGCCACTGCCGCGTAAGCCGCCGAGACGCCGAAGATCAGCACCGGGACGACCAGCGGCAGCACCAGCACGGAGACCAGAACGCCGCCGCGCGGCAGCGCGACGGCAACGGCCGCGCCGGCCGCCCCGATGAAGGCGATGGCCGGCGTGCCGACGAGCAGCGTGAGCGCCGTCGCTCCGATGCCGACAGCCGACATGTTCATGAACAGGCCGAAGAGCGGCGCCGCAACGACCAGCGGCAGGACGCTCACCGTCCAATGTGCCAGGCATTTCACGAAGACGGTCAGCGCCGGCATGTGCCTGTCGCGCGCGATCAGCAGCGCATCCAGCGAGCCGTCCTCGCGGTCGGCCTGGAACAGCCGGTCTAGACCGAGCAGGCTGGAGAGCAGCGCGCCGATCCACAGGATCGCCGGCCCGATGCGGGCGAGCAGGTTGAGGTCCGGCCCGACGGCAAAGGGCACCGCGGTCACGACCGCCAGGAAGAACAGGACGCCGGTCAGCCCGCCGCCTCCGGCGCGTATGCCTAGCCTTGTCTCGCGCAGGAAGAGGGCTAGCATGGAGGGGGCGCTCCGCAGCCTAGGTCGCGCTCTACGTTGCCCCCCTCTGTCCTGCCGGACATCTCCGCCCCAAGGCTACGAGATTCACACATCCGGCGGAGCTTTCTGGAGCGCCCCTCATCCGACCGCGCTTGGCGCGGCCCCCTTCTCCCACAAGGGGAGAAGGGGGAGTTTTGCAGAAGCGCTCCTGCCAATCGCAAACGCTGGCGATTGGCATGAGCGCTGCGGCCGTCTTGCCTTCTCCCCTTGTGGGAGAAGGTGGCCGACAAGCTTGTGACGCGGCCAGGCCGCGGCACAAGCGCCGGAGGTCGGATGAGGGGTGTTCCAGAGACCGCCGACGATACGTGAGATGTGTGAATGTCGTAGCCCACAAGGGGGGAGATTGGCTGTGGCTGGCTACGGCGTTTGTTCTGCAATGTTGCCGATTGGCGAAAACCAAGCGGGCGGCCAATCTCCCCTCTTGTGGGGGAGATGTCCGGCAGGACAGAGGGGGGCAACGTCGAGCGCGACACCACAAGACCTGTCATCCCACCCGCCCCTTCATCGCTAGTGTCTTTCCTTCCAGCCCCAACGGCAGATGCGTCGCCGCGACGATGATGCCGCCACCCTCGAGATGGGAGCGCATGAGCCCGGCGAATCGCTCCTCCGACGCCTTGTCGAGCCCCGCCGTGGGCTCGTCGAGCAGCCATACCGGGCGGTGGCTGACCAGGAGCCGGGCGATCGAGGCGCGCCGCCTCTGGCCGGTCGACAGGTATCCGAACGGCAAATGTCCGATCGCCTCCAGCCCGACCGCTTCCAGCGCCTCGTCCACCGCCAGGCGCGCCGCGCCATTGTAGTCCTGCCAGAAGCGCAGGTTCTCCGTGACGGTGAGAGCCGCCTTCATCGCGTTCTGGTGGCCGAGATAGTGAAGCGCGCCGCCAAGCGTCCGCCATTCCTCGCCGCCGTCCTCGAGCGCGACGCGGCCGGCCGAAGAAGGCAGCAACCCCGCGATTACCCGCAGCAGCGTCGATTTGCCGGCGCCGTTCGGTCCCGTGACGACGAGGCTCTCGCCCTTGCCAAGGGCGAAGCCGAGATCGGAAAACACCGTTTCCCCGCCGCGTTCGCCTGCCAGTTTCTCGGCAATCAGCCGCATCTTCATCCCGTAGCCGGAGCCTCTTGGCGGGCCATGTGCACCGCGGCGAAATTGCCGATTCTCGGTCTAGAACTATTCCAGGAATTTCTCTATATGCGTCTGGACCATGCCAGCGGTCGGCATGGGAAACATATTTGCGCCGAACCAGCGCGCGCGCCGCCTTGAACGGCCGGGTGCGAGGGGGCGGACAGCGGAAATGGCCGTACCCGCACCTTTGCGCGTGATTCCAGCATGCCGAGGCGTCCGTTCCCAGGCAGAACAGACCAATGGGATCGCACGTGTCCAAATCTCTCGACAGTTTCAATTCCCGCAAGACGCTGAAAGTCGGCGACGCGGAATATGTCTATTACGACCTCGTCGAGGCCGAAAAGAACGGCCTGACCGGCATTGCCCAGCTTCCATACTCGATGAAGGTGCTGCTTGAGAACCTGCTGCGCAACGAAGACGGCCGCTCCGTCACCAAGGAAAGCATCCAGGCGGTCGCCGGCTGGCTGACCGACCGCGGCAAGGCCGGCGTCGAGATCGCCTACCGCCCGGCACGCGTGCTGATGCAGGACTTCACCGGCGTTCCCGCCGTGGTCGACCTTGCCGCCATGCGCGACGGCATCAAGGCGCTCGGCGGCGACCCCGAGAAGATCAACCCGCTCGTTCCCGTCGACCTGGTCATCGACCACTCCGTCATCGTCGACGAGTTCGGCACGCCGATGGCCTTCGCCCGTAATGTCGAGTTGGAATACGAGCGCAACGGCGAGCGCTACCGCTTCCTGAAATGGGGCCAGCAGGCGTTCCGCAATTTCCGCGTGGTGCCGCCCGGCACCGGCATCTGCCACCAGGTGAACCTCGAATATCTCGGCCAGGTCGTGTGGACCAACACCGGCGAGGACGGCGACATCGTCGCCTACCCCGATACTTGTGTCGGCACCGATTCGCACACCACCATGATCAACGGTCTCGGCGTTCTCGGCTGGGGCGTCGGCGGCATCGAGGCCGAGGCGGCCATGCTCGGCCAGCCCGTATCCATGCTCCTTCCGGAGGTCATCGGCTTCCGCCTCACCGGCAAGCTCAAGGAGGGCGTGACCGCCACCGACCTCGTGCTGACCGTCACGCAGATGCTGCGCAAGAAGGGCGTGGTGGGCAAGTTCGTCGAGTTCTTCGGCCCCGGTCTCTCCAACATGACGCTCGCCGACCGCGCCACGATCGGCAACATGGCGCCGGAATATGGCGCGACATGCGGCTTCTTCCCGGTCGACGCCGAGACGATCCGCTATCTCACCATGTCCGGCCGCGCCGAGAACCGCATCGAACTGGTCGAAGCTTATTCGAAGGCGCAGGGGATGTGGCGCGACAACAGCTCGCCGGACCCGGTCTTCACCGACCTGCTCGAGCTCGACCTCGCCGACGTCGTGCCGTCCATGGCCGGCCCGAAGCGTCCCGAGGGCCGCATCGCGCTCGAAGGTGTCGCCTCGGGCTTCGCCAAGGCGCTCGAGACCGAATACAAGAAGACGGCCGATGTCGCCAAGCGCTACGCCGTCGAGGGCACTGATTTCGATCTCGGCCATGGGGATGTGGTCATCGCGGCCATCACGTCCTGCACCAACACCTCCAATCCGAGCGTGCTGATCGGCGCAGGGCTGCTTGCCCGCAATGCCAACCGCATCGGCCTCAAGCAGAAGCCTTGGGTAAAGACCTCGCTCGCCCCCGGCAGCCAGGTCGTGGCGGAATATCTGGAGAAGTCCGGCCTGCAGAAGGAGCTCGACCAAATCGGCTTCAACCTGGTCGGTTTCGGCTGCACCACCTGCATCGGCAATTCCGGCCCGTTGCCGGGGCCGATCTCCAAGACCATCAACGACAAGGGCCTGATCGGCGCGGCCGTGCTGTCCGGCAACCGCAATTTCGAAGGCCGTGTGTCGCCCGACGTGCAGGCGAACTATCTCGCCTCGCCGCCGCTGGTCGTGGCCTACGCGCTCGCCGGCACCGTCACCAAGGACCTCACCACCGAGCCGATCGGCGAGGACCGCGACGGCAATCCGGTGTTCCTCAAGGATATCTGGCCCTCCAGCCAGGAGATCGAGGAGTTCATCGCGAAGAACGTCACCCGCGAGCTCTTTGCCCGCAAATACGCCGACGTCTTCAAGGGCGACGAGAACTGGCAGCAGGTCAAGGCGCCGAGCGGCCAGACCTATGCCTGGGACGACAAGTCGACCTATGTGCAGAATCCGCCCTATTTCGCCGGCATGGGTGCCAAGCCCGGTCAGATCGGCGATATCAAGGGCGCGCGTATTCTCGGGCTGTTCGGCGACAAGATCACCACCGACCACATCTCGCCCGCCGGTTCGATCAAGGCGGCTTCGCCGGCCGGAAAGTACCTGATCGACAATGGCGTGGGCGTCGCCGACTTCAATCAGTACGGCACGCGGCGCGGCAACCACGAGGTCATGATGCGCGGCACCTTCGCCAACATCCGCATCAGGAACCACATGCTGGGGGAGAACGGACGCGAGGGTGGCTACACCATCCATTATCCGTCCAAGGAAGAGATGCCGATCTACGACGCCGCCATGGAATACCGCAAGGAGGGCGTGCCGCTCGTGATCTTCGCCGGCGTCGAATACGGCAACGGCTCGTCCCGCGATTGGGCGGCCAAGGGCACCAACCTGCTCGGCGTGCGTGCCGTCATCGCCCAGTCCTTCGAGCGTATCCATCGCTCGAACCTGGTCGGCATGGGCGTGATCCCCTTCGTGTTCGAGGAGGGCACTTCCTGGGCCTCGCTCGAATTGAAGGGCGACGAGACAGTCACCATCGACGGCCTGGAGACGATCAAGCCACGCCAGAAGATGCACGCCACGGTCACCTTCTCCGACGGTACGGTGAAGAACGTGCCGATCGTCTGCCGCATCGATACGCTCGACGAGCTGGACTACTTCAAGAACGGCGGCATCCTGCAATACGTGCTGCGTGATCTCGCGGCCTGATCCCTCGCCTCCGCAACAGCGTCACCGGGCCTCCGCGCCCGGTGATTCCTAAAGCGTGTCACCCGAATCCGATTGCCAGCGATACGCTTTAGGTTCTCGATTTGCGCATGTCTTTCCCGAAACCGCTGCACACTTTCGGGAGACATGCTTGTGTCCTGGCCGGCGGCGGCCGGGCTCTGATTTCAAGCGAACGTGACTTCCCGTTGAAATACGCTTCTGCCAGTTTGTCCGCCAAACAAAACAGCCGGCAAAGCTGGCGCAATGTGACGGAACGGCCAATGGGTTTTCGGCAACTTGTCCGGCTGGCGGCAACGGCGCTGGCCACGGCAGCTCTTGCTGGGCAAGCCGGCGCGGGCGAGTCCAAACAGCCGAAAGGGGTGATTGAACTCTTTACCAGCCAAGGCTGCAGTTCCTGTCCGCCCGCCGATGCCGTGTTCGGCGAGATGGCGGACAAGGGCGACGTCGTGGCGCTGGCCTATCATGTCGATTATTGGGACTATCTCGGCTGGCGCGACACGCTCGCCAATCCCGACAACACGGCGCGGCAGAAGGACTATATGCGCGCCTTCGGCAGCCGCTCTGTCTACACCCCGCAGGCCGTTATCAACGGCCGTACCCATGTCAACGGCTCCAACCGGCAGGCTATCGAGACCGCGCTTGCCGAGACTGGCGGCCTGCCCGTCGCCGTTTCCGTCAAACATGCCGGCGACAGCATGGTGATCGAGGTCGGCGAAAGCAGCGGGACCAACCAGAAGGCGCATGTGTTGCTGGTTTATTACGACCTGGCGACGCCGATCGCCATCCGCGACGGCGAAAACCAGGGCCGCACGCTTTACTACTGGAATCCCGTGACCGGCATCCAAACCGCCGGCATATGGCACGGCGCGGTGGCCCGATTCGAAATGCCGGTCAGCGAAATCGCCAAGAAGGGCACGGGTGGTTGCGCGGTGCTGCTCCAGGCCGTCGGCAAGGACGGCGCACCGGGCCCGATTCTCGGCGCGGCGACCATACCGCGTGCCGACAGCCTGTGATTCGGTTTCGAGCTTTCGCCGGGGAAAGCGGCGCGATACGAAATACTGTTGGTCGAGCCGGCTCATAGGCAATAAAAAACCGGCGCCAGCCGTAACTGACACCGGTTCAGTCGATTTGGGATCGTCGCACCCGGTTCCTTGCTAAACCGAGGTTGGTTCGATCCGACGCGGGCCCGTGGGCGGGGGGCTTGGGGTTTACGAGCCGGTGCCGGACCGAACCGTCTCAGGCAACGGGTGAATGGTCGCCAGAGATTGGGGCGACAGATTGGATAATTTGTGGCGACATTGTGTCACAGGATCACCAATTCTAACGTGACCGCCTAGTTTGTGACCTGACGTGAACGTAAAGTTTCAATTGGTTTGCAGTTTTTGTGAAAGCTGAAAATTTGAGCGAAGGCTTGCTTTTGCGGAATGAAAGGGCAAACTGCCGAAGAACTCGATCAAAACTTGAGGAAAAGGTCGAAATATGACGGATCGCGGTGCCGGAACGGAGGGTAGGGACGAATCCGCAATATTGATCCCCTTCCAGGCACGCCGAGAACGATCTGATATGCCTGTCACATTCAATCGGCGGGAGCTGGACCAGATTCTTCGCCTTTATGGCCAAATGGTAGCGGCCAATGAGTGGCGGGACTATGCGATCGACCATCTTTCCGACCGCGCCGTTTTCTCGGTTTTCCGGCGCGCCAGCGAGACCCCGCTCTTTCAGATCGTCAAGGATCCCCGGCTCGCCCGCAAGCAGGGCGCCTATTCGGTGATCGCCGCCACGGGGCTGATCCTGAAGCGTGGCCACGAACTCGCCCGCGTGCTCGGTTTCTTCGACAGGAAGCTGAAGGTGGTTTAGCCGTTCGTGCGTCCTTCGAGGCCCGCTTCGCGGGCACCTCAGGATGAGGATCATAGCGCCGACCTTCCTCATCCTGAGGTGCCCGCGAAGCGGGCCTCGAAGGACGCACTATGACTCCTTTCGGAAATTCCTCTCCGGCAAGGAATCCGGATCGGGCGCCAGGGACGAGCCGCCATTGAGCGCGAGCTGCATGATCACCGTGTCGAGCCAGCGCCCATGCTTGTAGCCCGTTCCTTCCATCGTGCCACAAAGGCGAAAGCCCATCGCTTCATGAAGGCGTACGGAGGTGCTTTGCGGCGAGCCGTCGCCGATCACCGCGACGATCTGCCGGAAGCCCAGCGCCTCGCAGGCGTTTATGAGCCCCTGTAGCAACAGTCGTCCTACGCCGCGCCCCTGATGGTGAGGAGCGATGTAGATGGAATCCTCGACGATGAAGCGATAGGCAGGCCGCGCCCGGAACGGACCGGCATAGGCGAAGCCGACCACGCACCTGGCTTCCTCCGCGACGATATAGGGGTAAGAGCCGTCCTGAAGAGCGGCGAAACGCTCACCTATTTCGGCCCGGGACGGAGCTTCGAGCTCGTAGCTCGCCGTGCCATGGCGCACCGCATGGGCATATATGTCGGTGACCGCATCGAGATCGGTCGTGGTCGCCGGCCTTAATATCATCGATCGGGCTTTCTGCATGGGACGTCAGCGCGCCGCGATCGCCGCCGCCGCTCCAGCCATGGTGGTGGCGCTGACGCGGTTGGCGATGCGCATGGCGCGCGCGCTCTTCAACAACCGGCGCGCCTGCGCCGCGGCGAAGACCCAGGCGAGATCGATCGCGATCAGAACGATTGCCAACGTGAGCGTCAGCTCCATCCAGCCGAGCAGGGTGACCGAGGCCAGATCGATGATGGTGGGCAGGAGCGCCATGTAGAACATCATGATCTTGGGATTGCCGAGGGTCACGGCCATGCCCGCCAGGAACATCTTGACGGCTGAGTCGTCGCTCGGCATGTCGCCTTCCGACACGACCACCGGCGCAGTCCACATCTTCCAGGCGAGATAAGCGAGATAGACGACGCCAGCCCATTTCAGGACCGTGAAAGCGAGGTGGAAGGTCTGCGCCACGAAAGCGAGACCGAAGACCGCCAGGGACAGCCAGATCGCTTCCCCGATCCACATCGCAGCCAGGAACGGCAGCACGTCGCGATGCCCCTTGGCGATGACACGGGCGACAAGCGCGGCAATCGACGGTCCTGGCGAGCCGGCCGCGACGAAGAGCGCGGCCGCGAATATGAGAAGCGAGGTCGGTTCCATGGCGTGCCTCAAAAGCTGAGACGGGGACCTTACAGCAGCGAACTCGGTTTCGGAATCGGTCCGTTGTAGGAGATTTGTTGTTTTCGCACCCGCGCGGCCATCATTGGCCTGAACTTAGGCGGAATGTCCGGCCGCTTGTCGTTTAAGACGGCGTATTTCTTCGAAGCGGGTCGTCACATCCCGCAAGATAGCAGCCATACCGTGGATCTCATGGGTGCCATCACGAAGCAGGATGATCGTGAACTCGACTGAAATCTGGCGGCCGTCCTTGGTCACTGCTGGTACCGCCAGCAGGTCGCCTTCGCCATAGCGTGTTTCGCCGGTTGCCATGACGTGTTCCCATCCGCTCCAGTGCCGCTGCCTGAGCCGTTCGGGAATAATGATGTCCAGCGACGCTCCGAGAGCTTCCTTCCGGGAGAAGCCGAAGATGCGAACTGCGCCAGGGTTCCAGAAGCGGATCACACCCTGTCGGTCGGTTGCAAGAATGGCGTCGCCCGAGGCGGCGAGAACAGCTTGTGCCAAGCCGTCGATGACCTGCTCCAGATCGCGTCCCATTTACGGCTTTGCCCGCCCGGCGGTGACAGCCGCGGCAAGCCCGCGTTCCAGATCGGCAACGAGATCGACCTCGGCCTCGAGACCCACCGAGAGGCGCAGCAGCCCGTCGCCGATGCCGGCGGCCCGGCGAGCCTCCGCTCCCATGCCGGCATGGGTCATCGTTGCCGGGTGGGCGACAAGGCTTTCCACGCCGCCGAGCGACTCGGCCAGCGTGAATATCTTCACCGCCTCCACAAAGCGGCGTACCGCGTCGACGCCGCCGGCGAGCTCGAAGCTCAGCATGGCGCCGAAACCGTCCTGTTGGGAACGCGCCAAGACGTGACCCGAGTGAGATGCAAGTCCCGGATAATGGACGACGCTTACAGCCTCGTGCTTCTCCAGGAAAGAAGCGACCACAGCGGCGTTCGCCTGCTGGCGCTCGATGCGCGGGAACAGCGTCCGTATCCCACGCAGGGTCAGATACGCGTCGAACGGGGAGCCGGTCACTCCGGTAATGTTGGCCCATGCCCGCAACTGTGCCAGATCAGCCTCGGCGGCGCAGACCACCGCGCCGCCAACGACATCGGAATGGCCGTTGAGGTATTTGGTGGTGGAGTGGACGACGAAGTCCGCCCCAAGTTGGATCGGCCGCTGTAGCGCCGGCGACAGGAAGGTGTTGTCGACGGCAACCTTTGCGCCCGCTTCCTTCGCTCGCCGTGCGATGGCACGGATGTCGACCACGCGCATCAGCGGGTTGGACGGGGTCTCGACCAGCACCAGAACTGGCCTGCGCGCAAGCACGGCGTCGAGCGCGGCAACGTCGGATTGGTCGATGTAGACGACGCCGAACTGGCCTTTGTCACGGCGAGCACCAAGAAGCCTGTAGGTGCCGCCATAGCAATCGTGCGGCGCAACGATCAGGTCGTCGCGGCCGGCAAGCGACAGAACGAGATCGACGGCTGCCATCCCCGACGACGTGACGACGGCGCCAGCGCCACCTTCGAGCTGCGCCACCGTGTCGGCAAGAAGGTCGCGCCCCGGATTGGCGGTGCGACCGTATTCGTAGCCGCGGTGTCTCTCGAAACCGGAAAAGGCAAAGGTGCTGCTGAGGTAGAGCGGCGGCGTCACCGCCCCATAGCTCTCATCGATGGCAACGCCGTTAGCGGCTGCAACAGTCCTGGGATCACGCTCGCCCATCTTGTCCTATCCGTTTGCGCTCGAGCGATTCCCAACAACTATCTGCCGAGCCAGACGGTACCGCTCTCGTTGACGACTGGCACGCCGACGGCGTTGCCGTATTCCAGGAGCCATCGTAGTTACGGGTATCGTATCCGGGCAAGCGCTTAAACGCGAACCAAAAGCGGCTCGGCTCGACCGCTCGCCGAGCAGATGATCGCCGTGGCCTTGGACCGGCAGCCATTGCCCAGCGCCCGCCGCGTCACTGCCGAACCACCACCTCCTTGAGCCCTCTCAGCGCGTCCTGAACGTCGCTCCGTCCTTCCGCTGATTCCGGATAGACGGCATAGGCAGGGTAGGTGAATTCCGGCGCCCCCGCGACGAGTTCCAGCTCTCCCGCCTGGATATGGGGAGCCGCCACCCCTCTTCGGAAATATCCCATTCCGCCGGCGCGCAGAATGTAGTTGAGGCCGAGGGGGCCGAGCCCGACAAGAAGTCCGGGCTCCCCGAAGGCAGCCTGTCCGAAGCCGGCTTCGGCGGCGAATTGAGGCCCCCAATCGACATGAACATAATCGAGAGGTTCGTCGTCCCTGGCCGGCGTCCTGACCAGCACGAGCTGTTCTTCTTCGACGAGCTCGACCTTGAAGCCGGGCAGAAGCTTGGGTGCATAGAGCACCGCGAGATCGAGTACGCCCGTCCTCAACTGCTCCAGCAACTGATCGGGCACGCCGACATGCGCATGGATCGCGATCTTCGGCTGCTCCCTCTTCATCCAGACGAGCCAATCGAGCAGGAGCGGATTCCACAAGCTGAGCTCGCCTCCCAGCGCCACCACGCTGGTCCGCCCTGGCGGGATGGTGAGCTGCTGTCGCGCACGTTCCCATATCTGAACGAAGGATTGCGCGAAGCGCTCGAACTCGCGGCCGGCCGGCGTCAGCGTCGCACCGTTACGGGTGCGGACGAACAGCTGGCGCCCGAGCCCTTCCTCAAGGGTACGGATACGCGCGCTCACCGTTGTCTGGGTGACGTGAAGGCGATCCGAGGCCTTCAGGAAGCTGCCGGTATGGACGATCTCCAGAAACGTTCTGGCCCGATCGATATCCATGAAGCGCACTCCTTAAATGCAATTTTTTTGTAGTCATACAGCATTTAATTCCGTTTGCCTTCCTGTTTCAGCACGCGCAGGCTGGCTTCGACAACAGCGGAAACGACATCATCGCCCTGCTCTATGCACGAATGGCGCCAGGTCATCGCGTGTGCCCGCAAGCCACTCGTCATAGGCGTCCGATATGCCTGGAGCAGGACACAGACCGTTTATCCTCAACCCCACGGCATTCCCATGGAGACGTGATCGTTAGGGACTGATCCACAAGACACAGGCAAGGCCTGGCGCCATCGCGACGACGGCATCTGACGCCGTCCCGTTCCGAAACCACCGGGCCTGCCGCAATAGAAAGGCAGGACGAGATGTCAGACACGGCCAGCAGCGAGATCGATCACAAACCGGGCTTCGTGGCGCGCTGGCTGTTCTCCACCAATCACAAGGACATAGGTACGCTCTATCTCGTCCTGTCCATGCTTTCGGCTATCCTCGGCACCGGCCTGTCGGTTCTCCTGCGTGCCGAATTGCAGGAGCCGGGGCTGCAGATATTCGCCGATCCCAGCCTCTTCAACGTCGTCGTCAGCTCGCACGGCCTGGTGATGATCTTCTTCGTCATCATGCCGGCGCTGATCGGAGGCTTCGGCAACTGGTTCGTGCCGATCGTCATCGGCGCGCCTGACATGGCGTTTCCGCGCATGAACAACGTCTCGTTCTGGCTGCTGGCAACGTCGCTCGCCCTGTTCATCCTGTCGATGTTCGTTCCCGGCCCGCCCGGCTCCACCGGTCACGGCGGCGGATGGACGCTCTATCCCCCCTACGCGACGGACGGCCAGCCGGGTCCGGCGGTAGATCTCGTCATCCTGTCGATCCACCTGTCCGGCGCTTCTTCGATCCTCGGCGCGATCAACTTCATCACCACCATCTTCAACATGCGCGCGCCCGGCATGACGCTGCACAAGATGCCGCTATTCGCCTGGTCGATGCTGGTCACGGCATTCATGCTGCTCCTTGCGCTGCCCGTGCTTGCGGGCGCCATCACCATGCTGCTCACCGACCGCAACTTCGGCACGGCCTTCTTCGCGCCACAGGGCGGTGGCGACCCGATCCTCTACCAGCACCTGTTCTGGTTCTTCGGGCATCCGGAAGTCTACATCATGATCCTGCCCGCATTCGGCATCGTCAGCCATGTCGTGTCGACTTTCTCCCGAAAACCTATTTTCGGCTATCTGGGCATGGTCTACGCGATGGTGGCGATCGGCGCTATCGGCTTCGTCGTGTGGGCGCACCACATGTACACGTCGGGCATATCGCTGGATTCGCAGCGATACTTCGCCTTCGCGTCGATGGTCATCGCTGTGCCGACCGGGGTGAAGGTGTTTTCCTGGATCGCCACAATGTGGGGCGGTTCGATCACCTTCAGGACGCCGATGCTCTGGGCGCTGGGCTTTGTGATGCTCTTTACGATAGGCGGCGTGACCGGGGTCGTGCTCGCCAATCCCGGCGTCGATCGCGCGCTGCACGACACCTACTACGTGGTGGCGCATTTCCACTACGTCCTGTCCCTTGGCGCTGCCTTCGCGATTTTCGCCGGCTTCTATTACTGGTTCCCGAAGATGTCGGGATACATGATGAGCGAGACGCTGGGCCGGCTGCACTTCTGGCTTACCTTCGTCGGCGTCAATCTCGTCTTTTTCCCGCAGCATTTTCTCGGCTTGGCCGGCATGCCGCGTCGCTATGCCGACTATCCGGACGCGTTCGCCGGTTGGAACTTCGTCTCCTCGATCGGCTCCTACATCTCGGCCGCGGGCCTGGTCGTCTTCTTCGTCGCCGTAGCGGAAGCTTTTGCACGCAAGCGCAGGGCGAAAGCCAATCCCTGGGGCGAGGGCGCGACGACCCTGGAATGGACGCTGTCCTCGCCGCCTCCATACCACCAGTTCAACCTTCTGCCCCGCATACGCTGATGGAGGATCGCCGTGAATGAAACCGCCGACATCGCAAACAACATTCCCGCCATTGTCCTGCTCTCGATGTGGTGGGCGTTCCTGTCGACGCTGGACATGCTGCTTACGCCACGCGAGCCCGACAAGGCGGACCGCATAGCCGCCAAGCCCGCGGATGGCGACGAGCAAGCCACCCCGGATGATCCAGGTTTGCGGGAGTTTCGCAAACTCGATCCGGAGTTCAACGCGGAGACCTTCCTGAGAGGAGCGGAGCGCGCCTACGAGGCTGTCCTTCAAGCTTACGCGGCAGGCGATCTGGCAACGCTGCGACCGCTTCTCTCCACCGAGGTGCTGGAGACCTTTGCCGAAGCCTGTGCGGAAAGGATCGCGAGACAGGAAACGCTGGAGCTTACCTTCATCGGGATCGAATCCGCCGAGATCGTCGGCGCCGCGACAACCGCCGAGGCAATGGAGATCACCGTGCTCCTCCGGGCGCATGTCGTCAGTGCCGAGCTCTCGGCCACGGGCGATGTTCTTCGCGGCGATCCCCTAGCCGTCATGATGACGACCGACCTCTGGACATTCTCCCGCCCGATGCCAGCTGGCGGCGCTGAATGGCGCATCGTGGCAACCGATGAAGGCTGAGACCGGCCAGCGCGATCACTTTTTCTCTTCGATGAATTCCTTCAGCACGACCGCCTGGTTGTGCGCTTCATCCTTGGCGCCGTAAAGAAGCGTCACACGTCCATCACCCCCGTGCTGGCGCAGGCTCTCGATCTCTTCGTTTCTATCGCTCAATTCGGCGCGGTAGCGACGACGGAACTCTGCCCACTTCTTCGGGTCGTGCCCAAACCATCTGCGCAACTCGGCGCTCGGCGCTATTTCTTTCAGCCACAGGTCGATGTCGGCTTCCTCTTTCGTCAAGCCGCGGGGCCAAAGGCGATCGACAAGCACCCGCAGTCCGTCGTCCTTCGCCGGCTGCTCGTAGACGCGCTTCAGATGAAGTTTCATGACGGTCCCGTTCGGGAATCGGACGACACCACCGGCCTCGTCGGGCAGGATATGAGGGCCGCCTCCTCGCCCCGGGCTGCCTGCACGACTTGCGCGAGGATCGAGAGCGCCAGATCGCTGGCGCTCCGGGCATGAGGAAGCAGGCCCGCCGGCCCCTGGATGCGCTCCAGATCCATCCTGCCGAAGCCCTTTTCACGGAGCTTCTCGAGCCGCTGGACCTGCGTCGTACGGCTTCCCATCGCACCGATGTAGAAGGCATCGGTTGCGAGTACCGCCGGCAGCAGCCGCTCTTCGCGGTCATGGTCATGGAAGGCGAACACGACCGCGCTGCGGTCGTCGATGTCCTCGAGATCTCCCTCGCCCGATAAGCCGATGGCAGCGCCTGCAAGGCGGGCGGCGTCGGCCGTCAGCTCGTCCGGCGTGCGCACGACGACCTCGAAGCCGGCCGCGATCGCCACTCTCGCCAGATGTACCGGAACCGGCCCGAGCCCGAAGACGACAAGCCGGCGGCGTGGCAGATAGCGTCGCGTGAAGAATAGCTCTTCTTTCCCCTCGTCGATCCGAGGTCCGGCGACCGGCACCTGCAACGCGGCCGGCTGACGCTGCTCGAGCCTGGCGTCGATCGCGTCCAGGCGCGCCAATGGAACCCCCACGTCGAAGATCAGCTCGATCGCGCTACCACATGGCAAGCTGATGTCGATGTAGCGTGAACCCCGGCCGTAGCGGACGCGCCGGCTCCGGCCACTGGCGATCGCATCGCCTGCTTCCGCCGCGATGGCGCGCTCGATGCAGCCGCCCGACAGATAGCCGACCCATGCTCCGGTTTCGGAAACCGCCATTTGGGCGCCGAGGGGACGTGGCGACGAGCCTTCGATCTCGACCAGCGTGACGATTGCGACACGTTCCTTCGCCCTCATGCGCTCCACGGCGAAATCGAGCACATAATCGTCGAAGGGATCCCAAGTCCCGTCAGGCCGCTTCATGCCGAACGCCTCCCATCCTTAACGTCGTCGGCAAGGTCGCCGAGGACGGCCGGGTCGGCAAGGGTGGAGACGTCGCCCAGATCGTCGAAGCGACCCTCCGCCAACTTGCGCAGAATTCGCCGCATGATCTTGCCGGATCGGGTTTTCGGCAGTGCCGATGCCCACTGCACGATATCGGGTTGGGCAATCGCGCCGATCTGGCGGCGGACAGAGACGCGCAGTTCCTGCCGCAGCGCCTCGGTTTCCTCCTCCCCGGCCTTGAGCGTGACGAAGGCATGGATACCCTGGCCTTTGACGGCGTGGGGAAAACCCACGACCGCGGCCTCGGCGACAGCGGGGTGTGCCACGAGCGCGCTCTCGATCTCCGCGGTGCCTAGCCGATGGCCGGAAACATTGATCACATCGTCGACACGCCCTGTGATCCAGTAATAGCCGTCTTCGTCCCGCCGGCATCCGTCACCGGTGAAGTAGAGCCCGGGAAAGCGCCTGAAATACGTTTCCACGAACCGGTCCGGATCACCATAGATCGTACGCATGATGCCTGGGCCGGCATCCTTCAGGCATAAAAACCCCTCGCCCGCGCCTTCGATGACGCGCCCCGCATCGTCGACCAGCACCGGCTGAACACCGAAGAACGGCAGTGTCGCCGAGCCGGGTTTGAGCGGCGTCACCCCGGGAATGGGCGCGATCATGATGGTGCCGGTCTCGGTCTGCCACCATGTATCCACGACCGGGCAGCGCTTCTCTCCGACGACATCGAAGTACCACCGCCAGGCTTCAGGATTGATCGGTTCGCCGACGCTGCCCAGCACCCTGAGCGAGCTCCTGTCGGTCCGCTGCACATAGGCATCGCCTTCCCGCATCAGGGCTCGGATCGCGGTCGGCGCAGTGTATAAGATATTGACGCCGTGACGATCGCAGACTTCCCAGAAACGTGAAGGCGTCGGATAGGTCGGAACGCCTTCGAACATCAGCGTGGTGGCGCCGTTGGCCAGCGGCCCGTAGACGATATAGCTGTGGCCCGTCACCCAGCCGACATCAGCCGTGCACCAGTAGATGTCGCCTTCGCGGTAGTCGAAGACATGGCGGTGAGTCAGGGCGCAAGAGACCAGATAGCCGCCGGTCGTGTGCAACACGCCCTTCGGCTTGCCGGTCGAGCCTGAAGTATAGAGGATGAACAGCGGGTCTTCGGCGCTCATCCACTCCGGCTCGCATTCCGTGCCCATGGCGTCGACCAACCGCAGATAGTGGACGTCACGGCCTTCGACCCAATTCACATCCGTGGCCGTTCGACCGACAACGATGCACTTTTCCACCGACGGACAGGATTTCAACGCGTCGTCGACATTGTCCTTGAGCGGCACCTTCCTGCCTCCGCGGACGCCTTCGTTGGCGGTGATGACCAGACGCGCCCCGCAATCCTTGATCCGCCCGGCCAGCGCGTCGGCCGAGAAGCCTCCGAAGACGACCGAGTGGATGGCGCCTATGCGCGCGCAAGCGAGCATGGCAATCGCCGCTTCCGGAATCATCGGCAGATAGATTGCAACCCTGTCGCCCTTGCCGATGCCGAGCGATCGCAGCCCGTTGGCGAGGCGGCAGACCGCGGCGTGCAACTCCTTGTAGGTAATCCTCTCACAAAGGCCAGGCTCATCGCCTTCCCAGAGGATTGCGACCTGCTCCCCGCGCGTGGCCAAGTGCCTGTCGATGCAGTTGAAGCTGGCGTTGAGGACGCCATCCCAGAACCATCTGATGGACACGGTGTCAGGCCCGATCTGGATGTCGCGTATTTTTGTGAACGGCTTTCGCCAGTCGAGACATTGGGCTTGGTCGGCCCAGAAGACCTCCCATTCTTCCACCGAGCGTCGGTATATCTGGTCGTACGTGGCGCGGTTGTACGCAGGGGCATAACCAGGCACCGTGATGATATCGGGTGTTACGTTCATGGCGGCCTGCCTCGGGTCCATCTCGACCAGGAGGGTCCGGCACCGGACCGATTGCGCCGGAACGCAACCAGTATCGGAACGACGACGGTACGCCGCAAATGAAATTAAATGCTGCCTCGAAGCGAAAAAATTGCGCCGATCGCAGAGCAGTTGACGCCCGTGTATCGGCAATCAGAACCGCGGCCACACACTCCAATGAAAGAGGCGCCGGATCGCCCGGCGCCATACTGTAAGTCTATCAGGGAATGTCTGATCAGGCCGCGCCGGCCGTCTTCGACTTCTCGAAACGCTTGCGTTCATGCGTGTCGAGATAGAGCTTGCGCAGGCGAATCGACTTCGGCGTCACCTCGACCAACTCGTCGTCCTGGATCCAGGCAAGGGCGCGCTCGAGCGTCATCCGGACCGGTGGGGTCAGCCGGACCGCCTCGTCCTTGCCGGCCGCGCGGATGTTGGTGAGCTTCTTGCCCTTGAGCACGTTCACTTCGAGGTCGTTGTCGCGCGTGTGGATGCCGACGATCATGCCGGCATAGACCTTGACGCCGGCATCGATGACCATCGGGCCGCGATCCTCGAGGTTCCAGAGCGCATAGGCCACCGCCTCGCCCGGTTCATTGGCGATCAGCACGCCGTTGACGCGGCCGGGAATCTCGCCCTTGAACGGCTCGTAGGAATGGAAGAGCCGGTTCATGACGGCGGTGCCGCGCGTATCGGTCAGGAGCTCCGACTGGTAGCCGATCAGGCCGCGGGTCGGCGCATGGAAGACCAGACGCTGACGGTTGCCGCCGGAAGGCTTGAGTTCGACCATCTCGGCCTTGCGTTCAGACATCTTCTGTACGACCACGCCGGCATGCTCCTCGTCGACGTCGATCACGACTTCCTCGACGGGCTCGAGCATCTGGCCCGCTTCGTCCTTCTTCATGACGACGCGCGGACGCGAGACCGCGAGTTCGAAGCCCTCGCGGCGCATGGTCTCGATCAGCACGGCAAGCTGGAGTTCGCCGCGGCCCGAGACGTAGAAGGAGTCCTTGTCGGCCGACTCCTCGATCTTGAGCGCGACGTTGCCTTCGGCCTCACGCAGCAGCCGGTCGCGGATGACGCGGCTCGTGACCTTGTCGCCCTCGGTGCCGGCGAGCGGCGAGTCGTTGACGATGAAGCTCATGGTCACCGTCGGGGGATCGATCGGCTGCGCGAGCAGCGGCTCGGTCACCGCCGGATCGCAGAACGTGTCGGCGACCGTGCCCTTCGACAGGCCGGCGATCGCGACGATATCGCCCGCCGAGGCTTCTTCGATCGGCTGCCGCTCGATGCCGCGGAAGGCAAGGATCTTGGAAACGCGGCCGTTCTCGAGCACGCTGCCGTCGCGCGCCAGGACCTTCACGGCCTGATTGGGCTTCAGCGTGCCGGATTCGACGCGCCCGGTGATGATGCGGCCGAGGAAGGGATTGGCCTCCAGGATCGTGCCGATCATGCGGAACGGTCCGGTTCCGACCCTGGGCTCCGGCACATGCTCGAGCACGAGATCGAACAGCGGCGCCAGCCCCTCGTCCTTGGGGCCCTCCGGATCGGCGGCCATCCAGCCGTCGCGCCCGGAACCGTAGAGGATCGGGAAGTCGAGCTGCTCATCGGTGGCGTCGAGCGCGGCGAAGAGGTCGAACACCTCGTTGATGACCTCGTCGGCGCGCGCGTCGGGGCGGTCGATCTTGTTGATCGCAACGATGGGGCGCAAGCCCACCTTGAGGGCCTTGCCGACCACGAATTTGGTCTGCGGCATCGGGCCCTCGGCGGCGTCGACCAGCACGATTGCGCCGTCGACCATGTTCAGGATGCGCTCCACCTCGCCGCCGAAATCGGCGTGACCCGGCGTGTCGACGATGTTGATACGGGTGTCCTTCCAAACAACCGAGGTTGCCTTGGCGAGGATCGTGATGCCTCGTTCCTTTTCGATATCACCGGAATCCATGACACGCTCGGCGACGCGCTGGTTGTCGCGCACGGAGCCCGATTGCTTGAGGAGCGCATCGACCAGCGTGGTCTTGCCATGGTCGACATGCGCGATGATCGCGATATTGCGGAGTTGCATATTCTGCTCGGGAATGTTCGGGCCACGACAGAGGGCGGCCAGCATTTCGGTTGGCCGCGCTCATACAGTGTTTTTCGCAATTGCGAAAGGGGGCCCGGGGTGCCTCGGCCGACGCCGGGCACCCGAATGTCTAGCGAACCACGTAGACGATACGCCGCGTCTCGGGCTCGACCAGCACGGGCTGGCTGTTTACATAGACGTAGCGATAGCGGTAATCCGGGATCTCGCGGAACTCCACATCTTCGGGCAGCATGGCCCCGACCGCAACCTCGCCGTCGAGATAGATGGTATCCGTGCGGTTGTCGACGACATAGGACCTGATCTCGGTCGGCGGTTCGATGGCTTCACCAAGCTCTCCGCCAACGATGGCGCCCGTCACTTCGTTGGAAACAACGACGTCGCTTTCCGGTGCGGGAATGTACTCGATGTCGAAATCGGCAGGCCGCTCGGTGATCACGACACGCCTCCCGCCGACATCGCCGACCAGGTATTCGGAATAGGCCCAGCCCTTGCCGCCATTGACAGAGCACCATTTGCTTCCCTTGATGCAACCATCGAGCGTGGCCGGCTGTCCGCGGCCGATCATGCCGACCACCGGATGGTGGGGTCCCGGCCCGGCACGGACGTTGAGATCCGTAGTGGCTGTAACGGACGAGGCGGCGGTCGCGCCCGCGACCCCGGCAAGTAGAATGGCCGTCGCGGCCGAAACCAGAAGATGCGTTCTCATCTTTCTTACTCCGTGTTGTCCCTCGACGGGAAAAACGGAGCCGAAGACGATCCGTTCCTTGATGAAATCGGAACAACATCACGGTTTGTTTCTGACTATCGTTTCGAATTCCATTGCGATTGAGGCCCGGCATCCAGCCGATTTACTCCATTCTGCTCACAATCTGCGGCCGATCATCGAACCTCTTTCCTTTGCCTCGCCACGCCCTACTTCAACGGGTTGCGCCTGGGGATGGTTGACCTTAGGAGAGTTTCTGCCGCAATCAGCAAGACTTGCTTCTGCCGTAAACTTGATCTTAACGATGGCGATAAGAAATTTCCGCCGGCGTGCCCGGCACACCAATCAGGCAATAAGGAGAAGGGAATGGCAGCTCTTGCCAAGGTGAAGATTGTGGCCGTGGCGGCTGCCTTGATGGGCCTGGCGGCTGGGGCGGCGCAGGCTGCCACATGCGGCAACAAAGCCGGTGGCTTCGAGGGATGGAAGGCCGAATTCGGACGGGAAGCCGCCGCCAACGGCGTGGGCAAGCGGGGCCTCTCCGCGTTGGCCGGCACGAGCTACGCCTCGAAGACTATCTGGGCCGACCGCAACCAGAAGAGCTTCAAGCTTTCGCTCGACCAGTTCATGGCCAAGCGCGGCGGCAAGGCCATCGCTTCCAAGGGCAGGGCGCTCAAGAAGCAGAATGCCGCCCTGTTCGACCGCATCGAGCAGCGCTACGGCGTGCCGGCCGGCCCGCTGATCGCCATCTGGGGCATGGAGACCGGCTTCGGCAGCTTCATGGGCAACGCCAACATCCTGTCGGCAGTGGCCACGCTCGCCTATGACTGCCGACGCACGGAATATTTCACCGAGCAGCTTTATGCGGCGCTGACGCTCGTCGACAGAGGCACGCTCAGCCCCTCGGCCATCGGTGCCATGCATGGCGAGATCGGCCAGACCCAATTTCTGCCGCTCAGCGTTGTGCGCTACGGCGTCGACGGCGACGGCAACGGCTCGATCGACCTGATCCGCTCCAAGGCCGACGCCCTGGCTTCCACCGCGAATTTCCTGCGCGGCCATGGTTGGCGCGCCGGCGCCGGCTACCAGCCGGGCCAGCCCAATTTCGGCGCGCTGCAAGGCTGGAACGCGGCCAGCGTCTACCAGCAGGCCATCGCCATCATCGGCGCCGAGATTGATGGGAGATAGCGAACAGCAATGGCGATAGCGTAAAAGCGAAAGTCCCTTTTTCCGCTATTTGCTTTGTTACGTCCTATCGCTCTTCGCATCGTTGATGCCCGCCCGACGAAACGAGCCCGTCGGGCGGTCCAGATAACCCGACGCTATCCCTCGACGGGCTTCGATGCCTCTGCGGAATTCGGCTCGGCATTCCGAACCGGAACCGCATCCATCGCCGCCAGTTGTTCGGCACACAGATCGGCCGCTCCTGGAACTGGGTTGTCGAGGCCGACGAGCTTGGCCCAGCCGCCATCGGTGATGAAGTCATCCCGCTGGTAGGAAGAAGCTTCCTTCAGTTGGGCAAGGCTCTGAGATGCATTGGCCGCAGTCACGAACTTTTCAACGCAAACGCTGGCCGCAAGTTCGGCGCGAGCATTCCGAGCCGCATCTCTGGCCATTTCCGCAGCCGTCCCTCCGGTCGTCCAGCCTCCTGCAGTGAAGCCGACGATCATGGTCGCGACAGCAGCGCCCGCCGCCGACCAGAACCAAAGTGCCTTGGATGGTCGGTAGCTCTCCCAACGCTGCGACAGAGACTCGTTCGCGGTCATTTTTTCCCCTTTCGTTCCCGGTTCGTTACACTCAGTTACAAATCGAGAGTAACATGATGACAGCGAGCGCATAACCCTGCTTTTAAATTTTGTGACCCTCGCTCAAAAAACTCCCTAGTTCAGCTCCTTATCTTTGAAGCTTCTTGAATAATTCATCTCATTATAAATAGTCATCCGAACCTGACTTTCATGTCATCGAAATTCTCATGATGTATACGGAATACTGTCAAAATCCGAGGAATATTTAAATAAGATTTTTCCTAGCACGAAAGTGGATTTTCTTTGATTTTCGATCGAACGCCAGAATTAAAATTGTTCTGAATTGTTCGACACCGTCGCCGCTGGATCCCGAAAGTCATCGTCCGAACCTCTCGCCGGGGTAGGTGCCCCACAGATGTGTTTGTCTGATGAAACCGGTGAACGACTTGACTGCAACCCGGCACCACTCGCCGTCACAGTCGGCCAGCTCGAGCATTACCTTTGGCTCCAGCCATGCAACGACGCGGCTTTGTTCGTTCGGCCGCTTGCGTAACGCAATGTTCGTCTTGCTCCACGGCGCGGCGAGCCCGGTACGGCGGCTTGAAAGAAGCGATCCGAACACCCATCCGCTGTTTCCCTCCCAATCGCGAACGCGTCGCCAATGACCGTATTCCTGGTAAATCTCCAGAGGGAGGCTCCGCATGACATACACCCACTTGACCTTGTACTGAACGCCGGGTCCGACCCGCACGTTGACCGGACTCCCCTTGAGGGATGCAAAGCGGGGCAAGGGAAATCCGCTTGCGCCTGGCGCCGGACCAGCCACGATGGCCGCTGCGGCAAATGCGATTACGAAGAAGAACCACCTGATCGGGATGGGTCTCGCTCGAACGAGCCTCGCTGGGAACCGAGACGGAGAGCGGTGATCGGCAATGTTCGATCCGGCAGTGCTTGAGGACATCACGAAATCCGACACGATGCAAAAATAGCTGATCGACAGAATGCTCCCTATGCCCCACAGTGTCGGACCGACGCAATATCGGAACATTCCGTTTAGGCGAGTCGACCGCTCGACAGGAAGACGAGCGCGACGGCAACGACGATTGATCGGCTATTCGAAATAGCACCCTTGTCCGGAGGTTTCGAACAACGCTGGAAACGGTATGAAGACAGCAGCTTCCATGGTTCTCTGCGCCTTGGCGCTGAATGTGTTTTCCGCTCTGCCATCCCTTGCGCAAACCCGGATGTGGGTCGGCGTCGATGATCTGTGGCGGCACTCCTGCCCGTCGATCGACTGCGGGATCGTCGGTCGGCTGTTCTTCCGGGAATCGGTTATCGTCTATCAAACTCGGGATGGCTGGTCGCGAATATCAGGTTACAGCGCAGCCGGCTGTTCCGGCGGGAAAGCGGCATTCGTGCAGTCCGGGCGCGACGACTGCTCCAAGGAAAATGGAATCTCTAACGGCGAATTCGCGGAATGGGTGGACTCGAAAGGGCTCGCCACCGAGAAGCCCGATCGGCCGCAGGACTTGTCGGCAAATCCTGCGGCCGCGTTGCCGATCGACTGATGCATCTCGCTCAAACTGCAGCCAAGCAGCATCACCTGGCGCCGCACAAACGCGGCTGGAACGAATAGAGCGCCGCAGCGCGCCCGAACGGACGCGGCGCTCCATTCGCTGTTCGCGCCGTCAAAGCGTGTCTCTCGCAATCGGCTTCGGGTGACACGCTTTAGGTCTTTGTTTTTGCCGCATTCTTGCGACGCCGACCGAATCCGGTCGGCTGCGAAATGCTCTAGCGTTTGCGCGCGGCGAGGGTACGAAGCCTCAGTCCGTTGAGCCGGATGAAGCCCTCGGCGTCCTTCTGGTCGTAGGCGCCGCGATCATCCTCGAAGGTCACCAGCGCATCCGAGTAAAGCGACTTCGGCGACTTGCGGCCGGTGACGATGACGTTGCCCTTGTAGAGCTTGAGCCGGACGGTGCCTTCCACATCCTCCTGGCTCTTGTCGATCAGCGCCTGCAGCATCTCGCGCTCCGGCGAATACCAGAAGCCGTTATAGATGAGCTCGGCGTAACGCGGCATCAGCTCGTCCTTGAGGTGAGCCGCGCCGCGGTCGAGCGTGATGGACTCGATGGCGCGGTGCGCCGCGATCAGGATCGTACCACCCGGCGTCTCGTAGACGCCGCGCGACTTCATGCCGACGAAACGGTTCTCGACCAGGTCGATGCGGCCGATGCCGTTGTCGCGGCCGAGATCGTTGAGCCGCGAAAACAGCGTGGCCGGTGACAGCTTCTCGCCATTCAGCGCGATCGGATCGCCCTTCCTGAACTCGATCTCGATCTCGGTCGCCCGGTCGGGCGCATCCATCGGGGAGACGGTGCGCTGATAGACATATTCCGGTGGCTCCAGCCAGGGGTCTTCCAGCACCTTCCCCTCCGAAGAGGAGTGCAGGAGGTTGGCGTCCACCGAGAACGGCGCCTCGCCCTGCTTGTCCTTCGGCACCGGGATCTGATGGTCGCGCGCGAAGTTCAGGAGGTCGGTGCGCGACTTGAAGGACCAGTCGCGCCAGGGCGCGATGACCTTGATGTCGGGGTTCAGAGCATAGGCCGAAAGCTCGAAACGCACCTGGTCGTTACCCTTGCCGGTAGCGCCATGGGCGATCGCATCGGCCCCCGTCTCGCGGGCGATCTCGACGAGATGCTTCGAGATCAGCGGTCGGGCGATGGAGGTTCCGAGCAGATAGACCCCCTCATAAAGCGCGTTGGCACGGAACATCGGAAAGACGAAGTCGCTGATGAACTCCTCGCGGACATCCATGATGCGGATATCCTTGATGCCCATGAGCTCGGCCTTCTGGCGCGCCGGCTCAAGCTCGCCGCCCTGGCCGAGATCGGCCGTGAAGGTCACGACTTCGGCCTTGAGCTCGGTCTGCAGCCACTTGAGGATGATCGAGGTGTCGAGCCCGCCGGAATAGGCAAGCACGACCTTCTTCACGTCTTTCCACTTCGACATGTCTTCTTCCGCCTGGATTGGGTTGGAGACTGTCCGAGACTGTCTCTTGCCGCCAGCTATCACGCTGGTTCCCGGCTTCGCAAGGGCATGGACGCTGAACCAGCGGTTAGAAATTTTCTTGCCGCAATGGGACGGTTCAATCGAGCATGCCTGATTCGCGAAGGCCGTGGGATTTAGAGACGTGAAACAACTTGGCTTGTCGATAACGCTTGCTTTCGCCTTGCTCGCCGCTTCTCAGGCATGGTCCTCGTCATGGCAGGAGGCAGGAAGCGGCGCGGTCGCGATCCTGCCCGCGCCCGAAAAAGCATCGGGTGTCACCGGAGCGTCGCTCTTCTGCGCCGAGCAGCGCTGGAGCTTCCTGTTGCGCCTCGAGCCGGGAAGCCTCGCTTCCGACACGAACATGCCCGGCGTGCTGACGACCGGCGGCACACGTTTCCCCGTCGAAGGCCTGCCGGAGAACGGGCAGCTGGTCGTACCGCTTGGGCCCGATATGCTCGAGCCTATCAAGGCATCGGTGCGCATGAAGGTCGAAATCGGCGACAAGGACAAGGGCGTGAAGGCGGAGTTCGCGCTCGCCGCGTCCCGCGCCGTGATCGACAGGATCACCCCCCGCTGCAGCCCGGTCGACATGTCGGCCTATGAGCGGGTCGCGCTGGTGGAAACCGACCCCGCGGTGGCGGAGGCCCGGGCTCTGCTCGCCGACGAGGCAAAGCTCTTCCGCGAGGCGACAGGGCTAGAACCCGCTTACGCCGCGAGCAAGCTGGACCTGGCCGACGGCAAGGCCCTGCTGCTCGCCTCCGTCTGCGGTTCCACTCGCTATTACGGCGAATCCGGCTGCAGTATTTTCGGCTTCGTGCGATTGAAGCCGCAAGACGAATGGCGCCTCGCCTATGACACCGAGGGCGTCCAGCTCTATCTGGACCGAGAGGCGGATAAGGACGGCTTCCCCACGCTCCTGACCCTGCCGATGACCGGTGCGGCGGAACCGAGCCGCTGGGCCTGGACGGGGAAGGCCTACGAAATCCGCGACGACATGATGGCCGAAGGACATCGCACCGGCGCCGGCCAGGCGCAGTGAGCGACTAGATCCGTCGCTTGGCGGCATCCGCCTTATCGGATAGTAGAGCGGTAAGATGATCGGATGTCGGCCTGGTTTACCGGCAACACGATCGTGCGTCCTTCGAGGCATCTGTGACCATTTCGCCGCAACTGGAGAGCCTTGTCAGGTGACCCACGCCATTGAAGCCGGCCCGCGCGCGCTCCTGCGCGCCGACACAAGTTTCGGCCTGCTGCTCGCCCTGCTCCTCGCAGCGCTGGTCTTGCGCATCGGCGGGCTCGCAGTCTCCCATGCCGAGCTGTTCTTCGACGAGGCGCAATATTGGGCCTGGGCGCAGGATCCGGCCTTCGGCTACTACACCAAGCCGCCGCTGATCGCGTGGCTTATCGGTGCGTCCACCTCGCTCTGCGGCGACAGCCCGGCTTGCGTCCGCCTGCCGGCGCCGCTCATGCATTTCGCCACGGCGCTTCTCGTCTACGCCGTCGCGGCCCGGCTCTTCGACAGGCGTGTCGCCTTCTGGTCGTCGCTGATCTATGCGATCATGCCAGGCACGTCGATCTCGGCGACACTGATGTCGACCGACGTGCCACTGCTCTTCTTCTGGACGCTTGGGCTCTTCGCCATCGTTCTCCACGTCGAGCGGCCATCGCTCGCGGCCGGCGCGCTGTTCGGCCTGGCGGTCGGGCTGGGCCTCAACGCCAAATACGCCATGGCGTTCCTGCTCGTCTGCTTCCTTCTTTACGCGGCGTCCACCCGCGAGGCTCGCCACCTCCTCAAGCATCCTGGAACCTGGCTTGCGGTTCTCATCGCCGCACTGCTGATTGCGCCGAATGTCTGGTGGAACATGGAGCACAGTTTCGCCACCTTCTCCCACACGCGCGACAACGCCGGCGCCTGGGGCTCACGTTTTCCGAATTTCCTCGGAGTGCTCGAATTCATTGGCATCCAGGCCGCCATCATCGGCCCCGTTCCTTTCGTCGCCTTCGTGCTGACGGTGCTCGGCGCAGGCGGCAAGGTGGCGGCCGGTCCGAAGCGCCTTCTTCTTTTCCATTCGCTGTCGGTTTTCCTGGCGATCATCGGTCAGGCGTTGCTGCACAAGGCGAACGGCAACTGGGCCGCCACCGGCTTCCCTGCCGCCGTGATCCTTGCCGTGGCAGCCATGCTGGCGCTCGAGTGGCGCCGCGGCATGATCGCGACGCTCTGGATCTCGGCCGTGGCATTGGTTGCCGTCTCCTTTGCCGGCGCGCTGGCCGGTACGCTGACAAGCGGTCCCGCCGGCCGCGAGCTCGGCAAGATGGTCGGCTGGGGCGATCTCGCCGCAAATGTGCGCCGTATCGCCGAAACGAGCGGCATCCGGACGGTCGTCTTCCCGCAACGCGGCCTGACGGCTTCAATGATCTACGAGCTGCGCGACAGCGGTCTCGACGTCAAGGCTTGGCGGGCCGATCCCGACCATCCGCTCGACCATTTCGAGCTGACACGGCCGTGGGGCGCTGCCGATGCCGGCCCCGTGCTGTTCGTCACCATGGGTGAGGCACCGCCGCCCGAGCCGCTCGCGGCGCGCGCCACCCTGCTCGAATTGTTCCCCACCCAGGTCTTCATCGCCCGCCGCGCCGGCGCCGTCGCCTCGGCCTATCGGATAGACTGACAAAGCCACCAGAGCTGCAGAGATGAATTTCATTCCCGAAACGACGATCCTGCTGCAATTCATCGCGGCGACCATCGTGCTGGCGATAACGCCGGGCCCCGACATGACCCTCTTTGTCAGCCGCACGCTGAGTCAGGGCCGCGTTGCCGGCTTTGCCACGGCGATGGGCACCTATTGCGGTGTCGTCGTGCATACCACCTTGGTGGTGGTCGGCATCTCGGCGCTCATCGTCGCCTCGCCGCAGGCCTTCCTCGCGCTCAAGATCTTCGGCGCCGGCTATCTGCTCTATCTCGCCTGGCAGGCGATCCGCCACGGCTCGGCCTTCTCGCCCAAGACCACTAGCGGCGGCGACCGCTCGCTCCTGCGCAATTGGGCCAACGGTTTCTGGGTCAACCTCCTGAACCCCAAGGTCATCCTCTTCTACATGACCTTCCTGCCGTTATTCGTGTCGGCGCACGACCCTGACGCACCGGCCAAGCTGCTGTTCCTCGGCCTGCTATCGATCGCCGTTTCGATCCCGATCACCGCGCCGATGATATTCGCCGCCGACCGTTTCGCCGCGATGATGAAGAAGAGCCCGCGAGTCACCCGTATCGTCGACTATCTGCTGGCAGGCCTGTTCTCGGCCTTTGCCATCAAGATCCTGTCGGCCCAGGCGAAGTAGACCGCCGCCAACCACCTGCCCAGCGACCGGCGACGAGCCAATAGGCGATGCCGCCGATGATGCCGCTGCCGACGATGGTCAGGATGAAACCGGGATCGATAGGGGCTGGCGGCGCCGTCGGATCGGCTTGGTAGACGTACCACGACGTCTGCCAGGAGAGGCCGACGACCACGGCTCCCACAAGACCGCCTGCCAGCGCATAGGACAGCCAGTCGCGCTTGCCCAGGAGTTCGGCCACGACGATCGCCGCGCAGGCAGGAAGAAAGGCATAATAGGCGACGAAAAACGCCATCACCGGAACGGCAACCGCGAGCGAACCCGTCATCACCCACGGGATCTCTTCGGGCAACCAGCCGAGCGGTCCGACAATGAGCAACACGACGAAGGCGCTCGCGGCGAGCGCCGCAACGGCATAGCCGAAAAGGATGACGGCGAGGCGCAGGATGAGGGTGAGAAGGCCGTTCACGCAGCACCAATTATCATTTGTGACATCAGCTGGCCATCGGAGGAGCGACTGAACTTCCGCCTTCGCGACACACCGGCCTGTCAGCCAACCAGCCGCCGGACGGTGGCTGTTGTCAGTTTCACGCTTCGCCGTGGCCGGCGATCATCATCGCCTCGAGCGCCAGGCGGTCGCTCTTGCGCATGCGCTCCGACTCCGACTTCAGCTGACCGCAGGCGGCGAGGATGTCGCGGCCGCGCGGCGTGCGGATCGGCGAGGCGTAGCCTGCCTGGTTGATGTAGTCGGCGAATTTCTCGATCGTCTCCCAATCCGAGCACTGGTAGTTGGTGCCGGGCCAGGGATTGAAGGGGATGAGATTGATCTTGGCCGGGATGCCCTTGAGCAGCCGTACCAGTTCCTTGGCATCCTCCAGCGAATCGTTGACATCCTTGAGCATCACATACTCGAAGGTGATGCGCCGGGCGTTCGACAGGCCGGGATAGGCGCGGCAGGCTGCCATCAGTTCCTTGAGCGGATACTTCTTGTTGATCGGCACCAGCATGTCGCGCAGATCGTCGCGCACGGCGTGCAGCGAGATCGCCAGCATGACGCCGATCTCCTCGCCGGTGCGGGCGATCCCCGGCACGACGCCCGACGTTGAAAGCGTGATACGGCGCTTGGAGAGCGAGAGGCCGTCGCCGTCCGACGCGATCAGCAGCGCCTTCTTCACGTCCTCGAAATTGTAGAGCGGCTCGCCCATGCCCATCATGACGATGTTGGATATCTTGCGGCCCTCGGCCGGGACGATCGCGCCGTCGGGCGTGTCACGGTCGGGAAAATCTCCCAGCCGGTCGCGCGCCGTGAGGAGTTGCGCCAGTATCTCCTCCGCCGTCAGGTTGCGCACGAGCTTCTGCGTGCCTGTATGGCAGAACGAGCAGGTCAGCGTGCAGCCGACCTGCGAGGAGATGCACAGCGTGCCTCTGCCCTCTTCCGGAATGTAGACGGCCTCGATCTCGACCGGACGCCCGGCGCCGCGCGGCGGAAAGCGGAACAGCCATTTGCGGGTGCCGTCCTTGGACACCTGCTCCTCGACGATCTCCGGCCGGGCGATCGAGAAATGCCGGTCGAGCGCGGCGCGCAGATCCTTGGAGATGTTGAACATGTGAGCGAAGTCGGAGACGCCGCGCACATAGAGCCAATGCCAGAGCTGCTGGACACGCATCTTCGCCTGGCGTTCCGGCACGATGCCGGCCGACACCAGCGCCTCCGCCATCTCGGAACGAGACAGGCCGATAAGCGACGCCTTCTGCGCAGCTGCCGAGCGGGCGGCGAGCGCGGCGCGCGTCGTGTCATTGGTGAGATCGAGCGAAAGGGCCATGATGGACCGCAATATAGGGTGGCGCTGTAGGATTTGTCGAATGGGGCGCGCTCTTATCACGCATGGCGCGCCGCGTCACGTGTGGTGGATGGTCTCGGGGCTGACGAGGTACTACGCCAACCCGCTCATCAACTCGGGCAGTTCGCCGAGATGCGCGACTTGGCGAAAGCGGGGTGCGTCGACAGGGGGTTCGACATGCTCGAACACCCAGGTCAGGTCGTGAGGAATGTAAACGCCCCAGCCGCCTGCCTCGAGGGCCGGCACGATGTCGGACTTCAACGAATTGCCGACCATCACGGCGCGGTCCGGACCGTCGCCATGACGATCGAAGATGCGCCTGTAGGTCTCGACGTTCTTCTCGCTGACGATCTCGACCGCCTGGAAGAGCTTCGCGAGTCCGGAACCGGCGAGCTTGCGTTCCTGGTCGAAGAGATCGCCCTTGGTGATCAGCACCATGCGATAGGTCCCGGCGAGGCGGTCCAGCGTCTCCTCGACATGCGGCAGGATCTCGATGGGATGGGCGAGCATCTCGCGTCCGGCGGCGAGGATTTTCTCGATGACGGTGGTGGGCACCTTGCCCCCGGTCACCTCGATCGCTGTCTCGACCATCGAGAGCATGAAGCCCTTGATCCCGAAGCCGTATAGCTTCAGGTTACGCCGCTCGACGTCGAGCAGCCTGCCCTTGAGGTCGCTTCCCTCGGCGTGATCGGCGACCAGCTCGGCGAAGCGATCCTCGGTGAGCCGATAGAACTGCTCGTTCTGCCAGAGCGTGTCGTCGGCGTCGAAACCGATCGTGGTGGGCGTCAAGGACATTGCCCATACTCCGAAACGCAAAGGCCGGACGTTTCGGCCGGCCCCCACATCTCATCTTATGTATGTCCGCCGCTCGCTACTTGCAGGTGGCGATCGACTGCAGGGCGGCCGTGATACCCTTCAGCGAGAAGGTGTAGTTGGTCGGATTGCCCCGTCCCGACTTGGCGGCGACCTTCATATCGGCACCGCCCTTCATGGCGGCGATGAGAGCCGGCTCCTCGGCCGCGTTCTCCATCCAGGCGGACTTGCCGCGCGTGAACATGGAGAAGCTCTTATTGCCGACCGACACTTGGACCTTGGAATCTTCCTGGAAATTGTAGGACGCAATGAACTGCGGCTCGTAGGAAATGTTCTGTCCGGGCTTCTGACTGACGAAGAAGAAGATGTCGCCGTGATCGAGATTGGTCGGCTGCTTGTCGGTGGGGACGGTAAGCACATAGCAAACCTTACCGTTGCCGGCCTGGTAGGAATAGGTGCCCCAGGCATCGTGCTGCTTGATCTTGGTGGCCGATTGGGCCAGCGCCGGCGCGCTTGCCGCGATCAGAGCCAAGCCTGAGAGAATGGAAATCAGTCCGCGCATTGTCGTCCGTATCAACCCCTGTCTTTGGCGTGGTGCAGGCGAGCGGCCCGGCCCCCCAAGCCAAGCCCGATTGCTTCATTTTGATTTAATCTGAGTTACCAAAAGATGAATCGCGGGGCAAAAACCACGAACCGATACCCAGACACCACCACCGTCGTCGCCGTCCGCCCCGTGCGAGGCTTTCCGCATGAACCGTCCCTTGCCCGTCGTTGAAGACTACGAAAACGGCGAGAGTTTGGCTGGCCAAGCCGATGGACAAGACGCTCAGCGACCGGCAAGCGCCTCGCGCGCCGCAGCCTTGTGCCCCGGCTTGAGATGCGTTCGTACCGTGGAGATGGCAGCTGTCAGGACGGCGATATCATCGGTGAAGCCGAGACCGAGCATGACATCGGGAATGGCGTCTGCGGGAAGAACGAAATAGCCCAGAGCGGCAAGCAGGATGCCTTTGGCACGCAGCGGCGTCTGCTTGTCGAGGGCGCAGTAATAAGCCGCCACGACATCCTCCATGAACGGCACCTGGCGCGCCGCCTTCTTGGCCGTGCGCCAGAAATCCCTGCGCACGCTCGCTTCGTCATGGTCGATCGTCGTCGTCACCGTCGTTCCTTTCCAAGGTCCGCAAACCTCGGCTTCTTCCGTTCCGAAACCTGGTTTGTTATGTGGGAACCACCGCCCCTCCCCGCAAGCGGGACGATTTCGTTCTCGCGCGGTGCGTGTTACGGGGATCGGCCATGAACGAAATCCCTGTTTCCATTCTGTTCGTCTGCCTCGGAAACATCTGCCGTTCGCCCTTGGCCGAGGGCGTGTTCCGCGCCGTCGTCGAGGCGCGGGGCGAGGCCTCCCGCTTCAGGATCGATTCGGCCGGCACCGGCGGGTGGCACGCCGGGTCGGCGCCCGACCCGCGCTCGATCGCGATCGCGGCGCGCCATGGCGTCGACATTTCCGGCCAGCAGGCGCGCAAGGTGTGCCCGCGGGACTTCGCCGAATTCGATCTCATCCTCGGAATGGATCGTTCGAACGTGGACGATCTGCGCAGGGTTGCACCTAGGGAGGTGCAGCCCCGCATCCATCTCTTTCTCGACTTCGCGGCCGGTCAAATCGTTGACGTGCCGGACCCCTATTATGGCGGACCGGAAGGATTCGCCGACGTCTACCGCATGATTCGGGAGGCGTCGGAAGCGCTGGCCGGAAAGGCGGCATGGCGCGAATCGGTGCCGACGAGCGGCCATGCCTCCTCGACGATGTAAGGCCCCCCGCCGACCGAATCGCGCGACGACATCAGCACGAAGCGGTTGACGCGGAACGGCATGGCGGCGAAGTTGCCGCGCGCCGACAGATAATGCGCGACAGCGGCCGGATTGGCGTTCTTGAGGCGGGCCAGCGTCACATGAGGCGAGAACTTGCGGGGATCGGCGGGCAGGCCGAGCCGCTGGCAGATCCGTTCGATATCGGCCTGCAGGGCGTGGAGGTTGGGAGAAGCGGCAACACCCGCCCACACCGCGTGCGGCTTTTTGCCGAAGGCGCCGACGCCGGAGAGCGTCAACGAAAAACCAGGACGCCGGACACGGTCCAGGGCATTGGCCACCTCGTCGGCGACGTGGCCTTCGACATCCCCGATGAAGCGCAGGGTGAGATGGTAGTTCTCGACATCGACCCAGCGGGCTCCCGGCAATCCCCCGCGCAGGAGGGAAAGCGACAAGGCGGCATCGCGTGGGATCTCGAGGGCGGTGAAAAGTCGCGGCATGGCTACCTCCCCGATTCGAACTGACGATGGAAGCGAATCACCGATTGGCTGCCTGGGCAAGCTCTTTGTACGCGCAGGTCCCCTGCCCAGACTCTGGTGACGCTGTGATCCTGCCCTGGGAATAGTCCGGATTTGTGACAGGCCTGTGGGTGGCACGGAGGGAACGGGCACGAAGCCGAAATGCTGTAGCAATCCAATCGCTTATCTGTCCAGATCGGTTGCGCATGTCCTATCGTCTCAACGCGCCGCCTCCGCAGCAATGGCTTTTTCCACAGCTGGCAGCATCTTCTCCACCATGCGGTCGATGCCGATCGCGTTGGGATGTATCCCATCCTCCAGCAGGAAAGCACGGTCGGCGGCGACACCATCGAGAAAGAAAGGATAAAGCGCGATGCCGTGCTTTTCCGCCAGTCGCGGATAGATCGCATTGAACGAATCGGCGAAGTCCGACCCGAGATTGGGCGCGGCAACCATGCCGGCGAGCAACACGGAGATGCCGCGCTGCTTGAGCCGCGTGATCATGGTGTCGAGGTTTTTTTCCGTGATCTCGGGTGGGATGCCGCGCAGCATGTCGTTGGCGCCGAGTTCCAGGATAACCAGTTGCGTTCCGTCCGGAACCGACCAGTCGAGCCTGGACAGGCCACCGCTGGTCGTATCGCCGGAAACGCCGGCATTGGCGATCACGACATCGTGACCTTTCTTGCGTAGCGCAGCCTCCAGCTTTTCCGGAAAAGCTTCGCCTGGGCCGAGGCCGAAACCGGCCATGAGGCTGTCACCGAAGCCGACGATTCGAAACGGTTCCGCGGGGGCGGCGGCAATGCTGGCCAGGAGGACGAGAAGTGTTGCGATGAAAGCCCGCCCGATCCGTTTGAAAGCCATGATCCGCAACCCATATGACGAAAACTGCCCTGCCTTCTCCATATAGGATGATTCAGCCGTGACAGAAGCCGTCATCGAACTGCGGGACGTGTCGCTCACCCTGGGCGAAGGAGCATCCTCCGTCCATGTGCTGAAGGGCGTGAGCCTCGACGTGATGGCTGGGGAGGCGACGGGGATCGTCGGCCCGTCGGGTTCGGGCAAGTCGACCCTGCTGATGGTCGTGGCCGGCCTGGAACGGGTCGACTCCGGCACGGTGCGTATCGCCGGGCAGCTGCTGAACGGCCGGACCGAGGACCAGATCGCTTCGTTCCGGGGCCGCAACGTCGGCATCGTGTTCCAATCCTTCCACCTCATCCCGAACATGACGGCGCTGGAGAACGTCGCGGTTCCCTTGGAGCTTGCCGGCCATCCCGATCCCTTCGCGGTCGCGGAGCGCGAGCTCGCCGCCGTGGGGCTGAGCGACCGCGTCACCCACTATCCCGGCGAATTGTCAGGCGGCGAGCAGCAGCGCGTGGCGATCGCCCGCGCCCTGGCGCCGGAGCCGCGCATCCTGATCGCCGACGAGCCGACCGGCAATCTGGATCAGACGACCGGCCGTCAGATCGCCGACCTGCTCTTCGCCAAGGCCGCCGAGCGCGACATGACGCTTCTCCTGGTCACGCATGACCCCGCCTTGGCCGCGCGCTGCTCGCGCCAGGTGGCGATGCGCTCGGGGCGGATCGAAGGCGCCACCTTGGCTTCTGCCGAGGTCGCCTCAATAGAGGTTGCATAGTCCGTGCGTCCGTCGAGGCTCGCTTCGCTCGCAACGCGGTATGAGGGCGGTTGGCGCTGTAGCGATTATTTCCGGCGCGGTCGCCTGGCGGCCGATCTTTGCAGTCGAGCACGGAGCGTACGACAGTTCCCCCTCTCCGTCTCGGCTTCGCCGAGCCACCTCTCCCCCACCTTGGTGAGGGAGAGGAACCGCCGGCCGCATGCTCGACGCCTTTCCTCTTCCCTACGAAGTGGGGGAGAGGTGGCTCGGCGAAGCCGAGACGGAGAGGGGGAACTGCCAAGCGATGAGGGAAGACATTTCCAGAAGTGTGAATGTTGTAGTCCTCATCCTGAGGTGCGAGCGAAGCGAGCCTCGAAGGACGCACCCGCCATTTCTTCTGCGCGGAGATTTTAAGTGGACGCCCGATCACCAGCGCCGGCTGCCTTCCCGTCGACCTCGGTTGCCAGGGGCGGCGCGCCTCGCAACCTCAAGCTGGCCATCCGGTTTGCCCTGCGCGAGATGCGGGGCGGCCTGTCGGGCTTCATGATCTTTCTCACCTGCATCGCGCTCGGCGTCGCGGCGATTGGTGGGGTCAATTCGGTCGCTCGGGCAATCACGGCCGGGGTCGCCGACGAAGGCCAGACGCTGCTCGGCGGGGACATGCGTTTCGAACTCGCCCAGCGCGAAGCGAGTGCTGCCGAACTCGCCTTCCTCAGCGAGTTCGGGGCGCTGGCGACGAGCGCCTCCATGCGTTCGATGGCGCGGCTGGAGAACGGCGCCGACCAGGCTCTCGTCGAGGCGAAGGCGGTCGACGACGCCTACCCGCTCTATGGCGAACTGGTGACCCAGCCCGCTCTGCCGCTGGCAGAACTCTTCGAGCAGAAAGACGGCGTCTTCGGCGCCGCGGCGCCCGACCTGCTGTTCGAGCGGTTGGGCGTCGCGCCGGGCACCCGCATCAAGCTCGGCAACGCCACATTCGAGCTCCGTGCCAAGCTGATCACCGAGCCCGACGCGCTTTCCGACGGCTTCGGCTTTGCCCCGCGGCTGCTCGTTTCCCTCGAAGGCCTGCGTGCGTCGGGCCTGATCCAGCCGGGCAGCCTCGTGGAGCACGCCTACAAGCTGCGCCTTCCCGCCGGCTCGAGCGAGGCCGACATGGTGGGGATCCGCGAGCAGGCCAAGGCCCGGTTTCCGGAAGCCGGCTGGTCGATCCGCACGCGCAGCAACGCCGCTCCCGCGCTTTCCGCCAATATCGAGCGATTCTCCCAATTCCTTACCCTCGTCGGGCTCACGGCGCTGGTGGTTGGCGGGGTAGGCGTGGCCAATGCGGTCCGCGCCTATCTCGACGGCAAGCGCGGCGTGATCGCCACCTTCAAGAGCCTCGGCGCCTCCGGCGGTTTCGTCTTCACCGTCTATCTCGTGCAGATCATGACCATCGCCGCGCTCGGCATCGCAGCCGGCCTCGTGCTCGGCGCGCTGATGCCTTTCGCGGCCGGCGCGGCACTTGCCTCCATCCTGCCCCTGCCCGCCGAAGCTTCCGTCTATCCCGGCGCGCTCGGTGTCGCCGCCCTTTTCGGCGTCATGGTCACGCTCGCCTTCGCGCTCCTGCCGCTCGGCCGTGCGCGCGACGTGCCGGCCACTGCCCTGTTCCGCGAGTTGGGATTCGAGGGCAGCGGCTGGCCGCGCTGGCCCTATGTCGCCGGAGCGGTCGGCATCGCGGCCCTGCTTGCCCTTTTCGCCATCTGGTTTTCCGATGACAGGCGCATCGCCACCATTTTCGTCGGCGCAGCCATCTTCGCCTTCGTCGTGCTGCGTTATGTCGGCGTCGCGGTGCAGTGGATCGCGAGGAAAAGCCCACGCGTCCGCTCCACCGCGCTTCGGCTTGCCATTGGCAATATCCACCGGCCGGGTGCGCTCACGCCTTCGGTCGTGCTGTCTCTCGGCCTCGGCCTCACCTTGCTGGTGACGCTGGCCCTTATCGACGGCAATCTGAGACGCCAGATCGCGGGCAGCCTGCCCGAAAGGGCGCCGAATTTCTTCTTCGTCGATATCCAGGCAGCGGAAGTCGAGAATTTCACGCAACTCATGGAGCGCCAGGCTCCGGAGGGAGTGCTGGAGCGCGTGCCCATGCTGCGTGGCAGGGTGATGGCGATCAACGGCACCGACGTCCAGAAGATGAGCGTGCCGGCGGAGGGGGCCTGGGTGCTGCGCGGCGACCGAGGTCTCACCTATGAGGCCGATATCCCGGACAATGCGCGCCTGACGGAAGGCGCGTGGTGGCCGCAGGATTATGCCGGCGAGCCGCTCGTCTCCTTCTCGGCCGAGGAAGGCAAGGCGATCGGGCTGAAAATCGGCGACACCGTCACCGTCAACGTGCTCGGCCGTAACGTGACGGCGCGCATCGCCAATTTCCGGCAGGTCGAATGGGAATCGATGGGGATCAATTTCGTCATGGTGTTCTCGCCCAACACCTTCGCCGGCGCGCCGCATTCCTGGCTGGCGACGCTCACATCGAAGGACACCTCGGCTGCCGAGGAAGCCCGGATTCTCAACGCCGTGACGCGAGCCTTCCCCGCCGTCACGACCGTGCGCGTCAAGGATGCGCTCGACGTAGTGAACCAGCTTGTGGCGCAGCTCGGGACCGCGATCCGCGCGGCGGCGGCGGTCGCCTTGGTCGCCTCCGTGCTGGTGCTCGCGGGCGCGCTCGCCGCCGGCAACCGCGCGCGCATCCACGACGCTGTGGTGCTGAAGACCCTCGGCGCCACGCGACGCACGCTGATCACGGCTTTTTCGCTGGAATATGCCCTGATCGGACTGGCGACCGCCATCTTCGCGCTTCTCGCCGGCGGGCTTGCGGCATGGTTCGTCGTCGCCCGCATCATGACGCTGCCGTCAACCTTCCTGCCGGAGGTCGCCGCCGCGACCGTGGCGATCGCTCTCGCCCTCACCATCGGCATCGGTCTCGTCGGCACCTGGCGGGTGCTTGGCCACAAGGCGGCTCCGGTGCTCCGCAATCTGTAGCCCTCAGCGTTTCCCGCCGGCAATGCGGACCGCTTCGGGCTGGTATCGCAGCCGCCACATGGCCAAAACCCCGAGCGCGGGCCCGATGGCCAGAACGGCGAAGGCGAAACGCCAGCTCAGCAGGTCGATGACAAGGGGCATGGCCTGTATGGTGAAGAAGGTGAGCAGAAAGCCGAGGCAGGTCTGAATGGTCAGCATGGTCCCGACCATCTGAGGCGCCGACAGTTCCGTGATGGCAGCCGAGAACTGCGCGGAATCGGCCACGATCGTCAGGCCCCAGAGGATCGCCACCCCGACGAGGATGGGTGCGCCGAGCGCCGGCACGAGGCCGATCGTGGCAGCACAGGATCCGCTCACCGCCATGCAGAGCATCGTCACCGTGGTTCGGCCCAAGCGATCGGCAAGCAGGCCCGCGACCACCGACCCGACCGCGCCGGCGGCGATGACGAAGAAGGTCAGCACGCCGACACTCGCTGTCATGGGAGCGCCGGCCTGAGAGAAGCCCCAGGTCAGGAAGACGCCGATCCAGGCCCACATGGCGTAGAGCTCCCACATGTGGCCGAGATAGCCGGCATTGGCCAGAAGCAGCGGACGGCTGCGGAACTCCTGGAAGGCGTGAGCGAAAACGAAGCGCTGGCTCGGCCGGTGCTTCGGCCCGAGCCCGACGGCCAGGATCGCGACGCCGGCCGCGGCGGCGCACCCGGACGAGGCCAGGATCGTCGTCCGCCAATCCAGGCCACTCCAGGCGTTGAAGAGATGGGGCAAGGCCGAGCCGAGCGTCAGCGCGCCGACAAGCGTTCCGATCATCAGGCCGACGGCCCGCTCCGCCCATCCGGCGGCCATCTTCATACCGACGGGATAAACCCCGGCAAGGACCGCCCCGGTTACGAAACGAAGCGCGACGGTGCCCCAATTGTCGAAGCCGAAACGAAGAAGCAGGAGGTTGGCCCCGGCGCCGATCAGTGCGGCGACACAGAAGAGCCGGCGGGGATCGAGCCTGTCGGCGAGGCCGAGCAAGGCGCTTGCTATCGTTCCCGCCACGAAGCCGAGTTGAACGGCGCCGGTCAGCAGCCCGGCCTGCTGGTCCGAAAGCCGGCCAGCCTCCACCAGGCCGGTCGCGGCAGCCGTGGCGGAAAACCACAACGTCATCGCGGAGATCTGGCACAGCACGATCAACAGAACAGATCCCGCCTTGCCGAGCATCGGTCTTTTCCCCCGAGGGTTCCCGCCGTTCGCCACCAGTCGCCGCGGGACATTTGTCGAACCCGACCCTAGACCATGATCAGGCCGGATGCGAAGGGCGAGAACTGTCCGTCGACCGAAATCCCGTCATGACAAGACGAACGGTCTTCGCTACTCCAGCCGGCACGAGCCAGGAGAGGAGATCCCATGACATCACCGCTCACCACCTTCGTTGGCGTCGTCCATCCCTGGATGTGCGACGTGATGGGCCATATGAACGTGCGCTACTACGCCAGCATCTTCGACGATGCGAACTTCCAGCTCGTAGGCCACCTAGCCGGGCTGGAAGGCGCCGAAGACAAGACCAAGGGGTGGGTCGATGTCCGCTCGGAGACCGAATACAAGCACGAGGTGAAAGCAGGCGCCCTCGTCACCGTCCGCTCCCATATTGTAAAGGTGGGGCGCAGCTCGATCACCCTCGAGCAGATCATGTCCGGGAGCCTCGACGGCGCGGTCCATGCGATCAATCGGGCTGTGACGGTGCGGTTCGATCTCGTCGCTCGAACGTCCATCGAACTCGACGCGGCCACGCGCGGGCGTGCCGAGGCGCTGTTGCTGGCAGGTTGAGCGCGCGACCACTGACCGCCGAGACCACCCGCGCAGCCATCACCACCCGGCCGCCATACCCTCTGGACGTATGAAAAATGTAGGTTATTGTGCGGTAACGGTCGTTTGCGCTTCGTAACGGGCCTTGTTCTCGCCCGAAAGAAGCATCATATTTCGCGCAGGCATGCTGGAGTCCCGCCAGCGGCGCCTGGGCGCCGACAAGCCCGACACCCGACGGGACAGTAGCAACAGAGGAAAACATGGCTGACCTTCGTAACTACCAGACCCGCGTCGCGGCCGGCAGCCGCGTCGACGCGTCTATCGACGAAGGCCTGCGCGCCTACATGCTCAAGGTTTACAACCTTATGGCGCTTGGCCTCGTCATCACCGGCGTCGCCGCGTTCGGCACGATCATGCTGGCCACCACCAATGATCCCGCCACGGCCGTCGCCACGCTCGGCAACGGCAAGATGCTGACCGCATTCGGCGCCACCATCTACGGGTCGCCGCTGCGTTGGGTCGTCATGCTTGCCCCGCTCGCCGTCGTGTTCTTCCTGTCCTTCAGGGTCCACACGATGAGTGTTTCCGCCGCCCAGACCACCTTCTGGGTCTACGCCGCCCTCGTCGGTCTCTCGCTGTCGTCGATCTTCCTGGTCTTCACCAGCCAGAGCATCGTGCAGACCTTCTTCGTGACCGCCGCCGCCTTCGGCGCGCTGTCGCTCTACGGCTACACGACGCGTCGCGACCTGACGGCCATGGGCTCGTTCCTGATCATGGGCGTGTTCGGCATCATCATCGCGATGCTGGTGAACCTCTTCCTGCAGTCGTCGGCTCTGCAGTTCGCTATCTCGGCGATCGGCGTGCTGGTCTTCTCGGGCCTCACCGCCTACGACACGCAGAAGATCAAGGAGATGTATTTCGAGGGCGACGATGTGCTGGTCGCCGGGCGCAAGGCCATCATGGGCGCGCTGACCCTCTACCTCGACTTCATCAACCTGTTCACCTTCCTGCTGCAGTTCCTGGGCAACCGCGAATAACGGTCGGAAGACAGCTAATCGATTAGACGGAAAGGGCGGCCTTCGTGCCGCCCTTTTCTTTTCCGACGACAGGCGCCATCGTCATCTTCCGTTCACCGCTTGGCTACATTTTCGCGTGAAAGGGAGGGATGAAGGCGGTCGTCAAAAGGTGGCCGTCTGATACGATAGCCTGATGCGTCGAGCCCGCAGGGTAGACGCTGGAAACACGCATGCGGCGAGAGGGAAACGCCATGGTCGTCAGCCAGAAAGTGAAGAGCGCGTCGAAATCGGCGCCCGCCGGCGAGAAGCGCAGCGGCGCGGCGAGGCTGGCCGCCTTCCTTCTCGACCGGGCCGCGGCCGAGGACGTCGCCGCCTATGAGTCCGCGGAGTTGGAGAAAGCCGCCGCACTCGCCTGGGACGCGGTCTCCAAACACCGCAAGGGCTCGAGCGTCGTTGCCATCGACAATGGCAGGCAAGTGCGGCGGGAAGGCCGCCCGATGACGGTGATCACCGTCGTCAACGACAACATGCCCTTCCTGTTCGATTCGCTGCTCGGCGAGATCACCGACAGCGCCGGCGAGCCGGCATTCGTCGTGCATCCGGTACTTCTCGTGAAGCACGGCCGCGAGGGGGTGAGCGAGATCCTCGACGAAGCGGGCCACGTCAAGGCCGATGCCGGCGCCGATCGTATCAGCGTCGTCCATGTCCATGTCGGCCAGCTTTCCGACCAGCAGGCGGCCGGTCTTAGCGCCCGCCTCGACAAGATCCTGGGCCAGGTGCGCGCCGCCTTCACCGACTGGAAACCCATGCTCGCCCGGCTCGACCATGCCATCTCGGAGTTCCGCTACGGTTCCGTGCCCCTCGACAAGGACGACGTGGCCGAAGCGATCGCCTTTCTCGAATGGCTGCGCGACGACAATTTCACCTTCCTCGGCATGCGCGAATTCAAATATTCCGGCGGAGAAAAGAGCGGCATGCTCGAGCGCGCCGACAGCCCGGGTCTCGGCATTCTGGCCGACCCCGACGTGCTGGTGCTGCGGCGCGGCGGCGAGGCGGTGACGACGACGCCGGAAATCCGGGCATTCCTGCATGGACCCGACCCGCTGATCATCACCAAGGCGAACGCCAAGTCGGTGGTCCATCGCCGCGCCTATCTCGATTATGTCGGCGTCAAGACCTACGACAAGAAGGGCAAGCTGTCGGGCGAGTTGCGAATCGTCGGCCTGTTCACCTCGACCGCCTATACCCGCTCGGTCATGAAGATCCCCTACCTGCGTTCCAAGGCGCAGGCGATCATCGCCAAATCGGGCTTCGATCCCAACGACCATTCCGGCAAGGCGTTGACGAACGTGCTGGAATCCTATCCGCGCGACGAGTTCTTTCAGGTTCCCGTACCGAAATTGCGCAAGCACGCCATGGCGATCCTGGCGCTGGGAGAGCGGCCGCGCGTCAGGGCGCTGGTGCGTGTCGACCAGTTCGACCGTTTTGTCTCCGTGCTCGTCTTCGTGCCGCGCGACCGCTACGATTCGATCGTGCGGGAGAAGATCGCGGCCTTCCTGAAGGAGCGTTTCGACGGGCGCCTGTCCGCCTTCTACCCGGCCTTCCCCGAAGGGACACTCGCGCGCATACACTTCATCATCGGGCGATCGCGCGGACGCACGCCGCGGGTTGAGCAAGCCGAGCTCGAGGCCGGCATCCGCGACATCGTGCGGACCTGGGAGGATGCGCTGCGCGAAGCCGCCGCCGACAGCGGCGTCGAGGGCGGGCTGACCGATATCGCCAGGCGTTTCCCGGACAGCTATCGTAACTCCTTCTCGCCGGCCGTGGCGCTTGCCGACGCCGGACGGATCGCCGAGCTCAGCGCGGAAAGCCCCATTGCGATAGACTTCTATCGCAACGGCAGGACGCCGGAGCAGGCAGCGCTGAAGATCTATCATTTCGGTGCGCCTGTCGCGCTGTCCCGGCGCGTGCCCATGCTGGAGAACGCCGGTTTCCGTGTGATCAGCGAACGCACCTTCGAGGTGGGCGAGACCGATCGCGACACGGTCTTCGTGCACGACATGGAGTTGGAGAACGCCTTTGGCGGCCCGATCGACCTCGCGGACGACGGCGAGCTGTTCGAAGACCTCTTCCTCTCGGTCTGGCGGGGCATTGCCGACAATGACGGCTACAATGCGCTTGCCCAGACCGCCGGCCTGCGCTCTGCGGAGATCACGGTGCTGCGCGCCTATGGCCGCTATCTGCAGCAGGCAGGCATCCCGCAAAGCCAGGATTTCATCGCCGCCGCGCTCAACCGCTACCCGGCCATCGCGCGCGGCCTCTATCAGCTCTTCGTGACCCGCTTCGACCCTGAGGCGGCGAACGGAGAGGTGACGGCCCGGCATCTCGTCGCCAAGGTCAAGGACGAGCTCGATGCCGTGCCCAGCATCGACGACGACACCATCTTGCGTCGCTATCTCAACCTGATCGAAGCCTCGCTGCGCACCAACTATTTTGCCCCCGGCACGAGCGGCGAGAGCGTATCGCTGGCGATCAAGTTCGATCCCCATGCGATCTCCGGCCTGCCCGAGCCGCGGCCGTGGCGCGAGATCTTCGTCTACGGCCCCGAGGTGGAAGGCGTGCATCTGCGTTTTGGTCCTGTGGCGCGTGGCGGCCTGCGCTGGTCCGACCGGGCCCAGGACTACCGCACGGAAGTGCTCGGCCTGGTCAAGGCGCAGCAGGTCAAGAATGCCGTCATCGTCCCCGTCGGCGCCAAGGGTGGCTTCTTTCCAAAGCAACTGCCCGCGGGCGGCACCCGCGACGCCGTCTTCGAAGCCGGCAAGCGGGCCTATGTGAACTTCGTGTCGAGCCTGCTTTCGATCACCGACAATCTCGAGGCCGACATGGTCGTTCCGCCGGCGGGCGTACGCCGCCACGACAATGACGATCCGTATTTCGTCGTGGCCGCAGACAAGGGCACGGCGACCTTTTCCGACACGGCCAACGCGATCAGCGAGCGTCACGGCTTCTGGCTCGACGACGCCTTTGCCAGCGGCGGCTCTGCCGGTTACGACCACAAGAAGATGGGCATCACCGCGCGCGGCGCCTGGGAAGCGGTCAAGCGCCATTTCCGCGAGATGAACCGTGACATCCAGGCCACGCCCTTCACGGTGGTCGGCGTCGGCGACATGTCCGGCGACGTGTTCGGCAACGGCATGCTGCTCTCCGAGCAGACCCGGCTGATCGCCGCCTTCGATCATCGCGACATCTTCATCGATCCGGATCCGGATGCGGCGGTCTCGTTCGCCGAGCGCAAGCGTCTCTTCGAACTGCCCCGCTCGAGCTGGCAGGACTATGACAAGTCCAAGCTCTCGGCCGGGGGCATCGTCGTGTCGCGCTCGCAGAAATCGGTCACGCTGTCCGCGACCGCGGCGGCAGCCATCGGCCTCGACAAGACGACGGCGACACCCGTCGAGATCGTGCGCGCCATTCTCAAGGCGCCGGTGGACCTGCTCTGGTTCGGCGGCATCGGCACCTATGTCCGGGCCTCCTCGGAAACGAATGTCGAGGTGGGCGACCGCGCCAATGACGCAATCCGCGTCACGGCCGCCGAGGTCGGCGCCAAGGTCATCGGCGAGGGCGCCAATCTCGGGGTCACCCAGCGTGCGCGCATCGAATTCGGATTGAGGGGCGGAGCCTGCAACTCCGATGCCATCGACAATTCGGGCGGCGTCAATTCCTCCGACGTCGAGGTCAACATCAAGATCGCGCTGGCCTCGGCAATGCGCCGGGGGGCGCTTACCCGTCCGGCCCGCAACAAGCTGCTGGCCGAGATGACCGGCGAGGTCGCCGGACTGGTGCTCGACAACAATTATCAGCAGACGCTCGCCATCTCGCTCGTGCAAAAGCGGGGGCTTGCCGAGCTTCCCCACCAGGCGCGCTTCATGACGGCGCTGGAAACGCGTGGCCTGCTCGACCGTGCCGTGGAGCATCTCCCCTCGTCGGCCGCCCTCGCCGAGCGCGAGACCCGCGGCGAACCGCTCACCCGGGCCGAGATCGGCGTGCTCCTGGCTTATGCCAAGATCGTGCTGTTCTCCGACATTGCCGAAAGCAGCCTGCCCGACGATCCGCATTTCGAACGGGATCTGCTCGGCTACTTCCCGGATCGCATGGCCGGGAAATTCGCCGACGACATCCGTGGCCACAGGCTGCGCCGGGAAATCATCGCGCGCGTCGTGGTCAACGACCTCGTCAACCGCGGAGGCCCGACCTTCGTCAACCGGCTCCAGGATCTGACGGGGCGCGGGCCAGCCGAGGTGGTGCGGGCCTTCGCGATCGTGCGCGACGGCTTCGGCCTCGCCGGCGTCTATCGCGACATCGACGCACTCGACAACAAGGTCGACGGCCAGGCTCAGCTCGCCTTCTACGAGACGGCCGGCAAGCTGACCTGGGGAGCGACGGCATGGCTCCTGAAGAACGACCATGGCGACGCCTTGCTTGACGAACGCATCGCGGAGCTTCGTGACGCACGCAAGCTGCTCGAACCGGCGATCGGTGACCTCCTGCCCGCTTTCATGCGCGAGAGGCTCGAGGAGCGTCGGCAGGATTTCGCCAAGGCCGGAGCACCGCAACGCCTTGCCGAGCAACTCGCCGCGCTCACCGTCGCCGAGCTTCTCCCCGACATCGTCCAGGTGTCGCGCTCGAGCGGCGCCGACCTCACCGTGTCGGCCAAGGCATTCTTCGCGGCGAGCGATGCCTTGCGCATCGTCCGCATCGAGGATGCAGCCCGCGGTCTCCAGCCCTCCGATTATTATGACGGGCTGGCGCTGGCGCGCGCCCAGGATACGATCGACGCGGCAAGGCGAGGCATCGCCGTGTCGGCGCTCTCAGCCTACCGCGAAGCCGCCGACCCGGTGGCGGCATGGCTCGACGCCGGCGGCCAGCGGGTCGCGCGTACGCGAGAAAGGCTGCAGGCGCTGACGGAAGGGGGCGATCTGACTGTATCGAGGCTGTCGGTGGCGTCAGGCCTGATGAGCGACTTGATCACTGTGTAATACCAACGGCATTGACCATTGACCGGTCGCAAGTTGCCCCTCACTGTCCTGCCGGACATCTCTCCCCGCAAGCGGGGCGAGAGACGACGGCCGCATGGGTTTCGCTAGTCGCCAGCGGTAGGCGACTTGGCGAAAGCGGAGACGACATCGGTCTTCTCCTCGCTGGCGGGGAGAAGGTGCCGGCAGGCGGATGAGGGGCTGGCGTTCGAGCCCGTGCTGCAGGCGCGTGTCCGATAGACGGACCAGACGGATGGAGCAGGGCATGCTCCGGGAAGCGGGAGAGGGAATGCCGTCACAAGGGATTTTGACGCCACGGCGCGGCGTCTGGGGATGGATGCTGTTCGATTGGGCGGCCCAGCCCTTCTTTACAGTCGTCACCACCTTCATCTTCGGCCCCTATGTCGTCTCGCGCATGGCGAGCGATCACGCGGCGGGACAGGCCGCCTGGGCTTACGGCATAGCCGCGGCCGGCTTCGTCATCGGCATCCTGTCCCCGGTGCTGGGTTCGATCGCCGACCAGACGGGGCCGCGCAAGCCGTGGATCGCATTCTTTGCCGCCATCAAGATCGTCGCGCTGGCCTTGCTATGGTACGCGGAACCGGGATCGAGCCTCGTCGCGGTCATCGTCGTCTTCTCGCTCGCCTCGATCGCGGCGGAATTCTCCATCGTTTTCAACGATTCCATGATGCCGCGCCTCGTCACGAGGGACGAGATCGGCAAGGTCTCCAACATCGCCTGGGGCCTCGGCTATCTCGGCGGCATGATCTTCCTGATCTTCGTCATCGTGCTGTTGTCGGCCTCGCCGGAGACCGGCAAGACCATGTTGGGCGTCCCTCCCCTGTTCGGCCTCGATCCGGCGAAAGGCGAGGATGCGCGCATCACCGGCCCGCTCGCCGCGCTGTGGTACCTCGTTTTCATCCTGCCGATGTTCCTGTTCACCCCTGACAGCGGCAAGGGCTTGCCGGCCGGCCGGGCGGTACGCCTCGGCCTGGCCGAACTCACGGCGACGCTGCGGGAAGCCAGAAGGCGCGGCGGTATCTTTCGTTTCCTGATCGCCCGGATGATCTACCAGGACGGGGTCAACGCGCTGCTCGCGCTCGGCGGCACCTTCGCGGCCGCCATGTTCGGCTGGTCGATCATGGAACTCGGCCTCTATGGCATCATCCTCAACGTCGTCGCCATAGCCGGCTGCCTGGCAGCGAGCCGCATCGACACGGTCCTCGGCTCCAAGGCCGTGGTCGTCATGTCGCTGGTGCTGCTGTCGGTCGCCACCATCGGCATCATCTCGACCGGCCCCGGCTATACGTTGTTCGGCCTGCTGTCCCTGCCCGGCGCGGACACGGGCGGCCCGTTCGGCACGCCGGCGGAAAAAGCCTATATCGTCTTCGGCCTCTTGATCGGCATCGCCTTCGGCCCCGTGCAAGCCTCGTCACGCTCGTATCTGGCACGCAGCGTAGCGGCCGACGAGGCCGGCCGCTACTTCGGCCTCTACGCTCTGGCCGGCCGCGCCACGAGCTTCCTGGCGCCGTTCCTGGTGGCGACGGTCACGGCAACCAGCGGTTCGGCCCGTCTGGGTATGGCCGTGATCATCCTGTTCCTGCTCGCCGGCCTGCTGATGCTCGCCGGCACGCCCTACCCGGCAGCGAAGGTCGAGGAGTGAGATCGTCCTACGATTGCGCGTTGCGGGACGGGAGATTGGAACGTGGGGCGGCCGGCCGAGAGGTCACGGCATGGATCCACGGATCACCTTCGGCTTCGCTTCGCTTGCCTCCGGGTCCGTGGATGACGAAGCTTCTATGTCGATGCCAATCGCAAACGTTGGCGATCGTAGTATGCGCCTAACGCGGTCGTCATCCTCGGACCCGAGCGAAGCGAGGTGATCCGAGGATCCATTCCGTGACCTCTCGGCCGACTGCCCAACATCCCAGGACCAACCGACCCATCAAAAATCGCTAGTCATGCCCTTGACCTCCCAGTCGCCGTAGCGGCCGGGCTCGCGGCCGCCGCGACCGCCGATCTCCTTGGGCATTTCGGCTTCCTTCCTCAGATATTCGGCACGACGCGCCTGGGCTTCGGCGAGCGCGCGAGCGGCGGCCGGCGAGAGCTTCCGCTGCTCCGTCGCGATTTCCTGCGGCGCGGGTTCCATCTTGTCCGATCCTTCCTCGATCATCGTTCCAACCCTTGCAAAGCATTGAAAGAAGGCTTTTGCCGTCCCATCATATCATCATATAGACAGGCCCGGTCGTAGGATCGACCCTTTCGAGGAGCACGGAACCAAGATGAACATCATGCGCACGGCCATGCTGCTGGCCCTGATGACCGCGCTCTTCATGGGCGTCGGCTATCTCATCGGCGGCTCCGGCGGCATGACCATTGCCTTCTTCATCGCCGCTGCGATGAACCTGTTCAGCTACTGGAACGCCGACAAGATGGTGCTGCGCATGCACCATGCCGTCGAGGTGGACGAGCGCACCGCGCCCGAATATTACGGCATCGTGCGCGAGCTCGTCCAACGCGCCGGCCTGCCCATGCCGAAAGTCTACCTGATCGACAACCCGCAGCCCAATGCCTTCGCGACGGGGCGCAACCCTCAAAATGCCGCGGTCGCAGCGACGACGGGCCTCCTCGACAGGCTCTCCTACGAAGAAGTGGCCGGCGTCATGGCGCACGAGCTCGCCCATGTCGAGCATCGCGATACACTGACCATGACGATCACCGCCACGCTTGCCGGGGCGATTTCCATGCTCGGCAATTTCGCCTTCTTCTTCGGCGGCAACCGCGACAACAACAATCCGCTCGGCTTCGTCGGCGTGCTCGTCGCGATGATCGTCGCACCGCTGGCCGCCGGTCTCGTGCAGATGGCGATCAGCCGCACACGCGAATACGCGGCCGACCGACGCGGCGCGGAGATCTGCGACCACCCGCTCTGGCTGGCCTCCGCCCTCGACAAGATCGCGCGCAATGTCCAGCGCATCCACAATCCCGACGCCGAGCGCAATCCCGCGAGCGCCCACCTCTTCATCATCAATCCGCTGTCGGGCGAGAGGATGGACAATCTGTTCTCGACCCATCCGGCGACGGAGAACCGCATCGCCGCATTGGTCGAGCTGGAACGTGAACTGTCGAGCCGGGTTCCGGACCGGACCGCGCCCGACGCCTCGCCCCGTTCCGCCGCGCCGGAGGCGCAGGTGCGTCCGACGAAGCCGCGCGCGACGGGGCCTCGACCCCCGGCGAATTCCGGACCTTGGGGCGAAGCTGAAAAACCTGCCGAGCCCCATAAGAGCGGCCCTTGGGGACGCAATCCGACCGGCCCCAAGGGCGGGCGGAAGGGCCCGTGGTCGTGACCGTCGCGGCCAGGAAGCCAAAGCCGGACAGGAAAGGCGGAACCACGGACGACACAGTACCCGGACTTGCAGCGCGCAAGGCGGCGGCGAAGCTGTTGGCGGCTGTCATCGATGCCCATACCCCACTCGACGGCCTCACCGACCACGAGCATGGCCATCCGCAGTATCGGGCACTCGACATGCGTGATCGGGCGCTGGTCCGCGCCATATTGGTGACGGCATTGCGCTTCCGCGGCACGATCGAACGACTTATCGCCCGCAGGCTGGAGCGGCCGCTGCCGGCCAACGCCCATGCGCTCGCCCATGTGCTCCACGTGGCCGCGGCGCAGATTTTGTTCCTGGACGTCCCCGACAGTGCCGCGGTCGATCTCGCCGTCACCCACGCCAAGTCCGATCCGCGTACGGCACGTTTCTCCGGCCTGGTCAACGGCGTGCTGCGGGCGCTCGTCCGGGTCAAGGACAGAGCCTTGCCCGCCGAGCTCGCCAGAAACGACGACGCGCCGCAATGGTTCGCGGAGCGCCTGGCCGACGCCTATGGGCCGGACCGCGCGAAGGCCATTCTCGCCTCCCACAGGATCGAGGCGCCCACCGATTTCACCGTCAAGTCCGACCCGCGGGGCTGGGCCGAAAAATTCGGCGGTATCGTTCTGCCCACCGGCACTGTCCGTGTCGAGCGGCTGCCGGCGCAAGTTTCGGATCTGCCCTGCTTCCGCGAAGGCGAATGGTGGGTGCAGGACGCTGCCGCCGCCCTGCCGGCGCGCCTGCTCGGCGAGGTCAGCGGGCTCGATGTCGCCGACCTCTGCGCCGCTCCGGGCGGCAAGACGGCGCAACTCGCGCTCGCCGGGGCACGCGTCACGGCGGTTGACGCGTCGAAGAGCCGTCTCAAGCGCCTCGCCGCCAATTTCGAGCGGCTGAAGCTCTCGGCCGAGATCGTCGAAGCCGATATCGGCACGGCAACGCCGCCGAGGCTGTTCGATGCTGTGCTGCTCGATGCGCCTTGCTCGTCCACCGGAACGGTGCGGCGCCATCCCGACGTGCCCTGGACGAAGTCTCCTGACGATATCGAGAAGCTCGCGGGGCTTCAGCGGCGTCTTCTTGCCCGCGCGGTGGGATGGGTGAAGCCCGGCGGGTTGATCGTCTTCTCCAACTGCTCGCTCGATCCACTGGAGGGCGAAACCTTGGTCGCCGCCTTTCTGGAAGAGGAGCACGAGGTCATGGCCGAACCGATCCAGCCGGGGGAAACCGCCGGTGCCGATCCGTTCCTGACGCCGCAAGGCACATTGCGCACGACGCCAGCCGACATGGTTCTCGATTCGCCGGAGGTTTCGGGCATGGATGGCTTCTTCGCCGCCCGCATGCGTCGGCAGGGTTAACCGGCATAGAACCCGCGCTTGCCTGGTGGTAAAGGAATTTTCACCCTCGCAGTAAACCATTAATCAACTACACTGGCGGCATGGCGAATCTGGAACTCGCTGCTATCGGCAGCGCAACGCGCGGGTTCCGGACCGTCGGAAATCAACAATGCCGCACCGGTGCGGTGTGGTTCCGGGTCTGAAGTCCTGAACGCGGATGCCTTGGAAACAGCAGGGACTTTCTCATCCATCATGAGCGACATGCAGCCGGGGGACATCATCCGGAACAACCCGCTGTCCGGCGGGGCTGGCCTCAGGAGGCAGTTCTTGGCGAGTGCCGGCGACGTACCGCGCCTGTGGGGACTGGTCGCCCGCGAATTGTGGCGTCGCACCCGCCGGCGCCTGCGCTCCGGCCCGGTCTATCGCTGGCGATACACAGGCCGCACGCCTGATCGCGTGCTGATCGCGCCACCGGATCTCAGGCTGGCCGATCCGCAGATCGCGACCGAAATCTATTACGGCCGCTTTCCACTGGCTGGCCATCTCGTCGAGACTGGCGGCGCATCACCTTTCCAGCTCGACGTTGCCAATCGCGCGTGGCGCAAATCGCTGCACGGCTTTCGCTGGCTGCGGCACATGCGTGCAGCCGGCACGGAGCTCGCCTCGGCCAATGCTCGCGCGCTGGTCTCGGACTGGATCGCAATCCATGGCGGGCGCATTACCCGTCCTGCCTGGAAGCCGGCCACGACCGCGCGACGTATCATCTCCTGGCTCCAGCACTCCTCCGTGGTGTTGCAAGGGGCGGAATTCTCCTTTTATCGGGCTTTCCTGAAGTCCCTTGCCATCCAGATCCGTTACCTTCGCTCCATGGCTCCGGAGATGGCGCCCGGCGCGGAGCGGCTCAGGGCGCGGATCGCGCTCGCCTTCGCTGCGCTGTCGCTGCCCATGCCGGCCTCGACGCTCAGGAACGCCACCCGCAATCTGGCCCATGAGATAGAACTTCAGATCCTTCCGGATGGCGGTCATGTTTCCCGCAATCCGGCGGCCGTGCTGGAGCTGCTGGCCGACCTCCTGCCGCTGCGCCAGACCTACGCCAACCAGGCGGAGACGCCCCCGCCTGCCTTGATCGCGGCGGTCGAGCGCATGCTGCCCGCCTTGCGTTTCTTCCGCCATCAGGACGGAAGCCTGGCCCGGTTCAATGGCATGGGCATCACCATCCATGACCGCATCGCCGCGATCCTGCGCCACGACGATACGGGCGGCGCGCCACTTCTGCATGCCCCCCATTCCGGCTATGAGCGCCTGTCGATGGGCGGTACGACCGTGATCGCCGACACCGGCGCGCCGCCGTCCGTCGAATTGTCGGATGACGCGCATGCGGGATGCCTATCCTTCGAACTGTCTTCCAGCCGCCAGCTCTATGTCGTGAATTGCGGCGTCGACACTTTCGGAGCCGACGATTTCCGGCCGCTGGCGCGGGCTACCGCCGCCCATTCGACGGCCGTGCTCAACGACACCTCCTCGGCGCGTTTCAGCCATTCGGCTCGGGTCAACGGCCTGATCGGCCAGCCACTGGTGGACGGGCCGAAGACCGTGCGCTGCGAAAGGACGGACGCGGCGGGACAGCAAGGCTTCGTCGCCAGCCATGACGGTTATGTTGCCCGCTTCGGCCTCTATCACGAACGTGAGCTGACCTTGTCCAGGGACGGCGACATGCTCGACGGGGCCGACCGCTTCTTCGTCGCCCGCGGTGGCGTCGCCCCCGCCAATGGCCGCGATGCGGTGACCGTCCGCTTCCACCTTCATCCCGACGTCAGTCTCATGCGCGACGAAGAAGGTCGGCTGATCCTCATTGCTGCCGGCATGGACAGCTGGGCTTTCGCCGCGGCGGGCGTCCAGCCGACCATAGAGGAATCGATCTTCTTCGCCGGACTTTCCGGCCCGCGCCGGTCGCGCCAGATCGTGCTCTCCTTCAGGGCCTCGGAGCGGCCCGAGCTGCGCTGGCGCATGATGCGCCTGCGGGCGCTCGCGCGTGGCTAGTTTTCAGCCATGAGAGGCGGACCGACCGCGGAGGCAGATGGCCGAAGCCCCCCTCATCCGACCTCGCTTCGCGAGGCCACCTTCTCCCACAAGGCGAGAAGGGAAGACGGCCGCGACGCCGATGCCAATCGCCAGCGTTTGCAACTTTGCAGAAGCGCCGGTGCCAAGCTCCACCTTCTCCCCTTGTGGGAGAAGGTGGCCGCGCGAAGCGCGGTCGGATGAGGGGTCCTCACACGCTCCGTACTCCGCAGGAATTCCTGCCCTATTCCTCCTCGTCCTCCTGGACGCGGCCCTTGAGCGAGGAGAGCTTGGCGAAGACGGCGTTCGGATCGAGTTCCTTTTCCTCGTCCGGCTTCTCGGCTTCTGGCGACAGGCGCTCGGTGAGAGCCGCGGGCAGCAGCGTGTCGCCCACCGGCGCGGCGGGCTGCTTGCCGTGCGAGGCGCGCTGGACCTCGATATCGAGGTCGGTCTGCGAGCAGAGCCCCAGCGTCACCGGATCCATCGGCACCAGGTTGGCGGAGTTCCAGTGCCGACGCTCGCGGATCTGCTCGATGGTCGACTTGGTCGTGCCGACCAGGCGCGAGATCTGCGCGTCCTTCAGCTCCGGATGATTGCGCACCAGCCACAATATGGCGTTCGGACGGTCTTGTCGCTTCGACAGCGGCGTGTAGCGCGGGCCCTTGCGCTTGGTTTCCGGCACGCGGACCTTCGGCTCCGAGAGCTTCAGGCGATAGTTCTGGTCTTTCTCGCCCTTGGCGATCTCATCGCGGGTGAGCTGGCCGGTCATGATCGGGTCCATGCCCTTTATGCCCTGCGCCGACTCGCCGTCGGCGATCGCCTTCACCTCGAGCGGGTGCAGCGTGCAGAACTGGGCGATCTGGTCGAAGGACAGCGCGGTGTTGTCGACCAGCCAGACGGCGGTCGCCTTGGGCATCAGAAGCGTGTTGGCCATGGGTCAAATCCTCTCGTTCGCCCGCGTCCCTGGCGCGGGCGGTGGATGGAAACCACCAAAAATTGGGAAATCGCGCTTCATATAGCGGTTCGTCCGCCTCTTCGCAACGATTTCTCGACGAGGCGGAAGATCTATGGGGTGCAAAGATCTCTGCATGCGAGAACTGTCTCGTTCAGGCGACGTCCAGCACGATCTTGCCGATATGCTCGCCTTCTTCCATGCGTTCATGTGCTCGCCATGCCTCGCGGAAGGGAAAGATCATGTCCATGACCGGGGCGATGCGGCGGTCTGCCAGAAGCGGCCAGACCTGCGCCTCCAATGCCGCCGCCACCGCGCCCTTGAACTCGACCGTGCGCGGCCGAAGCGTCGAGCCCGTATGGATGAGACGCTTGACCATGAGCTTGGCGAAGTCGGCGCTCGCCACTGCCCCGGCCTGGGTCGCGATCTGCACGATGCGCCCGTCGACGGCGGCGGCGTCGTAATTGCGCGCGACATAGTCGCCGCCGACCATGTCGAGGATCAGGTCGGCGCCGCGCCCGCCCGTCGCCTCCTTGGTGACGGCCACGAAATCTTCCCGCCGGTAGTTGATGGCCCTGTCGGCGCCGAGGGAAAGACAGGCCGCGCATTTCTCGTCCGAGCCGGCGGTCGTCAGCACATAGGCGCCGAAGGCGGAGGCGAGCTGGATCGCGGTGGTGCCGATGCCGGACGAGCCGCCATGCACGAGGAAGCTCTCCCCCTTCTTCAGCGCGCCGCGCTCGAAGACGTTATGCCAGACGGTGAAGAAGGTCTCCGGCAGCGCCGCCGCTTCGGTGAAGGTGAAGCCGGCCGGCAGCGGCAGCGCGTTGCTCTCGTGGACCTTCGCATATTCGGCATAGCCCCCGCCGGGCGTCAGGGCGCAGACCGCGTCGCCGACACGCCAGCGCGAGACGCCCTCGCCGACCGCGGCGACCTCGCCGGAGACTTCGAGGCCCGGCAGGTCCGAAGCACCCGGCGGCGGCGGATAGGCGCCCTTGCGCTGCGCAACGTCCGGCCGATTCACGCCCGCAGCGCGCACCCGGATCAGGATCTCGCCCGGCGTGGGGATCGGAACGTCGCGCTTCTCCGGCTTCAGCATCCGGGGGCCGCCCGGCTCGGTGATGGCGATGGCGGTCATCCGGGTGGGAAGCTTCAACGTTTCGGTCATGATCGGCGTCTCGTCCTGTCGCCGGCAGAGCCGGCAATTGCATCATCGATCCCCGACTATGTATTCTCCCTGTTGGACAATCAAACCGGAGAAGCGAAATGGCCATCTTCGACGACGAATCTGTGAAAAAGCCTCGCGTTCACGAGATCGGCCAGGATCTTTCGCTTCTGTCAGTGGGCGAACTCAACGAGCGCATCGTCCAGTTGAAGGTCGAGATCCACCGGCTCGAGGCCGAGCTGAAGGCCAAAGGCGCGACAAAGGCGGCGGCGGAGGCGCTGTTTCGACGCGAAAGTTGAAACCTGTGGCGCTGGATCGCCGTTGAAAAGCCTGAAACGCTTTATCGTTTGACGATATTGTTCCGATCCTTCCCGCCTCCGGACCCACGCATGCTCGCTTCCTACAGACCGATCTTTTCGCTCCTGCGCGGCACGGCCTTCCTGCTTGCCGCTTCCGGCCTGCACGGGCTGCTCCTGCCGTTGCGCGGTCAGCTCGAAGGCTTCTCCACCACGGCTCTCGGCCTCATGGGAACAGCCTGGGCCGCGGGTTTCGTCACGGGATGCTTCTTCGCCCCGCGCCTCGTGCGTCGGGCCGGTCATGTGCGGGCCTTCGGCGCCTTCGCCGCGTTCGGCGCCATCATCGCGCTGCTCACCGGGCTGATCATAGAACAGACAGTATGGATCGTGCTGCGCGCCTTCACCGGTTTCACCATGGCTGGCGCCTTCATGGTCATCGAGAGCTGGCTGAACGAGCGGGCGACCAACGAAAACCGCGGCACCGTCTTCGGCCTCTATATGATGGTCACCTATGCGTCCATCATGGCCGGCCAGATGATCGTCGCGGCGGGCGACATCCGCACCGACGCCCTCTTCATGGTCACCGGCATCTTCTTCTGCTGCTCGCTGATCCCCACAGCCGTATCGAGCCAGGCGATGCCGAAACCCCTGCAGGATGTCTCACTCGATCTTGGGAAACTCTACGACAATTCGCCCGTGTCATTCGTCGGCTGCCTGCTGATCGGCGTCGCCAACGGCGCCTGGGGCACGCTCGGCGCCGTCTATGGCGCGCGCATCGGCATTTCGACGGCCGGGATCGCGCTGATGATGAGCCTTGTCGTGGTGTCCGGCGCCGTGCTGCAAATGCCGGTGGGGCGCATCTCGGACGTGACCGACCGGCGCTACGTGCTCGGCGGAGCCGCACTCGGAGCCGCGCTGATCGGCGTGCTGATCTATATCGTCGCGCCGCGCTCCGCCTTTTTCATTATCGCCATGACGGCCTGCTACGGCGCGCTCGCCTACACGCTCTATTCGGTGGCCGTCGCCCATGCCAACGACCATGCCAGCGCCGAGGAATTCGTGAAGGTGTCGGGGGGACTGCTGCTGCTCTACGGCTTCGGCACCATGATCGGCCCGGTGATCGCGGCGGCCCTCATGGACAGGCTGCATCCCGAGGGTCTGTTCCTTGCCACCGCGCTCGCGCATTTCCTGCTGGCTGGCTACGCCGCCTTGCGCGTCAACCGCCGCGCTCCTGTGCCGCTCGAGGCCCGCGAAGCCTTCCAGACGATGCCGGCCGACCGGGCGGTCACGCCGGAGGCCGTGCACCTCGACCCGCGCGCCAACCCCGAACCCGAAGAAGGAGGAGGTTGAGATTCAGCCGGTGTTGCCGCCGCACAAAGGCTTATAGGGAGAGTCGGCGGCAGGGCTGCCGCCGACTAGGCCGTGCGCCGCGCACGGCAATTGGAATGCTGGGGGTCAATGGGTCGTGGAACGCGACCTCAACTTTTCAATCTCGTCCTTGAGCGCCAACTTGCGTCGCTTGAGGCTCACGATTTCAAGGTCGTCGACCGACGGATGCGCCATCGCTTCGTCGATTTCACGCTCGATGTCACCGTGCTTGCGCTTCAGCTCATCAAGATGGGATGCAAGAGACATGATTGGTTCTCCCTTTCATGGTTTCTCGAAGCACCGCCTACGGCCCGTCCGAGGGGCCGGCCGGTCCCGTGACGGTACGGTGACACTCTGACACCAAGTCGGCTTAAAGTCGAATAGGTCGTAGTAGCATTTCCCGAAGCCTTGAAATGTGGTAAGAGCTGGCCGCCGGATTCGAGAGGCTCCGGACCCGCCGGTTGGCGCCTCGAAGTGGCGTCGGAGACTTCAGACGGTAGACATGTCGGAACAGGAACAGGCCGAGATTCGTCTCGAGTTTGCACGTTTGAAGCAGGAGCATGCGGATTTCGACGCGGCCATCAACGCCATGATCGCAACCGGCTGCGACCCGCTGCAGATTCAGCGCATGAAGAAAAAGAAGCTTGTTCTCAAGGACAAGCTCAAGATGCTGGAAGACAGGATCATCCCCGACATCATCGCCTGAATGGTGAAGGGTGAACGGAACGCATACGGCTGCGTTCCGCAGAAAGCCATTCACCATTGACCATTCACCATTCACCGCTTAATCCCGCGCGGATAATCCGGGAGATGCTGGTGAGCCGAGCCGACGTCGCGATCATCATGGGCAGTCAGTCCGACTGGGCGACCATGCGTCATGCCGCCGAAACGCTCGACGCGTTGGGCGTTTCCCACGACGCCCGCATCGTTTCGGCGCACCGCACGCCGGAACGCCTTTACGAATTCGCCAGGGGTGCCAAGGAAGCCGGTTTCAAGGTGATCATCGCCGGCGCCGGCGGTGCTGCCCATCTTCCGGGAATGGCCGCGGCGCTGACCCCGCTCCCCGTCTTCGGCGTGCCGGTTGAATCGAAGGCGCTCTCCGGCCAGGACTCCCTGCTTTCCATCGTGCAGATGCCGGCCGGCATTCCCGTCGGCACGCTCGCCATCGGCAAGGCGGGCGCCGTCAACGCCGCTCTCCTTGCCGCCGCGGTGCTTGCGCTTGGCGACCCAGCGCTCGCCGGACGCCTCGACGACTGGCGCGCGGCGCAGACCGCTAAGGTGGCCGACAGACCGTCGGACCAGGCATGACCGCCCTTCCCATCGGCTCGACCATCGGTATCGTCGGCGGCGGCCAGCTCGGTCGAATGCTGGCGATGGCCGCGGCGCGCCTGGGCTACCGCACGATCGTCCTGGAACCCGAGCCGGGCTGTCCGGCAGCCCAGGTCGCGAATCGCCAGATCGTCGGGGCCTATGACGACCCCGCTGCCCTCGCCGAGCTCGCCCGGGAAAGCGCCGTCGTCACCTATGAATTCGAGAACGTGCCTGTCGCGGCCGCCGAGAAGCTGTCGGACCTGGTCCCTGTCTTCCCGCCGGCGCGGGCGCTCGAGGTGGCCCAGGATCGGCTGGTCGAGAAAACCTTCCTGAACGATATCGGAATATCCACGGCGGAATTTCGTGCCGTGGACAGCGACGCGCAACTGGCGCAGGCGCTGGACAAATTCGGCGGCGCCGGCATCCTGAAAACCCGTCGCCTGGGCTATGACGGCAAGGGCCAGCGCGTCTTCCGTGCCGGCGAGCCAGCGGCGGGGGTGTTCCAGGCAATGGGTGGCGTGCCGCTCATCCTGGAGAGCTTCGTGCCCTTCGAACGCGAGATCTCGGTGATAGCCGCACGTGGCAGGGACGGCGCCCTTGCGGCTTACGAGCCGGCTGAGAACGTCCACCGCGAAGGTATCCTGCGCAGTTCCACCGTGCCGGCCGCCATCAAGCCCGAAACGGCGGCGGCGGCACGCGCGGCAGCCTTCGCCATCCTGTCGGCGCTCGACTATGTCGGCGTCATCGGCGTCGAATTCTTCGTGCTCGCCGATGGCGGCTTGCTCGCCAACGAAATCGCGCCGCGTGTCCACAATTCCGGCCACTGGACGGAGGCCGCCTGCGCGATCTCGCAATTCGAGCAGCATATGCGCGCCGTCGCCGGCCTGCCGCTCGGCGACGCCTCGCGCCACTCGGACTGCGTTATGGAGAATTTGATCGGCGACGACGTGCTAAAGGTGCCGGCGCTGCTCGCCGAGCCTCACCTCGTCCTGCATCTCTACGGCAAGGCCGAAGCCCGGCCGGGCCGCAAGATGGGCCATTTCACCAGGCTTTCCAAACGCTCCTGAGCGATTACCCCTCATCCGACCTCGCTTCGCGAGGCCACCTTCTCCCACAAGGGGAGAAGGCTGGAGTTTGGCATGAGCGCTCCTGCCAATAGCAAACGCTGGCGGTTGGCATCGACGTTGCGGCGGTCGTTCCCTTCTCCCCTTGTGGGAGAAGGTGCCCGAGCGAAGCTCGGTCGGATGAGGGGTCCCCGCGCCCCCGCGGCTACTTCTTCCGGCTCTTCTGCCGGTAAACATCGGCGACGACGGCGGCGATGATGATCATGCCCTTGATGATCTCCTGGTAGAAGGCGTCGACCCTCAGGAAGGTGAAGCCGGAGGTCATGGTGCCCAGGATGATCGTGCCGATCACCGTCCCCGTGATGCGCCCGACGCCGCCGGTGAGTGAGGTGCCGCCGATGACGGCCGCGGCGATGGCGTCCAGCTCGTACATCACGCCCATACCGGCCTGCGCGGTCTGGGCGCGCGCGGCGGTGACGACGCCGGCCAGTCCGGAAAGCAGGCCGGCAATAGCATAGACCTTGATGAGGTGCCGCTCGATGTCGATGCCGGAGACCCGGGCGGCCTGCACATTGGCGCCGATCGCATAGGTGAACTTGCCATAGCGCGTGTAGCGGAGCGCGACATGGAAGATCAACGCCACCGTGAGGAAGATCACCACGGGCCAGATGCCGGAACCGATCGTGGTGAAGGAATCCGTCAGGCCGGAGACCGGCTGGCCCTTGGTGTACCATTTGGACAGGCCGCGCGCCGACACCATCATGCCGAGCGTCGCTATGAAGGGCGGGATCTTGGTGTAGGCGATCAGCAAGCCGTTGATCGTGCCGGCGAGGAGACCGGTGCCGAGGCCGACAAGGACCGGCACGATCGGCGGCAGGTCGGTCAGCGCGGGATAGAGCGCCTTCGTCCATGCCGAGGACTGCGCCAGGCTCGCCGCGATCATGGCGGTGAGGCCGACGACAGAGCCCGACGACAGGTCGATGCCGCCCGTGATGATGACCTGGGTGACGCCGACCGCGATGATGCCGATCACCGAAACCTGCAGGATCATGATCGTCAGCCGTTGTGGGTTGGCCAGAAAGCTCTGGCCGATGACGATCCAGCCCAGCACTTCGAAGACCAGGGCGATGCCGATCAGGATGAGCAGGATGCTCGCTTCGACCGGGAGGCGGCGCTTGGACGCTGCCGGAACGGCGATGGAAGAGGTCGCGGACGTGTTCTGCACGGACATTTGCGGTTCCTCCCGGTTGCTCTCCGGACCTCCTGCAGCCCTATTTCGCTGCCAGTTCCATGATCCTGACCTGGTTGGCCTCCGCGCGGTCGAGAATGCCGGTGACGCGGCCTTCATGCATGACCATGATGCGGTCGCTCATCCCCAGCACTTCCGGCATCTCGGACGAGATCATCATGATGGCCACGCCTTCGCGGGCAAGCTGCGTGACCAGGCGGTGGATCTCGGCCTTGGCGCCGACATCGATGCCGCGCGTCGGCTCGTCGAGGATGAGAATGCGCGGCCTGGTCAGGAGCCAGCGCCCGATCAGCACCTTCTGCTGGTTGCCGCCCGACAGGTTCTCGATGCGCTCATGAAGATCGGGCGTCTTCACGCGGAGCTTGTCGCTCATGGTCTTGCAGGCGTCGGTGACGCCCCGCTCGGCCACAAAGCCCCTGGAGACGAAGTTCTGCTGCAGCACGGCGATCTGCATGTTATCGAGTACATCCAGAATGAGCAGGCAGCCTGTTTCCTTCCGGTCCTCGGTCAGCAGCGCCATGCGGTGGCGGATCGCCGCGTTCGGCGAGGCGATGGCCACCTCCTTGCCCATGATCTCGATCCGGCCCGAGGTCGCCGGCGTTACGCCGAACAGCGTCTCTGCCACGTTCGAACGGCCCGACCCGACCAGGCCGGCCACGCCCAGGATCTCGCCTGCCCTGATATCGAAGGAGACGTCCTCGAAGACGCCCTTGAGGCCGAGCCCTTTCACCGACAGCACGACGTCGCCGATCGGCACCTCTTCCTTCGGGAACATCTGCGTGATCTCGCGCCCCACCATCATGCGGATGATGTCGTCTCGGGTCACGTCGGTGGAAGCATGCGTTCCAATATAGCGCCCGTCGCGGAAGACGGAGGCCTCGTCGGCGATCTCGAACAGCTCGTTCATCTTGTGGGTGATGTAGATGATGCCTTTACCCTGCGCCTTGAGGTCACGGATGATGGCGAAGAGATGCGACACCTCGCGTTCGGTGAGCGCCGAAGTAGGCTCGTCCATGATGAGAACGTCGGATTCGTAGGAGACCGCCTTGGCGATCTCGACCATCTGACGATTGGCGACGGTGAGGTCGCGCACCTGCACTTGCGGATGGATGTTGATGTTGAGGCGCCGGAACAGCTCGGCGGTCATGCGATTCATCCTGGGGTGATCGACGAGGCCGAACCGGTTCAGCGGCTCGCGGCGGATCCAGATGTTCTCCGCCACGGTCATGAAAGGCATCAGGTTGAGTTCCTGATGGATCATGGCGATGCCGTTTTCGAGCGCGTCGAGCGGCGACTTGAGCCGGATGGGCTGCCCGCGAAGCGTCACCTCGCCGGCATCGGCCGAATAGATGCCGGCCACGATCTTCATCAGCGTCGACTTGCCCGCGCCGTTCTCGCCCATCAAAGCGTGCACCGTGCCGCGCCTCAGCCTGAACGACACGTCGTCGAGCGCAAGCACGCCCGGGAACTCCTTGCGCACCCCCTCCACGGTCAGGAGATATTCGGAATTAGGGACCGCTCCGCTAGCGCGGACAGCCGCCATGGTCGACGGACTGATCATAGCGTTCTCCTCCCACGAGGACCGACGAGGCACGGCCGCGGCGTGCCCCGTCGACGGGACGGCTCAGTTCTTGGCCTGGTATTTTTCCAGGTTGGCCGAGGTCACCAGTTCGAACGGAATATACACCTTCTGCTCGACCTTTTCGCCCTTGGCGAGCTTGAGCGCGGCGTCGACCGAACCCTTGCCCTGGCCGGCCGCGTTCTGGAACACGGTGACGTCGAGGTCGCCCGCTGCCATCGCGGCCAGAGCATCCTGGGTGGCGTCGACGCCGCCGACGATGATTGTCTTCATATCCATGCCGGCCGCTTTCATCGCCTGGATCGCCCCGATCGCCATTTCGTCATTGTTGGAAACCACGGCATCGAACTGCAGGCCGGCCGAAAGCCAGTTGCTCATCAGGTCGGCGCCCTGAGTGCGCTGCCAATTGGCGGTCTGCTCCTCGACGATCTTCATGAAGGAGCATTCCGGCGTGGCAATCACGTCGTGGACGTCCTGCGTACGCTGGCGAGCCGCCTGGTTGGACAGCTCGCCCATCATGACGACGATATTGGCCTCGGTCTTTCCGGCTTCCTTGAGGAGCCGGCAGATCTCCTTGGACTCCAGCGTCCCGGATTCGCGTTCGTCGGACGCGACGAAGGCCTGGGTCTCGGGCAATTCGTTGACGTTGATCGGCTCGCGGTTGACATAGACCAGGGGGATCTTCGCTTCGGCGGCGATCTTCGACATGGCCGCGGTCGCGTCCGTGTCGACCGGGTTGACGATGATGGCGTCGACGCCCGCGGCGATGAAGTTCTGGATCTGGCTCTGCTGCTTGGCCACGTCGTTCTGGGCATCCTCGACCTGGAGGGTCACCCCGTCCAGTGTCTTGGCGTATTCGATCATGCCGTTGCGCAAGACCGTCAGGAAATTGTCGTCGAACAGCGCCATCGACACGCCGATATTCTCGGCGAGCGCCGACGTCGTCATGAGGGCCGACGCGGCCACGCCCAAAAGCAGCTTCCTCATTGGTCTTCTCCTCCACATAGCGGGTGTCCGGTCTCACCCTTTTCCGGAAAATCCCCTCCTCCGGGGATTTCATGCAGGAGACGCAAAGAACGTACTCGCACCCATCGCGGCCGAGCCCTCCGACCTCGCCGGAGGAAAATGAAACATTTAATCTGCATTCGCCTCCATTTGGATTATTTATTCTAAATCCTTCGGGCGCGTCAAGCGCGATTCGGACCCGTGCTTCGAGCGACCCTGCTTGCCGCCTGAGGTGATTCCCGTGAAACGACCGTGCTTTATGGAACAATCCCCGACACCGATCTTCGCGAAATAAAGTTGCGCGGCGACGAGCAAATACGACGCGGACCCGCGCTCACCTTCCCCCACGGAGCGTGATACAGTCCGCGCCGACCGGGGCAGGCGGATGCGGATTCCGCCCCGGGGTGACAAAGGGAGGCTGCGTCGTGACATCCGATAGAGTTTCGCCCGCGCCGTTGCGGCTCCATGTACCGGAGCCGGAGGTGCGACCCGGCGGCACGCCCGACTTTTCCAGCGTCAAGATTGCGCCGGCGGGCTCCGTGCGGCGGCCGGAGGTGGACGCGAATCCCGAGGACATCCGCGACCTCGCCTATTCCATCATCCGCGTGCTCAACCGCCAGGGCGAGGCTGTCGGCCCCTGGGCGGGCTTGCTCAGCGACGAGGAACTGATCGAAGGACTGCGCCATATGATGACGCTGCGCACGTTCGACGCACGCATGCTGATGGCGCAGCGACAGGGCAAGACCTCGTTCTATATGCAGCATATGGGCGAGGAGGCAGTGAGCTGCGCATTCCGCCGCGCGCTCCAGCCCACGGACATGAATTTCCCGACCTATCGACAGGCCGGCCTGCTCATCGCCGGCGGTTATCCGATGGTCGACATGATGAACCAGATCTTCTCCAACGAGGCCGACCCGCTGAAGGGACGGCAGCTCCCGATCATGTATTCGTCGAAGGAGCACGGCTTCTTCTCGATTTCCGGCAATCTCGGCACGCAATTCGTCCAGGCGGTCGGCTGGGCAATGGCCTCGGCGATCAAGAACGACACGCGGATCGCCGCGGGCTGGATCGGCGACGGTTCGACAGCGGAATCCGATTTCCATGCGGCCCTCGCTTTCGCCTCGACCTACCGGGCGCCGGTCGTCCTCAATATCGTGAACAACCAGTGGGCGATCTCCACCTTCCAGGGCATCGCGCGCGGCGGCTCGGGAACCTTCGCCGCCAGGGGTCTCGGCTTTGGCCTGCCTTCCCTGCGGGTCGACGGCAACGACTATCTGGCCGTTCACGCCGTGGCCTCCTGGGCGGCGGAGCGGGCGCGGCGCAATCTCGGCCCGACCCTCATCGAATATGTGACCTATCGGGTCGGCGCCCATTCGACCTCGGACGACCCCTCCGCCTATCGGCCGAAGACGGAATCCGACGCCTGGCCGCTGGGTGACCCGGTCATTCGCCTCAAGAACCACCTGATCAAAAGGGGCGTGTGGTCGGAGGAGCGGCAGAAGCAGACCGAGGCGGAGATCCTCGACACGGTGATTTCAGCGCAGAAAGAGGCCGAGCGCCACGGCACGCTGCATGCAGGGGGCAAGCCGTCAGCGCGCGATATGTTCGAAGGCGTCTATGCCGAGATGCCGCCGCATCTGAGGCGGCAACGTCAGCAGGCGGGGGTTTGATCATGCCGCGCAAAACGATGATCGAGGCGATCCGCGACGCCATGGACGTGATGATGGGGCGCGACGATGACGTCGTCGTGTTCGGTGAGGACGTCGGCTATTTCGGCGGCGTCTTCCGTTGCACGCAGGGGCTCCAGGCGAAATACGGCAAGACGCGCTGCTTCGATACGCCGATCAGCGAACTCGGGATCGTCGGGACGGCGATCGGCATGGCCGCCTACGGATTGAGGCCCTGCATCGAGGTGCAGTTCGCCGACTATGTCTATCCCGCCTACGACCAGATCGTTTCGGAAGCGGCACGGTTGCGTTACCGCTCCAACGGCCAGTTCACCTGCCCGATCGTCATCCGCATGCCGACCGGCGGCGGCATTTTCGGCGGCCAGACGCACAGCCAGAGCCCGGAAGCGCTGTTCACTCATGTCTCCGGCCTGAAGGTTGTCGTGCCATCCAACCCGCGCGACGCCAAGGGCCTGCTCATCGCGGCGATCGAGGACCCGGATCCGGTGATCTTCCTGGAGCCAAAGCGTCTCTACAACGGCCCGTTCGACGGGCATCACGAGCGGCCGGTCACCGCTTGGTCGAAACATCCGCTGGGCGAGGTGCCGGACGGCCATTTCACCGTGCCGCTGGGCAAGGCGGCGATCCGGAGAGAAGGCACGGCCATGACCATCCTCGCCTATGGCACGATGGTCTATGTCGCCGAAGCCGCGGCCGAGGAGACCGGGATCGACGCCGAGGTCATCGATTTGCGCACCCTGCTGCCGCTCGATCTCGAAACGATCGTCGCCTCGGTCAGGAAGACCGGACGCTGCGTGGTGGTCCATGAGGCGACGCTGACGTCAGGCTTCGGAGCCGAGCTTGCCGCGCTCGTCCAGGAACATTGCTTCTACCACCTGGAAGCGCCGGTCGCCCGGGTGACGGGTTGGGATACGCCCTATCCGCATGCGCAGGAATGGGACTATTTCCCCGGCCCGGCCCGTCTGGGCCGCGCCATGCTCGAAACGATGGAGAATTGAAGCCATGGGCGAGCATGTCATCAAGCTCCCGGATGTCGGCGAGGGTGTCGCGGAGGCCGAACTCGTTGAATGGCACGTGAAGGTGGGCGACCTCGTGCGCGAAGATAGTCTGCTCGCCGCCGTCATGACCGACAAGGCGACGGTGGAGATTCCTTCGCCCGTCGATGGCGAGATCCTGTGGCTGGGCGGCGAGATCGGCGACACGATCGCCGTGGGGTCGCCGCTGGTTCGGCTCAAGGTGGAGGGCGAGGGTAACGCTGCCAAGGCCGCCATTCCTGAGCCGGCAGCCATCGAGGTGATGGTCCCCGCTCCGGCCGCGGAACCTGCAGCGAAGAAGCCCTCGGACACAGCGCCGAAGCAGAAACCCACGGCTGAGCCCGAGCCCCCTCCCGCCGCTTTCAGTTCGCCAGTCGGCGCTCCGCGTCCTGAGGGCGAAAAGCCCCTTGCTTCGCCGGCGGTAAGGGTTCGCGCCAAGGAGGCAGGCATCGACCTGCGTCAGATTCCCGGTACCGGTCCGGCGGGGCGCATCACGCATGAGGATATCGAAGCCTTCATGCGTCGTGGGCCGCAGTCGATTCGGCCGGCGACGGGTCTTGCCGAGGACAACACGGTCGAGGAGATCAAGATCGTCGGCCTGCGGCGGCGGATCGCCGAGAAGATGGCGATCGCCAAGTCGCGCATTCCGCACATCACCTATATCGAGGAGATCGACGTCACCGCGCTCGAGGAGTTGCGCGCGACGCTCAACAAGGAGAAGCGGCCGGACCGGCCGAAGCTCACCCTGCTTCCCTTCCTGATGCGCGCCATGGTCAAGGCCATCCGGGAGCAGCCCGGCATGAACGCCCTCTTCGACGACGAAGCTGGCGTCATCCACCGCCATGGCGGCGTCCATATCGGCATTGCCGCGCAGACATCTGCCGGGCTCGTCGTGCCCGTGGTGAAACATGTCGAGGCGCGGGACCTCTGGGATTGCGCCGCCGAGGTCAACCGGCTTGCGGAAGCCGCCAAGAACGGCACGGCGACGCGCGAGGAGCTTTCCGGTTCCACCATCACCATCACCTCGCTCGGTGCCATGGGCGGGGTCGCCACCACCCCGGTGATCAACCATCCCGAAGTCGCCATCGTCGGCGTCAACAAGATCATGGTGCGACCGGTATGGGATGGCTCCGCCTTCATCCCGCGCAAGATGATGAACCTGTCGTCGAGCTTCGATCACCGCGTCGTCGACGGCTGGGACGCGGCGGTCTTCGTCCAGCGCATCAAGACGCTGCTGGAAACGCCGGCCCTGATCTTCGTAGGTGAATAGGCAATGGCAGGCGATACCGCCCTTCGGGAACCCCTCATCCGACCCCTTCGCGGCCCCCTTCTCCCACAAGGGGAGAAGGGGGAGCTTGGCATGTCGGCATCTGCAAATCGCCAACGCCAGCGATCGGCGCGAACGATCCCGCCAACCTTTCCTTCTCCCCTTGTGGGAGAAGGTGGCCTCGCGAAGCGAGGTCGGATGAGGGGTGAGCCAAAGAGCACATTGTGCCAGATGCAACATCGGACCCGGTCATGAAGGAAATCTCCTGCAAGCTGCTCGTCATCGGCGCCGGCCCCGGCGGCTATGTCGCGGCCATCCGTGCCGGCCAGCTCGGTATCGACACCGTCATCGTCGATGACCAGAAGCCCGGTGGCACATGCCTCAATGTCGGTTGCATCCCGTCCAAGGCACTCATCCACGCGGCCGAGGAATTCGACAAGGTGGTTCGCGCCAGCCGCGCCAAGAGCCCGCTCGGCATCTCGCTTTCCGATCCCGCCCTCGACCTGGCCCAGACCATCGCCTGGAAGGACGGGATCGTCGGGCGCCTGAACAGCGGCGTGTCAGGGCTCCTGAAGAAGGCAAAGGTGAAGATCGTCGAGGGGCGCGCAAGGTTCCGCGACGGCAAGACGGTGGAGGTCGCGACCGAGATCGGGTTGCAGGTGATCCGCGCCGAGACGGTGATTATCGCCACGGGTTCCGCACCGGTCGAGCTCCCCGCCTTGCCCTTCGGCGGGCCGGTGATCTCGTCGACGGAGGCGCTGGCGTTGACCAAGGTGCCCGAGCGTCTCGTGGTGGTTGGCGGCGGTTACATCGGTCTGGAACTGGGCATGGCCTTCGCTCGCTTCGGGTCGACGGTCACGGTGGTCGAGGCCGAGCAGAAGGTCCTGCCGCTCTACGACTCCGAACTGACGCGGCCGGTGGTGAAGCGCTTGTCGGAACTCGGCGTCGAGGTGCTGACCGGAGCCACGGCGAGGGGTCTCTCGGCGAAAGGCGATGCCTTGCTGGTCGAGACGGCCGATGGCGCGGAAAAAAAGATCGCGGCCGACAAGATCCTCGTCACTGTCGGACGCAAGCCGGTCACCGAGGGGTGGGGTCGCGAAGAGATCGAACTCGACATGGCCGGCCGCTTCATCCGCATCGACGAACAATGCCGCACCTCGATGCGCGGCATCTACGCCATCGGCGACGTCACCGGCGAGCCGATGCTCGCTCATCGCGCCATGGCCCAGGGCGAGATGGTCGCCGAGATCGTCGCCGGCCACAAGCGCAGCTGGGATAAGCGCGCCATTCCCGCGATCTGCTTCACCGACCCCGAGATCCTCTCGGTCGGCCTCTCTCCGGACGAAGCGAAAAAGGCAGGGCGCGAGGTCAAGATCGGCCTCTTCCCCTTCCAGGCCAACGGCCGCGCCATGACCAAACTGGCCGAGGATGGCTTCGTGCGGGTGGTAGCGCGCGCGGACAACCATCTGGTGCTGGGCATCCAGGCAGTGGGCGAAGGTGTGTCGGAACTATCGGCGGCCTTCGGCCTCGCCCTCGAGATGGGCGCACGGCTCGAAGATATCGCCGGCACGATCCACGCCCATCCGACCCAGGGCGAAGCCTTTCAGGAGGCCGCGCTCCGGGCGCTCGGCCACGCTCTACATATTTGATGGCGAGGAAGAACGCTGGGGCTTGGATGACCGCGTCAGTCTTGATCGTTGGGCAGCCGGCTGAAAGGTCACGGAATGGATCCACGGATCACCTTCGGCTTCGCTCCGCTCGCCTGCGGGTTCGTGGATGACGAGGATCTACCCTCATCGCCCACGTTTGTGATTGGCGTCGACATCGTAGCTTCGTCATCCACGGACCCGAGCGAAGCGAGGTGATCCGTGGATCCATTCCGTGACCTTTCGGTCGGCTGCCCTGCGGTTAAGCCTAAAACCTCTCCCCTCAGCTCCGCCTGACCTGCCAGGCGAGATAGGCGATCGAAGAGCCGACGCTGATCAGCTCGATGCCGAGGAGCAGCCCGATCAGCCACACGGCTGTTACAGGCAGACTTGCCCACAGCACCAGCGACAGCAAGATCCCGACGAACCCGCTCGCCAGCACCCAGCCCCAATTGGGAAACGGTCGAATGGTGAGGGCGAAGACGATCTTGGAGATGCCCTCGATCATGAAGAAGACGAGCAGCAGCAGCGTGATCGTCACCAGGCCTTGCTCGGGATCGCGCAGGAACAGGAAGCCGATGAGCACGGCAAGGATGACGGAGATGAGCTGCAGCCAGAAATGCGGCGCCTGGCCGGCGCCGATCAGGCTGATCCCCTGGGCGATGCCGCTGATGATGAGCAGCCAGCCGAGGAGCACGATGACGGCCACCGAAGAGATCACCGGATAGATGATCGCCAGCACGCCCGCGATGATGAGAAGGATGCCTTCTATGAGATACCAGAGCGAATAACGCTTGACCGCCCGGCGCATCGCTTCGCGAAAAACTTCCGCTGCTGCATCCAATGACATCGACATGGCCTGCCTCCTCTTTCCAGCCGTCCCCTTCGCCTCACGGCCACGCCAGCCAAGCATGACCGAAGCGTCGGCATTTTGATTTGTATCACGGAACGGTGGAACATTGTTACAGGCGTTCGCTCCTGCCGCCTGCCCTCCTAGGGCTTGCGCCATCGCGGCGTCAAAGCACTACCACCTTCGACCCGTTGGGAACGCGGCCATAAAGATCGATCACGTCCTGGTTCATCATCCGGATGCAGCCGGATGAGACCGCTTTGCCGATCGACCAGGGCTCGTTCGTGCCGTGGATACGATAGAGCGTGTCCTTGCCGTCCTTGAACAGATACAGCGCACGTGCGCCGAGCGGATTGCGCGGGCCGGGCTCCATCCCGCCGGCGAGCGGCCCGTAGCGGCCCGGCTCACGCTCGATCATGTCCGGCGTCGGTGTCCATCGCGGCCACTGCCTTTTGTAGGTGATGTTGGCCGTACCGGTGAATTCGAGCCCCGCCTTGCCGACACCCACGCCGTAACGCAGCGCCTTGCCTCCTTCCTGGACGAGATAAAGGAAGCGGTTCTTCGGGTCGACGACGATGGTGCCCGGCGGCTGATCGGTCGGATAGTCGACGATCTGGCGCCGGTTCTGCGGCGGCAGATGCTTGAGCGCAACGGCGGGAACGGGGAACTTCTCGTCGCTGACGGCGCCGTAGCGCAGGGCATCCGGCGAGCTTTCGACTACGGCGGCAGGTTTCACCGGAGCCTTCTCGGAGGGCGTCGTGCAGGCTGCCGCGAAAACGGTCAGGACAAGGATCGTGGCAAGACGGAAGGCGGAGCGAAGCATCGGGATCAACGTCCCTCCTGGGCGGCGCGGGCGTCGGCGACGACTTGCTTGAAGCCCTCATAATCGAGGGTCGTGGTGCGGAACGGCCCGATGAGATAGGCAGGCGTGCCGTTGATGCCGAGCGCCTCGGCCTGCGCCAGATTGCGTTTCAGCAGGGCCGAAATCTTCGTTCCATGCGTGGTGAGGTCAGCCTTGAGCCGGGCCATGTCGATGCCGGCCTTTTTGATGGCGGCCTGCATCTCTTCCGCTGTCGTGCCCCGGCTTTTGATGCTCATCAGGGCCTTGTGCGCGGCTCCGTAACGCCCCTGATATTTGGCGCCGAGCGCCAGCTGCGCCCCGTGCACGGAGGATTCCGAGAGGATCGGCCAATCCTTGTAGACGAGCCGGATCTTCCCGTCCGTCTTTACGATGCGCTCGAGATCGGGCGCGGTCTTTCGGCAATAGGGGCAGTTGTAATCGAGGAAGGCGACGATGGTGACGTCCCCCTTCGGGTTGCCCGCGGTCGGCGCCTCCGGGTCGTTGAGGATCGCGTCGACATCGACCTCTTGCGACAGGGCCGGTCCGGCCGCCGCGAGAAGCGACACGCCGGCGAGAGCGGACAGATGAAGAAACGAGCGGCGATGTATGGTCATGGGTTTCCCCTGGCTGCGGTTCCGTGGCGCGGCCGGAAACTGGGCGCCGGCCAATTCGTCGCGGCAACTGTCGAAAACCCACCTTAAGCCAGCCTTAAGGCGCGTGCGCTTCGACGCCTCCGGCGAGCAGCCAGGAACGGCGGCTGGCCTGAGGGCACTGGAGACGATAGGCTTCGCCGAGACCGCCGGCTTCTCGGGAGCTGCAGCCGGGGTCTTCGCCGACCAGCACATCCATCGATGGGGCAAGCCCGGCCGTGGAAAGCGTAACGACCATCCTCTTGCTGCTCCTGGCCGTCGTCGCCAGCGGTGCTCTGTCGCGCGCCTCGCCCGTTCCGCTGCCGCCGCCCCTCGTGCAGATCGCGCTCGGCGCTCTCATTGCCGCTGTCGCCGATCGGGGCATCGTGCTCGAACCGGACATCTTCTTCCTGCTTTTCCTGCCGCCCCTGTTGTTCCTGGACGGCTGGCGCATCCCCAAGGAAGCGCTGGTCCGCGACAGGCGTGCGATCGTCGGGCTGGCTTCCGGCCTCGTGGTCTTCACCGTGCTCGGCCTCGGCTTCGTCATCCATGCCATGATCCCGGCCATACCCATGGCCGTCGCCTTCGCACTGGCCGCGATCCTGTCGCCCACCGATCCCGTCGCGGTGTCGGCGATCGCTGCACGAGTGCCTATCCCAAAGCGACTGATGCAGATCCTGGAGGGCGAGGCGCTGTTCAACGACGCCTCCGGGCTGGTGTGCATGCGTTTTGCCGTGGCGGCGGCGCTGACCGGAACGTTTTCGCTCGTCGAAGCCTTTGGCACGTTTCTTTGGGTCGCCACGGTCGGCATCGCTGCCGGAGTCGCCGTGACCTGGGCCATCATCTGGGTGAAAAGCTGGATCTCCCATCGTTTCGGCGAACACACCAGCTCGCAGATCCTCGTCAGCATCCTGATCCCGTTCGGCGCCTACCTGGCAGCCGAACGCCTTCACGCTTCGGGCATATTGGCCGCCGTCGCGGCAGGCATCACGATGAGCTATGCCGAACAGTTCGGCCGGGCGCTGGCTGTTACCCGCGTCCGCCGCAACACAGTCTGGGACACGATCCAATTCGCGGCCAATGGCGTCATTTTCGTGCTGCTCGGCGAACAGTTCCCGAAAATCGCCGACGGAGCGGCGCAGGTTGTCCAGGAAGCGGGACATTACCGCGCGGCCTGGCTCGTCATCTACGTGCTGGGCATCAGCGCGGCGCTCATCGCCCTGCGCTTCGCCTGGGTCTGGCTGACTTTGCGTTTCACGCTGTTCCGGGCCGCCAGGACAAGGCGGGGCATGCAAGGGACCGAGTGGCGCGTGATCGCCGCGACCTCCTTCGCCGGCGTCCGCGGCGCCATAACCCTGGCCGGCATTCTCACATTGCCGCTCGCAACGCAGGATGGGGCGCCCTTTCCGGCGCGGGACCTCGCCATCTTTCTCGCGGCCGGAACGATCATCGTTTCCCTGGTCGCGGCCAGCATCGCACTCCCCTTCCTTTTCAAGGGGCTGAAGCTGCCGCCGGAGCCCTCCCACCAGAAGGAGGAGGACCGGGCGCGTATCGCCGCCGCCAAGGCCGCCATCGAGACGATAGACCGCCTGCAGCACGAACTCGGGGAAGGTCGCGACGACGCCGACATCTATGCCAATGCCGGCTCCCACATCATGGAGATCTATCGCCGGCGCATCGACAGCCGCTCGAAAACGGGGGACGACGCCGGCCTCATGCGCAAGATTGATGCGATCGAGCGCGAATTGCGCCTGGCCGGTCTGCATGCCGAGCGTGATGAGATATATCGCCTCGGCCGGACCGGCCAGATTCCCGAAGAGTCCGCAAGAAGCCTCGTCGAGGAGATCGACCTTGTCGAAGCCCGATTGACGGCTAAAGCACCGGCCCGAACATGGCGATGACATTGTTCCAGAGCCGCTTGCCCCCGCTCCATCGCAGGACCATGTGCTTGTCCACGGGCACCGAGGCGTCAATGTAGTGTTGCTGGCGGGCGCGCACTTGTGCGGTAAGCGGCGGGTCCCAGAACAGGATGTTGTTCTCCGAATTCAGTTCGAATGAACGGCGGTCCATATTGGCCGAGCCTATCAGGGTCAGCTCGCCGTCGACGGTCAGCGATTTGGCGTGCAGCAGCCCGCCGACATATTCATGGATATGGACACCGGCTTCCAGCAGTTCCTGGTAATAGCTGCGGCTCGCCGCCGCCACGATCCAGGAATCGTTCCTTTGCGGAAACACGACCCTGGTCTCCACGCCGCGGCGGGCGCTGGCGCAAAGGGCGGCCTGGATGGGTTCATCGGGCACATAATAGGGCGTCGTGACGACGAGTTCGCGCCGAGCCGCGCTCATCATGGCGACGAACATCTCCGGCATGGCCGAGTAACGCACCGTGGCGCCCGTGCCGATGGCCTGGGCGGGAAAGCCCGGGCCGACGCTTGCCGGCGGTGCATGAAGCAGCGCGCTCAGGTCCTCCTTCACATGTCCCATCCAGTCGCTGGCGAAAAGGTGCTGGTTCTGCCGGACGATGGGGCCTTCGAAGCGCATCATGATGTCGACCCAGGGGGCGTATTTCGCTTTGACCGCAAAGGCTGCATCGGCACAGTTCTGGCTGCCGCAATAGGTGATGCGGTTGTCGATCACCACGATCTTGCGATGGTTGCGCATGTCGATGCGCCCCTTGAGCGGGCGCGACAGCGGGTTGCCGATCGGCAATGCACGGGCAAGGCGAACACCAGCCCCCGCCATATCCTTCCAAAAGTCGGAACGGATCAGTGCCCGTGATCCTAGATCGTCCACCATGACCCGGCAGGCCACGCCGCGCGCCGCGGCGCGCTTCAGCGCCTCGATCACCTTCAGCCCGTTATTGTCCGTCAGCCAGATGTAGAAGAGCACATGCACATGGTGGGTGGCCGCGTCGATATCGGCCACGATCGCGTCGATCGCAGCGTCCGTATCCGCCATCAACTGTGCGCGGTTGCCGCCGACGGGTGGGTAGAAGCTTATGGACTGCCCCACCCGGAAGAGCGGCGCATAGGGCTCCGGCACGGAAGCCTCGCTCTCATGTTCGTCAGCGCCGCTGATTTCGGCGAGGGACGGCAGGCGCCGGAGCGCGGCGCGCATGCGGGCGATGCGCCGTCGCCCGATATTGGTCTCGCCGAAGAAGACATAGGCCAGGATACCGATCACCGGCGCGACGGCGATCGCCACCACCCAGGCCAGCCGCGACGCCGGCTCACGATGGGGACGCAGCAACGCCCGGATGATGAAGAATATCTGCAACGCGACATGCAGCGCCGCCAAACTCCAGGCGATGTAGTTGGTTACGTCCATCCGACGAGCCGTCCTCCGTTCTGCTTCGATATGCCTCTTCACCGCCCGTGGGAGAAGATGATGCTTGCAATGTTTTCATCAACCATCCCGAGAATGACAACGCAGGCGCATGCCGGCCTTGCGAGGCGGCCCGCCGCGCCCCATCTGCGCGTCACGCGTGTCGGCCGCCAGGTGGCGCCACGCGCCCGCCGACCGAGCATTTGCGAGAGATCCTTTTCATGGCCTCCCTGGATTTCAACGACGAAGCGTTCTTCGCCGCGCCTCCCGGCTGGATGCTGGACGGCTACGACTGGACACGACAGACCATCGGCTGCTCCGACGCTGCGGTATTCCGTTTGGAGAAGGCCGGCCGGCCCGCTCTATTCGCCAAAACCGAACCTGTCGGGCGGCATGCGGAACTGCCAGGCGAGATCGCCAGGCTGCGCTGGCTTGCTGGCAAGGACGTTCCCTGTCCGCTCGTCCTCGACGTGGCCGAACACCACGATCGCACCTGGCTGCTGATGAGCGCGGTTCCGGGACGGGACCTGGCATCGTCCGGGCTGGAGCCTCTGCGTATCGTCGAGATCGCGGCGCACGCCTTGCGGGACTTGCATCGGCTCGACATTTCGGGCTGCCCTTTCGACCACAATGTGAACACCCGGATAAATTGGGCATCGGCTCGCATAAAAGCGGGTCTCGTGGACGAGGACGATCTCGACGAGGAAAACAGGGGTTTCGGCGCGGCGGAACTCCTTGCAAAGCTGCAAGCCCAGCGCCCCGCGAGCGAAGATCCGGTTGTTGCGCATGGTGACGCTTGTCTTCCCAACATGCTCGCGGATGAGCATGGCCGCTTCACCGGTTTCATCGATTGCGGCCGTCTCGGCGTCTCCGACCGGCATCAGGACCTGGCGCTCGCGACGCGCAGCATCGCGTCGAATTTGGGCGAAGAATGGGTTGGCCGCTTCCTCGACCGCTACGGCATCGCGGCCGATCCCAATCGAATCGCTTTCTACAGGCTGCTCGACGAGTTTTTCTAAAGCTCGATCTACAGCCGCGCGCGGGTGCTGCGCGGCGTCGCCAGCAGGAGGTTGGTCTCCGAAGCCGTGACACCTGGAATGAGCCGGATGCGCCTCAGGACCGCATCGAGGTCGGTGAGGCTCTTGGCGCCGAACTCGGCGATCAGATCCCATTTGCCGTTGGTGGTATGGATCGCCGAGACCTCGGGAAAACCGCCAAGAACCGAAACCACCCGGTCCGCTGCCCGTCCTTCCACTTCGATCAGCATGATGCCGCGAACCGGCATGGCAACTGCATCGGCGCGCAGGATGACCGTGTAGCCGACGATGTCGCCCGCCTTTTCCATGCGCGCCATGCGCGCGCGAATTGTCGCCCGCGACACGCCGAGTTCGGCGGCAAGGTCGGAGACGCTGCGCCGCCCGTTGTGGCGCAGAAGGGTCAGGAGCTGTTGATCGAGATCAGCCATGCCAAAGTGGCGCTATGAACTACCAGTTTGATAAGCCATTTTAGACGGCTTGCCAATTTGCTTGTTCGTTTCGCCAGCACTCCTCGTTAGCCTCGGTGCAATCGCAAGGAGCTACCTTTGAATCAGAAGACATGCATCTTGATAGGGGCGCCCGTCCAGGAAGGCACGGGCCGGTTCGGCTGCGACATGGGGCCGAGCGGCTTCCGGGCAGCGGACCTGGCCGGCGCGCTCGGCCAGCTCGATTATTCCGTTGTCGACCGAGGCAATCTGACGCCCGCGCCGCTGCGCGACGTCAGCCACCCCAACCCGGCGGTCAAGGCGCTGCCCGAGATCGTGGCCTGGACGGAATCGATCGCCGAAGCAGCCTACCGCGTCAGCGCCGAAGGCATGCCGATCGTGCTCGGCGGCGACCATTCGATCGCGGCCGGCACGCTTTCCGGCTTGAGCCGCCGTGCCGCGGAAGCGGGCCGCAAATTCTTCGTGCTCTGGCTTGACGCCCATCCCGACTTCCATACGCTCGACACGACCCAAAGCGGCAACCTGCATGGCGTCCCCATGGCCTATGCGACGGGGCGGCCCGGTTTCGGCGGCATCTTCCCGCCGCTGCCTGCTCCGGTGGATCCCAGGAATGTCTGCATGATGGGCCTCCGCAGCGTCGACCCGGCCGAGCGCAAGGCTCTGGCCGAGGCGGGCGTAATCGTGCACGACATGCGTGCCATCGACGAGCATGGCGTCGGGCCTCTGCTCGATCGTTTCCTGCGTGAGGTCGCCGCCGCCGACGGCATCCTCCATGTCAGCCTCGACGTCGACTTCCTCGATCCAGAGATCGCGCCCGGTGTCGGCACGACCGTGCCGGGCGGCGCGACCTTTCGGGAGGCGCATCTGGTGATGGAGAAACTACACGACAGCGGGCTGGTGGCGAGCCTCGACGTCGTCGAACTCAACCCGTTCATGGACGAGCGTGGCCGCACGGCGCGCCTGCTCGTCGATCTCGTGGCGAGCCTGATGGGCCGCCGCGTCCTCGACCGTCCCACCAGGAGTTTCTAAGAGATGACGTCCAAATTGAATGTCGTGCCCTTCGTCAACGTCGACAACATGATGAAGCTGGTACTGTCGATCGGCGTCGAACGCTTCCTGGTCGAACTCGCCGGCTATATCGAGGACGACTTCAAGCGCTGGGAACTGTTCGACAAGACACCGCGCGTCGCCTCGCACAGCACGGAGGGCGTCATCGAGCTGATGCCGACCAGCGACGGCGCTGTCTACGGCTTCAAATATGTCAACGGCCACCCGAAGAACACGCGCGACGGCCGCCAGACCGTGACGGCCTTCGGCGTGCTGGCGGATGTGGGCACGGGCTATCCGCTGCTGCTTACCGAAATGACCATTCTGACGGCGTTGCGCACCGCCGCCACCTCGGCGGTTGCCGCCAAATATCTCGCGCCGAAGGAAGCCCGCACCATGGCGATCATCGGCAACGGCGCGCAATCCGAGTTCCAGGCGCTCGCCTTCAAGGCCCTGCTCGGCGTCGACAGGCTGCGCCTCCACGACATCGATCGTTCGGCGAGCCTCAGATGCGCGCGCAACCTCGCCGGCTTCGAATTCGACATCGAAATCTGCTCTTCGGTCGAGGAATCGATGGAAGGTGCCGAGATCGTCACCACCGTCACCGCGGACAAGCAATATGCGACGATCCTGACCGACAATCTGGTCGGGGCCGGAATTCACATCAACGCGGTGGGCGGCGACTGCCCGGGCAAGACCGAGCTTCATGCTGACATCCTGAAGCGCTCCGCTATTTTCGTCGAATATCCGCCGCAGACGCGCATTGAGGGAGAGATCCAACAGCTCGCGCCCGACCATCCGGTCACCGAGCTGTGGCAGGTCATGACCGGACAGGCCATCGGACGCCGCGACGCCAGGCAGATCACGCTGTTCGATTCGGTTGGCTTCGCGATCGAGGATTTCTCGGCGCTGCGCTACGTGATGGCTCAGCTCGAGCGCACCAAGCTCTATGACGAGTTGGACCTCCTGGCCGACCCTGACGAGCCGCGCGACCTCTTCGGCATGCTGCTGCGGGCGCAGGCGGCGCAGACCGCTGCCTGAAGCGGCAAGATGGCCGGCTGAAATCATCTCATGCCCGAGGAGCGGCCAAATGATCGAATCGCGCGAACGCTGAAGTAATGGCACGTTTTCAAGGCCATAGCACTCTCCATACGAGAGTGCTAAAATTTTTTCCTCTGCCTCTTGAAAGGCGAAAATCTTCAAACTAGCTCGATAGCGCGCGATGCTCTTCCAGGGATCGCGCGCCCCGCCCGGTCCCCTTAGGGCCGGCGCGGAGGAACCTCTCAATCTGTTTGTCCTTAGAGGAGAACGACATGACGTTCCGTCCATTGCATGACCGTATCCTGGTCCGTCGCATCGAGGCCGAGGAAAAGACAGCAGGCGGCATCATCATTCCCGACACTGCCAAGGAGAAGCCTCAGGAGGGCGAAGTCGTCGCCGTCGGCCCAGGCGCCCGTGACGAGAGCGGCAAGCTGGCCGAACTCGACGTGAAGGTCGGCGACCGCATCCTGTTCGGCAAATGGTCCGGCACCGAAATCAAGCTCGATGGCGAGGACCTGCTCATCATGAAGGAAAGCGACGTGATGGGCGTGATCGAAAGCACGGCCGAGCAGAAGAAGGCCGCCTGACGGCTTCTTTACCGGCCCGAAGAGTCAACGAAAGCTGCCGATGAAGGAGTGATCCAATGGCTGCCAAGGAAGTCAAATTCCATTCCGAAGCTCGCGAGAAGATGCTGCGCGGTGTCGACATTCTCGCCAATGCCGTGAAGGTGACGCTCGGCCCGAAAGGCCGCAACGTCGTCATCGAGAAGTCGTTCGGCGCGCCGCGCATTACCAAGGACGGCGTCACCGTCGCCAAGGAGATCGAGCTCGAGGACAAGTTCGAGAATATGGGCGCCCAGATGGTGCGCGAGGTCGCGTCCAAGACGAACGATCTGGCGGGTGACGGCACCACGACCGCGACCGTTCTCGCACAGGCAATCGTCAGGGAGGGCGCGAAGGCGGTCGCCTCGGGCATGAATCCGATGGACCTGAAGCGCGGCATCGACAAGGCGGTGGATGCCGTTGTCGAAGAGCTGAAGAAGAATGCTCGAAAGGTCACTCGGAATGACGAGATCGCCCAAGTCGGCACCATCTCGGCCAATGGCGACACCGAGATCGGCCGCTTCCTCGCCGAGGCCATGCAGAAGGTCGGCAATGAGGGCGTCATCACCGTCGAGGAGGCCAAGACCGCCGAGACCGAGCTCGAAGTGGTCGAGGGCATGCAGTTCGACCGCGGTTATCTCAGCCCCTATTTCATCACCAATCAGGACAAGATGCGGGTCGAGCTGGACGAGCCCTATGTGCTGATCCATGAAAAGAAGCTGTCCAATCTGCAGGCCATGCTGCCGGTGCTGGAGGCGGTGGTGCAATCGGGCAAGCCGCTTCTGATCATCGCCGAGGACGTCGAGGGCGAGGCGCTGGCGACGCTGGTGGTCAACAAGCTGCGCGGCGGGCTGAAGGTGGCGGCGGTCAAGGCGCCGGGCTTCGGCGACCGCCGCAAGGCCATGCTGGAAGATATCGCCATCCTGACCGGCGGCACGGCGATCTCGGAGGATCTCGGCATGAAGCTCGAGAACGTCACCCTGCAGATGCTGGGCCGCGCCAAGAAGGTGGTCATAGAGAAGGAGAACACCACTCTTGTGGATGGCGCCGGCCGCAAGGAGGAGATCCAGGGCCGCATCGCGCAGATCAAGGCGCAGATCGAGGAGACCACGTCGGACTACGACCGTGAGAAGCTGCAGGAGCGGCTGGCGAAGCTGGCCGGCGGCGTCGCGGTGATCCGGGTCGGCGGCTCGACCGAGGTCGAGGTCAAGGAAAGAAAGGATCGCGTCGACGATGCCATGCATGCCACCCGCGCGGCCGTCGAGGAAGGCATCCTGCCCGGTGGCGGCGTTGCCCTTCTCAGGGCGGCGAAAGCGCTCGATGCTGTCGAGGCCGAAAACGCCGACCAGAAGCACGGCGTAGAGATCGTGCGCAAGGCCATCGAAGCCCCGGTGCGGCAGATCGCCGAGAACGCCGGAGCAGAAGGCTCGATCATTGTCGGCAAGCTGCGTGAAAAGGCCGAATTTGGTTATGGCTGGAACGCGCAGACCGACGAGTTCGGCGACCTTTTCACCCAGGGCGTGATCGATCCCGTGAAGGTGGTGCGTGCTGCGCTGCAGGACGCCGCTTCGGTTGCTGGCCTGCTCGTGACGACGGAAGCCATGGTCGCGGAGAAGCCCAAGAAGGAGGCTGCTCCCGCCATGCCGGCCGGCGGCATGGACTTCTAAGCTTCCATCAGGCCCGCTCCCTCCGGAGCGGGCCTCTTATCTCGACGGAGCTTGGAGACGATCATGACAGCAATGACAGGCATCGGCACCGTGCCGCCGCCCACCTATCGGGCCAACGAGTTCGTCGCCTATGAAGCCGAATGCAAGACCGCCCTGGCGCCATTGTTGGCGGGACTACTCGATATGGCCGAGCAAGCGGGCTGGAACCGCCGGACGGCAGCATCCACCCTGATGTACCTCGCCGCGCAGAATCTGACCGCGACGAGGGCGAGCGCCTCGGCCGCGTCTCCCTGACCCATGGCGCGCATCATGTGGACTTGGCGCGATAGGGCAGCGGAGCAAAACCCCGAAGGACTTAAGCCTCGACCAAGGCGCGCTCGATCAACGCCTTTGCCGGCACGCCGGGGCCGAGCGTCCCAAAGACCAGCCCGTGGTCTCCCGAAAGGCGGGAATCGCAAAAAGACCGCGCCACAACCTCGTTGCCCGCCTTGAGCAGGATCGCTCCCTGAAGGGCGAGCGCCGCCTTCTCCACCAGGAGGCGGCTGCGCCGTTCGATGTTCTCCCGGTCGGCCAGGGCGTTCTCGATCCACGCGACCTCGCGGTCGAGGCCGGCATGCAGCCCCTTGACCGAGCGCAGTTCGGCAAACAGCGCGTCGGCCACCTCCGGCTCCCTGTTCACGGCGCGCAGCACATCCAGGCACTGGATGTTGCCGCTGCCTTCCCAGATGGAGTTGAGTGGCGCCTGGCGATAGAGGCGGGCAAGATTCGCCTCCTCCACATAGCCGATGCCGCCCAGGCATTCCTGCGCTTCGTTGACATGCGCCGGCGCGCGCTTGCAAATCCAGTACTTGCCGATCGCCGTGGCGATGCGGGCGAAGCTGGCTTCGGCTTGACTAGCCGCGGCTCCGTCGACCGCCCGCGCCACGCGCATGGTCAGCGCGATTGCCGCCTCGCTCTCCAGAATAAGATCGGCTAGCACGTTCTGCATCAGGGGCTGGTCGATCAGGGCTTTGCCGAAGGCATGGCGCTGCCGCGTATGGTTCAGCGCCTGTACCACTGCCTGGCGCATCAGACCGGCCGAGCCCGTCATGCAGTCGAGCCGGGTGAGCGCCACCATCTCGATGATCGTCGCGATGCCGCGTCCCTCGTCTCCCACGAGGAAGCCTGTGGCGCCGGCGAACTCGACCTCGGAGGAGGCATTGCTCCAGTCGCCGAGCTTGTCCTTCAGGCGCTGGATGCGCACGGCGTTGCGCGATCCATCGGGCAGGATGCGGGGAACCAGGAAGCAGCTCAGGCCACCATCGGCCTGGGCCAGCACGAGATGGGCGTCGCACATCGGCGCGGAGAAGAAATATTTGTGGCCGACGATCGCGTGAGTGCCGTCCGGCTGGCGGATCGCCCTCGTCGTATTGGAGCGGACATCGGAACCGCCTTGTTTCTCGGTCATGCCCATGCCCACGGTGCAGCCGGCCTTCTCGCCGGCCGGCACCGAGCGGGGGTCGTAGTCCAGCGACGTGATCTTGGGCAGCCAGTCCCTGGCCAGATCCGGCGCGTGGCGCAGCACCGGCACCGAGGCATAGGTCATGGTCAGAGGGCAACCCGTGCCGGAATCGGCCTGCCCGGCCATATAGGCGAGGGCTGCGCGGGCGACATGCGCGCCCAGCCGGTTGGCGTTGCGCCAGGCGAAGCTGTGCACGCCGAAGCGCATCGAGAGCCGCATGATCTCGTGATAGGCGGGATGGAAGTCGACGTCGTCGAGACGCCTGCCGTAGCGGTCGAAGGAATGCAGCTTCGGCCTGTTCTCGTTGGCCGCATAGCCGAGCTCCATGAGCTCGCCGCCGACCAGCTTCCCGAATTCGCCGAGATGGGCTTCCGCCCAGCCGCCTCCCTCGCGTTCGACCGCTTCGCGCAGCGCCGCGTCTGTTCCCCAGGCATCGTAAGCCGCCAGGGGAAGCGGCTGGTTCTCCAGCTCGTGGGTAAGGAATTGACTGGATATCGACATGGCGCTCTCGCCTCCCTGGACCGCCGCTTGGCAATATATTACTGATACGGTAAGTTTCGGTCAATATGAGTAATATTCCCAGCCCCGCCGCCCGACATCTCCTGATGAACCTGCTGCTGGCCGTCGAAGACGGTGTGCTCAGCGCGGCCGACGCCGTGGCGGCCGCGCGTCTCTTCGACATATCAGGCAACGCCACGCGTGTTGCACTGGCACGGCTCGTGTCAGCCGAGCTGATCGAAGCCGTGGGGCGCGGCAGATACCGTCTCGGCCCCGCTGGAAGGGGCGTTGCGGAGGAAGTTTCGACCTGGCGGTCTGCGGAGGAAAGGCTGGGGCCGTGGGACGGCGGCTGGATCGTGGTGGCCACCGGCGGTCTGCCGCGAACCGACCGCGGCGCCTTGCGTATGCGGGACCGCGCGCTCGGGATGCTCGGCTTGCGCGAGATGGAGGCCGGTCTGTTCATCCGCCCCGACAATCTTGCGGGCGGCGCCGCCGGGCTGAGAGCACGACTCCAGGTGCTGGGCGGGGAGGCGCCGGTGTTCCGGGCGACCGATTTCGACGACGAGCGGGAACGCGGCGCCCGGAAATTATGGGCGGCCGACGATCTCGCCAATGTCTACCGCGATGGGCTCCGCCGTATCGATGAGTGGCTCGCCCGGGCCGAGGGCCTGCCGCAGGGACTCGCGGCACGCGAATCGTTCCTGCTGGGCGATGCCGCGATCCGGCAACTCGTCTTCGATCCGCTCCTGCCGCAGCCGCTCGTCGACGTGCAACTGCGCCGCGCATTCCGCGATGCCGTCATACGGCTGGATGATGCGGGCCGCGAGATCTGGCAACGCTATCTCGCCGGGGGATAGCCGCGGCACGCTCGGCCGCCGAGGTCACCCCGACATTGCGGTCAGGCGACAGCTGCGAGCTGCCTCAGGCCTGTCAGCACCGCCTCGCTGTCATGCTCGGGAAGATCGCCGATCTCGGACATCTTGCGATCGAGCTTGGAGAGCATCTCGATAAAGGCGGAAGCATAGGTCGGATCGCTTGCGCGGTTATGCAGCTCGAAGGGGTCTTCCCAGCAGTCGAACAGCTCCCATTCCGGCGGCTCGTCACCTTCGTGCGCGCCGCTTTGTCCGAGCGGATCGTTGTACCAGTAGATCAGCTTGTAGCGTGCGTCGCGCACGCCGTAGTGAGCGAACGCGTTGTGGAACTCGTCCTTGTGCATCCAGTAACGATGGTAAGCGACATCCTGCCAATCGGCGCCTGCTGTCTGCTCGAGCACCGGGCGCATGCTGATGCCCTGCATGTAATTCGGTATCTCGACGCCGGCATAATCCAGGAAGGTCGGGGCGAAATCGACATTGGTCGCGATCATCGAGGAGGTCGCACCTGCTGCGATCGCCTGGGGGTAGCGGATGAGGAAGGGCATACGCAGCGACTCCTCATACATGAAACGCTTGTCGAACCAACCATGCTCGCCGAGGAAGAAGCCCTGGTCGGAGGTGTAGATGACGATGGTGTTTTCGCTCAGGCCCTCGGCGTCCAGATAGTCCAGCAGGCGGCCGACATTTTCGTCGATCGAGGCGATCGTCTGCAGATAACGCATCATGTAGCGCTGGTATTTGAACAGAGCGAGCTCGGCCGGATCGGTAAAGATGTAGTTTTGGCCGGTAACCGCATCGACGAGCCGCAACTCCTCGCCCGGCCTGATTTCCGGTACTTTGCGATCCTTCCAGCCCGCCGTCAAAAGTTCGCCCACCTCCGTGCCGCCCTCCGGCTGTACGAGGCCCAGATCCTTGTAGGTCATGTCAGAGCGAATGCGCATTTTGGCTGCGGCCGCTGCCGCGGCGCGGTTCGCATAGTCGTCGTTGAAGGTCTCGGGAACCGGCAGCTTGCCGTCGGCATAAAGGTGCCGGTGCTTGGGATGCGGCTCGAAGCTGCGATGCGGCGCCTTATGATGGCACATCAGGAAAAAGGGCCGCTCCGCGTCCCGGCACGACAGGAACTCCAGGCACTTGTCGGTAATGATGTCAGTGGCGTAGCCCAGCTCCACGTGCTCGCCGCTCCTGTCGATCATCACCGGGTCGAAATAGTCGCCCTGCCCCGGCACGACGGCCCAGTGATCGAAGCCGGTGGGCTGATGGGCCTTGCCCTCGCCGAGATGCCATTTGCCGAAGATTGCGGTCTGGTAGCCGGCGGAACGCAGATGCTTGGCGACATTGGGCAGCCGGTTGTCCATATGCGTGTCGAGCGTCGTCACCTGGTTCACGTGGTTGTAGGTGCCCGTGATGATCGCCGCCCGGCTCGGCGTGCAGATCGAATTGGTGACGTAGCAATTGTCGAGTCGCATGCCCTCATTGGCAATACGGTCGAGGTTCGGCGTGCTGTTGAGGCCGGAGCCATAGCAGGAGATCGCGCGCGCGGCGTGATCATCCGACATGATGAAAAGGATATTGGGTCGTCTGCTCATGTAAGTCTCTATGGTCCGGCAGCGGCGGTTCGCGCCGCTGCCCTGTGTGCAGAATGGAAGAATGTCACAGCTCGCGCTGGCGCGGCTCCGTTGCCTCTCGCTGCAGGGTCGCTGGCCCGGGTCCGCGCATATAGTGCTTCTCGGGCTGATAACGCTTCCGGCCGATCTGGCGCAGCCATCGCTCCAGGCGCTTTCGCAAATCCGACAGCGTTGCGGACTTCCCTGTCGCCATGGCAGGCTTGGTTCCTTCTTCGTTTATTCAGATCTCGAAGGGCGTATTCCCAACTCAACCGCCGGCATACAGATCGCCGAGGTAATAATCCTTTGGATCGAGCGGGTTCTGCAGCTTGCCGAAAGCGACGAACTGCTCGTTGAGGCCCTTCAGCCAGCTGGCCACCGAACCGTCCTTGGTCGCGGCGATGAGTTCGGCTGTGGTCAGATATTTCCCGTTTTGGCTTTCCGTCACAAACGGATCCGCGGGGACGCCTAGGAACTTTGCGGTGATCTCGACCGACCGCGGCACGTCGGCGGCACGGTAATCATTTGCATCCTTGAGAACGGCAATGAACTTCTTGACCGCCTCGAGATCCTGCTCCGCCACCTCGTTCCGCGCCACGAAAGCCGAAGGAAAGGAGTTCGCCGGGTAGAAATCGGCGCTCTTTGCCACTTCCACCAGGTCCGGCACGGTCTTCTTGATGACGCCGACCAGCGGGTACCAGATGCCGGCACCGTCGACCTGCTTTGACGCAAAGGCCGATACGACCGTCGACGGATCCATCTTGATCACCTCGACGTCGGAAATCTGCATGCCGGCCTTGGCCAGGGCGAGACGCAGCAACATATCGCCGGACGTGCCTTCCGGGACGCCGATCTTCTTGCCCTTCAGATCGGCCATGGTACCGATGCCGGCCTGAGCGATGACGCGGTCGGAGAGGCCGAGCGCGTTCATGGCGACGATCTTCGCCTTGCCTGAAGCCGGAAGCCACAGCGCGCCCGGGCCGACATAGCCGAAATCGAGACTGCCCGCACCGAGCGCCTGGATCTGGATCGGGCCATTGGTGAACACCTTCAGCTCAGGCTCCAGCCCGTGCTTTGCCCACAGGTCCTGGTCGTTGGCGATGGCTGTCAGGCTGGTGCCGAAGTAATCGGCGATGTAGCCGACACGGATCGTCTTGGCCTGCGCCCGTACGCGGCTGGCCGTGCTCAGCAGTGCCGGTGCGGTGGCAACGCCTGCGGCCGACAAAGCCAGAAAATTCCGTCTGGTGATGCTCATGTGCACTTCCTCCCTGATCAGTGCCTTGCTTCGATCTGCGGTTTTTGGTGGTAAACGGCGTGCCAGACCCGGTTGCGGATTTCCGCGAACTCCGGCGACAACCGCATCTCCTCGGTTCGCGGATAAGGCAGGTCGACCGGAATGACCTTGTGCAACCGGCCCGGCCGCGCCGCCATGACGACGACCCGGTTGGCGAGATAGACCGCCTCGTCCACGTCGTGCGTGATGAAGATCACGGTGCGACGCTCGCGGCTCCAGGTGTCGAGCAGCTGGTCCTGCATATTGACCCGCGTCAGCGCGTCGAGCGCGCCGAAGGGCTCGTCCATCAGCAGAACGCTGGGATTGACCGCATAAGCGCGAGCGATGGCGCACCGCTGTTTCATGCCGCCCGAAAGCGTCTTCGGCAGCGCGTCGGCGAAATCCTTCAAGCCGACGAGGCCGATGAAGTGATCGGAAATCCGACGCCGCTCCTCGGCCGGAATGCCCTTTATGCGAAGACCGAACTCAACGTTTTGCCGCACGGTCAGCCACGGGAACAGAGCGTATTGCTGGAAGATCACGCCACGCTCCGGCCCCGGACCGCGCACCGGCTTGCCGTCGACCAGCACCCGCCCTTCGGAGACCTCGGTCAGCCCGGCGGCTATGTTCATGGCCGTTGATTTACCGCAGCCGGACGGCCCGACGACCGTCACGAACTCGCCGTCGGCAATGTCGAGGGAGAGCCGGTCGAGCGCCAGGAACGCCTTCTCGGCTTCGCCGAAGCGGCGCGTGACGCTCTGGAACGAAATCTTCGGCTGGGCGGTGCCTGGCTGTGCGGTCATTGGGCGCGCTCCTGCCAGCGGGTGAGACGGCGTTCGGTCGCCTGCAGCAGGCGGTCCATGGCGAGGCCGAGAATGCCGATCGTGATGAGGCTGACGAAGATCGTCGGCAGGTCGTAATAGAGCTGCGCCTGCTGCATGCGGAAACCAAGGCCCGACTGCGCGGCGATCAGCTCCGCCGCCACGACGGTCGCCCATGCGGAACCCAATCCGATGCGCACCCCCACCAGGATGAAGGGAATGGAGGCCGGTATGATGACGCGCGGGAAGATCACCGAATCCGTGGCTCCAAGCACGCGCGCGGCGTTGATCAGCGTGCGGTCCACGCTGATCACGCCTTGATAGGTTGCCACGACGCAGGACAGGAACGAGGCGAGGAAGATGACGAATATCTTCGGTGCCTCGTCTATGCCCATCGTGACGATGGCCAGCGGGATGACCGCCAAGGGCGGGATCATGCGGAAGAATTGGACATAGGGCTCGATCAGCGCTCGGGCGACCTGATACCAGCCCATCAGGAAACCGACGGGAACAGCCAGCGCGACGCCCAGCAGGAATCCGGTCAGCACACGTCGCAGGCTCGACACCATGTCGAGCGGCAATTGGCCGTTCGCGGCAAGTTCCATGGCCCTTTGCAGGACCTCCAACGGCCCCGGCAGGACGGCCAGCTTTGCCGCGGTGATCGCCCACCAGATGGCGATGCCGATCGCAAAGGCAATCAGGTTGAGAAGGAAAGGAGGCATTTGCGCGATCGACCGCCTTTGTCGACCTTCGGTGATCACCGCGCCGTTCAATGGAGAACTCCCGAATAGAAGAAGTGGTCGAGGGCCGTGGCCGCGCCACCGATAGCGCCAGCTTGCGAGCCGAGACTGGATCGCTGGATGTTCAGTATGTCGCGCATATGCGGCATGACGCGCGGAGGCAGATCGCTTCGCAGCCGGTCGAACAGGCTGTCCGGTGCTTCGCCGAGATGACCTCCGAAAACGATAAGGTCCGGCGTCAACAGATTGACGGCGCTGGCAAGCGCACTGGTGAGATGCCGCACCACCACATCCCAAGCCTCCGGGTTCTTTTCGACATGCGCCAGCAAGTGCTCTGGCGCGCTGCCCGTCAGCCCAGATGCGTGCATGAGTGTGCTCTCGCGTACGAACGTCTCCAGGCAGCCGGTATTTCCGCAGGCGCAAGCCGCGCCGCTTTGCGTGACCTGGATGTGCCCAAGCTCGACCGCGCCGTGTCCGCCGGGGCGAAACGGCATGCCATCGACCACAAGGCCGGCGCCGAGGCCCGTACGAAGATAAACGTAGAGCAGCGCCGGTACATCCTTGCCGATGCCGTAGCGGCTTTCGGCCAATGCCATGGCGCTGACATTGTGCTCGACGATCGCCGGCTTGCTCAGCGCCTGTTCCATCAAGTCCGCGAAGGGAACGTTCCGCCAGCCGATATTGATCGATGCGATGGCCTTGCGGCGCGCCGCGTCGACCGGCCCTGGCACGCTGATGCCGACGCCGATCAGGCGCTCCGCCTCGATCTGCGCCTCTTCCGCGAGTTTGTTCACAGCCTCTGAAATGCGCTTGACTATGGCCGTGGGATCGCCGCCCTTCACAGCGAAGTCGAACGACGTCGCGGCTTTGGTCGAAGCCCTGAGGTCGGTGACGGTGACCTGAATGCTGCTCGCGCCGATATGCACACCGGCTACGGCATAAGCTTCCGGCGCGAGCCGGATCGCCTGCGCAGGGCGACCGACGGAGCCCAAGCCTCCGCTCTCCAACTCGATAACGGAACCGTCCTTGAGCAGATGCGCCGTGACATGGGTCAGAGTGGTCGCCGACAGCTTGCTGCGGCGCGCAAGCTCGGCTCGCGACTGGGGTCCCTCGTCACGCAGGATGCGTAGCACATGGCCGTGATGGATACCCATCCAGGCCCACCTCCCTAGTTATTTTCTAAACTTTAGAAAATAACCCTGGCAGAGTCAATCGCCGGTGGACGGATCGCCTGAGCCGAAGATGGAGGCGCGAAGCCGATAAACATGAATTGACTCCTAGCCGATGATTGGCCTGATATTCCAGGCCAATTTCTTCAGGTAAATCAGACCAATTGTTCAAGCACTCTCAACTTGAATCCGTGCAGGCGTGGCTGGCAAATCCCGCTCATGCGGCAATGCCGCTTCACGCGCGAATACAACGGGCGGTCCGGCAACTGATCCTCGACGGCGCGCTTGGGCCCGGCAAGCCGCTGCCGGCAACGCGCGCTCTTGCGAAATCGCTCGGCGTCTCGCGCGACACCGTGGAGTCCGCCTATGCCCAGCTTTACGCCGAAGGTTTCATCGAGCGTCGCGTCGGCAGCGGCAGTTTCGTGGCTGAGATGACGGAGTTCACCTACGGCCATCGGAGTTCGAAGCGTGATGCGCTTCTGCGCAATCAGGCTCCGAACCTGAGCAAACGCGGCAGCGCCATGTTCCGCAGCGGCGGCGTGCGCGAGATGCTGATGCCGCAGCCATTCGCCCATGGGGTGCCGGAGACCCGCAGCTTTCCGATCCGGCTATGGGAACGGCTCGAGCGACAGGTGCTGAAGGAGGTCGGAACGCGCGCGCTTCTCCACTGCGATCCGCAGGGAGCCGAGCCGCTGCGGCAGGCCATCGCCGATTATTTGAACCTCGAACGCGGCGCGCGCGCCACGGCCGATCGGGTGCTCGTCCTGACCAGCTCGCAGCAGGCGATGACGCTGTGTGCGAACATGCTGCTCGATCCCGGCGATTCGATCTTCATCGAGGACCCGTCCTATTACGGTGCGCGCAAGGCGTTCGATGCCGCCGGCCTCGAATGCGTGCCGGTCCGCGTGGACCGCCAGGGTATCGTGGTCGAACGGATAATGGACAATCCGGGCCGCGCCAAGGCAGTGTTCCTCACGCCCTCACACCAGTTCCCGACCGGTGCCACGCTGACTCTTGACCGCCGTCTTGCACTGATCGAATGGGCGGCCCGAAATCAAGCCTGGATCATCGAGGACGATTACGACAGCGAATTCCATTATTCCGGCAAGCCTACCGCTTGCGTGCAGGGCCTCGATCCGCATGACCGCACCATCTATATCGGCACCTTCACCAAATCCCTCTTTCCGGGCTTGCGCATCGGCTATGTCGTGCTGCCGCCCCAGCTTGTAAAGCCGATGGCGCTCGGCCGCACGCTGCTCGACGGCCACACAGCCTCTATGGCGCAACTGACGCTGGCCCGGTTCATGGAGGGCGGGCATTTCGGGTCGCACGTCCGCACAATGCGCGGGATCTATGCCCAGAGACTCGATGTCCTGGCGGACCAGGTCAACAAGCACCTTTCCGGATTTGTCGAACCGCGCGTCCCCATCGGCGGGCTGCAAATGCCCTGCATGATGACTTGCGATATTCCGGAGCGGGTAGCAATCGACGCCGGGCGGAGGGCCGGCGTCGAGCTGCTGGGATTGTCGGCGCTCCATGCGGGCGACGATGGCAAGGCCGGGTTCCTGATGGGCTTTGCCGCCTACACACCGGCCGAAATCGAGGGCGCCGTCAGGAAATTGGCGAAAGCGCTTAAATCGCTAAGACGGAAGTAGCTCTCGCGATGCCTGGCATCACCTCGTCCGGTGCTGGCACACTGTTGCGCGCGACAGAAATGGCGGCCATTCGATCGCCAACGAACCACTGACAACTGCCACGCAATGGTCTGCATCCGTCCTTGGAATTGGATGGGCGCAGCAGACCATCTCCATGATAGAGGCCGGTGAACTTGCCGTCATGCGAAACCCGCACGGCGGCGATTATCCTTGCCGGCATTTGAAGGGAGATTGGCGATGCAAACATCTGTCGCGCAGCACGCGGGTGAAACAAGAGAAACCGCCGGCGTGAGCGCGGCTCCATGGGCCTTCGCCGACGAAGCCGTCGCCGTTGCGATCGCCAACGAAAGGGCCCGCCAGCGCGACTCAATCGAGCTGATCGCTTCGGAGAATTTCGTCAGTCCCGCGGTTATGGAGGCGCAGGGGTCGGTTCTCACCAACAAATATGCCGAAGGCTATCCACACCACCGCTACTATGGCGGCTGCGCGAACGTCGATGTCGTCGAGGATCTTGCGATCGAGCGCGTGAACCAGCTCTTCGGCAGCACCCATGCCAATGTCCAGCCGCATTCGGGCAGTCAGGCCAATCAGGCGGTGTTTCTCGCGCTGCTCAATCCTGGTGACACGATCCTTGGCCTCGACCTCAAGGCCGGCGGGCATCTCACCCATGGCGCTCCCGTCAACATGTCCGGGCGCTGGTTCAATGTCGTCAGCTATGGCGTGGACGCGAACAGCCATCTCATCGACATGGATCAGGTGGCCGAACTGGCGCGACAACATCGCCCCAAGCTGCTGATCGCCGGCGGCTCGGCCTATCCGCGTGTGATGGATTTCGCGCGCTTCCGCCAGATCGCCGATGATGTGGACGCGATCCTGTTGGTCGATATGGCGCATTTCGCGGGGCTGGTGGCTGGCGGAGTCTACCCATCGCCGGTGCCCTTCGCCGATGTCGTCACCTCGACCACGCATAAGACTTTGCGTGGGCCGCGCGGCGGCTTCGTTCTGACCAATGACGCCGAGATCGCGAAGAAGATCAATTCCGCCGTCTTTCCTGGCCTTCAGGGCGGTCCGCTCATGCACGTCATCGCGGCAAAGGCGATCGCCTTCGGCGAGGCGCTGCAACCGTCCTTCAGGACCTACGCAGGGGCGGTGGTCGAGAATTGTCAGGTGCTGGCGCAGGCCCTTGCCGATGGCGGGCTCAAGATCACCTCCGGCGGCACGGATTGCCATCTTGCGGTGGTTGATCTGCGCCCCTTCGGCGTGACGGGCAACATCGCCGAGAAGGCGCTGGAGTCGATCGGCATTACCCTCAACAAGAATGCCGTACCGAACGATCCGGAAAAGCCGATGGTGACGTCAGGTATCCGCGTCGGCAGCGCCGCCGGCACATCGCGCGGCTTCGGTCCCGATGAATATCGCCAGATCGCCGCGCTCATGCTCGATACGCTTGAAGCTGTCCGTGGCGGAACGCTCGAAACACGCCGACAGGAAATCAACGGCCGCGTGCGCCAGCTCGTCGCGCATTTCCCTTTGCCTTACTGATCGGGAGCGGGGTCGACATGAACGCGCCATTGCAGATCGAAGTTTTCCCCGAGGAGATCGCCCGGTTCGGCAACGATCCTACCACGACGTTTGCGCCATCGGGGCCAAGGACGGCGATGCTCCTCGCTCATTCGAACAGCTTCTTGATATCCGTCATAGGCCGGAACAGCCTCATCGGCTGATCCAGAAAAGCTAGAATTTCCAACTTATCACATCACAGGAGCGATCCGCGGCAAGCTGGGGAAGACGACGATCAGCGACGGCCTCCGGCTCTCCCGGCGCGATTCACTGTTACCGCCGAAGCGTCGCCCTCAGGGAGAGTGCGAGCGGTAGCTGGAGATGATCTTCCGGCAGACGGTACATGTCGTCGGCATCGCGCAGCATGTTCGGAAAATAGGGCCAGGTCAGCCGCGTATGTTCCCTGATCCAATCGAGACGCAGCCCTGCGCCGACAAACGCGTTCAGCATGTCAGCGATCGGATGGATCCACTCATAGCTTGGCAAGTCGGCCCCCTGGTCGCCCGTATAGGTCGTTTCGCCGGTCTCGACCATGGGTCGGCCCCTTGGCGTGCGCCAGTCGGTCCGCAGGGTAATTCGCCCATCCACCATATTCATGCACAGCATCATCGGATGGCAATCAGCGAAATAGAGCGACCCGCCCGGTTTCAGCAGTGAGGCGACAACACGCGCCCAGGCGGCAACATCGGGAAGCCAGACGATGGTGCCCCAGGTCGAGTAAACCATATCGAACTCGCCTTCGAGGAGGTCGCGGGCGTCATGGACGTCGCCTTCCACAAATCGAACATGGGTGCCGGTCTGCTGCGCCAGCTTGCGTGCCTCGGCGACAGCAGGCGGCGAGAAGTCAAGTCCCGTGACGTTTGCCCCGCGCCGCGCCAGGCAGATGGAGTCCATCCCGAAATGACATTGCAGATGCGCGATGCGCAGGCCGCGCACGTCACCAATTTCGGAAGCCTCGATCGGATAAAGTACGTCCTTGCCGGCAAGGAAACTCTCGACCCTGTAAAAGCCGGTTTCGTCCCGGCGGTGGATCGCGACGCGCTCGTCCCAGAGTCTGCGGTTTGCATCAAACGCAGTTTTTAGGTTGTCTGTCATCGTAACGTGCCCTGGCCGCGCATGCTGCGGAACTCTCCTCCATTCTTGCACCGGCTTGGTGTCTTCGCCGACCGGCCGCTACAGGTGAGCATTGCGCCCGCACGTCGCACCGTGGCGCTTGTCGAGCCGGGTTTGCCGAAGCATTCATGAGCATATTAGGATCACTTGGGAGAGAAAATCTTGAGCCAAGCTACGGCAGAGGTGATCATACTCGTGATCAACGCGCTTGGAGCGGGAATCCTGCTCTTCGTTGCATATTTCATTTGATGAGCGCCATGACATCCGCCTGGCAATCGGCGAGCGGATTAACATCATTGGCCGCGCGCGCCGCCAATGACCGCATCCAGGCGGCGTGCCGGCATCGAAGTTTATGCCCCGTTGTCCACATCACCGATTTATTGATGTCGATGAACCCACTCACATCCGTGGAGACGATTGACAAGGGCTGCTGGCAAGGTCTTTCTGGGATCATGACCTCGTGTGAAGCGAGTCGTATCGTCTCTCTCGTATCGTCCCTCTTTGTCAAAGCACAGGGCTCAACAAGGAAGTATAGGGTCTCTCGATGTCAGCGCATGTTGTCATCAATCACATGATGGAATTCTTTTCCAGCTTGGCTCTCGGCTAGTAGCCGATTTCCCACATTTACCACTGACGAGATTGCTGTCGGGCGTCGGGGCTCTCAATTTTGATTGAGCTGCCGAGGTTGGCCTTTGTTCTGTTCTGCAAAGTGTCTGACTGCTGACGCGCAAGGCACGTCGCGAGCGCTCCCATCCTTCGGGTGATCGTTTGGCCATTGCTGCGAAAGCCGCAAGCCAGCGGTCGCACGCGGCTGCAGCCGGCTCTCGCCAGATCGTTCTCACTACGACCCAAGGCTCCGGCGCGCCAGCGTGCCTGCGCGCGTGCGGTCTTTCTCAAGAACCAAGGAGATGAACGTGCACCTCGCACCTCATGAAACCGATAAACTGATGCTGGTAACAACCGGCCAATTGGCGCAGCGCCGCCTGGCACGCGGCATCCGCCTGAACTATCCGGAGGCCGTCGGGCTTATTTCGCTCGTTCTTCTGGAATTGATGCGCGACGGCAAACATTCGGTCGCCGACCTCATGGCCATCGGAGGCACGCTGCTTGGAAAGCGCGAAGTCCTTGCCGGTGTCCCCGAAATGCTCGAGGAAGTGCACATCGAAGGCACCTTCCCGGACGGCACGAAGCTGGTTGCCGTTCAGTCGCCGATTACCGCAGAACACGGCGACATGGACCTGGCACTGTACGGCAGTTTCCTGCCCGTTCCAGCAGCCTTTTCCGAGCCCCGGGGCGATACAGCGACGGTCGGTGCCGTCATCAGCCAGGAAGGCGAAGTCGAGCTCAACGCCGATCGTACCACAACGACGCTGACGGTTTCCAACACGGACGACCGGCCGATCCAGATCGGCAGCCACTACAATTTCGTCGAGGCCAATGCGCGCCTGACATTCGACCGTGAAGCCGCGTACGGGAAGCGGCTCGACATTCCCGCCGGCACGGCGATCCGCTTCGAGCCCGGCCAGACCCGTGACGTGACGCTGGTCGAGATCGCCGGCAACAGGATCATCCGCGGCGGCAACAATCTGGCCGACGGCGAAATCAACGATGCCAACAAAGACCGAATGCTGGATCGCGTCAACGACCGTGCATTCGGCAACAACTGATCGAAGGACGACCATGGCATACAAAATTTCACGCGCCGACTACGCAAAGCTCTTTGGACCGACAAAGGGCGACAAGATACAGCTTGGCGACACGGGCCTGTTCGCGGAGATCGAGCACGACTTTGCCGTCTACGGCGACGAATGCGTCTTCGGCTCGGGCAAGGTCATTCGTGACGGCATGGGGCAGGCGACGGGCGTCAGCGCCGACAGAGCGCTGGATTGCGTCATCACAAACGCGGTGATCATCGATTACACCGGCATCATCAAGGCCGACATCGGGATCAAGGACGGCAAGATCGCCGGCATCGGAAAAGCGGGCAACCCCGATATCATGGCGGGCGTCGATCCGGATCTCATCGTCGGCGTCAACACCGAGGTCATTTCGGCCGAGGGCGCGATCATCACGGCAGGCGGTATCGATACGCACTACCACTTCATCACGCCATCGCAATGCACGACGGCGATCGCCAGCGGCCTCACCACGGTGCTCGGCGGCGGCACCGGCCCTGCGACCGGGTCGATGGCCACGACCTGCACGCCCAATCCGACCTACATCCAGCAGATGATGCAGGCGACGGACGACATTCCCTTGAACGTCGTTTTCACCGGCCGGGGCAGTTCCTCGCGTCCCGAAGGTGTTCGCGAGCAGATTCTTGCGGGCGTCGGCGGCCTCAAGCTGCATGAGGACTGGGGCACGACACCCGCGGCAATACATGCCTGCATGAGCATTGCCGATGACTACGATATCCAGGTGACCATCCATACGGATTCGGTCAATGAAAGCTGCTCGCTCGAGGACTCCGTCAAGGCCTTTGGCGGGCGCACGATCCACACCTACCACTCGGAAGGCGCCGGCGGCGGCCATGCCCCGGATCTGCTGCGCATCTGCTCCGAGCCGAACATCCTGACCAGCTCGACCACACCGACATTGCCGTTCACGATAAACACGGTGGACGAGCATCTCGACATGCTCATGGTCTGCCATCACCTCGACAAGAACATTCCGGAAGACGTGGCCTTTGCCGCGAGCCGCATCCGGGCGAACACCATTGCCGCCGAAGGCGTGCTGCACGATATCGGCGCCATTTCGATGATGTCGTCCGACAGCCAGGCCATGGGACGCGGCGGCGAGGTCATCATGCGTACCTGGCAGGTGGCCGACCAGATGAAGGCGCAGTACGGCTCCTTGTCCGGCGATGGTGCGGGAAACGATAATTTCCGCATCAAGCGCTATATCGCCAAATACACCATCAACCCGGCCATAGCCCACGGCATGAGCCACCTCATCGGATCGGTGGAAAAGGGCAAGGTCGCCGATCTCGTCCTGTGGAAGCCGGCATTCTTCGGTTCGCGTCCGCAACTCGTGATCAAGAGCGGGTTCATCGCATACGGGCAGATCGGCGATGCCAACGCCTCGATCCCGACGCCGCAGCCGATGATCATGCGGCCCATGTTCGGCGGCTCCTGCAGCGGTATCGGCAAGACCTCGATTCTGTTCGTGAGCAAAGCCTCCCTGGACGATGGCGATGTGATGCAGCTCGGCTTGCGCAAACGCATCGAGCCCGTCGTGCGCTGCCGCGGCCTTACCAAAGCCGACATGAAGCTCAACAGCGCCCTGCCGAAGATCGAAATCGACCCGGCGACCTACAAAGTTAGCGCCGACGGGGTCGAAATCGGCGTCAAGCCGGTCTCAAAGGTGCCGCTGGGACAGCGTTACAACCTGTTCTGAGCGCTGACCGGGCACGTTCCGGTTCAGAACAGCGCGGAGTTGTTCCGAGCCGTGTTGCGGATGTCGGCAATTCAGTCTGACGGCATCCGCTGCCGACGGCCTGCCATAGTTCCTTGTGGCTGGCCGTCAGCCCCCCCTTTTGTCGACCAAAGATAATAGGCACGCATGCTTGGATTTCCCGAGACCCTCGTCACCGGCCATCAGGATTTTTTGGCCAGCCGCTTCACCAGGGAAACAGCCCGCTACAAGGCGCTCGCCGGGCCCGGGCAGGCACCCGATACGCTTGTGATTGCGTGTTGCGATTCCCGCGTGACGCCCGAGATCATCTTCGACGCGGCACCGGGCGACCTCTTTGTCGTCCGCAATGTCGCCAACTTGATACCGCCCTGCGAACCTGACGGAGCGTACCATGCCACATCGGCCGCAATAGAATTCGCCGTGCAAAGTCTGAAAGTCGGCAACATCGTCGTTCTTGGCCATGGCGGATGTGGAGGCATCAGGGCGGCGCTCGATACCGCCAGCAGTCCCTTGTCGCCCGGCGACTTCATAGGCAAGTGGATGAACCTGCTGGCCCCCGCTGCCAATACCGTTCTGGCCGAACCCACGCTCAGGGATTGCGAACGGCAAACAGCGCTCGAACGCATCTCGATCCGTTGCTCCATCGAAAATCTTCGTACCTTTCCCTGCGTCGAGGCTCTCGAGCGGCAGGGACGCCTGGGATTGCACGGTGCGTGGTTCGATATCTCCTCGGGTGCGATGTGGCTGATGGACATGCACACGGGCCGGTTCGAACAATCCATCTCGGATCGAGCCAAAAGCTCTGGAAAGACCAAGCTATGAAACGCATCGATCTGCTTGCGCGCCTCAAGGCCGTCGAAGGCAACGACTTCTACAAGGGAAAACGCGTCGGCGCCCTGAGCGCTTACATGAGCGATGAACAGCTCGCGAAACATATAAGCGACCTGGAGGAACGCATTCGCTCCGAACCCACTGTCAAACGTCCCTGAGGGCGGCCAACTATGACACCGCCGGAGATTCCTGCCGCGCCGAAGCAGCCTGTTTGCGCTCGGCGCCGCCTGCACGACACCAACCGGACCGGCTGGCTTCAGGTCCTGGAAAATTGCATTCTCAGGACGTGCCGTCAGACAATCTGTTCGGCCCCCATGGGGTCCGGAATGACCAAGATGGTGCTACCATCTCGAACGTTATCGGCAAGGTGGATAACGTCCTGGTTTACCATGCGGATGCAGCCCGAAGAGACGGCCTTCCCGATCGTCCAGAATTCCGGCGAGCCATGAACACGGTAGATCGTGTCCCGGTTTCCCTGATGAATGTAGAGCGCCCGTGATCCAAGGGGATTGTTCAGCCCCGGTTCCATACCGCCGTTCGCAATGCTGACCGGTTCGAGTTCAGGTTGCCGCGCCACCATCTCATCGGGGGGATTCCATCGCGGCCATTCCCGCTTATAGGCGATGTGGCCCCTGCCGGACCACAAGAAGCCGTCCCGACCCACGCCGACGCCGTAGCGAGTGGCCCTGCCATTCGGCCTGACGTGGTAAAGGTAACGATTGGGCGTATCCACCACCACAGTGCCGACCTTTTCTTCGGTCGGGTAGTCCACTTCCGTTCGCCACCATTTCTGATCGACCTGGGAAACATCAACTTCTGGAATCGGAAAGCGCTCGTTGGGGATTGCATAATACATCGGAGGCGTTGGCGGAGGCGGTGGTACCGGTTTTGCCACCCCTTGCGTTTTTCTCGTCGTGCTGCATCCGGCAAGAGCGAGCGCTCCCGCCCCAACGAGAAATGTGCGTCTCCCGACGATGCCTGAAAATCGGCTATGCGTACTCAAAACAGTGTCCTCGTACTTGTCCGTGGAATAACCGCAAGACGAAGGACCTACCTTAAATCTACCTTAAGGGTATACACGTCTTGCGCCCCGGTTTCGGTGCCTCGGCTTATTCGACCACTCCCGTTGCTGAAATAGCATCGGCATCGGCGTCTGGCTTACTGCTCTGAATCCGCTCGATACCTGCCAGCAGTCCCTCGCGCGAGATCTCACCCATATGGACCGACTGCACCATGCCGTCACTTCCGATGAACAGCGTGGCCGGCAGTCCGGGTACTTCGTAGTGGCGACCAAACTCGCCCAGCGAGTCCAGGACGACATGATCGAGTTCAAGGTTCTCGGCCGTCAGATAGCGCTCAATGACGCTCATGCCCTCACCCTGATTGACGAAGACGAACCTGGCGTCGCCGCTGGTCGCCGCCACATCCGCCATCATCGGCATTTCACGGCGGCAAGGTGGGCACCATGTCGCCCAGAGATTGATGACGGTCGGTTGCCCTTCAAGCTCCGAGGGGTCGAACGGCGCGCCGGCGAGCGTGCGATACATGTCTCCAGTCGGCAGTGGGGTGGACGGGGCACCTGCCGTAAGCTGAAGGACGAAGAAGGCGACATAGGCTGCCGCAACACCCGGCAGCGGCGTCCACAACGCGAGTCGGAGCTCGCGCCGGAAACGAAAGAGCGTATACACGAGCGCCAACGCTACGCCGGCCCCTATCAGGAAGCCGCCCTGCCAGATGTAAAGAACCCGCAGCGGCTCGGCGAGAAAGCTGCCGGCATGCTCGATGACATGCCCGGCACGAGCGCCGACTATAAACGCCATCGTCGCACCCCATGCCCAGACCGAAAAACGCTGGTCGACCTTGCGCGCCAGGATTTCGCTCGAGACGAGGAAGACGGCGATCGCGAGGATCGCCGCAAGACGGTCGGGTGCGAAGACAAAGGGTCCAATGGCAACCGCGTTCATATCACGGCCCCGCCAGCGCGATCGATGCCCCCAGGGTCTCGGTCGTGACCTCGCCTACGAGGCGAGAGCCGTCAGCCTCGGCGGCATTCCGATCGAAGAAGATCATTGTGGGCGGGCCGATGACGGCGAGATCGCGCATCAGGGCCTGATTGGTCTCGTCCAGTGTTGTCAGATCGACCTTGATGCGCTGAAAGCCATCGAGTCCCGCAACGATCTCCTTCTGCGGCAGGACGTTGCGCTCGATCGTCTTGCAGGTCACACACCAGTCAGCGGTGAAGTAGACCAGCGTGGGACGCCCATCCGCAGAGGCGATCGCCTGCTCGACCTCCGGCGTCGAACGCGCTTCCATGAACGTAACCTCAGCCTCGGCAAGCTGCTGTCCCGAACCTCCCACACCAAAATGAGCAAGAGGGCGCAGCGGATCGGTCCCGCCCGATGCCGCACCGATGGCGATCATCACGCCACCGAGGAAGAAAGCGAGGCCTGCTGCCTTGCGAAAGCGCGGCCCGGCCGGTGCATCGGCGTCGAGGCGGTCGGAGACGCCGACGAAGACGGCTGCGGTCAGAAGCAGGATGGCCCACAGCGCCATACCGGCCTGCGACGGCAATATGCGTTCGGCCATCCAGATGGCGGCACCGAGGAACACAAACCCGAAGACGTATTTGACCTGCACCATCCAGGCTCCGGCTCGCGGCAGCGCCCGACTGCCCATGGTTCCGAAAGCAATCAGCGGGATGCCCTGGCCGAGCCCAAGCGCAAAGAGCGCCGCAGCGCCAAGCCAGGCATCGCCGGTGTGGGCGATATAAAGAAGCGCTGCCGCAAGCGGAGCGGTGACACACGGCCCTACGATCAGCGCAGAGAGGAAACCCATTCCGGCAGCTCCGCCGACCGAGCCGCGTGCGCCGGTCTTCATGCCTGCCATCCGGCTGACCCAGGCCGTCGGCAGTTGCAGTTCGAAAAAGCCGAACATCGAAGTCGCCAGCACCACGAATAGAACGGAGACGGCCCCGATGGCATAGGGTGACTGCAGGACTATCTGCAGGTTCTGGCCCGACCACGCGGCCACCACGCCGAGCAGGCCGAAGGCGGCAGCCATCGCCAGCACATAGGCTGACGACAGAACGAAGCCGCGGCGCGCCGTCAGCGCCTCTCCCTGCCGGGCAAGAGTCGCGCTGAGGATCGGATACATGGGCAAGACGCATGGCGTAAACGCGAGCAGAAGGCCAAAGGCGAGGAAGCTGACGACGACCCAGAGCGCGCCGCCATTCTCGAGCAACGAGCCCACCATGCCGCCGCCCAGCGTCTCCTCGGCCAGCGTGAAATTAGCGCCACCCGCGTTGTCAGGAGGAGTGGCCGCAGGTGCGGCGACACCGAAGCCGACCGTTGGCTCGGACGTCTGCAGAGTCTGTGTGTCCACTGTCAGCGTAAGCGGCGGATAGCAGATCGAATCCTTCTTGCAGCCCTGATAGGTCACGGCCACCTCGGCGGGGGCACCAGAGCCCAGCCGCGCAATCGTTTCGAGGTAGTAGACCTCCGACGGCCCGAAATTGGCGTCCGCGGCTTCCACGACGCCCGGCTCGGTGTGGAGCGTGACCTCCTCGTTGGTCGAGGCGTCCTTCGCCTTCAGATGATCGCGATAGAGATAGTAGCCGTCCGCTATTTGCCAGCGCAGCACGATCTGCTCGTTCGCATCGCGTTCGACAGAGAAGCGGAAGGCGTCTTCGGCTTGGAGAAGATCGTCCTGTTGAGCGGAAGCAGGGACGGACCAGAACGCGAAGAACAGGATTGCGAGAAGGCGGAACATGGTCATACGGAGCATGAAGTCACTCGGATTTCAGATCGATCGGCCGGAGACACTTTAGGAGGCTTCCCACCCATCCTGACGCTTTGCCGGAACCCGAGCTCATAGAGCGCGGAAGCGACGAGGAACTGCCCGATCAGGAAGACAGGCGCACCGCGAAGGCCCAGTCCAGCGAGATAATCGCTGTGGAGGTCAAAAAAGCATCGTCGCGTTGCCATGCATGCGGTCCTTCGTGGATCGTTGGAACCGCAAACGCCGTTTCCACCTTAAGAGAGCCTTAAGAGCCGGCTCTCCGATGCAGAGCTGGCTACTGCGAGCCTTCAGCGCAGGTGCGTGAACGGCCTGTCGCCGCCGTCTCTCCCAGATTGTCGCGCTATAGTCTGCCATCAGGTGGCATGCGCGATCACGGCGCGCAAGCCGCCAGCATCTCGGTTCTGGAGCTGCAATCTCCAGCCGCCTCGCCCGAGCGCGAGTTCGACGATGGCCAGCCCCAGCCCGCTTCCGACAGGCGCCTTGTTGCGCCCCCTGAAAAATCGTTCCGTGACCTGGCCTAACTCCTCATCGGGTATGCCGGGACCATGATCCTCGATGACGATCCGCCCCCCTTCGGAGGTATTGTCGAGGCGGCACTGCACGACGCCGCCCGGCGGCGAGTGATTGACCGCGTTCTCCACGAGGTTCCGGGCTGCCAGGGTGAAGAGTTCCGGTTCGATCTCCAACTCTACCGCATCGAGGTCAGAGGAAACTTCAACAGTCACGTCCCTTGCAGGGTCTGCGAGTTCTTCCGCGAGCGATCTTAGAATCGACGCCGGCTGCACGACTCCCCCTCGCTTCTCCTGGTCGAGCGCCTCGATCGCCGACATGTCGAGCAGCTGGCGCACCAGTCGTCCTGTGCGGTCGACACCCACCACGATCTGACGCAGCGCCTGGTCCCGGATCTCGCCATTCTCGCTGGCGAGCGCGACCTGCGCCTGTGTCTTGAGGCCAGTCAGCGGCGTGCGCAACTCGTGGGCGGCGAAGGCGGTGAAATTGCGCTCGCGTTCGCGCAGACTTGCCACGCGAGCGAACAAGCCGTTCAGCGATTGGAGTACAGGCACGATCTCCTTCGCCGTCTCCACGTCCTCGATCGGACTGAGATCGGAGGCATGGCGCGCCTCCAGATCGTGGGCGACCTTGTTCAAAGGCGCGAGCCCCTTCCTTACGCTTAGCCAGATCAGCCCGGCCAAGACAGGCAAGATCAGCATCGCGGGCAGGAGAAGTCCACGAATGACGTCGTTCACCAGGCCGTCGCGTATCCTCAGATTGTCACCCACCAGGACGCGCACACCGAGATCGGTGTTCGTAACGGCATAAACGCGCCACCTCTCGCCGTCGATCTCGGTTTCGGAAATTCCGTCCGCATGCTCGGCCAGCTTCTGATCGGGTGCATCCTCGGAACGTCCGATCAGCGTGCCTTGCAAGGACCAGATCTGGCAAGAGAGTTGACGGTCGTAGGAACTGTGCGCACGCACGGGAATATCTGCGGCGACGGTCTTGTTCGTGTCTGCAGCGATCTCCTGACTGACGATCAGCGAGGAAACCATGCGGCCAGCCTCCATCAGCCGCGCATCGAGGACCCGTTCGACTTCCGCGCGGGTGCTCAGGAAAATCCAGACCACAGCCGACAGCCAGACAAGCCCGGTGGTGAGAACGAGGATAAGGAAGAGCCGCTTCGAGATCGAAGGCATCACTGTTCCTCCGCGAGACGATAGCCGATGCCCCGGACGGTCTGGATCAAGCCCGGCCCCACCTTGCTGCGGAGATTGTGGATGTGGACTTCGACAGCATTGCTCTCTACCTCCTCCTGCCATCCGTAGAGCTTTTCTTCTATCCGGCTTTTCGACAGGATCTGTCCGGGATGAATCATGAGCGCATGGAGGATCGTGTATTCCCGCCGGGAAAGGCGGATATGTTCGCCATCCTGCTCCACCCGCTGGGTTGCCGGATCGAGGCTGAGGCCGCGCCACTCGAGGAGTGAATGGGGGCGCCCCGACGCGCGACGGACGAGAGCACGCAAGCGGGCGGCGACCTCGTCGAGATCGAACGGCTTGCCCAGATAATCATCGGCGCCAGCATCCAGTCCGAGAATACGATCGGCGACGCGGTCGCGTGCCGTCAGAAGCAGGACCGGCGTGGTGTCGCGGCGCTCCCGCATGGTCTTGAGCACGTCGAGACCCGAACCGTCCGGAAGCATCAGGTCGAGCACCAGCGCGTCGAATTCGTGATTCCTCAGGACCGCGTTGGCTTCCTCGCAGCTTTCGACCGCGTCGGCGTTAAAGCCGCCGATCGCGAGCCCCACCTTGAGCCCGTCCCTCAGAACGGCGTCATCTTCGACTATAAGAACGCGCATCGTCACCATCCACGAGTTGGCTCCGCTTCCTGCACGAGGCTTAAGGCAGCCTTAAGGAACGGGAGTTGATGGACGAGTGACATTTACTGTCCGGCGGGGCTTTACAAACCACATACTGCGTGTCTTTCGCGCTCGTCGTAGCATTGACACTCACCGCCTGCACAACGGAACGAACCTCGTCGTGGACATCTCCCTCAGTGTCGTTGGCCCAATCCACCTTACCGCGAGCGTTTCGTCCGGTGACAGGTAGGCCGTCGGAGATCTACGCCGCAAAGAAGGACGGCTCCTACACGATTGCGGCGGTGGATACGACGGGAATGAAGCCCGGCCACGCGTTGATGTCGGGATCAGCAGAGGGAACGAACAGGATGGGGCGGAAAGTGCAGTTTGTATCCTGATCCTTGTCGCTATTCCGTCTGCGGTATTCATTCCTTTCAAGTAGCCAAGACGAACGCCGCGCTGTGATCGGTGCGGACTACAAGCTGGTCGCGGCGGTATAGAAGCTCGCGGGTAACGGCACCGGCGACACGCACTGGAGATTCCCGGCGGGCTCGGCTGATCGGCATGTCGCAGCCCATCGCGGCTTGCTGGTCGAACACTATCTGCGCTACCGCCGCGATCACCGTGCTCACCGGAACCGGGGCTCAAGCGCTTCTACATCGCCCGCGATCTCGACCCCGCAGGCGATCGGGCGCATGACATCCCCCGGCAAGGCAGGGATCGAGCCGCTGGACCTGTCGTCGGCGTGACGTCACAGACATGGACCGTGACGACACGATATTCTCGACCGTACCGCCAGTCGCCTCGATCCTTGCCCTTGAGATTTTCGCAGATTTGGCGCGTCTGACGCTCATAATCGCGGACGCCGATGGCCGCACCTTCACTGTCCCGCGCCGTCAGACCTGGAATATAGAGGGTACGGCGTGATCACTGGGAGAGTGATCGCCAGACGCCGAATGCTGCGGAAAGCGGTCGATGGCTTTCACAAGACAATATCATACCGCTCATGCTTCATGGTTCCGCTCCCGGCTGTCGGAGCGGAAGCTGGTCGAAACCGACTGATGACCGCCGCTCTCCTGCAACGCCTCTTCGCGGTAGAGGCCAAGGCGCTCCATCGCCGGTTGGTCCGTGATAGAAAAGAGATAGGCATCGCCCGTCCCGTTGTGGTGCTCATGCCAGGCCCAGATCGGTACCACGAAGACATCACCCTTCTGCCACTCAAAAAGCTGTCCGTCGATCACGGTCGAACCGCTGCCGGCAATGACGTAGTAGATGGTGCTCGCCGTGGCCCGATGCGCCTTCAGACGCTCCCCGTCGCGAAGAAGTTGTGCGCGGCAGGAGAGAGTGGGCAGTGTGGGACCGGAGCTGAGCGGATTGATGTATTCGAGAAGAATCCCGTCATGGGGACATCCCTTGTCACCGGAGCGTCGATCGAGGGCAGCACGCATCTCGACCCAAGGATATCGCAAGGTTGGCTGCGCCTCGCTGTAGTCACCGCCGCCAACGGTCCGATAGAGGCCAAGTGCATCGCGGGTGTAGTTGTCCGGTTTGTCGGCGCACACCGCCCCTTCACCCGGCTCGAAAATGCTCGTCTTGAGCAGATTGACGAGCGGAAAGTCGAGAGCGTCGAGCCAGACGATGTCGTGATCGGTTTCGTTGGCATGCTCGTGCCATGCCCAGGAAGGTGTCAGGATGAGATCATTCTCCTCCATCATGAGCCTCTCTCCCTGAACTTTCGTGTAGACCCTCCCTCCCTTGCTGGAAGCAGCAAAGCGGATGGCACCCGTTGCGTGCCGATGCGCAGGGGCACGTTCCCCAGCCTTCACCAGTTGCACGGCCGTCGCGATCGTGTGGCTGGTGGAATAATACGGCTTCAGATCCGGGTTCACATGCTCCATCGAGCGCCGTTCGGCGCCACGGTCGGGGGTGATGAGATCCCCTGCACGCTGCAGGAGCGGAAGGATCTCATTCCAGCGCCAGAGCCACGGCCTGTAAGTCGCCTTGGGTTCCTTAGAGACAAAATCGGCTATGTACTTCCATGTCGGAGCCATATTCGCGGCAGCGAGGTCTTCGTGAAGCTGTTCCAGGGAATCGTTACTGAGATGTGTGCCGGTCATCATCAATCTCCTTCATGACGGTATTCATCGAGCAGCAGCTCACAAGCGCGCCCATCTTTGGACCGGGAGTTCGGTCTAATCCACCGGCGCAAGGGAAAGCCGGTCGGAAAGGCGGACATACGACGCCGGACCGGCTAGCCGCCCGAGGGGACTCAGCCTATCCAGATCGACGTGCAGGTTCTGGCTGACGATATCTTCACCGAAATGCATGGCAACAATCTCGCCCAGCACCATATGATAAGGCACCGCCCCGACGGGAATTATGTTTTTGACGACGCACTCGAATTGCGCGGGACACCTAGCAATGCGCGGCGGCCTTACCTTGCGGCTCGGCAGAACTTCGAAGCCGGCGAGTTCGGTCTCGTTGACTTCGGGCGGGTAGTAGCCCGCACACAACTGCATCGCCTCTCTCTCGTCTTCATGCACGATATGGACGACGAATTCAGGCACCGCGCGCAGATTGCGAAGGGTGTCCTTCTCGAGCTCCTCGCCGCGCATCCCGATCGACAGCATGATCGTTGGCGGCGCCACGCCAACGACGTTGAAGAAACTGAACGGCGCCGCATTCACTCCAGCGGAACCCAAGGTGGTCACCAGCGCGATCGGGCGCGGCACGATCGAACCGGTGAGCAGCTTGTATTGCTCACGAGTCGATAGATTTGCGGGATCAAATTCGCGGGTCGCCGACCCGCGGCCAAGGAAAACAGTGCTGTTCATATTGTCGTCCATTTTCGCGGGCCCAGCCGCTCGAGGGCATAGCAAGAGCCTGGGGAACGGCTCAGAAACGTTCGTCTCCAGGCGCATAAAGCCAGGCAAGGTCGTCATAGATTTGCGCGACGGGGGCGCGATCGAAGTAGGTCTTACGCACTTGCGAAAGCACAGGCCCTGCCTGGCACACGTCAACGAAATAGCGGGCAGCGGCCTGGACTCGTGCGGTGCGCAGATAACGCGCCTTCGCGTATCGGGAGAATGCACTCTCTAGATCGGCCGGCGAGCTGGCCACCTCCCGACCGAGCTGGACGACATCCTCCAGCGCCTGGCAGGCACCCTGCGCCATATATTGCAGCATCGGATGAGCGGAGTCGCCGAGCAGAACGATGCGGCCGTCGCTCCAACGCTCCACCGGCTCGCGGTCGGTGACCATCCAGCGGCGGCTCACATCCACCAACTCCAGCAGTTGCTTCACGCCGGGCGAAAAATCCAGATATGGCTTCAGCAGGTCCTCACGGCTCCCGCCGATCGCCGTCGGGTCGAGATCATAGTCGGGCTCGAACGTCGCGACCAAATTGAACAATTCGCCCCGTCGCAACGGGTAATGCACGAAATCGGCGCGCGTGCCGGACCACATGACCACGTTAGCGCTCCACAATTCATCGGGGATCTTGTCGCGGGAAATGACCGATCGGTAAACGACGAGGCGCGGCGGAGGGGGATCGCCATCCCCGACAATTTTCTTCCGGACAACGGATCGGAGCCCGTCAGCACCTATCAGGGCCGCGCCCCCCGCAGTGGTGCCGTCAGCGAAGCTCAAGACGACCCCATCATCTCGCTGACCGACGGCAACGACCTGCGCGCCGGTATTGAGTTCGATCAATGGCGATCCGGCGCAGGCATCGAGCAGAAGTTGCAACAGATCCGCACGATGGACGACCAGATAGGGATTGCCGAAACGCTCGACAAAGCAGTCCGTCAACGGCAGGGATATGTCGTCGATCGCAGAATAGCCGTTACGCATCATGAGGGCGGCAGGGGTCCAGGCACAGCGTTCCAGTTCGGCACGCAGCCCGATCTCGTCCAATGCCCGCACACCATTGGGCCCCAATTGCACACCGGCCCCGACTTCCTCGAAATTGGGGGCCTGCTCGAAAACACGAACCTGATGTCCCATGCCGGCCAGGACGAAGGCTACCGCGAGGCCGCCGATCCCCCCTCCGACCACCAAGATCGGACTTTTCAGTTCTTTCACTTCATTCCTCCACATCATGCTTTAGCCAGTGGGCCATGAGAACAAACGAGAGTCAACTCATTTAACGATTAAATTTCATTTTAACGACAAAAAAGGCCTTGGCAAAAAGCTTCCATAAGCCGGCGTGGGGCATTAAACGCCGAGCGGGAGATCCGCAGGGGGAAAAGCCGGTGGTATCCCGACTTCCAGAGCCTTTCCGGCAGCAAGACAGTTCGCTTCGCAAAAGCGCGCCGAGATCAACTGGACTCCGGCGGGCACCCCCTCAACAATTCCGACAGGGGCGACCAGGCTGGGCAAACCAAGAAGAGATATCGATACCAGCGGGTGCTGGGCATCCAACAGTTCCCGCACGGAGTCGACACCTTGCTGGTCACTATCGACGCTGGCCGGCGGGCGGCACGAAACAGGCATGAGCACCAGCGGAAAGCCCTCCAGGAAAAGAGAGATTTCACGAATGAACGCTGTCCTTGTCGCCAAGGCCGACATGTAGGCAGCTTGGCCTCGCAATGGCGGCCGATATGCAAGCGTGCCTTCACGCGCTTTGCGGGCAGCCTCGCCCCCGAACTGCGCGATTGGACTCAACGGCGTCGTGTTCGCTTCAGTAGCAAGCAAAGAAAAATACAGCTCTGCCGCATCACCGATCCGGGGAGCTGCAAGCTCCTCGACAACAAATCCGGCATCAGCCAGGCATCTGCCGGCGCGACGAACGGCAGCCGATACTTCGGGCAGGACATTCATGCCTGCTACGACAGGCATCATCGCGACCCTTAACGGCGTCGGAACTTTAGGCTCCTCGACTGGAACCCACCAAGGGTCCCTGGGATCCCTTGCCCCGAGCGCATCCATTCCGAGCCGCAGATCCTCTGCTGAGCGCGCCATCGGACCTTGTACGGAAAACAGTTGCGCCGTGATCGAGCGCTCCTCTTTCGCCGTGGCATTGTAGGACGGCAGTCTGCCGGGCGTGGGTCGAAGTCCATAGACGCCGCAGCAATACGCGGGATAACGGATCGAACCGGCTCGATCATTTGCGTGCGCTATGGCACCCATTCCAGTCGCCACGGCGACGGCGGCACCTCCGCTGGAACCACCGGGGGTAATGTGCGCAGACCAGGGATTAACGGTGCGGCCATACAGCTCATTGTCGGTGAAATAGCGAGTCGAAAAGGCCGGGACGTTCGTGCGCCCTAGTATGATCGCCCCTGCTCTGCGCAGATTGGCGACTGAGGCGCTATCTTCCTCCGCGAAAAGGCCAGAGAATGCGGGAACGCCATTGGTGGTTGCCCGCCCCTTCATGTCCACATTTATCTTTACGGTGACAGGGATGCCGTGAAGCGGGCCCAGGCTGAGGCCCCTTCTGATGTCGCTGTCGGCCCTCCGCGCCGCCGCCATCACCTCCCCTGCAGGGATCATGTCAACGATGGCGTTCACCTGCGGGTTTACCGCCTCGATACGTGCCAGGCAGCTCTCAGCTACCTCCTCACAGGAGATGCTTCCCGAAAGGATCCCTTCGGAGAGATCAGTCGCGCGCCAGCTCCATAGCGGCCCTTGCGATTCAGACATGGGTTTCCTTCATCCGCTGCGGCGGTTACCGCAGAAGCGAGTATCAACGATCAGCGAATTCAGTGGGCCGGCGGTAAGCCCAGAGAGGGATCAGGCGTCAGGACGGAAGCCAGGAGAGATCGCGTATATTCTACACGCGGCTGCTGAAGCAGCGTCTGCGTCGCCCCGCTCTCGACCACCTGGCCGCAATTCATGACGGCGATGCCCGTTGCCATGTAAGCGGCGACGTCGAGATTGTGGGTCACGATAACCATCGCAAGTCTCAACTCCGCCTGAAGGTCCTTGAGCAGGTTGAGAATCTGGGCCTGCATCGATACGTCGAGCGCAGAGGTGGGCTCGTCGCAGATGATGATCTCGGGCCGCATGATAAGCGCGCGCGCGATCGAGACCCTCTGGCACTGCCCTCCGGAGAGCTGATTCGGATAGGCTCCGAGCAACCTGCCTGGCAGCCCGACATGATCAACCGCCTCGCTAACCCACTGCTCGCGTTCGGCGCGGTCGCCAACGCCGTGGATGACGAGCGGATCAAGCAGTATGTCCCTGACGCAGCGCCGGGGATTGAGAGAGGAATGAGGATTCTGGAACACGGGCTGAACGCGCCGCGCTAGTTGTTTGCGCGGAATGGAGGCGATGTCCTCGCCTTCCAGGAGGACCGTTCCCCGCGTTGGCGACAGCGCGCCGAACATCATGCGGCTCAACGTCGTCTTGCCGCTGCCCGACTCGCCCACGATCGCCAGCACCTCGCCACGGTTGACTTCCAGCGAAACCTCGTCAACCGCCGTGAATGGAGAACCGCTGCCCAGAAGCGTCCAACCTGCGCCGTAGACAAGGCTGACCTGCTGGCACTGCAGGATCGGTTCTCCGGGTGGATTTGCCGTTACTGCCCCCGACGTCTTCATTCCAAAATCTCCATCCGATCGGGCTCCGCAGGCTCCAGCGTACACAGATATTCATGCGAGCAATTGAGTTGCCGCGACGGGATCTCTCCCGAGCACGAAGGAGAGGCGTCAGGACATCTGTTGCGGAAAAGACAGCCGCCCGGATCGCCCAGAAGCGAAGGCACCACACCCGGGATCGAGGCGAGTCGTTGCGTATGGCCAGGTCGGATGATGCAATCGAGGAGGCCGCGCGTATAGGGGTGCTGCGGCCGGTTGAAGATTTCATCTACCGGACCAGCTTCGACAATTCGGCCGCCATACATGACACCGACGCGGTCCGCCATTCTCGCCACCACGCCGAGATCGTGAGTTATCAGCAAAAGCGCGGTACCGAAATCACGTTGTAAGTCACGCAAAAGGCGCAGAATCTGAATCTGGACCGTGACGTCGAGCGCGGTTGTCGGTTCGTCAGCAATGAGGACGGAAGGTTCGCACATCAGCATGATGGCGATCATAACCCGCTGCCGCAGGCCGCCCGAAAGCTGGTGCGGATATTGCCGCGCCCGGTCCCGCGCCGGTTTCACGCCGACTTTGTCGAGCATTTCCAGCGCTCGCTCCCGCGCCTCCTTCCGCGTCGCTCCGCGGTGCCGGATGTAGATCTCATCAAGCTGATCGCCGACTGTCAGGACCGGGTTCAACGACGTCATGGGATCCTGGAAGATCATCGCGATGCGATCACCGCTCATCGCCTGCCGCCGCTTGCGATCGAGCCTGGCCAGATCGTGCCCCTCGAACATGACGTGATCGGCCGTCACCTTCGCACGCCGGGGCATGAGTCCCATCAGCGCAAGGGAGGTCATGGTCTTGCCACAGCCGGATTCCCCGACGAGGCATAGGGTTTCTCCGGGCCTGACTGAGAAGCTGACATTCGAGACAGCGTGCAGGCTGCGGTTTCCCACGGGAAGCCGGACGGACAGGTTCTTCACGTCGAGGAGGGGCTCGTCGGAGCGATCCCGGGCCTGTTCAGACATTTCGTCCCTCCGGCGTGAGAATGTCGCGCAGGCCGTCACCGGCGAGGTTCACCGCAAGCACCGTCGTCAGTATGGCTACGCCAGGGACGACCACCAGCAAGGGTTTGAAGAAGATCACATTCCGGCCCTCGGCAATCAGCAACCCAAGTGACGGAGTCGGAGGCTGGACACCCAGACCAATGAACGACAGAACCGACTCGATCAGTATGATGATGCCGATCTCAAGGCTGGCGATGACGATAATATGGTTTGCCACGTTCGGCAGAATTTCCTTGAGGAGGATACGGAGATCGGAAGCGCCCACGGCGCGCGCCGAGTGAACAAATTCCTGCGACCGCAACTGCTGCGTGACGCTCCGAAGAACGATGGCGTAGCGGTCCCAAACCAATATGCCGAGAATGACGGTCAATGATCCGATCGATGCCCCGAACACGGCGATAAGGGACATCGACACGAGCAGCGACGGCAGGGCCAGCTTCACGTTCACCACATAGGTGATGAAGTTGTCTATCCAACCTCCGAAATAGCCGCCGGCTATGCCGAGGGTCGAACCAATCACAATCGAAATCAGCGTTGCACCCACACTAATCGCAAGAGATACCCGCAGTCCGTGAAGCAGTCTGCTGAGGAGATCGCGTCCGAGGGCGTCGGTGCCGAGCACATGATGCCAACTGCCCTCGGCCGACCACACCGGATCGGCCAGGCGCATCGACAGGTCCTGATAGTACGGATCGTGCGGCGACAGCCACGGCGCCAGCAATGCCACAAGAAAAATGAGCAGAAGCCCCCCGCCTCCCACGAGAAAGCCGGCGTGCGAAAGCGCCTTCTGCATCAGGAGCTTCCGCCGCGGGTCAGGCAGGTCCTTCAGCGTGGTCGCGGCAGCGACCCCTGCTTCGTGAGAGGCATGGATCCCGCCCGTCCTTCGGTCGAGCGTCCGTGTACTGTCCATCGACTAACCTCGCGAAATTCTGGGATCGAGCCGAGCGTTGACGATGTCGGCCAACAGCGTGAGCACGATGTAACAAAGCGCGAAGAAGACCGTGATGGACTGCACCACGGGAAAATCGACGCGCATGATCGACTGATGGGCAAGCGTGCCTACGCCGTTCAAAGCGAAGATCATCTCCACCACAAGTGAATGACTCAGCAGGAAGCCCAGGCTGACGGCGGCGACGGAGATGATAGGAAGGACGGCGTTGCGCAACGCATGCTTGAATATCACGGTCGAGGTATGCAGCCCCTTGGCTCGGGCGGTCCGGACAAAATCCGACCCCAATGCCTCCAGCATACCCGTGCGCGTAAGCCGCATCTGCAGCGGGATCACCGTCGTAGCGACGGTGATCCAGGGCAGAACGAACGCGCTCACCGATGCTCCCCCCGACACGGGCAACCATTGCAACGTCACGCCGAACAGGTAGATCAGCATCAGCCCGAGCCAGAAGTTGGGTATGGCGCTACCGGCTACCGCGATCGTCAGGGCTAATCGATCGACCCAGCTATTGGGACGCACCGCCGCCGCGACACCGAGGGGAATGGCCACCGCGAGACCGATGGCCAGTGCGGGAACAGCAAGAAAGAGCGTCACGGGCAGACGGTCGACGATCAGTTCCATCACCGGTTCTGAAGTGAAGAGCGAGGTGCCGAGATTTCCGCGAAGCGCATCCAGAGCCCAGTCCAGATACTGGACGAACAGCGGCTGATCCAGGCCATGTTCAAGCGCGACCTGCTCGATATCCTCCTGGGTGGCGTTGCTGCCCGCCAGGATCACGGCCAAGTCGCCGGAGGCCCGTAGCAGCGAAAAGCTGATGACTGACACTGTGAACGCGACAAGGATCGCGATCAGAAGCCGGCGTGCGATATAGATCACCATACTACCTACCTGATCATTTCCACCGCAGATCGTAGAGAGAGAGGCCGAATGACCCCGCGGTATCTCTAGGAAGAGACAAGTCCTTGGTATGAATGAACATGTCCGGCCGATTGGTGAGCGCCATGACGTAGTAGTTTTCGTTCACCCTGTCGAAAATGCGCTTGTATAGGTCTTCCCGTGTTGGAAGATCGAGCGTCGTCTCCGCCTCCGCCATCCAGACGCGTATATCCTCATCCTTCCAGTAGTCGCGAGCCGAGGCGCCGAAAAAGCGATCGACCGTTCGCGAGACATCCTCGAACCCGTAGTAATGGACCAGCATCTGAACACTGCCTTCTGCCTCTTTCCGGCTGTAGGCGGGAAAAGTGACTGGCTCGACCGCGGCACGGATGCCGACTTTCCTCATTTCCCCGGCGATCGCTTCGGCGAGGACCGAGGAGCCGGTGGGCGCCGTAAGGATCACGTCGAAGCCGTCGTCATACCCGGCCTCGGCAAGCAGCCGCCTAGCCTCATCGGGATCGTATGGGTCGGGCACCTCGGTGAAGCTGCATCCGCGCTGCTTCGGGAGGCAAAGTGCGTCGATAGCCTGGAGCGCGTCGCCGCCGGGCAGGACGCTGGTGGCCACGCTCAACCTGTCGATAGACCGGAAAATGGCTTCGCGGACGCGCAAATCCGTGAGGAACGGCACCTTTCCAGACTGATTTACGGCGTCGAGACTCAGATGGAACAGCAGGAACGCCTGGGTAGACGTCGCCTCGAAAGCCGGATTGGCCAGTAGGAGTTCCGCCTCGTCGCGTGAACTGGCCTTGACGATGTCCAGTCCGCCGGTCATCAACTGCGCCAACTGCGTCTGCGTATCGGGAACCGGGATCAATTCAACGGTGCCGATCGAGCCGGTCGGCCTGCATGGCGCAACCTGGGTATAGTGCTCGTTGAGCTCAAGCTTCACCCCGCTGGCCGAGTCCATCGAGACAAACTTGTAAGGACCCGTGCCGACCGGATTTTCACGACCGAATGCACTTTTGTCCTCGAAAGCGCGGTGGATCTCAGCAGGCACGATGCGTCCCTGCACCGCAAGCCACATCAACGCCTTGGGGGACGGTGCTTTCGTCTTTATCTCGATCGTGTCCGGCCCGGTTTGGGTCGCGCTTTCGAACCAGTTGAACTCCGATGCAAAACGCGAACTTGCCGCACGATCAACGTAATATTCGAACGAATAGACAACATCCTCGATCGTGAAATCAGAACCATCGTGCCACTTCACGTCGTTGCGCAGCGTGAACTCGAAGGTGGTATCGTTGAGCTGGCGCCACGACTGCGCCAGGACAGGATGGAACTGCCGGCCCTCGGCATCATAACAGAGAAGCGCGTCGAAGATCGAATAGGTAGCCATCGCCGTTTCGGGCCGCGGGTCGTCGGCGGCCCACACTGTCGCCAGCGTTTCCCGGATAGGAATCCGCACCGTATCGTTCGCCTTGTCGGCGAAGGCGCAGGTGGTCGTCGACAGCGCGGCGACGGCGGCAAGTGCGAAGTGTCGCGATTTCAAGCGCATGTGTTTCCCCCTGTCTGTGTTATGCTGATTTCGGTTCTTGACCCTGCGGCATGCTCAGTCTTCGCTGGGCATCGAGCATTGAGGTTCGCATCAGGAAAGTCTTGGCCGCCGATGGATTCTCGGCGATCCGCGCCAGATCTTCGAGATTGCGCGCTCTCGTTGCGGGGTCGCGCTCCTCCAGGCGTTTCTTGTTCTGGATCGTCTGCGCCTGGACGAAATCGTTGGTGATGGTGCGGCGCTGTCGTGCATAGGCATCGAGGAGCTCCTCGCCGCCTTCGCCGCGCCATAGTCGACCAAGCTTATCGGCCAGATTGGCGGCGTCCTGAATGCCGCCATTGAGTCCCATGCCGCCGATCGGATTGTTCACATGAGCGGCATCGCCGGCAAGCAGGCATCGACCCTTCCTGAAACTGGCCGCCACGCGCTGGTGAACCTGATAGATGTTGCGATGAACAACGTCGTAGGACCCGGTCTTCGGAAAGAACCGCTGAAGGCGGGCCTGAACCACCGGGTCGCTCAGGAGTTCAGCCTCGCCCCCGGGTTCAGCGGGGAAGACAGTTCGCCAGAGGCCGGGCGGACCGTCGCCCGCGACCTTGAAGCAATTGCACCACTGTTCGGGATCGGCAAAATAACTGCGATAGCTGTAGCCTCGTTCTGCCATAAAATCGAAGGGTGTCGAAAGGACCACGAACCGCTCCGGCCAGGTGAAGCCCTCGAACTGGATCCCCAACGCCTTGCGAACGAAGCTTCTTCCCCCATCGGCCCCGATCAGATAGCGGCCCCCATGTCTCTCCCTGCCGACAGCCGAAGCCACGTCGATCGTGACGGAGTGCACCCCGTGTTCGAGGCTGACCACCTCGCAGCCGAACCGCACTTCCGCATGTGCAAACTGAAGTAGATGCGCCAGGGCGATCCGAGACGTCTTGAACTGCTCGCACTGGACAACATAGGGAAATGCCGTCTCGTCGCGGAGCAGATCGTGGTCAAACTGTGCAGTCAGGGCGCCGGTCTGCCGATCCCAGAACTGGAAGTAGCGCGCCACCAATCCCGCCTCCTCCACCTCCCGACGCAGGCCGAGATCCTCCAGAATTTCGAGGGTAGCGGGATGAGTGGTCGCAGCACGCGGATCGTCTTGGACGGCACCATGGCGCTCAAACACCGTCACCGGAATCCCCTGGCGTGCCAGCCCCAGCGCACAGATCAACCCTACTGGGCCGGCACCGACCACAAGGACCCTTTCATCCTCCCGAACCACATTCGTCTCCTAATGACCTGCAACGTTGAAATCATGCATCACAGACGATCGCGCGACGCGAATCCTGCGCATGGTGGGCGGTGTATTGCGGCTGCGTCCAACGAATCTCGGCATGCCGCCGCTCACCACGGCACCGACAGCAGCGGGGTCGCCGTTCCGCAGGGCATCGAGCGCCGTTGGCTGTGTACCGCCGAGTGGCGAGTCGATGATGGCGACGTCGGCATCCCTTCCCGCGCGGAGGACACCGGAACTGAGATGGAACCTCGCAGCGTTGTTGCCGGTGGCGGCCGCTATGGCGATCTCCGGCGGCAGGCCGCCTAAGCTCGCCAGATGCGAGATCGTGTACAACATGCCGAGTGGCATGATTCCGCTGCCGGTCGGAGTGTCGGTTGCGATCAGAAGGCGGTCCAGCGCGTTATGTCGCATGGCAAGCGCGGTGCATAGAAGCGCGGTGCGGAGATTCCCGGCCGTGCAGACCTGCAACGCGATGGCGCTGTCCTGTACGACCTGGGCCAGGTCGGCGTCCGACATAGCGACAGGTCCGCCATTGACGTGGAATGAGACATCCGGGGCCATCGCCAGCAGATGGCGTGCGCCTATCGCCGATGAGCCGGGTATGGAGGCGCCGCCAGTGTGAACCGTCGTAACGAATCCACGCGCCTTGGCCCACCTTACCATCGGCACGTAATCCATAGGGTCCACGACTGCACCGAATCCCGCCTTGGCCAGCCAAACGCCCTGCTCGGCGGCCTCGGTGAAATCCTCCTCGCAAAGCCCTGGCTCCAGGATCAGTGAGCCGGCCCAGACCTTCATCCCGCCGGGCCGGTAGGTGTCGAAGCAACGCTGTGCGGCAAGGGCCAGTGCCTTGATGCCGGCAGGGTCGGCCGGACGACCGGGGACGTGCACCTCCGATGCCGAGACGGCGCTCGTAACGCCGCCATGCAGATAGCTCTCCAGAAAACCCACCGTCTTCTGTCGCGGCGTGTAGTCTCCAAACGTGACATGGACATGTGAGTCGATGAGACCGGGGATGGCTGTGGCGCCGCCCGCGTCGATCACCACGTCGCAATCCTCGACCTCGGACGCGGACGCGGTTCCCACCGACGAGATGAGCCCGTTCTCAATGAGGATCGCATCGCCGGCGATGAATGGCTCGCGCCATTCGCCGGAAACGATGCAGCCGAGATTAATCAGTGCGAGCTTCACCTCAGCCCGACCTCAATAGAGTCCGTCATCGCCGCGAATCTCCCCGGCGCGCAGTCCACCGACACGGTCGTTGAGACGTCCCCTGTTGGCCGTAGCCAGAATGACCGCAATCTCGTCCGGGAGCGGCGAGTCCGCCAGCAACAACGTCATGCCATCGTAATGCGATCGGACATAGAGCGCATCCTTATGCGCCAGCGGCACGTCGATGATCGAGCCTGGGGCGGCGCGCTTGGTAAAGGACGAGATCCAGCCTTTGCCGCCGCCAACCCCCTTGCGAACAGTGTCGCCGAAGGCCGAGGTCAGCATCGCCACCGCATGCTCCTGCTCCCCGGAAAGCCCCGCGATGCCTGCCTTTCCGTAGCTGACAATGTCATAGGGCTGCATCGCTTGTACTGCTGCGGCGACCATCTCCTGGGCAATGGCGACGCTCGATCCGACGAGGCCGGAGAGATCTTCCTGGAACCGGCCGGCCAGCGGATTTCCGACCACGGCGACGACGGCCACTTTCCGCAGGACGGGATCGGCGGAAACGCCCGCTTCGCCGCGCGTTTCCTCGATGAAGGTGGAGAGCTTTCTGATCTTCATGGCCTATCCCTGCCCCTTGACGTTGAATGAGATCGTATGGGAAGACTACAAAATGTCAATTTGTCGTTGAAACTTTTTTTTGCACATAATGTGCAATCCAAGGCATGATCTCGGAGTGGATGCAGATGCAAGGATGGGATGTTCTCTTTTCGGAAATGACGCCGGCAGAACCCTGGGAGGATGAGTTCAACGCCTGGTATGATAATGAACATATTCCGCTGCGCATGGCATTGGAGGGCTTCGAAGGCGCGCAGAGATACAAACGGAACGAGCGTGATTATCTGACGGTTTACGATCTTTCCGGCAGCGGCGCGCTCGAAACGCCGCAATATCGAAACCTCAAGAACTCGCCGAGCGCGCTGACAAAACGAATGCTCGATTCAGTGGCCAACTTCTCGCGCTATGTCGGCAAATGCATTGATGCGACATCCCGCGAAAACAAGTCGATCGGCGCTTCCGTACTCTATGCGGTGTTCTTTCGCGTGCCGAAAGGCGATTTAGCGGCCTTCGACGGTTGGTACGAACGCGACCATGTGCCGATACTGATGGAATGCGAAGAATGGCTCGCTTGCCGTCGTTTTGATTTGGTCTCGTCGCATCCTAACCCCCATAACCGACTCGCCCTGCACTACCTTTCCTCCGAACGCGCACTGCGTTCAGAGGCGCGTCAACGCGCACGAGAGACGGAATGGCGGCAGCAGCTTTCGCGGAACGATTGGTTCAAGCCCGTCTATATGGTATTTCAGAAACACGGGGAGCGGTTTCATGCGCCCGCTTCGCTTTCTCCCTTAAATGCCCGAGCATCAAGATGACGTCCGTCCCCTCCAACGGCGGAAATCCTAGGACATTCGTGCTGATCCATAGTGCTTGGCATGGCGGGTGGTGCTGGCGGCGGGTCTCAGATTTGCTCGCCCGCCGCGGTTATCGCACGCTGTCACCGACCCTGACGGGGCTCGGCGAACGTTCTCACCTGATGAACCCCGCGATAGATCTCGATACCCACACGCACGACATCGTCAATGCCGTGAGGTGGGAGAACCTCGACGACATCGTCCTCGTCGCACATTCCTACGGCGGGTTCGTCGCAGCCGGCGTCTTGGAGGCATTGGGTCCGCTGGTTTCATCGCTCGTGCTGGTGGATGCATTTTTCCCGCGTGACGGCGAAGCTATGATCGACGTTCTGCCATCCAGGCCACGGCAGAACGTCGAGGAAGCCCTGGCGAAAGGCGAGATGGTCCTTCCGCCCCGACCTGCGGCAAGCTTTCGCATCAATGACGCCGACCGGGAATGGGTGGACAGTATGTGCACTCCACAGCCGCTTGGTACGTTCCTGCAACGCCGCCGCATCCAACGCGGCTGCACGAGCCTGCGCAGGAAGGCTTTTGTTCGCGCTACCGATTTCCCGAGTGAGAGTTTCGACCAAGTTCGCGATCGACTTCAATCGACTGGAGGATGGGAGATATACGATGTCGCTTGCGGCCACGACGTCATGCTGGACGATCCGGAGGCGCTATCGGAAATTCTGCATCTACAGGCCCAATGGCAGACTTGAAGGCATCTGCCGGAGGCGGAAAGACATTCCACACTTTTCATCGATAAAAGGCAATTTTGTAGTTTGACTCTGCGGGCGCGCAGCAGCACATTCCCCCGCCTTGATATAGGGAGACAACATCCGTGACTCCGATAACGGCCGATCAACTATCGCAACACGCGTTCCACACGCTTCGAACCGATATCATCGCCGGCAAGCTCGCGCCGGAGATGCGGCTGCGTATCGCGGTTCTGAAGGACCTGTATGGGATTGGCACGAGCCCATTGCGGGAAGCGCTATCACGGCTGGTCGCGGACGGATTAGTGATCGATCTGGAACGACGAGGCTTCATGGTCGCGCCTATCTCGATCCAAGATTTCCAAGACCTTACAAATACCCGTAAGTTCCTGGAGAAGGAAGCGCTCCGGCAGTCGATCCTGCACGGCAACGACGACTGGGAAGGACGCATCATCTCGTCGTTTCATCAACTCACGAAGGCGCAGGGGCGCCTGGATAAAGCAGCCCCCGAAACCGTTATGGAGTGGGAAACGCTCAACAAGGCCTTCCACGAAACCCTGATTTCGGCCTGCCCTTCGAAATGGCTGCTCCGGTTCCGAGACATGGTCTACTCCTACACCGAACGCTACAGGCGGATCTGCCTTACGACCGTCGACGTGTCGCGCAATGTCCAAAACGAACACAAGGCTCTTCTGGACGCCGTTCTCGCTCGTGACTTCGAGCGCTCCGCCACCCTCAATGACGAGCACCTGGAGAACACGTTCCAGAAGGTGATGAAAAGCGGAAAGCTCACCTAAGTCCTTGGCGTCGGCTCATTCCGTCATCATACATTTTACCGACAAAACTTGCTTTAGGCGATAAAATCTTGACATCGGGACAGCGGAAGACTAGGCATGGGTAAGTGCAAAATCCCAGCAGGCTCCAAAATGACCCAATCCCAACGCCCCGCCACGATTGTCCTCAGAAACGGCAAGGTGCTCACCGTCGACGCCAGCTTCCGCATCGCTGAGGCAATCGCAATCGAAGGCGACCGCATTGTCTCGGTGGGATCCGATGCGGACGTGGACCGCTGGACGGGAGCGGAGACGCAAGTCATCGATCTTGAAGGCAGAACGGTCGTCCCCGGCTTGGTGGACAGCCATATCCACATGCGCTCGAACGCCGCCAGCCAATTCTCCCTCCCTTTCGACGATGCAACATGCATCGCCGACATGAAGAAGCTGATCGCGGCCCAGGCGAACGCGGTTCCGACGGGAACATGGATCACCGGCTCGAGCGGATGGCACCATAACCAGCTCTCGGAGAAGCGACTGCCAAACAGGCACGACATCGACGACGTCTCTCCTCAGCATCCCGTGCAGTTCATGCGGAACGGCCATATAACCATCGCCAACTCATTAGCGCTGAAGCTGGCGGGCATCACGGCCGAAACGCCCGATCCCGAGGGCGGCAAGTTCGGGCGGGACGCCGACGGCTCGCCGAACGGCATCCTGTATGAAGCAGCCGCATGGGGCAGAATGCGCGCATTGCTCCCTCCCTTCCCTCCCGCCCAGTGGGCGCAGGGGCTGGAGAATTTTGCGCGCAAACTCAACGCCTGCGGCATCACCGCAACCCTCGAGCCAGGTCTGCTGCCCGACGAAATCGCCGGTTTCATGGAACTGTGGAGGCAAGGCAGGATGACGACGCGTGCGCATATCCTGCGCCGCTTCAAGACTGCCACAGATGCAAGATCAATGGCGATGCTTGCGCCCAATTTCGGAGATGATTGGCTCAAGTTCGGCGGCTTCAAATTCAGCATGGACGGAAGCACCGAGCAGGCCTGTCTCAGCGAGCCCTATGAAACCGCACCCGATAACGAGAGCCCTGGATACCACGGCAGGATGATCCTACCGCAGGGCGGGCTCGATGAGCTGCGCGAGATGTTCCGTATCGCCGCGAGTCAGGGATGGCCGGTTCAGGTCCACGCGCTCGGCGACGAAACGATCCGCGTGCTTCTCGATCTCTTCGAGGACGTGAACGAGGAGTATCCGATCGCGGATCTGCGTTGGGCGCTGCTGCATGCCTTCCTTCCGAGCAGCGAGGCGATCCAGCGAATGAAGCAGCTAGGCATCTTCGTCACCGTCCAGAACCAGATGGTGAAGGTGGGTCCTACGATGAACCGCTTCTGGGGCGCGTGTCGAACCGACCAAGCCGTACCGCTCCGCTCGATGCTGGCCGCCGGCATCCCGATCGGTGCCGGAACCGACTCGCCGGTCGTCTCGTACAATCCCTTCGAATGCATATGGTGGATGGTAACCCGCAAGACTTTGACCGGCGCCGTTTACGGCAAGCACGAAGCGATCGATCGCGAGACGGCGCTGCGGCTCTACACGATCGACAGCGCGCGGGTGATGTTCTGGGAGGACAAGATCGGTTCGCTCGAAGTCGGCAAGCTGGCCGATATCGCTGTGCTTTCAGACGATTACCTGCGAATCGAGAAAGACGAGATCCGGAACCTGACCGCTCTGCTCACCATCGTCGGGGGCAAAGTCGTCCACGACGTCCTCTCATAGCGCCCGCTCGCAATCCTATCCGAGAAAATGGCTGCACGTCATTGACGTCCTACCAGCAAATGAAGGAGGGGGCGCGGGCGCCCCGCAAGGCTCGTGACCGACCATCTCAAATTTCTCGACTACAAGGGCGGTTGCCGAAGTGCTTGCACAGTACCGCGCCCAATCGAAGTGTACGGTGAAGCTGACCTTCCAACCGGCGGAAAAGGCCTTCCGGGCAGAGAGATCGCCGGAGCTCGTCTAATGGTGAACAAGGCGCGATAGAGAACCCTGAACCTGATTCTATATTCGGTCTCCATGTGGTGAATGGGATCGGGGTGGGGCAGATCCGCTACCGCTTCGGGCTCATGACAGCATGGCGCGCCACGTCCAGGATCAAGGAGAAACAAACTCATGGCGCAGCGCTTACGACAAGATCGTCCGCAACCGACTCAATAGAGGGATCGACCGCGCTGCAAACAGCTTATACCGGCGCGAGATTCGCCTAGCTCGTTAGATGGCGCACTCGAAACAATTCGAACCCTGCCCCGCCAGACTAGTTAGGCTCTGGAGACCGCGGTACCATGCCCGAACCAGCACGCTATGTAGGAAATTTCTTTGAATCTGCTGCGATCACGGCGCTGACCTCGCGCGGCTTTTCCGCAAGGTCCACCCGGCTATATCCGACGATTTACCTGCGCATACTTGAATAACGCTTTGAACCCGGAAGGACTAGCCGCTCAACCAGGGAAAATGCCCGTCCTGACACTCCCTGGGCCATTGGTTTGCTTAAAAACTGGAGCGGGCGAAGGGATTCGAACCCTCGACCCCAACCTTGGCAAGGTTGTGCTCTACCCCTGAGCTACACCCGCTCACACACGGCGTCTCGCCGCAAGCCGCGCCTATATGGCCGAAGAGCGTTTGGATTGCAACAGGGAAATGACGCCGTTTTCAGCATTTTCGGCATGAGGCCGGCGACGCAAGGGAAGACGGTTGCCAAGGCCTGTTCGAGCCTCCATGCCAATGATCAGGGCTTGCGGCGGCCAGGCTTTTGGTCATAGTCGCGACCGTCAGGACAACCAGCGAACGACCAAGACATGCCCAGGACGCCGGCCGAACTTCACGCCTTTCTCGACGATCTCGGAATCGCGGTGACGACCGTCACTCATCCGCCGCTCTTCACAGTGGCGGATTCGCAGGCGCTGCGCGGCGAGATTCCCGGCGGCCACACCAAGAACCTGTTCCTCAAGGACAAGAAGGACAATTTCTTCCTGGTGACCGTCGGGGAGGATGCGACGGTGGACCTGAAAACGATCCATCAGGTGATCGGTGCGGCGAGCCGTGTCTCTTTCGGCAAGCCGGAACCGCTGATGGAGCTGCTCGGTGTGATTCCCGGTGCCGTCACCGCGTTCGGCGCCATCAACGACACCGAAGGAAGGGTTCGGATCGTGCTGGACAAGACGTTGATGGAGCATGACGTCATCAACGCCCATCCGCTCACCAACGAGGCGACGACGTCGATTGCGGCGCAAGATCTTTTGAAATTTCTGAAGGCGACAGGCCACGAAGCTGTTATCTTGAAAGTTTCCATGTGATCTCCACATGGAGGCCGCACGGCGCCGACGGCGCAGGAAGGCAGCGCACCCGGCCGCGAGGATGACCATGGACGACAAAAACAATCCCTATGCTTCGAATGGCGGCTATGCCGCGAATGTGCAGTTCGGCGCCACGCCGGCGGCTTCGCCGCAGCCCGCCAAGGACCTGATCAAGGACACCACCACGGCCACCTTCGCCGCCGACGTGATCCAGGAATCGCGCGTCCAGCCGGTGCTGGTCGACTTCTGGGCGCCGTGGTGCGGGCCTTGCAAGCAACTGACCCCGGTGTTGGAGAAGGCCGTCCAGGCCGCCGGCGGCCGCGTGAAGCTGGTCAAGATGAACACAGAGGAGCATCCGGCCATCGCCGGGCAGCTCGGCATCCAGTCGATCCCTGCCGTCATCGCCTTCAAGAACGGCCAGCCGGTCGACGGTTTCATGGGCGCTGTCCCCGAGAGCCAGGTCCGCGATTTCATCCAGCGTGTGGGCGGCAAGGCCGATGACGGCGCAGGTGTTGCCGAAGCGCTCGCCGCGGCCGCGGAAGCCCGCGCCGCGGGCGATCCCACGACGGCCGCCGAAATCTATTCGGCGCTAATGGAGCAGGCGCCGGAAACGCTGGAGGCGATCGCCGGGCTCGCCGAGCTGATGTTCGAGGCGGGCAACGTTCAGGGAGCACTCGCGGTTCTCGACGGTGCCCCCGCCGATAAGAAGGACGCGCCGGTGCTGTCGGCCGTGCGCGCAAAGATTTCGCTCGCGGAACAGGCGGCGTCGCTCGGCGAGGCGGCCGAATTCGAGCGCCGGCTCGCCGCCGATCCCGGGGATCACCAAGCGCGGTTCGACCTCGCCATGATCCAGAACGCCGAGGACAAGCGCATGGAGGCGGCCGACAACCTGCTCGCCATCGTCAAGGCCGACCGCGCCTGGCAGGAGGACGGCGCCCGCGCGCAGCTCCTGAAGTTCTTCGAAGCCTGGGGACCGACCGACGAGGTGACGCTGGCGGCGCGGCGCAAGCTGTCGTCGATCCTGTTCTCCTAGGGAAGACAAATAGAGCAGACGGGTGACGGCCGGCCCGGCTTGAGTTCGGCGGGCTGCTGCCCCACATAAGGGCACAACTGACACTCAAAGGTGATCGCCTTGCAGGCGGGAAACGCATATTACCGGGGGCCGAAGGACCTGCCCTCAACCATCCCGTTGTTTCCGCTGGCCGCCGCGCTCCTCCTTCCCGGCGGACGCATGCCGCTGAACGTTTTCGAGCCGCGTTATCTGCAGATGGTCGATGAAACCCTGGCCGGGTCGCGGCTGATCGGCATGATCCAGCCGAGCCTCGACGGAAGCCTGCGCGACGATGGCGAGCCGGAGCTCTGCCAGGTCGGCTGCATCGGCCGGATCACCTCGCTCGCCGAAACGGGCGACGGGCGCTATCTGATCTCACTCCAGGGCGTATGCCGTTTCCGGGTCTCCGAGGAACTGGCGGTCAAGACCCCCTTCCGTCAATGCCGCATCGCTCCCTTCACCTGCGACCTCGACGAGGAGCTGGGCGCCAAGGAAGTGAACCGGCCGGCTCTCCTCAAGGCGTTCCGCGCCTATCTCGAAGCCAATGGGCTCGATGCGGACTGGGACAGTGTCAGCCGGGCCGAGAACGGCACATTGGTGAATGCGCTCTCCATGATGGCGCCGTACGGGCCGGCGGAAAAACAGGCCCTTCTCGAAGCGGCCGACCTGAAGACCAGGGCCGACACGCTGATCGCCATCACCGAAATGGCCTTGGCCCGAGCAGACGACGATTTCGGGGCGGGCCTGCAATAAGCCATTCCGTGGCCGAAGGCGTCGCCGCGCCGATGCGGACGAAACGAAGAAATGGATGAAGAGATGGCCAAGGAAGAAAGCAAGCCGATGGTCGACGTCAAGCTGCTGGAACTCCTGGCCTGTCCGCTCACCAAGGGTCCGCTGACCTGGGACGCGAAGAACTGTGAGCTCATCTCCAAGTCGGCCCTTCTCGCCTATCCCGTACGCGACGGCATCCCGATCATGCTGCCTTCGGAAGCGCGGCAATTGGACGTTTGATACAACGGCCAAGTAAGGATTGACCGTTCGCGCAAGCTCCGACGTCATCTTCGCTCTCGCCAATCGCCAACGTTGATTGCTGGCGAAACCAGCCGCAGCGCACTGTCCCTGAACCTGCGACACATCGGACCGGCGGACGCCCTTTTGCGCGAAGTGGCAAGCTGGTACATAGGATGCGACCGGTGAGGCACGAAGGTGGAACACTGCCGAAAAAACGGAAGGAGCTTCGTAGTCGCGCTTGCCGCGGCTTACATCCTCATTCTCCAGTCGGTGGTCGGAGCCCTTGCCCTAGGAGCGGGTCCCAAGGGACCCCCGCTCGACATCTTCGGAAATCCGCTCTGCATCACCAGCGCCGATCACGGCGAGCAAGGGCCTGCAGGGCACGATAAAACCCCGTTGTCAGATTGCTGCACGGCAGCGTGCAGCATGTTCGCGCCGGCTTTCCTCCCAGCCCGGTTATTCTCCCATGTCGCGAACCCGCTGCCTATGGGTGCCGAGCCTCTCGGCCCTGTTGCGGAGATAGCTCCGCGAGCCGCTCTCGAACACGATCCCGGAAGCCCCCGCGCTCCTCCTTCGCGCGCCTGACCAAAGCCGCTTCATGCGGCATGTCAGATCGTCGGCATACGCGCCGGCTGCCCTTCATGGCCAGCGGCGCCGCAGGAGTACGTCAAATGCAATCCTTCACAAGCGCCACAGCGCGCATCTCCGCCTTTCCATTCGAAACCTCGAAATGCCTCAAAGGGCGCCTCGGCATCTTCGGTTTCGCTCTCGCCCTTCCCTTCGCCATGGCACATGGCTTGTGGGCGCAAGACTTCAGGGCCGGTGAAATCGAGATCGTCCGTCCCTGGTCCCGGGCCGCGCCGGAAGGTGCCAAGGTGGCGGCAGGTTATGTCGTCCTGAAGAACCACGGCCCGGCCGCGGACAAGCTGATTGCCGTAACCGCTGAGATCGCCCGAAAGGCCGAAATTCACGAGATGGCCGTGGACGACAAGGGTGTCATGACGATGCGGCCCCTGGCCGGAGGTCTCGAGATCCCGTCCAGTGGCGAAGCCAGTCTCGAGCCGGGCGGTGTCCATATCATGTTCATGGGCCTCGAGCGCAATCCGAAGCGGGGGGAGACCTTCAAAGGGACGCTCACCTTTGAGAAAGCCGGCGCAATCGACGTGGAATTCAGCGTCGACTCGATCACCGGCAACAAGGCAGGTCACGGCAGCCACGGAGGCTGAGGCGCGAACGACGCTTCGCGGACGCCATTTCCACCCGGGGAAGTAACGTCTCGCGTTGCGGCGCGTCGAAAGCTGGCGCGCGGCTGAAACGCGCGATGAAAACAGGCTCGGGCCCCCTTCACAAAATCAAAGCGCCGCCGACGCAGACCTTGCGGCGGCAGCCATCCTTCAAAGGAGAAATGCGATGTTCAAAAAGTGGATAGCCTCGGCGGCGGTGCTGATGCTCGGCAGCGGCGCAGCGCTCGCCCACGTCACCCTGGAGGGCAAGGAGGCGTCGGTCGGTTCCACCTACAAGGCGGTGTTGCGCGTGCCGCATGGCTGCGAAGGCAAGCCCACCAATGTGGTGCGCGTTCGAATCCCCGAGGGCGTGATAGCGGTGAAGCCCCAGCCGAAGCCCGGCTGGCAGCTTCAGAAAATCCGTGGCGCCTACGCCAAAACATACGACTATTACGGGACCCCGACCGGCGAAGGCGTCAAGGAGGTCGTCTGGAGCGGAGGCAATCTCGGCGACGACGAGTATGACGAGTTCGTGCTGCGCGGCTATCTGACGACGGATCTGAAGGCCGGCGAAACATTGTACTTCCCGGTCGTGCAGGAATGTCCGGGGGGCCTTGCCGAGCGGTGGATCGAGATCCCCGCGGCTGGCCAGTCGGCCGACGACCTCGAGCTTCCCGCACCCGGCGTGCTGCTGCTGGAAAAGACCGGCGGCCATTGAAGCCATCGAAGCCATGGGCCGGCGCGACAAGCGCCGGCTTTTCCCCTTCGGAAAGAAAGAGGCGCCCCTGATGATGGCATTCGGCCGCGCGATATCGTTGATCATGGCAATGCGCGCCATGATGCTCGCTGGGCTGGCCTGGCTCTGCCTGACAACCGGGGCAGCCGCGCATGCATCGCTGGTCGCGACCCGGCCCAGCGACGGCGCGGTCGTCGATGCGCCGCCGGCCCTCTTCACCCTTTCGTTCAGCGAGCCCGTTTCGCCTCTCGCCCTGCGGCTGGTAAAGCCGGACGGTAGCGCTTCCATCCTCGATTCCTTCCGGCTGCGCGATCGCGAGGTCGAGATCGAGATGCCCGGCACTCTGGATCGCGGCACGCATGTCCTCTCCTGGCGTGTCGTCTCCGAAGACGGCCATCCCGTCGGTGGGTCGGTCGTCTTTTCCGTAGGCGAAACGAGCGCCTCGCCACTGAAATCCGTGGAGCCCGGCAACCGGGACGTTCGCACCGGGCTTTGGTCGAGCAGGGTCGCGCTCTATCTCGGACTGTTTTTCGGAGTCGGCGGAGTGTTCGCCTTCCACTGGCTCCTGGGAGGAGAACAGGCAGGCCGGAACTTGGTGGCTGGCGCTCTGGCTTTGGGCGTGGGCGGTACCATCGCTTCGGCCGGGTTTCAGGGACTGGATGCGCTGGGTGTCCCTCTTTCCAGCTCCTTCGATCCGTCGGTTTGGCGATCTGGACTGGAAACGAGTTACGGCAGGACGGTCATTGTCATGATGATCGCCTTGGCGGCGGCAACCGCCGCCCTGATGCCGGAAGCGAAGATCCTGGGACGGTCGCTTTCGCTCGGCGGCCTTCTGGGCGGAGCCGCCGCTCTGAGCCTGAGCGGGCATGCCGGCGCCGCCGAACCGCAATGGCTGACGCGGCCGTCGGTGTTCGTGCATGCCGCGACGATCGCATTCTGGGCCGGCGCGCTCATGCCTCTCGGCATATCGCTGCGCTCGGGCGGGCCCGGCGGCGCTGCGGCGCTCCGACGCTTCTCGGCGGTCATTCCCTATGCCGTATGTGCCCTCGCCACTGCCGGCGTCATATTGGCTGTCATACAGGTCGAGGAGCCCCGCGCCCTCGTCGAAACCGCCTACGGCAAGCTGCTCCTCGTCAAGCTGGTGCTTGTTTCGATCCTCCTGCTGCTCGCCGCGATAAATCGCTGGAAATTCACGGCTCCCTCTGAAGCCGGTGAGCCGGCCGCCGTGCGAAGGCTTGTCCGCTCGATCGCCGTCGAGTCGCTTGTCATCCTGACCATCTGCGCTGTGGCGGCGGGTTGGCGTTTCACGCCGCCGCCACGCGCGATCGCTATCGCCAGCGCGCAGCCCGCTTCCACGCACATCCATGCCGCCAAGGCCATGGCCGATGTCGAGATCACCCCCGGCCGCATCGGGCCTGTAACGGCCTCGGCCGCGATCATGACGGGGGATTTCGGTCTCCTCGACGCGAAGGAGGTCACATTCGTCTTCTCCAATCCCGGCGCCGGCGTCGAACCGATCAGGCGCAAGGCCGCGAAGGCGACGGATGGAAGCTGGCGCGTCACGGATCTCGTCCTGCCCCTGCCTGGAACTTGGAAGATCCGCCTCGATATCCTGATCAGCGATTTCGAGATGACGCGAATCGAAGGCGAGATTGTCGTTAGCCCGTGACACCCCGACGAGTGTGCTTCGGCCGCACGATCGGAATCTCACCAGCCTTCTTGTTCTGCTATATCGTCTGCGCCCACCCGGCCGCCATGTGCGGCACATTGGCCAATAGGGATAGGAACGGTGGACGATTATCCCGACGATCCGCAGCGCCTATAAGAGGATGAGCAGCAGCCGGTCGTCGACCGTGATAAGCCAGCCGGCATGACGGAGCCGGCGTCTGAAATTCGATTAGCGAGGTAGATCCATGTCCAGACCGAATTCCACCGCCGCGCGCGACATTGCGCACCAGCTCCACCCCTATACCGACGCGGTACGCCATGCGGAGATCGGACCGATCGTCATGGAGCGCGGCGAAGGCATCTATGTCTTCGACGACCAGGGGAAGCGCTACATCGAAGGCCTGGGCGGCCTGTGGAGCGTGGCAGTCGGCTTCGGCGAGAAGCGGCTTGTCGAGGCGGCTGCAAGGCAGCTCGAGAAGCTGCCCTACTATCACACCTTCGCCCACAAATCGCACCTGCCGTCAATCGCGCTCGCCGAGAAGCTCGCGGAGATGGCACCGGAAGGGCTGTCGCACGTCTTCTTCACCAATTCCGGCTCCGAAGCCAACGACACGGTCATCAAGCTCGTCTGGTATTACAACAATGCCCTCGGTCGCCCGGCGAAGAAGAAGTTCCTGGCCCGCACCCAGGGTTATCACGGAGTGACCGTGGCGGCCGCGAGCCTGACCGGCCTGCCGAACAACCACCGCGATTTCGACCTGCCGGCGATCCCCGTGCGTCATCTGACCTGCCCGCATTACTACCGCTTCGGCCAGCCCGGCGAAACCGAGGCCCAATTCGTCGATCGCCTGGCGGCCGAACTCGAGGCCGTCATCCGGGAAGAAGGCCCCGAGACCATTGCCGCCTTCATCGGCGAACCGCTGATGTCGGCCGGCGGCGTGTTGCCGGCGCCGGAGGGCTACTGGCAGAAGGTTCAGGAGATCTGCCGCCGCCATGATATTCTTGTCGTTGCCGACGAGGTGATCACCGGTTTCGGCCGTCTCGGGACGACCTTCGGCTGCGACTATTATGGCATCAAGCCCGACATCCTCGTGGTGTCCAAACAGATCACCTCTTCCTATCAGCCGCTGGCAGCGGTCATCATGTCGGACGCGATATACAAGGTCATCGCCGACAACAGCGGCAAAATCGGCACGTTCGGGCATGGCTACACCGCGAGCGGCCATCCCGTCGCCACGGCGGTCGCGCTGGAGAACCTGGCGATCCTGGAAGAACGAAGGTTGATCGAAAATGCCGCCGCGATGGGCCGCGTCCTGCAAAAACGGCTGCGCGATCTCAACGCGCATCCGCTGGTCGGCGAAGTCAGGGGCGTCGGCCTTATTGCCGGCGTCGAGTTGGTGGCCGACAAGGCGACGAAAGCGCGCTTCGACACGCCCGGCAAGGTCGGCGCCTATGTCTTCGCGCGCGCCCATCATCACGGCCTGATCGTTCGCAACATCCTGGACACGCTCGCCTTCTGCCCGCCGCTGATCATCACGGAAAGCCAGATCGAGGACATGGTGCAGGCCTTCGAGCGCACGCTTGACGACGCTGCGGAGTGGATCGCCGCCGGGCAGCCCGCCTACTGACGAACCACGAGGAGCTTGACGGCGCGGCGGCAACCGCCGCGCCGTTCTTCCTTAGATCCGCACCGGGGAAAGATGCCATGAGCAAGCACAGGATCGCGGTCATTCCAGGCGACGGCATCGGCAAGGAGGTCGTGCCCGAGGGACTGAGGGTCCTCGAGGCCGCCGCCGCGAAATTTGGGATCGGCCTCGAATTCGAACACTTCGACTTCGCGTCCTGCGACTACCACGCCAAGCACGGCGCGATGTTGCCGCCGGATTGGAAGGAGCGGATCGGCGGGCATGACGCGATCTTCTTCGGCGCTGTGGGCTGGCCCGATACCGTTCCCGATCACATATCCCTCTGGGGCTCGCTCCTGCAGTTTCGTCGTGAATTCGACCAATATGTCAATCTTCGCCCCGTCCGGCTGATGCCCGGCGTCCCCACCCCGCTCGCCGGCCGCGTGCCCGGCAGTATCGATTTCTATATCGTGCGCGAGAACACCGAGGGCGAGTATTCTTCGATCGGCGGGCGGATGTTCGCCGGCACCGAACGGGAGGTGGTCATCCAGGAAACGGTGATGAGCCGCATCGGTGTCGACCGGATCCTGCGCTACGCCTTCGAGCTGGCCGGCCGGCGCGAGGCCAGGCACCTGACGTCGGCGACGAAGTCCAACGGCATCTCCATCACCATGCCCTATTGGGATGAGCGCGTCGAAGCGATGGCGCGGAACTATCCCGGCGTGCGCTGGGACAAGTACCATATCGACATCCTCGCCGCGCATTTCGTGCTCAACCCCGATCGCTTCGACGTGGTCGTCGCCTCCAACCTGTTCGGCGACATCCTTTCGGATCTCGGCCCTGCCTGCACCGGCACCATCGGCATCGCGCCCTCGGGCAATATCAATCCGGAGCGGCGCTTCCCCTCGCTGTTCGAGCCGGTCCATGGTTCGGCGCCAGACATTGCCGGCAAGGGCATCGCCAACCCTATCGGGCAGATCTGGGCGGGTGCGATGATGCTCGACCACCTCGGCCATGCCGATGCGGCCGCGGCCATCGTAAAGGCGATCGAAGCAGTGCTGCCGTCCAAGGCGTTGCGCACGCGCGATCTCGGCGGCGATGCCGACACGGTCACCTGCGGCAAGGCTATCGCCGAAGCGCTGACCGGCTGATGAGCAGCCACGTTCGTGCCAAGCGGCGCCGATGTCCTGCCGAACGGTCCTCGCCTGTTCGTTCAAAGCCAGAACCTTTCTCCTGGATGGCACTTTGCAGCGGTGCAGCGGATGGGCTATCGAACCGCCATCGCTTCGCAAGGGAAGAAAGACATGGCCTCTCCTATCGCATGGCCTGCGCTGCGGCGCTCGCTGGTCGCAATCCTGCGCGGCATCACGCCTGACGAAGCCGCGGAGGTCGTGGGCGTCCTTGTCGAGGAAGGCTTCGAGCTCGCGGAGATCCCGCTCAACTCGCCCGATCCCTTCACCTCGATCCGCCGCGCTGCCGCAGCCTTCGGCGACAGATGTGTGATCGGCGCGGGAACCGTGCTCGAGCCCGAGCAGGTCGACCGGCTGGCCGAAGTCGGCGGGCGGCTCCTGGTGAGCCCGAACATCGACCCCGGCGTGATCGCCCGCGCATCGGAACACGGAATGCTCACCATGCCCGGCGTCTTCACGCCGACCGAGGCCTTGCTTGCCGTGAAGTGCGGCGCCTCGGCGCTGAAGTTCTTTCCGGGCAGCGTGTTGGGCGCCAGCGGTATCGCGGCGATCAAGGCCATCCTGCCGAGGGAGACTGTCATCGGCGTCGTCGGCGGGGTCTCCGAGAAGTCCTTCGCGGAATTCAAGAAGATCGACGTCGGCACTTTCGGCCTCGGCACCAACCTCTACGCGCCCGGCGACAGTGCCGAGACGGTTCGCCAGAAAGCCCGCCGCATTATCACGGCCTATGACGCCGTCTTTGCCGACCGGCCGTGAGTCCAGTCAGAGACCGGTCGACGGTCCAGGGCAGTTCCCCAGGGAATTTCGAGCACGCCGCACACCCGCATAGTTTCAGCGGCGGGCTGTTCACACAGTTGGTCACATGCCAAACTGCCCGGCGTCGAACGGCGAGGCCGAAAGAGCGGCGGCGAAGCGATGAAACGGATTTGGCGCAGACGCGACGAGCCTGGACTGGAAGTCTTCCAACTTGATTCCGACGCCGATGGATTCTCGGCCCTGTCGACCATCGTGCACGCCGGCGAAGATGCATTCGGCATGTCTTACATGTGGCGTCTCTACCCGGACATGCGGACACGGGATCTCGATCTCCGCCTCACCAGCCCGACACGACGGGAGATGAGAATCGAGCGGATCGCGAGCGGCTGGCGCGTCGACGGACAGGAGAGGCCAGACCTGGCCGGATGCGACGAGGTCGATCTGTCGGCAACGCCGTTTTGCAACACACTGGCCATGCTGTTGCTCAAGGGGTCGGGCGAATTGACCACGCTGTACGTGGACCTGCCTTCGATGCGCATGGAGCCCTCCAGGCAACGTTATGCCACCCTCGGGCAAAATCGCTGGCGGTATTTGGACCTCGGTGCCGCCAACGGCTTCGAGGCAGACATCGAGGTCGATGACCGCGGCCTGGTGGTCGATTATCAGGGCTTGTTCGAGACGGTGCGCTGACTGCACGGGCCCGCCGCTCCGATAGTCAACATCCGCTTTTCGGTACCCCTGGCCTTCGAGCTGCTGCTTCTTCGTTTCCGGCGAAAATGTCGCATGAGCGGCGAACCATCAGGAAAGAAGAACAATCTCAATTGGTTGGTGGCCGGCTGTCGCTCCCAGCGATGGCTTCTGGAGCTTGACCTCGACCATTGTTGAGGAAGTAGGGGAGCGTCGTCCGATCAACCAGGAGCATCGCCATGCGCGCCTTCTTGCGCACCGTTTCGATTTCGACGACCGTATTCCTTGTCAGCCTACCGAGTGCCCAAGCCCAGACCGGCAACGTCGCGGCGGGCGAGAGACTGTTCAAGAAGTGCCTGATCTGCCACGCCGAAAGCGTCGACGAGGCCAGGCGCGGGCCATCGCTGGTGGGCATCGTCGGCCGCAAAGCCGGAGTCGCGGATGGCTATCCCTATTCGGAGGCGATGCGCGCGGCCGGCGCGGCAGGACTCGTGTGGGACGAAGACGAACTGGCGGCTTTCATCAAAAGCCCGCAGGCGAAGGTGAAGGGAAGCTGGATGTCCTTTTCCGGGGTTTCCCGCCCGAAGGACATCAGCGATGTCATCGCCTATCTGAAACAGCTCGCGCGATGAGCTCCACCATGGGAAGATCAAGGAAATGGCAGGTCATCCTACTTCCGGCCGGCCCCGGAGGTGAGGGAGCGGCCATGGTTCTCCGTTTGCCCCATGCCATTTCGTCCAGGCGAAGTGGTCGGCATTCGGAACGTCAACCTGCCGATCGGTCGGCTTTGCTGGCCGGGCTGGCGGCCGCGGCATTGAAGCAGACTTGAAAGCATGCGCCTTTGTCGGGCAGGCCGGGCAACCGGCCTGCACTCTCGCCTCGGGCTACCCGGGTCACGGCGGATTGTCGAACATCCCAGAACGCAAAAACCCCGCCACAAGGGCGGGGCTTTTACATTTGCAATTGGTTGCGGGGACAGGATTTGAACCTGTGACCTTCAGGTTATGAGCCTGACGAGCTACCGGGCTGCTCCACCCCGCGTCAACTCTGAAAGGGTGACGCACCCTTATATAGGCCTTCGCCTACGTCTTTTCCATATTCTGCGCCCGGCGTGGCGACATTTGTCAGAGAAGATATCTCGA
>NZ_JBJHDO010000012.1:0-216924 GCF_050958605.1 Mesorhizobium sp. 1B3 | reverse complement strand
TTGTGGGAGAAGGTGGCCTCGCGAAGCGAGGTCGGATGAGGGTTTTTCGGCGCGCCAGCCGGCCGCCCTACGTGCCCATCCATCTCTCGCGTGGCAGCCGGTACAGCACGTGGCGCTTCAGCGCCGGGTGGCTGTCCGGGACGCTTGGATGGTCGAAATCGCCCGCCTCATCTCGTAGCATGCCGAGGCGCTCCATCACCGCGGTCGAGCGCCCGTTACTCCGGACCGCGAAAGAAACGATCTCGTTGAGGCCGAGGGTCCCAAAACCGTAAGCGAGATGCGCCCGCGCTGCCTCCGTGACATAACCGTGGCCCCAGTATTCGGGCGCGAGGCGCCATCCGATCTCGATCGTATCGGCGGGCAAGAACGGCTCGAGATAGTCGGCCCGATAAAGGCCGGCGAAACCAGCGCATTCACCGGTCGCGGCAATCTCGATCGCCGAGAAGCCGAAGCCGTTCGCGTCGATGAAATCCCGCAGCTTGTCGAAAAGGGCATCGGATTGCGCGCGGTCGCGGCGGAACGGGAAGAACTCCATCACGCGCTCATCGGAATTGATGCGATGAAAGAGAGGGCGGTCCCGCTCTTCCCAGTTGCGCAGGATGAGGCGCTCGGTCCTGATCGGCGTCATGTCGTGAATTCGCTGCGGCGGTAGCCCTGTATGTAGAGCAAGGCGGTGAGGTCGCCATGATCTATACGCATGCGCGCCTCCGCGGCGACTGCGGGCTTGGCATGAAGCGCCACGCCGCTGCCGGCCATGCGGATCATGTCGAGATCGTTGGCGCCGTCGCCGACCGCGATCGCGTCGGCGGGTGTAAGTCCCAGCCTCGCCGAAATATCGAGCAGCGCCTCGGCCTTGGCCGCCCGGCCGAGAATCGGCTCGGCGACGCGGCCCGCGAGCTTGCCTTCGCGTTCGATGAGCCTGTTGGCGCGGTTCTCGTCGAAGCCGAGCCTGGCCGCGATACGCGATGTAAAGACATCGAAACCGCCAGATATCAACGCGGTCCAGGCGCCGTGGGCGCGCATCGTCGCGACGAGTTCGAGGCCGCCCGCCGCAAGGGTGATGCGCTTGGCGATGATGGTCTCGACGACCTGAGCCTCCAGGCCTTCGAGCAGTGCGACGCGTTCGCGCAGCGCCGGCTCGAAGGCGATCTCGCCATTCATGGACCGTGCCGTTATGGCTGCGACATGTTCCTTGATGCCGATTTCATCGGCCAGTTCGTCGATACATTCCTGGTCGATCATGGTCGAATCCATGTCCGCGATCAGGATCTTCTTGCGCCGTGTGGCGGACTCCTGGACGACGATGTCGATCGGCTCGCCGGCAAGGTACTCGCGCAAGCGGCGTTCGATGTCCGCCGCATCGGCGCTCCGCGGAAGTGCCAGGTCGCACGCGACTTCCTCGGCCAGCCAGTCGATTGCGCTTGCCTCGACCGCTTGCGAGGCCTTATGCGCTAGCGGGATGGACAGGGACCGGTGTTCCGGGCGAGCGATCAGCGTGGCGACGAGAGGCATGGGGCAATCCGCAGCGGGAGAGGCCGAAGGCCTCGTGAAGAATGCGACCCTGATAGCCGGACCGACCGCCAGCGGCAAGTCGGCCATGGCGCTGGATTTGGCCGAGCGCCATGGGGGTGTCGTCGTCAACGCCGATTCCATGCAGGTCTATTCGGTCCTCGATGTTCTGACTGCCCGGCCCGGGGCGGCCGAACTCGCCAGGGCGCGGCATGAGCTCTATGGGCATGTACATCCGAGCCAGGCCTACTCGACCGGCGCGTGGCTGCGCGACGTGGAACGGCTGGCGCGAAGCGGCGCGCTCGCCGGCAAGATGCCGATCTTCGTCGGCGGTACCGGACTCTATTTCCGAGCCTTGGTCGAAGGGCTGTCGGAAATGCCCGACATTCCTCCCGAAGTGCGCGATCGGCTGCGCCATGAGCTCGCCGAAGGCGGCGCTGAAAGCTTGCACGCTTTACTGTCCGAAAGAGACCCCGAAGCGGCGCGGATGATCTGGCCGTCCGACGGCCAGCGGATCGTTCGGGCGCTGGAGGTGCTCGAGGCTTCCGGCCGGTCGATCCTGGCCTGGCAGGCGGATCGGGGCAGGCCGCTCGTCGATCGCGCAACGGCGCGGTTCCTCCAGATCCGGCCGGCCCGCGAAGAGCTTGTCAGGCGTATCGACGCGCGGTTCGACCGGATGATCGAAGGCGGTGTGCTGGACGAGGTGAGGGCGCTTGCCGGCTTGAAACTCGATCCGACCTTGCCGGCCATGAAGGCTATCGGCTTTCGCGAGCTTCAGGCGGCGCTGGAGGGGCGAATGGAAATGGCCGAAGCGATCGAGCGCGCGAAGATCGCAACGCGGCAATACGCGAAACGCCAGGCAACATGGTTCCGGCACCAGCTCGGACCGGAGTGGCGGAAGATTTGACCAGCCCTTGCGGAAAATCCTGGGGACGACCATCGGCAAGCAGGTTGTATTTTCGTGTTTATCCCGTAGTAGTTGCAGCGATTAACTTCGCGTAAGGCCCTTGATGGGATAAGGGGCTGGTGTCCAGCGGGTAGGCAATGCGCTTCCACAAAGCGGAATCGGCATTCTTCGTTTTTATCGTCGTGCTCCTCGCGGCCGGCGTCGTGACGTTTTATGCCTATGACGTGCTGCAGGATGTGACGGCCCAATCGGATCCCAGGGGGATCGACGGTATAGCCGATCTCAAGACGCTTCTTTACATCACGGCCGTTCTCCAGGCGACCGCCCTGATCTTCGGCATATTCCTCATCTATCCGCTGATCCGCACACAGGTGAAGGAAGAAGGCAAGCTGCGCGCGATGACCATGACCCTCAGCCGGCGTTCGGAGACGCTGGAACAGGCCGCGTTGACCGACGCTTTGACCGGCATGCACAATCGTCGCTATTTCGACGATGCGCTGCGGGAGTACATTGAGGAGTTCCGCCGCATCAACCGGCCGGTGGGCCTCATGCTGCTCGACCTCGACCACTTCAAGCAAGTCAACGACACCTACGGTCACGACGTGGGCGACGAAGTGCTGCGGGCGGTGGCCACCTGCCTGAAGGGCGTCACGCGCTACCACGATGTCGCCGCCCGGCTCGGCGGCGAGGAGTTTGCGGTGGTGACGCCCAACATGGATGGCGAGCGGCTGACGAAGTTCGCCGAGCGCATCCGGGGAGCCATCGCCAACATGGCCATCCAATCGGGCAATGCCAGGCTGAATGTCACCACCAGCCTGGGGCTCGCGGTGTGGGATGGCAAGGAGACGGCGGAAGAATTCTATCGTCGCGCCGACAGGCTGCTCTACCAGGCCAAGAGCATGGGGCGGAACCGCATTTGCGCTTAGGATGCTCTCATAGTGCGTCCTTCGAGGCTCGCTTCGCTCGCACCTCGGGATGAGGAGGTGGGTGCCAGGCCCCGTATCCTGAGGCGCCCGCGATGCCGGCCCCGATGGGCGAGCGCGAATATCGACTCAATCCCTCCAGGTATCCTCCTCGCCTCGTCTCCGGTTCTGAGATTGGTGCATAACGCCGACCTTCCTCATCTTGAGGGCGCGAGCGAAGTGAGCCTCGAAGGACGCACTGGAATGTAGAGGGGGAGGGCCCCTTAGTCCCGTTGCGGACGAACCCCGAATACCGTCGGCTTGAGCCCGTAGCCGAAATCGTCTTCGGGTCGCGACTGGACGACCGGCGGGCGAAATTCCGGTTCGCCGGCCTGGCGTAGCGGGCTCACAGGCTCGCCGAACGAGCTGGATTCCGGGGCCTTGGGGACATTGCGCAGGCGCCCCACGATGGCTGCGAGGTCGACATCCCTATTGCCGGCGATCATGTGGTCGGCATTGTTCTTCCCGGCCGCGCCAGGTAACAGGGCCGTGTCGAGCTTCTCGAATTTCAGCCGCATGGTCGTCGCGACGCCTTCGCCGAAGGCGATCGCCTCGCGCTGTCCCATGGAGGACAGAAACGACAGCGTCGAAGCCGAGGAGTCGGCGATGGCCGAGCGGATGATCGCCTGGTCCTGTTCGTTGGCGAGCCGCATGGCGAAGACGGTCGAGCATTGCGACAACACGGTCGGGTCGAGTTCTCCGGGGCGCTGGGTGATAATGCCCAGCGAGCAGCCGTACTTGCGGCCCTCCTTGGCGATACGGGACAGGGCATGCCGCGTCGGCGCGAAGCCGAGACGCTTATCGGCCGGCATGTAGCGGTGCGCCTCCTCGCAAAGCACCAGGAGCCGCAGCCTGCCTTCGCTCCATAGAGCAAGATCGAAAGCAAGACGCGCGAGTACCGAACAGACCGAATTCACCACTTCGGAAGGCATGCCGGCCATCTCGAAACAGGTGACCGGACGGCCCTGATGCGGCACACGGAAGATCCTGCCGATGGTCTCGTGGATCGTATCCTCGATGAGCCGTGAACTGAACATGAAGCGGTAGCGCGGGTCGGTCACAGCAGCCTCTATGCGTATCTTGAGCGAGCGGTAGACCGGCCTGTCATTCTTGGTTTCGAGCAGGCCCATGCGCTCGTCGATCAGCTTCAGCAGATCCGCCATGCGGTAAGGCACCGGTGTATCGGCCGTCATCGGATCGGCACCGCGCCGCGTGTAGATCCCGGCATTCGGGTTCCGGTAGAGGCCCTTGGCGACCGGGATCAGCTCGCGGAGCAGATCCACCTCTTCTGCGGCGGCTTCCCGGCCGCGGAACAGCACCTCCGTCAGTTCCTCGAGCCGGAACAGCCAGAACGGCAAGTCGAGCGTGGAAGTGTCGATGCGTACAGCCTCGTCCGGCAAGGACGAGGCGAATTCATTGTGCGGATCGAGGATCAGCACGCGCAGATCGGGGCGTGCAGCCAATGCCTTGCGCAAGAGCAGCGCCACGGCCGTCGATTTGCCGACGCCTGTGGTGCCGACGACGGCGAAATGCCGGTTCAACGTGTCGTCGATCGCGATGCAGGCCTCGATGCTGTCGTCCTGCGACAGGCTCCCGACGGTGATGGCATTTCGCCCCGCGAGATCGTAGATCGCTTGCAAGTCCCGAGCGCGGATGCGATGCGCGACAGCGCCGATATGCGGATAGGTCGTGATGCCGCGATCGAAGAGGGGCGTGCCTCTTGCAGGATCGTCACGAACCTCGCCGATCAACTCGATGCTGACTTCGATGGCGTTCTGCTGGTCGAAAGCCCAGACGCGATCGGCCTTGGCGATCGCGTAAACGAGACCAACCGTCCGCGTCGGGCCGAGATTGACCGAAATCAGCCGACCGACCGTCCAAAGCCCGTTGGCGACGCCGTTCCCGCCATCGGCGAACGCCGCAACCGTGGCCCGCGCGCCGTCGCATTGCACGATGCGGCCAAGGGCCCGATCATCGGGCTGCCCGGGATGGCGACGCTCCTGCGAGATGGCTTCGCCCGCGTTCCGCTCGACATACATTGCTGGTGTTCCCCGACCTCGGCCCTTTCCGGGCACCGGACGAGTATGGCCGGAGCCGGGTTAAGACCTCGTGAGACGAGAGGGTGAAGGCCCGCTTAAGGCCTTCGCTCCATTCTTATCGGTCAAGGCTTGAGGGTCTCGTTCACGTAATAGGTGTTGAGGATCGACAGCCGAGGCTGATCCGAGGTGGTCTTGATGGTCGGTCGCCCGTGCCAACTCATGCCGGTCGGCGAATGACGGGCCTTCAGGACGACGAAAGCATATCCGACATTGGGCAGGAAGGGGAACGTCTTGACAGGCTCCAGACCGTACGAGCCGACATGCAGCAAGCCTTTCAGCGAGGCCTGATAGAGCGTGGTGCCGAGTTCGCGCTGGCTTTCGTCCGTCGGGCAATACAATTGCATTGTGACGACTTTCTTGCGCGTGTCGGGATGCGGATTGATCTTGTAGCCATCCTTGTCCACGTAGAGGACGGGCCTCGCCACCATGGTCAAGGCATCGGGGCCGGCAACCCGGTCGCCACGCGCGCGGATCTCCAGCCCGGTTCGCAATTGTCTGCGAATGGCATTCTCGACTTCCGCCGAGGTCAGTGTCTCCGAAACTGCCTGCCATATACCCCGCAAGCCGCCGTCGATCTTGTCGATGTGCCCGTCATAGAGCGGAAGTTCGAGCCGCGTGCCGTTGCGGGCGATCGAACTGTATCCTTCACTTGGGAAGGCTTTCAGCATCCGCGTGTAGAATTCTCTCGGGAAAAAGTTCTCGAAGAAAATATGGGGGAAGGGCTCGGAGAAGCAGTCCGCGGCGTCGATGCTGGAAACCGCATGGTCGATAAGGTCTCGTGAAGTGAAGTAAGCCTCGAATTTCCCGCCAGAAAGCATAGTCGCGGATCCTCCCGGTCTTCCTAAGAAGAGCTAGACAATTCGTTTGGGGAAAGTCAATTCAGCCCGTTCGCCGGCTTTCGATTTAGCGGAAAGACCCAATGCTTCGGATGGCACCCGGGGGTTACTAAGAATCGGTTGGGAGTTCACGCCGAAGCGCAGGGTTGCACGGAGCAAGGCTTTTCATCATAGTGTACGAATGTCTGATATCGAGAACGAAATCGTCGACGCACTCGCAGCACGCATCCACGCAGACCGGATCGCACGCGGTTGGTCGCTCGGCGACCTAGCTGATCGTTCAGGCGTCTCGAAGGCAATGCTGAGCGCGATCGAACGTGGCAAGGCTAGCCCGACGGCGACGCTTCTCGTTCGGATCGCATCCGCCTATGGAATGACGTTATCGTCCCTGATCGCGCGCGCCGAACTGCATTCCGGGGGCCTGTTGCGCAGGGCCGACCAGCCGGTCTGGAGGGATCCGCAGACCGGTTACGTCCGGCGACATCTCTCGCCCGCGACCGATATGCCGCTCGAGCTGATCCATGTCGAACTGCCGGCTGGCGCCACGGTCGAATTCCCGGCTGCATCCTACGCCTTCATCCGCCAGCAGATCTGGCTGATCGCTGGCCGATTGCACTTCACCGAAGGTAGCGTCGTCCACGCGATGGAGCCGGGCGACTGCCTTGCGCTTGGGGCGCCCGCCGACTGCAGCTTTCATGCTCCGGGACCGCAAGCCGCCGTCTATGCCGTCGCCGTGGTGAGGAACTGAGCAAAGTGCAACGTCGTGTGAACCGCTCTCATAATGGCGGCCCGCCGCTGGACGATTATGAGGGGCCGCCTTGGGGAAAGGGCGACCCCTATCGGTTCCTCGCCTGGAAATCGGCCCATGCGAAGGCATGGAAAGCGCCGAGCCACGAGGTCATGCTGATGCGCCTCGAGCGAGCCGAGCGCATCGGCCTTACCTATGAGGAATACACGCTCGAAATCCTGGAACGTGGCCGGCACCTGCAGGAAGAGGATGCCGACCGCATCGCCGAGATCCGCGCCGCTCGACGCCGGCGCAAACGGTGAACCGGCGTCGGGCCATCTCCGTCAACGCAGGTGATGGACTTCCTGCATGCCGTAGACAGGTGTCGGGATTCCTTCCTGGCGAGCTTTCAACTGCAGGGCCAGGAACTGGGAATAGTGACGCGACTGGTGCAGGTTGCCGCCGTGGAACCACAAGGCTTCCTGCTGCGTCGGCTTCCACATGTTGCGTTGCTCGCCCTCCCAAGGGCCAGGGTCCTTGGTGGTGGCCGAGCCAAGTCCCCAGCATTTGCCGACCTTGTCCGCGACCTCCTGCGATATCAGTTCGGCCGCCCAGCCATTCATCGAGCCGTAACCCGTCGCATAGACGATGAGGTCGGCCGGCAATTCGGTTCCGTCTTCCAGGACGACCGATTTCTCGGTGATCTCCTCGACCTGTGAGCCGCTCTTCAGCTTGATCGAGCCGTCGATGATCAGTTGCGAGGCGCCGACATCGATATAGTAGCCTGAGCCGCGGCGCAGGTATTTCATGAACAGGCCCGAATTGTCGTCGCCCCAGTCGAGCATGAAGCCCGCCTTCTCCAGTCCTCCGTAGAATTCCGCATCGCGCTCCTTCATCTGCTGGTAGAGAGGGATCTGGAACTCGTGCAGGATCCGGTAGGGGATCGACGCAAAGATCATGTCCGCCTTGGCGGTGGAGATGCCGTTCTCGACCGCCTGCTCGGAATAGAGCGCTCCCATGCCGATCTCCATCAGCGTGTCGGAGCGCACGATGTGTGTGCTGGAGCGCTGGACCATGGTCACGTCGGCGCCTGCTTCCCAAAGGGCCGCGGCGATGTCGTGGGCCGAGTTGTTGGAGCCGATCACCACCGCCTTCTTGCCCGCATAGGCATCGGGTCCGGGGTGTTTCGAGGAATGGTGCTGGTCGCCCTTGAAACGTTCCATGCCCCTGAACTGGGGCATGTTGGGCCTTCCTGACATGCCGGTGGCAAGGACGAGCTGCTTCGGCCGCAAAACGATGTCCTTGCCGTCGCGCCGCACCACGACGTTCCATTCCTTCTTTTCCTCGTCATAGGTGGCGCTCTTCGCCTCGGTCGACGTCCAGTAGTTGAGCTCCATCACCTTGGCATACATCTCAAGCCAGTCCCCGATCTTGTCCTTCGGCGAGAAGACCGGCCAGTTCCTGGGGAAATCGATGTAGGGAAGATGGTCGTACCACACGGGGTCGTGGAGACAGAGAGACTTGTAGCGTTTGCGCCAGCTGTCTCCGGCGCGCTCGTTCTTCTCGACGATGATCGTCGAGACGCCCAGCTGCTTCAGTCGCGCTCCGAGCGCGATGCCGCCCTGGCCTCCGCCGATGACGACGCAATAGGGCTGGCGGCTGAAGCCGAGTTCGGCGGCTTCCTCGTCGCGCTCCTCCTTCCACGACTTGCGGTTCTTGCCCGAACCGTGCTTGGCGCCTAATGGACGCGCATAACCGATCGGCTCTTCGTGCCCCTTGAGTTCCGCCATGGTGGTGAGCAGCGTCCAGATCTTCCCTTCTTTCACCCGGATATGCCCGAAACCACGTGCGACATCCGTCTCGAAAGTGATCCAGCCTTCGATGACGCCGTCCGTTTCCGTCGCGTCCTCACTCTCGGCGATGGCCCAGTTGGCCGGCTTCGTCCCGGGTAGCTGGCTTTCCAACATGGCCCGAATCTGGTCGCGTCCTTCCATCGTCCTGATGTTCCAGGTGAACGCCACGAGATCGCGCCAATAGCAGTCTTCCTGGAACAGGCTGACGGCTTTGTCGATGTCTCCGGCCGCAAGAGCCTGGCCGAAGTTTTCGAGTAGGGCGGAGAGTTTCTGGTTGGGCGCCTTGTCGAGCATGCATATCCTCCCACGGATCCTGAATGTATCGTCCGCCGGGCTTCCGGCCCGGAAAGACCAGTATCCGGAACTTGCGCGCCTTCGTCACCCCCACCATAGTTTGGTGATATTTCAATCCCTTATGGGAAGCGGCGATCTGGATGCCCTTTAATCGGCGCCGGGCGGCGAAAAAACGCTGAGGCACCGTTGACTTATCTGGCCAAGCGCTCTTATTCTCCGCGCCCATGACGAACGCACTCATTCTCGTAGTAGGAAGGCGCATGGGCAAGGCGGTGTGACCGCCGGGCGAAATCCACCCATGCGCTGAAAGCAGGCTCCCTCGGGGGCCTTTTTTATTGCCCGAACGACTATACGATCAGCAGCAAGCCGGCAGGCGAAGAGAGACGGACCAGACGGATGACCAACGGAACGAGCGAACGGCGCGAAATGACGGGCGCCGAGATGGTGGTGCAAGCGCTGAAGGACAACGGCGTCCAGCATATCTTCGGCTATCCGGGCGGCGCGGTCCTTCCGATCTATGACGAGCTTTTCCAGCAGGAGGACGTCCAGCATATCCTCGTCCGCCACGAGCAGGGCGCCGGCCACGCTGCGGAAGGTTACGCCCGCTCGACCGGGAAGGCCGGCGTCATGCTGGTCACGTCGGGGCCTGGCGCCACCAACGCGGTCACCCCGCTGCAGGACGCGTTGATGGACTCCATTCCGCTGGTCTGCATCACCGGCCAGGTGCCGACCTCCCTGATCGGCTCGGATGCCTTCCAGGAATGCGACACGGTCGGCATCACGCGCCCCTGCACCAAGCACAATTGGCTGGTGAAGGACGTGAACGAGCTGGCGGCAATCCTGCACGAGGCCTTCCACATCGCGACCACGGGCCGTCCCGGCCCGGTCGTTGTCGACATACCGAAGGACGTGCAGTTCGCCACCGGCACCTATGTTCCGCCGCAGACGGCGCCGCGCACCAGCTACCAGCCGAAGGTCCAGGGCGACCTTGAAAAGGTGAAGGCTGCGATCGCCTTGATGGTCGAGGCGAAACGGCCCATCATCTATTCCGGCGGCGGCGTCATCAATTCCGGCCCGGAGGCGAGTCATCTGCTGCGTGAACTGGTCGACCTCACCGGTTTCCCAATCACCTCGACCCTGATGGGGCTCGGCGCCTATCCGGCCTCCGGCAAGAACTGGCTCGGCATGCTGGGCATGCACGGCACCTATGAATCCAACATGGCCATGCATGACTGCGACGTCATGCTCTGTATCGGCGCGCGTTTCGATGACCGCATCACGGGCAGGCTCAATGCCTTCTCGCCCAATTCGAAGAAGATCCACATCGATATCGATCCGTCCTCGCTCAATAAGAACGTGCCGGTCGATATCCCGATCCAGGGCGATGTCGGGCGGGTTCTCGAGGATCTCGTGCGGCTGTGGCGTGCTTCGGGTCGTGCCGACAAGAAGGCGCTCCATCCCTGGTGGGAGCAGATCGCCAAATGGCGGGCCAGGGATTCGCTCGCCTACAAGGCAAATGACGACGTGATCATGCCGCAATACGCGATCGAGCGCCTTTATGCCTTGACCAAGGACCTCGACACCTACATCACCACCGAGGTCGGCCAGCACCAGATGTGGGCCGCGCAGCACTATGGCTTCGAAAAGCCGAACCGCTGGATGACTTCGGGCGGACTGGGGACCATGGGTTACGGGCTCCCGGCGGCTCTCGGCGTGCAGATCGCGCATCCGGATTCGCTCGTGGTCGACATTGCCGGCGACGCATCGGTCCTGATGACGATGCAGGAGATGAGCTCGGCGGTGCAGTATGAGGCACCGATCAAGATCTTCATTCTCAACAATCAGTATATGGGCATGGTCCGCCAGTGGCAGCAATTGCTGCACGGCAATCGGCTCTCGCACTCCTATACCGAGGCGCTGCCCGATTTCGTGAAGCTGGCGGAGGCCTATGGCGGCCACGGCATCCGCTGCGAGAAGCCCGGCGACCTCGACGACGCCATCCGGGAAATGATCTCCGTGCGCAAGCCGGTGATCTTCGACTGCCGGGTGGCGAACCTCGCCAACTGCTTCCCGATGATCCCTTCGGGGAAGGCGCACAACGAGATGCTCCTGCCCGACGAGGCAACGGACGAGGCGGTCGCAAACGCGATCGACGCCAAGGGCAGGGAGTTGGTGTAACAAGGAGCGGCGGGCGACAGACCCGCCGCCCTTTCCGGGCGACGTCGGCAAGCCGAGCCGCTCGAACACCGCTCCAAATTGAAAGTATTAGAGAAAGCAAACTCAGATGAGCGCCCACCTACAAGCCACCGGCTCGGCCTATTTCATCTCCAAGGAAACGGCGAAGCTGGAGAAGCACACTCTCTCCGTGCTCGTCGACAACGAGCCGGGCGTTCTTGCCCGAGTCATCGGTCTGTTTTCAGGCCGCGGCTATAACATCGAAAGCCTGACCGTTTCGGAAACCGAGCATGAGAAGCATCTGTCGCGCATCACGATCGTGACAAGCGGGACCCATCACGTGCTGGAACAGATCAAGCATCAGCTCGAGCGCATCGTCCCGGTGCATAGGGTGGTCGACCTGACGGTGCTTGCCGACGATCTCGGCAACGGAACGCCGCTGGAGCGTGAACTCGCTTTGGTCAAGGTCACCGGCACGGGCGAGGCTCGCGTCGAGGCGCTGCGGCTCGCGGATGCCTTCCGCGCCAAGGTCATCGATGCGAACACCGAGCATTTCATCTTCGAGATCACCGGCAAGAGCTCCAAGATCGACCAGTTCATCGCCATCATGAAGCCGCTCGGCCTGGTCGAGATCTGTCGAACGGGCATCGCCGCGATGAATCGCGGGCCGCAGGGCATGTGAGACCTGCCGGTCACGCACCTTTTTCCCCTAGCAAGAGATAGCTGGCCATGCAGCCGGACATGTTTTTCGCATTGCTGGTCTACGCCTTGGTGACCTCGATCACACCGGGGCCGAACAACCTGATGCTGCTCGCCTCCGGCGTGAATTTCGGCTTTCGCCGAACAATGCCGCATATGCTTGGGATAGGTGCCGGCTTTCTTCTCCTGCTCCTTGCGGTGGGCTTTGGGCTTGGCGCGCTGCTGGCGGCGTTTCCGGCTCTCCATCTGACGCTGAAGATCGCCGGCGGCGCCTATCTGCTCTATCTGGCCTGGCGCATCGCCATGTCCCGTTCCCTCGGCGACAAGAAGGGCGCGGATGCGCGGCCAATGACGTTCGGTGAGGCGGCCGCGTTCCAATGGGTCAACCCGAAAGCGTGGATGATAGCGATCACCGGCATGGCCGTTTACACCGACCCGCGCGCTCCGCTGGTTTCGATGCTGATCGTTGCTCTTGGTTTTGCGGCCGTCAACCTGCCGAGCGTGTCCACCTGGGCGGCGTTCGGCTCGGCATTGCGCGGCTTTCTGGCCGATCCGACACGGCTCAAATGGTTCAACGTCGCCATGGGCCTGCTGTTGGCCGTCACCCTTTGGCCGATGCTGGGTTAGCTCGCACATCGCGACAAGCTGGTTAAATCTTCGTAAGGTACGGTCTTTCACCCTTTTTTGCCGGCAATCCGCGCTATTTATTGCATGTCGCCCAAAAATGTGCCGTGGTTTTGGGTGAAAGACATGCAAATACAACAGCTTACGCATGCCGCGCAGCTCTCGATCGCGCGACATGCTCTAAGCGACGGCGGTAAATAACTCCATCGAGGTCCGCCGATGCGCCGGGCGAACGTGATTTTGCTGTTCCTGGTGGCCGGGGCGGCTATTGCCGTGAACCATGGCTGGTCCGGAGCAGCGTTGCGCCAATTCGCGGACCGTTCAGGCATGGCCGTCCGACCGGATCCGGCGGATGTGGATGCAGCGCCGGCCGTTTCGGTCGTCACAGCCGTGGCATCGACTGCCGACTTTCCGGTGCGCCGGTATGCGATCGGTTCTGTCCTGTCGCCGGCAGTGGCCGAGATCGGCGCGCGCATTGCCAGCGCGGTTATCGCCATCCCGATCCGGGATGGCCAGATGGTGAAGGCCGGAGACACCCTGTTCCAGCTGGACGACCGCGCACTCAAGGCTCAGCTCGATCGCGATCAGGCCGCCCTCGAAAAGGACCAGGCGCTGCTCGCCAGTGCAAAGGCGGACCTGGAACGGGCGCGCGATCTCGCCGACAAGCAGGCAGGTACGGCGCAGGCCTACGATCAGGCGCTCGCCGCCGAGCGCGGTCTGGAAAGCACGATCAAAGCCGACCATGCCACGGTGGAAGCGGATCAGGTGCAACTCGGATATGCCACCATAGCCGCGCCCATTTCCGGCCGGCTCGGCGCCGTCGCCGTCACCATCGGCGATCTCGTCTCGCCTGTCACCAGCGGCGCGCCGAGATCGCTGGTGACGATCACGCAGATGGATCCGCTCGACGTCGGGTTCAATCTTCCGCAAACGGATCTGCCTCTGCTCAAAAAGGCGCTTGGCGGGCCCGCGGTGGCAAAGGTCGACCTCTATCTCGCCGACCAACAGACGCCGGTGGCGACGGGTTCACTGGATTTCGTCGATTCCTCGGTCGACACCGCCTCGGGCACAGTGGCAATCAAGGCGCGATTCCAGAACAAGGACCTGGCGCTTTGGCCGGGTCAGTACGTCGATGTCGTGCTCGAAGCCGGAGTGATGAGCGGCATGACCTCGATACCGACCGTCGCGGTTCAGTCCGGACAAAAGGGGGCGTTCGTTTACGTCGTGAGAGGCGACGACACGGTCGAGGTCCGCCCGGTCACGGTGGCGCTCGACGAGGGGGGGAATAGTGCCATCAACGCCGGACTGAGCAATGGCGAGCGCGTGGTCGTCGATGGCCAGGCCCATCTGAAGCAGGGGAGCAAGGTTCGATATGACCCGGGAGCCCGGCCCGGGCCAACTGCCACCCAGGCCGGCGACAATCCCGACAAACGGCCATGATATCCGATTTCTGCATCCGCCGTCCTGTCGCCACGCTGCTGATGTCGTTCGCGCTGGTGCTCGGCGGACTGTTCGCCTTGAAGTTCCTTCCCGTGGCAGCCTTGCCTCGCGCCGATTTCCCCGTCGTCAATGTTTCGGCTTCGCTTCCCGGCGCTTCGCCGCAGACCATGGCGAGTTCGGTTGCCACTCCTCTGATCAAGCAATTCGCCACGATTGCTGGAATCGATTCCATCACCACGACCAACTCCCTTGGCTCGACCTCGATCGCCATCCAGTTCGACCTGGACCGCAACATAGATGCGGCGGCGGCCGATGTGCAGGCAGCCATCGCCCGAACCCTGCGGACGTTGCCCCCGGAGATGACGAGCCCACCCAGCTATCGCAAGGTCAATCCGGCAGACGCCCCAATACTGATACTGGCGCTGGTGAGCGACATCGTTCCGCTGACGGATCTCGATGCCCTTGCCGAAAACGTGATTTCACCGTTTCTGTCCACCATCGATGGCGTGGCGCAAGTGGCCATCTTCGGCAGCCAGAAATATGCCGTACGGATCCAGATCGATCCGACCGCGCTTGCCGCACGGGGTATCGCCGTCGACCAGTTGCGCGACGCCATTACGAATGCCAACAGCAACACGCCGCTGGGCACGCTGTCCAACGCGCACCAGCAGCTGACCATCACGACGAATACGGATCTCAAGAACGCATCGGATTTCGCGCAGGTGGTCATCGCCAGCCGTGACGGGCATCCGGTGCGGCTGGGTGACGTCACGCGCGTCATCGATTCCGTCGAAGTGACCAATACCGCGAGCTGGTATGACGGCTCCCGCGCCGTCCTGCTCGCCGTTCAGCGTCAACCCGACGCCAACACGGTGGACGTGGTCGACCGTGTGAAGGCGCTGCTCCCATCGTTCAAGGCCCAAATGCCTGCCGCGGCCGACATCCGGCTGCTCAACGACCGCTCGACATCCATTCGCGCCGCGGTAAGCGACGTAAAACTTACCCTGGCCCTGACCATCGGCCTGGTCGTGATGGTCATCTTTCTGTTCCTGCGTCGGGTAACGGCGACCGTCATACCCGCGGTGGCCGTGCCGATCTCCCTGATCGCGACGCTGGGTATGATGTATCTCTTCCATTTCTCCATCGACAATATCTCGCTGATGGGTCTGACGCTTGCAGTCGGGCTGGTCGTCGACGACGCAATCGTCATGCTGGAGAACATTTATCGGCACATGGAAGAAGACGGCCTGCCGGCGTTCGATGCCGCTTTCAAGGGCGCGCGCGAGATCGGCTTCACCATCATCTCGATCTCGGTGTCGCTCGTGGCGGTGTTCATTCCCGTTCTGCTGATGGGCGGCGTGGTCGGCCGTATCTTCAACGAATTCGCGGTGGTCGTCACGGTTGCCATTTTGGCGTCGATGTTCGTTTCGCTCACGCTGACGCCAATGCTGTGCTCGCGGCTGCTCGGAACACCCAGTCGGGGCCGAAGGGGAGGCGAAGACGACGGATCCTGCCGGGGCCGACTGCTCAAGGCCTATGACCGGCTTTTGTCTCTTTGCCTTCGCCACAGCCTTGCTGTCCTGCTGGTCTTCGTCGCGACTTCGATCATCTCCGTCTGGCTTCTGCAGAGCGCGCCCAAAGGCTTCTTCCCGCAGGAAGACATCGGTCAGCTGAGTGTGTCGACCGAGGCCAGGCAGGACATTTCCTTCGATGCCATGATCAAGCTTCAACAGCAGGTGGCCGAAGTCTTTGCGCAGTCGCCCTATGTCGCCCATGTGGCTTCCTCGGTCGGCGCCGGCGGGGGTGGGGGAGCGAACGCGTTGAACGCTGGCAGGATGTTCGTGGAGCTGAAACCCAGGGATCAGCGTCCGCCGCTCGATACCGTGCTTTCCGACCTCAGGCGCCAGCTCGCCGCTGTGCCCGGCATCGCCACCTTCATGGTTCCAGTGCAGAACCTGAACATCGGCACGCGGGCTTCGAAGAGCCAATATCAATTGGCCGTGCAAGGGCTGGACCATTCCGAGACGAATCTCTGGGCGCAGAAGCTGGCGGATGCCATGAGCGCCGACCGCTCTACGTTCGTCGATGTGGCCACCGATCTGAATTTGAATGCGCTCCAGGCAACCCTCAAGGTCGACCGCGACAAGGCCGCGATGCTGGGTGTGGACGCCGAAACGCTCCGCTCGACGCTTTATGCTGGTTTTGGCTTCGAGCAGGTCTCGACCATCTTCGGTTTGACCGACAGCTATGCCGTGATCATCGAACTCGATCCTCGGATTCCCTGGTCGCCCGAGAGAATGCTGGCGCTGAAGGTACGGACGTCGAATGGCAGCATCGTCCCGATCGGTGCGTTCGCCACCGTCGAGCGCACTGCCGGGCCACTTACCGTCAATCAACTCGGCCAACTTCCGGCGGTGACGATTTCCTACAACCTGCCTCGAGGTGTCGCCCTGGGTAACAGCGTTCGCGAAATCGCGGCACTCAAGGAGAGAATCGGCATTCCGCAGACCATCTCGACCACCTTTGCGGGCACAGCGAAGACATTCCAGAGTTCGCTCGCCAATCAAGGCCTTCTCATCGCCGGGGCGATCCTGACGATCTATGTCGTGCTCGGCATGCTCTACGAAAGTTTTATCCACCCGTTGACGATCCTGACAGGACTCCCGTCGGCGGTGCTTGGAGCGCTGGTGGCTTTGCGATTCGCTGGCCTCGATCTTTCGGTCATCGCGGTGATCGGAATTCTGATGCTGATCGGAATCGTCAAGAAGAACGGGATCATGATGATCGACGTGGCGCTGATGCTTCGGCGCCAGGGCAGGGAACCGGTCGAGGCTATTCATCGAGCCTGTTTGATACGTTTTCGTCCGATCATGATGACCACGCTTGCCGCGCTGATGGGCACGATCCCCATCGCGATGGGAGCGGGCGCCAGCGCCGAGCTGCGCCAGCCACTCGGTATTGCCGTGGTCGGCGGGCTGCTCCTGTCACAGGCGCTGACCCTGTTCATCACCCCGGTCATCTATTTGTATATGGAACAGTTTTCCCACTGGCTGTTGCGCTTCGGACGTCCGAAAGGGGGAAGCAATCCCGCGGATTTCGCCCAAAGCAGCCGTGATCGGCGGCGGGGGACGAGTTCAGCCTAAATGATTTTGCCGAGGAACGGAACTATTTGAAGATCCATGCTTTTGCGTCGTGCATGGAACGTTGCACGGTCTGATGGTTGTACGGATTGTTCTTATTGTCTTAGGCCTCGTTGTCTTGGGCGGCGCGGCTTTCGCAGCTTTTGCCTGGAGATCAGAGATAGAGCCGATCTCTGGGGAGACGGCGGAATTCGGCGCCGATCTCCTCGAACGCGGCGCACAGTTGGCGGCTGTAGGCAATTGCATCGCGTGCCACACAGTTCCGGGAGAGAAGGCGTTTGCAGGCGGATTGCCGCTTCCGACACCATTTGGAACGATCTATTCCACCAACATCACACCCGATCCCGAGACGGGGATTGGGCGATGGTCGGAGGAGGCGTTCCGGCGGGCGATGCGCGAAGGGGTCGACCGCGAGGGTCGGCATCTCTATCCGGCCTTTCCCTACGATCATTTCACTCGCGTCACCGACGAGGACAATCGCGCCCTCTACGCCTATCTGATGACACGCGAACCTGTTCGTGCCGAGCCGCGCCAGAACGATCTGGTCTTCCCGCTCGGTTTCCGCCCCCTGCTTGCCGGGTGGAAGTTCCTGTTCCTCGATAAAGGGCCGCACCAGCCCGTCGCGGAACAGAGCGCGGAATGGAATCGTGGCGCCTATCTCGCCGAAGGCCTCGGTCATTGCGGCGCCTGCCACACACCGCGCAATGCGCTTGGCGCCGCGGATTCCAGCCGCCATTTCGGGGGAGGCGAGGCTGAAGGCTGGATCGCCTACGCGATCAACGAGAGCTCGCCGGCACCGATACCATGGAATGAGGACAGCCTGGCCTTCTACCTGCGCAATGGCTGGCACGAACTGCATGGCGTGTCGCGAGGCCCGATGGCCGAGGTCACCGGCAATCTGGGCGGGTTGCCCGACAGCGACATCGAGGCGATCGCCATCTATGTCGCCTCGATCATGGGCGAACCGTCCGACCAGCGCCGCGCCGAGGCCGACCGGTTGTTGGAGGAGGTCCGAAGCGACGCCGCGAAATCCGGAGACGTGGTCCAGGCCGTCGATAGCGTGGTACAGCCGCAGGGCAGCGATATCCATGGCGAAGGCGCGGCGATCTACGCGGCAGCTTGCGCCACATGCCACGAGTCCGATCGACCTCTTCCCTTTGGAGGACTCGACTTCCGATTGAGCACGGCCGTCAATGCCGCCAGCCCGCAGAACATAGTCAACGTAACTCTCTTCGGCCTGCCGCCCGCCGACGGCGAGGCGAGTTCCGTCATGCCTGGCTTCGCCGGTGCTCTCGATGACCGTCAGGTCGGTGAACTGCTCGCCTACATGCGGGCACGCTTTTCCGGAAGGGAAGCATGGGACGGTGTCGAGGAGATGGTCCGGGCCACGCGCAGTGGGGATTACCCGGTCACCATACGTCCATCCGACGGTATCGAGAGGGCGCCGACCAATGTTGGCGCGGAGTACTGACATGGCTATTTCATTGACGGTCAACGGAAGCAAACAGGAAACCAATTCCGACCCTTCCACCCCTTTGCTCTACGTGCTGCGCGACGATTTCGGGCTCAACGGCGCGAAATATGGCTGTGGCCTCGGCCAATGCGGCTCCTGCACCGTAATGGTCGACGGCGCAGCCGTCCTGTCCTGTGTGACGCCCCTGCTGGCGGTTCAAGGCAGGACGGTCACGACGATCGAGGGGCTTGGCACTGCAGAGCAGCCGGGTCCGATGCAGGAGGCCTTCATCGAACTCCAGGCAGCGCAATGCGGCTACTGTATTCCTGGAATGATGATGGCGGCGCAGGCGCTGCTTCAAAAAAACGCATCGCCGACGGACGCCGAAATCCGGCAGGCGCTGGCTTTCAACCTCTGCCGATGCGGCACCCATATGCGCATTCTCGCCTCGATCCACCGTGCCGCAGAGCTGATGAAGTCGGCCGCCAGCGGTCAGACGGAAGGGAGCGCAGGATGAGTAGTGCCTTCGAACCGAGCCGGCGCAGCCTCCTCAAGGGTACGGGCGCGCTGGTCGTGTCGTTTTCGCTCCCACGGAAGGGTTCCGCACAGGAGACGCAGCAACCGGCGCCGCTTTCCGATACGCCGACGAAGCGGCCTGGCAGCCTGGAAGACACGCCCTTTCTCGATGCCTGGATCAGGATCGATGCCGAGGGGAAGATCACGGTCTTCACGGGGAAGGCGGAGCTCGGACAAGGCATTCGCACGGCTATACTCCAGGTCGCCGCGGAAGAACTCGATGTCGAGCCCGGAATCATCGAGCTGGTGACCGCGGATACCGGGCGCACCCCCGACGAGGGATTCACGGCCGGGAGCCAATCCATGCAGAACAGCGCGACGGCAGTTCGTCACGCAGCAGCGCAGACGAGAGCGCTCCTGTTCGAAGAAGCGGGTCGGCGGCTCGGCGTGCCCGTGGATGGACTGAAAGCCGAGAATGGGAGCATCTCGACAAGCGACGGACAGTCGGCGCGCTATGGAGAGCTTGTCGCCGGACTTGACCTTCACGTCGAGGCGAGCACGAGTTCGCCGCTCAAACCGCCGGATGCCCATCGCCAGATCGGGAAAAGCCTCGCGCGGGTGGACATCCCGGCCAAGGTCACTGGTGGTATTGCCTATGTCCACGACCTCCGGCTCGAAGGCATGCTGCATGCCCGCGTGGTGCGACCGCCGAGCTACGACGCGAAGCTACGGGACGTAGACGGCAGTGGGGTCGAAGCAATGCCCGGTGTCGTTGCGGTGATCCGGGACGGCAATTTCCTCGCCGTTGCAGCCGAGAAGGAATTTCAGGCCATCAGCGCGATGCGCGCTCTGGCGAGAGCCGCGCAATGGGACGAGACCGAAACGCTTCCCGACCAGGAAAATCTGCCGACAGCATTGCGCGCCCTGGAACGCGAGGTCGGCACGGTTGCCGAGGCAGGTACGCTCGATCTCTCGGGCGACAGGTTCGAGGCGACTTTCACCCGTCCCTACCAGATCCACGGCTCGATCGGGCCTTCCTGCGCGGTTGCGCATATGGACGAGCGCGAGGGAATGAGGGTCTGGTCGCATACACAAGGCGTGTATCCGAACCGCGAGGCCGTCGCCGAGATGTTGGCCCTGCCGATCGAGCGCGTCCGCGTCGTCCATATGGAGGGCTCGGGATGCTATGGGCAGAACGGAGCCGATGATGCGGCAGGCGACGCTGCCCTGATCGCTTCGAAATTGCCGGGACGCCCCGTACGCGTCCAATGGATGCGCGAGCAGGAGCATGCATGGGAGCCGTTTGGGCCGGGCATGGTGATGTCGGTTGCGGCCGAACTTGGCAGTGACGGCCTGATCAGCGACTGGACCTACGACGTTTGGAGCAACATCCACTCCACTCGCCCGGGAGGCGCAGCCGCACTTCTCGCGGCGCGCCACAAGGCCGAGGGCTTCACTCCGAAAACCCCGGAGCTCAAGATCAGCCCCGCCGGCAGTGGCGACCGCAACGCGAATCCGCTCTACGTCATACCCAATAAGCGCGTGCTTTGGCATTTTCTCCCCGACATGCCGCTGCGCGTCTCGGCGCTCCGGGCGTTGGGCGCATATGCCAATGTCTTCGCGATCGAAAGTACAATCGACGAGCTGGCGATCCGGGCCGGGGTAGATCCTGTCGATTTCCGGCTGCGTCATCTCGACGATCAGCGCGCCCGGGACGTCGTCGAGCGCGCAGCCAGCGCGTTCGGCTGGGCGAACGGGTCCTTGCCGCGTGGTCGCGGCAAGGGTTTCGCGTTCGCCAGATACAAGAACCTGGCCGCTTATCTGGCGCTTGCGGTCGAGGTCGAGGTCGAACCGGCGACCGGCCGTGCGCGCGTCGTCCGCGCTGCGGCGGCTATCGACAGTGGCGAAGCAGTGAATCCCGACGGGATTCACAACCAGGTCCAAGGCGGCATTCTTCAGGCGGCCAGTTGGACATTGTACGAGCAGGTGACGTTCGACCGCACGCGCATCACCAGCGTCGACTGGTCGAGCTACCCTATTCTGCGCTTTGCGAGCGTTCCCGATTCCGTGCAGGTGGAGGTCATCGATCGCCCTGGAGAGCCCTTCCTCGGCACGGGCGAAGCCGCGCAGGGTCCGACGGCGGGGGCGGTGGCAAATGCCGTGCGCAACGCCATTGGCGCCAGGCTCTACGACCTGCCGCTGACGCATTCGCGCATAAAGGAGGCGTTTCGCGCGTCAGCCACCTGATTGCCTCGGCTCTTAGCGGCACCGCCAATCGGTTCTGCCTTGGCAGGCGCGCGGCGTCCAATGATGGTAGTGCACCTGCCTGCATGGAGCACACTGGTCAAAATCCTTGCCCTTTCCGAAAGAATCCTGTCTGTCGGTGTGATGGAATTCTCTCCGCAGCAGGATGACGCACTGAAGGCTGTGGCGCGGTGGCTGAAGGCTGGCCGCCCCCAGGTCTTCCGCCTGTTCGGTTATGCCGGGACCGGAAAGACGACATTGGCGCGACACTTCGCCGAACATGTCGACGGACAGGTGCAATTCGCCGCATTCACCGGCAAAGCCGCCCAGGTGCTGCGTTCCAAGGGGGCGACCAATGCACGCACCATCCATTCCCTGATCTATCGGCCGCGGGGCGAAGAGGCTGTCGAGGACGAGGTCACCGGCAAAACCTCGATGTCGCCGACCTTCGCTCTCAACCGCCAGAGCCCGATCGCCAAGGCCAAGCTCGTCATCATCGATGAATGTTCCATGGTCGACGAGCCACTCGGCCGTGACCTGCTGTCGTTCGGCACGCCTATCCTGGTTCTCGGCGACCCCGGACAGTTGCCGCCTATCTCGGGAGGCGGTTTCTTCACCGAGCACGAACCGGATTTCCTGCTCACCGAAATCCATCGGCAGGCCCGCGACAACCCGATCATCCAGCTGGCGCTCGACGTGCGCGAGGGCCGCGAGTTCATGCGCGGCGACTACGGCACTGCTCAGGTGATCGGCCGGGAGCAGGTCAATCAGGATCTGGTCCTGGCTGCCGACCAGGTCCTGGTCGGAACGAACCGCACGCGGCGTCGATACAATGGCCGGCTGCGCGAACTCAAGGGTTTCACGGCCGACTATCCGCAAGCCGGCGACAAGCTCGTCTGCTTGCGCAACGATCCGAACAAGGGCCTGTTGAACGGCTCCTTGTGGAAGGTGATGAGCTCATCCCGCGAGACGGTGAAGCCAGGCATCAATCTGCTCGTTTCGCCGGAAGAGGACGATCCCGATCGCGGCATCGCCAAGATCAAGCTGCTGAAGGCGGCCTTCGAAGACCCCGAGGCCGAAATTCCGTGGAACACGAAGAAGCGCTTCGACGATTTCGACTACGGCTATGCGCTTACCGTGCACAAGGCCCAAGGCTCCCAATGGGATGACGTCGTGCTGTTCGACGAGAGCTTCGCGTTCAAGGATACGCGCCAACGATGGCTCTATACCGCGATCACGCGGGCGGCCAAGCGCCTGACCGTCGTGCGCTGAGCTCCTTTACCTGATGATCGGTTGCCCCCCGATCCATTCCCATGCGGCAGATTCATCCTTCATGCCGAAGTGCCGGACATCGATCGACATGAAGGGCGCGAAAACGCCGACCGCCAGCCGCATCCAGGCCGGCCCGCCGACCACCGCATATTTGCGGATATGACGCAACGCCTGCGATTTGGCGCCGACGATGGATTCGTCGAGCGCGGCATTCCAGTCGAAGCCTTCATAGTCGCTGATGCGGACAAGCAGGTCGATCTTTTCGTGCTCCTCATAGGCCGCCTGGAGCAACCCATAAGCGTTCTCCAGATCGGCCGCCGTAAATCTTCCGACGACCTCGAGTGCGCAAAGGTCGTTCCGATCGGTGTCGATGCGGCGGATTGCGGGGAGGGGATCCATAGTTTGCATCTTAAGGGGTGTCCCGAACTCGGCGTGAATTCCACTTGGAACACAAAAATCTCCTGTGTGTTCCCGTTCCACGCGCTATAGGTTCGCCAGCACCTCCGCCCGGCATTCCGGCGTCTAAGCGAGAATAACATGCCAGCAAAGCTTTCCGTAAACCTCAATGCCGCCGCCATGCTGAGAAACCGGCGCGATCTGCCCTGGCCGAGCGTCACCGGAATCGGCCGCATCGCCCTCGCGGCCGGGGCGCACGGGCTGACAGTTCATCCGCGGCCGGACGAGAGGCACACGCGTCATTCCGATCTGCCGGATATCCGCGCCCTGATCGATGACGAGTTCCCTCAGGCAGAATTCAACATAGAAGGGTATCCGACCGAGGATTTCCTGCGCCTGGTCGAGAAGAACCAGCCAGAGCAGGTGACATTGGTGCCCGACGATCCGGCGCAGGCGACGTCCGACCATGGCTGGGATTTTCGCGCCCAGGCGGCGTTCCTGACGCCGATCGTCAAGCGGTTGAAGAAGGGCGGCTTCCGCGTCTCGCTGTTCTCCGATCCCGACCCGGAGGGCGTGGCAGCTGCCTGCGACACCGGAGCAGATCGGATCGAACTTTACACAGGACCCTATGGGAGCTTCCATGACGCTCCCGCCAAGGCCGCGAGCGAACTGGAGAAACTCGGCAGAACGGCCGATGCGGCAAGGGCCGCGGGCCTGGAGGTCAATGCCGGCCATGATCTGACCGTGGCAAATCTGCCCGCGCTTGCGAAGCGCATCCCGGACCTGGCCGAGGTGTCGATCGGCCATGGCCTGACGGCCGACGCGTTGGAACATGGCATGGCCGGTACCGTGACGCGGTTCCTGAAGGCCTGCGGCTGGTAGATTGGCGGCCGTCATCTCAGCATCCATGGTCTTGGCAATTACTGCCGCGCTGGCACCCCCCTCTGTCCTGCCGGACATCTCCCCCTCAAGGGGGGAGATTGGCAGATTCGATGTCGGCGCCTCTTCGGCCCACGTCAATGATGAGCGGACCATACGTGACAGGCAATCTCCCCCCTTGAGGGGGAGATGGCCGGCAGGCCAGAGGGGGGTGCTGCGTGGGGGATGCGGTCATCGTGGCATTAGAGAAACACGTTGAGTGCGCCCGGCCCGAACAGGGCGGGCGATCCTGGGCTCGCGCCGCTATAATCCCGGCAGGATTGTCTTGCCAGGAGGGGGGCGAAGGCTATTTCTTTGCTCACGGGGAAAGCATAGCGGAAACTTGAATGGCGCAAGCCGGGCTTGCTTTTGCATCACAACAGGACTATCGGACCCCGCCCGTTAACGTGAAGTGGGTTTTCCATGGCCGAAGCCGGAGCAGGCAGTCAGGCTGATACCGGAAGCCAGGCTGCAACGGATTCGTCGCAACCGCTCGAAGGCCCTGCGCGACAGCGGCTCGGCGTTCTGATGCTGGGTGCCTTGGGTGTCGTGTTCGGCGACATCGGAACGAGCCCGATCTACGCTTTCCGTGAGGCGCTTCGTGTCTCGTCCGGCGGCAATATTGCGACGCGCGAGGAGATCTTCGGCGTATTGTCGCTGATCGTCTGGGCGCTCACCGTGATCGTCACGATCAAATATGTCGTTTTCGTCCTTAGGGCCGACAACAGGGGCGAAGGCGGGACGCTTTCCCTCATGGCGCTCGCTCGGGGCAGCTTCCCGACGCGTCCGGCCGCGATCCTGGCGCTCGGCATATGCGGGGCGGCCTTGTTCTTCGGCGACGCCATCATCACGCCCGCGATCTCCGTTTTGTCGGCCGTGGAAGGTCTCGAAGTGGTGACGCCGGCCTTCGATCCCTATGTGGTGCCGGCAACGCTCTTGATCCTTGCGGTGCTCTTCGCCGTGCAGCGTTTCGGCACGGCTGGCGTCGCTTCCGTATTCGGGCCGGTGACACTTGTCTGGTTTCTTGCCCTGGGCGGTTTCGGACTCCTCCACATATTCGACGATCCCTCCATCGTGCTGGCCGTGAACCCGCTTTACGCGGTGTCCTACCTTTCGGCCCAGCCCCAGATCGCCTTCGTCACGATCGGCGCGATCTTCCTGGCAGTGACCGGCGCTGAAGCCCTTTATGTCGACCTCGGCCATTTCGGCCGACGGCCGATCGTAATGGCTTGGCTCGCCCTCGTTTTTCCATGCCTGCTGCTGAACTATTTCGGGCAGGGCGCCTATGTGTTGTCGCATGGCGGCGTGCCGCATAACCCGTTTTTCGAGATGCTTCCGCCCTGGGCGCTGCTACCCATGGTGGGGCTCGCGACCGCGGCGACGGTGATCGCCAGCCAGGCGGTCATCTCCGGCGCCTATTCGCTGACGCGTCAGGCCGTGCAGCTCAACCTTCTGCCGCGCATCCAAATCCAGCATACGTCGGAAACCCAGCTCGGCCAGATCTATATGCCGCGGGTCAATTTCCTGCTGGCGCTGGGCGTCATGCTGCTCGTGGTCGGGTTCGGAGAGTCCGGTGCCCTCGCTTCCGCCTACGGCATCTCGGTCACCGGCGAGATGGTGGTGACCACAGCCCTGCTGTTCGTCGTGATGGTGCGGCTGTGGAAGTGGAACATCGCCGTTGCAATCGGACTTGCTGCGCTCTTCGGTATCATCGACCTCGGCTTCTTCGTTTCAAATGCCGTGAAGGTGCTCGACGGGGGCTGGGTTTCAATCGGCGTCGCCATCATCATGGGCGTGATCATGGCGACTTGGGTAAGGGGCAGCCGCTTCCTGTTCGAGAAAACCAGGAAAAACGAGATCCCGCTCGATTTCCTGGCTGCCCAGATGTCCAAGAAGCCGCCGCAACTCGTGCCGGGAACGGCTGTGTTTCTCACCAGCGACCCGCTGAGCGCGCCGACCGCGCTGATGCACTCGCTGAAGCATTACAAGGTGTTGCACGAGCACAATGTCATCCTCTCGGTCGTGACGGCGCAGCAGCCGGTCGTTCCCAACAGCGAGCGAGCGAAGATGGAGCCGATAAACGACCTGTTCATGCGGGTTAAGCTGACTTTCGGCTACATGGAGCAGCCGCACATACCGAGCGCTCTCGCCATCTGTCGTAAACAAGGCTGGAAGTTCGACATCATGACGACATCCTTCTTCCTGTCGCGTCGCTCTCTTAAGGCCTCGCCCAATTCAGGAATGCCCCTTTGGCAGGACCGGCTCTTCATCGGATTGGCGCGAACGGCCGCCGACGCCACGGAATATTTCCAGATCCCGACGGGCCGCGTCGTCGAGATCGGCACGCAGGTGGCGATCTGACACGACGCCAGGCGGTTGTGCGGCGTCGCCCACGCGCTTCCAGGATATCTGCTGCTCACTGGCAGTGAAATTCCATCCTCGCACTTGCGAGGCACCGAAAAATACGCGATAACCGAACCGTAACGTACGGTACGGCTTCGGGCCTGCCAGATGGATGAGCGGCGACCCGTGCAGGAAGCCTTGGAAAAGTACATGGAGGAGCCATCGGCGCGTCAGCAGGACGTGCTCGATGCCACGCTCGCGCTGATGGTAGAGGAAGGTGACCGTATCACCATGACCGCCGTAGCCCGGCGCGCCAGTTGCTCCAAGGAAACGCTCTACAAATGGTTCGGCGATCGCGACGGGCTTTTGACTGCGACGGTCCGCTGGCAGGCATCCAAGGTGCGGGTCGCGCCCGTGGATCGGGCGCGCCTCGACTTGGCGTCGCTGACCGCGAGTCTCGAGCAGTTCGCCGAAAATTGGCTCTCCGTCATCTCGAGCGCCACTTCCATCGCGCTCAACCGCCTGGCAGTCAGCCATGCTGGCTCGGGCCGAACCAATCTCGGCGCGATCGTGCTCGAGAACGGCCGTTTCGCCATGGGGCGGCGCCTCAAGCCGGTGCTGGATGCCGGCCGCGACGCCGGGCTGCTTCGCTTCGGCGACACGGAAACGGCATTTCGCACTTTCTTCGGCCTCGTTGCTAGGGACGTGCAGATCCGGTTGCTGCTCGGCGACCGGTTGACAATGACTGCGGAGGAGATCGGCCGCGATGCGGCCCTTGCAACGAAGCAGTTCCTCGCTCTTTTCGGAGCAAACGCCGGGCCGGCGGATACCGGCCTCTGATCAAACTAGGAAGGAAGCACCAGGATGCGTGTCTATTACGATCGCGACGCCGATCTCAATCTCATCAAGGGCAAGAAGGTCGCCATCATCGGTTATGGCAGCCAGGGCAGGGCGCATGCGCTGAATCTCAAGGATTCCGGTGTGAAGGAAATCGCGATCGGCCTCAAGGCCGGATCGCCCACCGCCAAGAAGGTCGAGGCCGACGGCCTCAAGGTCATGTCCGTGGCCGAGGTCGCGAAATGGGCCGACCTGATGATGATGGCGACGCCGGACGAACTCCAGGCCGACATCTACAAGAACGAGATCGCCCCCAACATCCGCGACGGAGCGGCGATCGCTTTTGCGCACGGCCTCAACGTTCATTTCGGCCTGATCGAGCCGAAGGCGAGTGTCGACGTGCTGATGGTCGCACCGAAGGGCCCGGGCCATACCGTGCGCGGCGAATATCAGAAGGGCGGCGGCGTGCCGTGCCTGGTCGCGGTTCATCAGGATCCCTCCGGCAATGCGCTCGACCTTGCGCTCTCCTATGCCTGCGGTGTCGGCGGCGGCCGCTCCGGCATCATCGAGACGAATTTCCGCGAGGAATGCGAGACCGATCTGTTCGGCGAGCAGGTCGTGCTCTGCGGCGGCCTGGTCGAGCTGATCCGCGCCGGCTTCGAGACGCTGGTGGAAGCCGGCTACGCTCCGGAAATGGCTTATTTCGAGTGCTTGCACGAGGTGAAGCTGATCGTCGACCTCATCTACGAGGGCGGCATCGCCAACATGAACTACTCGATCTCCAACACGGCCGAGTGGGGCGAATACGTCTCCGGCCCACGTATCATCACCGCCGAGACCAAGGCCGAGATGAAGCGCGTGCTGAAGGATATCCAGACCGGCAAGTTCACCTCGGAATGGATGCAGGAGTACCGTTCGGGCCTGGCTCGCTTCAAGGGTATCCGCCGCATGAACGACAGCCATCAGATCGAGCAGGTCGGCGAGAAGCTGCGCGGTATGATGCCGTGGATCGCCAAGAACAAGCTCGTGGACAAGGCGAAGAACTAAGGGCGACGAAGCCAATATTACGTCTTGGTTCGTGAGGGTCACGAATGGCCCCTCACTGTCCTGCCGGACATCTCTCCCCGCTTGCGGGGAGAGAGTTGCCGGCCGCGCGGATCTCGCCAATCGCAAACGCCTGTGACTGGCGAAAGTGGTGATGACAGCGTCCTTCTCCCCGTTTACGGGGAGAAGTGGCCGGCAGGCCGATGAGGGGCCCGCTCAGACGATCAATCCGTGCCGGAATGCCCCCCAAAACATGCCTTTACCGTCGGTGCCTTGGCCTGCAGCGCTGACGCGACTTGTCGGCCCGCAGCCTCACCCATAGTGCCAGTGTGGCTTCGCCTCCGTTCCAGTGAACATGACGCCGAGCCGCTCGCCCCTGCGCCAGCGCAGCTCGCATTTATAGGCGATGCCGTCGACGGGGATATAGAGTAGGAATTCCTGGGGCACGCGGGAATCGGCAGCGACTTTCAGCTCCGCGCCGTTGCGGTGCTGGTTGCGGACCGTGCATTTGACTTCGGATGCGGCAACGCCGCTCAGGATCGATGCGCCCTTGAGGACACGTTGCCTGTGCTCGTCCCTGTTTTCGTTTTCGGTCGGGATAGACATTTCCTGAACTCCGAAGCGATACGCCCGACTCCTTACAGGCACAAAAGCAAAAGTCGATTAACGGAGCTGAAAAGCTGACACGCCCACGGCGGCCGGGCGGCTACGTGGTTCCATCATGCGGCTCGTGTCATGATGGCGATTTCGCGCCTGCGTTGAACGTGCATTGCTTTTGGCGGGAGTTGCGGGCAAAGCTCCCGCCCATGTCGCTTCGGATCGCTACCTTCAATGTCGAAAACCTCATGCGCCGGTTCGATTTCTCGGGCTTTCGCAATCAGCTCAACCAGGACCGGACCCTCTCGCTGTTCGAGATCAAGAGCGAGGCGGAATACCGGCAGCTCGAGCAGGCCCGCGCCATTGCCCATGCCGACGACACAAGACAACTGACGGCGCTTGCCATTGCCGACAGTCGCGCCGACATCATCTGCCTGCAGGAGGTCGACAATCTGGAGGCGCTGAAGGCCTTTGAATACGGCTACCTCTTCAAGATGGTCGGGGAGGGCTACCGCAACAAATACACCTCGACCGGCAATGACAGCCGCGGCATCGACGTGGCGGTGATGATGCGCGAGGAAACGAGCCACGGGCAGCCGATCGAGTTTGTGCGCATGACGAGCCACGCCCACGTCACCTACGAGCAATTCGGTCTGCACACGCCCGAACTCGCCGCCCTGGGCAACGAAGCGTTCGAGCGCATCTTCCGCCGCGATTGCCTGGAGATCGACGTGCGTGTCGGCGGCAAGCCGCTCACGATCTACTGCGTGCATTTCAAATCGATGGGCAGCGCCCGCAACGGCATTCCCGGCCGGGACTCGTCCATGCCGATCCGCATCGCCGAGGCCAAGGCGGTTCGCCGGATCATAGAGGATCGGTTCGGGAGCGATCATGCGGCCGGCAAGCGTTGGGTGATCTGCGGCGACCTGAACGACTACCGTCAGCGAGTCACGATAGGAGGGGACAGGCACGCCGGTTATCGCTTCACTGTCGTCGACGAAACGACGTCCAGTCTCGACGTGCTGCTTGCCGACGGATTTTGCGAGAATGTCGTCGAGCGGCGCCCGGAAATGGACCGCTGGACGCTTTATCACACGCGCGGCCCTGAGGAGCGGCATCTCTGCCAATTGGACTATATCCTGCTGTCCCCGGCGCTGGCACGCCAGAACCAAGGGGCTGTTCCGGACATTGTGCGTGGGGGCCAACCCTGGCGGACGATCTTCCCGGCCGGACAGGAGGCCGAACGGTATCCGCGCGTCGGCTGGGACCGGCCCAAGGCTTCCGACCACTGCCCTGTTGCCGTTTCCCTCGACATCGTGTGAGCTTCCCCGTGTTCGATCTGCCTCGCGACCGCATCTGTTCCGTCGACACGGTGAATGTCCGCCTGGTACCCGATCCGCATCCGTTCGAAACGCAAAACCTCACGGCAATCGAGGAGAACTGGCGTGCGGAGAAAGCGGGCAACCCTGCCTTGTTCGACGGCACGACGGTGTTGCTGTCGGCGCTTTCCTATGACGGCAGGAATCTGGACGGGTGTTGTCACGCCATTCGCTTCGCCACCTTCATGCATTGGCGGCGTCATCGTTCGACAAGCGCGGAACACGCTTTCGCCCACGCCATGCTGGTCGCGGCCGACAACGCGCTGGTTGCGATTAGAATGGGCCCGCACACGGCCAATCCGGGTCGCGTCTATTTTGCGGCCGGTTCCTTCGAGCCCAAGGATTTCCCCGGAGGAGAAGCCGATCTTCATCTCAACATGGCGCGGGAAGTGAAGGAGGAGACCGGGATTTCGATCGACCATGCCGCGCGCGAGGACCGGCAGTATTTCATATCGCTCGCAACCGGGACGGTCATCTTCCGCCGTTACTTCCTCGATCAGGACGCCGATACGGTCGCAGCCCGCATCCGGCAATTCATTGCCGGCGAGGAGGAGCCGGAGATCGAAGAACCTGTCGTCATCCGCAATGCCCGGGACATCCCCGACAAGCTCATCTCGCACATGGCGCCGCTGATCGACTGGCACTTCGCCAACCCGCCGAAGCACTAGCCAACTCACGTAAAAGTTACACGTGGGACCGTGCTGCACGAAATAGTCTTCGCTCCAAGCAAAGCAAACGGGGAGACTCCGATGAATTCGATTGGTGCGTCGCGCAGGGATTTGATGATCGGCGCCGGAGCGCTCACGGCTGGCGCCATGCTTGGTGCGCGGCTTTCTACCGGCAGTGCGCATGCCCAGCCAGCGCAGGCTGGCCAGGCTCCGGGGTTCTATCGCTACAAAATCGGGGATCTCATCGTCACGGCCATCAATGACGGCTTCGCCACCCGGCCTATAGAAGGCTTCATCAAGAACGCGGAAATGGCGGACGTTCAGAAGGCGATGGAAGCAGCCTTCCTTCCGAAGGACGCGCTGAACATCACCTTCACCACTCTCGCAATCCAGGACGGTGACAAGCTGACGCTGATCGACACCGGCAACGGCGATTCCGGCGCGCCCACCACGGGCACCTGGATGGCCAACTTTGAGGCCGCGGGTTTCGATCCTGCCGATGTCTCGACCGTGATCTTCAGCCATTTCCATGGTGACCACATCAACGGTTTCCGTCTGAAAGACGGCACGGCCGTGTTTCCCAATGCCCAGGTTCTGGTGCCCGAGGCGGAATGGGCGTTCTGGATGGATGATGCCAACATGAGCGCGGCATCCGAACAGGCCAAGGGCGCATTCCAGAACGTGCGCCGTGTGTTCGGACCGATTGCCGACAAGGTCGAGCGTTTTGGGCCAGAGAAGGAGGTCGTTCCGGGGATCACGACGATAGCGGCGCCCGGGCATACGCCAGGCCATACGGCGTTCGCGTTGTCGTCCGGCGAAGGAGCGCTGATGGCCATGTCGGATACGACCAATCATCCCGCTCTTTTCGTCCGCAATCCTGATTGGACCGCCGTATTCGACATGGATGGGCCGCTGGCTATCGAAACGCGGCGCAAGCTGCTCGACCGGGCCGCTGAAGATCGCATGCAGGTAGCATTCTACCATGCGCCATTTCCCGCCACGGGTCATATCGCGAAGGACGGAAGCGGCTTCCAGCTTGTACCGGTGCAATGGAGCGCGGCACCTTGAGCGCCTGAGTCGGCGTCCTCTAGAGCACCCCTCATCCGACCGCTTCGCGGCCACCTTCTCCCACAAGGGGAGAAGATGGAGCGTAGCACGAGCGCAACTGCCAATCGCAAACGCTGGCGATTGGCGTGAGCGTTGCGGCCGGTCTTCCCTTCTCCCCTTGTGGGAGAAGGTGGCCGCGAAGCGGTCGGATTAGAGGTGCTCCAGAGAGCCTGGAAGGACGTGAGGTCATTCGTGCCTCAGCGCCTCGATCGGGTCGAGCCGGGCGCCGCGGAGTGCCGGGAAGAACCCGAACACCATGCCGATCAGCGCGGAGAAGCCCACGGCGAGCAGGACAATGGCGAGGCTCGGGCTGAACGGGATCGCGAGCGTGAGGCTGGCGAGGCCGGCCAGGCCGAGGCCAAGCGCGATGCCGATCAGCCCTCCGAGCAAGGAAAGCACCGTGGCCTCGACCAGGAACTGCACGAGGATGTGGCGTTCCTGCGCGCCGATGGCCAGCCTGATGCCGATCTCGCGCGTACGTTCCGTGACGGAGACCAGCATGATGTTCATGATGCCGATGCCGCCGACCAGCAGGCTGACGGCTGCGACCGCCCCGAGCATGCCGGTCATCACATTCGTCGCGCTGGCCATGGCCTCCGCCACCTGGGTCATGTCGCGCACCGAGAAATCGTCTTCGCGATCTGGCGCGATGCGCCTGGTGTCGCGCAAAATGTTCTCGATGCGCTCCTGAACCACGGATGTCGGCGTGGCGTCGTCGGCCGAGACATAGATGTTCTCGATGTCGCGGTTGCCCATCACCCGGCGCTGGAAGGCCGACAGCGGCATCAGGACGACATTGTCCTGGTCCTGGCCGAAACCAGAGAAGCCCTTGGATTCCAGGACGCCGATGACCTTGCAGCTCATCCTGCCCACTCGTATGGTCATGTCCTCCGGATCGCCCGCGCCGAAAAACTGTTGCCGAACCGTTTCACCCAGCAGGCAGACGCCGGTCCCGCCGCGCACTTCCGATTCGGTGAAGGCCCGGCCGGAAGCGACCTTCCAGTCACGCGCATCGAAATAACCGGTGTCCGTGCCGGTGACGGAAACCGTCAGGCTTTCCGTGCCGTAGACGACACGCAAGGTCTTCTGGGACGCTGCGGAGATCGCGCGCGCGCCGTCGAGATTCTGCGTAAGCGCGTCAACTTCCTTGTGCTCGAGGGCTCTGATGGCCCGCTCGGGCGGAGAACCCGGCTGCGGCGGGCGGCCGGCGCGGACAACCAGGAGGTTGCTGCCCAGCTTCGAGATGTCGGCCTTCACCTTCTCCGTGGTGCCGCTGCCGATGGTGATCATGGCGATGACGGCGGCGACGCCGATCACGATGCCGAGCAATGTCAGGATCGAGCGCAGCATGTTGCGGCGCACCGACGTCAGGGCGAGCTTCACCGTTTCGTAAAGCATCACGCCGCCTCGGAGTTGAACTCGTCGGACTCGACATGGCCATCGAGGAAGCGGACCGTGCGGTCCCCATAGGCCGCGATGTCGGGTTCGTGCGTGACCATGACGACGGTCAGATCGAGATCGCGGTTGAGGCCGGTGAGCAGGTCCATGATCTCATGGCTGCGCGTCGTGTCGAGATTGCCGGTCGGCTCGTCGGCGACGAGCAGGGTGGGTCTCGTCACGATGGCCCTGGCGATCGCCACGCGTTGCTGTTGGCCACCGGACAACTCGGCCGGAGTGTGACCGGCACGGCCGGCGAGCCCGACCTGGTCGAGCGCCTCGAGGGCGCGCTTGCGCCGCTCCACCGCGCCGACGCCCCGATAGATCAGCGGCAATTCGACATTCTCGACCGCAGTCGTGCGGGCAAGCAGGTTGTAGCCCTGAAAGACGAAGCCGATATAGAGATTGCGTAGCAGTGCGCGGCGGCCGCGATCGAGCGTTCCCGCATCGATGCCCTGGAAGCCGTGGCGTCCGGCGGTCGGCGTGTCCAGGCAGCCGATGATATTCATTGCCGTCGACTTGCCCGAGCCCGACGGGCCCATGATGGCGACGAATTCGCCGCGGCCGATCGCCAGATCCACACCGGCCAGCGCATGCACCCTGGCATCGCCTTCGCCATAGGTCTTCCAGACCTTGTCAAAGGTGACCAGCGGTTCAGCCGCGCTCATTGGCCTCGCCCTGCAGGTGTGTCGCCGACGATCACCTGGTCGCCTGGTTCGAGGCCGGACACGATCTCCGTCAGTTCGCCGTCGGTCGATCCTGTCCGGACACGCACGGGCTTGGGTTGGCCATTCTCCAGCACGTAGAGGGTGCGCATGCCGTCGGGTGCGGTATCGCGCGGGCGTTGGCCCATGCCACGCCGCATGCGAGGCATGAAAAGGCTTTGCAGGCTCCAACCCGAGCGAGTGTCGGCGACCGTCGGGCGGTAGCGGAAGGCCGCGCTCGGAACGGTGATGACGTCCTTCGCCTCCTTGGTGATGACGGAAACAGTGGCGGTCATGCCCGGCCGCAGGAGCAGTTCCTGGTTTTCGACGTCGAGCCGGGCATCGTAGGTCACGACCCCGTCGGTCGTGACCGAGGCATAGGCGATGTCGCGAATGTCGGCGTCGAAGGTGCGCCCGGGAAAGGCGTCGACGGTGAAACTCGCCTTCTGGCCAGGTTTGACTGTGCCGATATCGGCCTCGTCGATGGCGGCTTTCAGCTCCATCTTGGCCAGATCCGCCGCGATAACGAATAGAACTGGCGCCTGAAACGACGAGGCGACCGTCTGGCCGGGATCGACCGAGCGGGTCAGGACGACGCCGTCGATCGGCGCGTAGATGGTACTTTTCGAGAGGTCTGCTTGCTGCAGCTTCAACTCGGCGGCGGCGATGGCGAGATTGGCTTCGGCACTCAACACGGCGCTGGCCGCCCGATCGCGCGCCGCTGTCGCCGTATCGAGCGCCTGGGTCGTCGCCATGCCGCGAGCCGTGAGCTGCTGGGTGCGTGTGAAGCTCTGCTCGGTTTCATGCAATGTCGTGCGCGCATCGGCCAGCTTCGCTTCCGCCGCCTTCACGGAAGCCTCGCTACGCTCGACCTGGGCGGTAATTCTGGCCGTATCCAGGGCGGCCAGGACATCACCCCTGGCGACGTGCTGATTTTCCGTCACGGCGACGGATCGGACGACGCCCGAAAGTTCGCTGGATATGTCGACCTGGATCAGCGGCTGCAGCGTGCCGGTGGCCGAGACCTCGACAGTCAGATCGCCGCGCTCGGCCGGCACCGTGGCGAAGCTCGGGCCCGGCGCCGGAGCGCCGAAAGAGCGGTAGCCGCCATAGATCGCGCTGGCGGCAATGAGCGCCGCCAAGACGTAGAGACCAAGCCGGCGGCGCCTAGGGCCGCGCGCCTTGGGGTCGAGTGCGAGAGCCGCCTCGATTGGCGGGGTGTTCTCCACCCGCGGCCGATTGACAATTTGGTCCATTGCGGACCTCTCCCAAAATGCGCTCTAAAGAGTCCCTACACATGCCAGATCATATGTGTGGCCGCCGATTTCAAATTAAATTTCGCTCATGTTTTCTTTGCGGCATGGCCGGCTGGAGCGGCAATTGAAGGAGAAGCGGTATGTCGAAGCGCCGATACGCCATCTATGACGTCTTCGCCGACAAGGTTCTGGCCGGCAACCCATTGGCTGTCGTCTTCGACGCCGAGGGTCTGGACGACACGGCGATGCAGCGCATCGCCCGCGAGTTCAATCTGTCCGAGACCACTTTCTTGCTGTCTCCGACCAACCCGCTCCATCGGGCGAATGTGCGCATCTTTACGCCGGGATACGAATTGCCCTTCGCCGGCCACCCGACGGTCGGCACGGCGATCGCCTTGACGCAGGCCGCTGCCGAGGCGGGCGAGCAGCATGCGGGCATCTTTGTCCTGGAGGAGAAGGTGGGCCCGGTGCGCTGTGCGGTCACCCGGAACGGCGAACTGGCCTTTGCCGAATTCGATTTGCCGAAGCTGCCGGAGCAATTACCCTTATCGGCCAGCGCCGAGGCGATTGGCGCGGCGCTCGGGCTCGATGCACAGGAGATCGGCTTCGAGAACCATCGTGTCGGCCTGTGGTCAGCAGGCGTGCCGTACATCACCGTGCCTGTCGCGTCACTCGCGGCAGCAGGCCGCGCGCGGTTGGACGGTCCCGCTTGGCTCGACCTCGCCCCGACGCGTGAAGGAGGCGCGCCGGCTTGCGCCTATGTCTACACGCGCGAAACGACGGCCAAGGACTGCGCCTTCCATGCGCGCATGTTCGTGCCGGGCAGCCCCGGTTACGAAGATCCTGCCACCGGATCGGCGGCCGCGGCCTTCGCCGGCGCCATCCAGCACTTCGACAGGCCGGTGGACGGTCCCGGGCAATATTGGATCGAGCAGGGCATGGAGATGGGAAGGCCGTCCCGTATCCGCCTGGAGCTCGATATCGAACAGGGGCGAATCGCAACGGCACGAATCGGCGGTCACGCGGTGAAGTTCGCCGAGGGGACCTTGGCGGTTTGAGCCTTGCGACAGGCTACCGCCAGCCTTCCAGGATCTCGCTCGTTTCGGCGGTTTCGACCTGCTGGGCGAGCCGCTGGTGGTAGAAGGTCATAAGGGCGTCGTGGGTCTCGTCGGACGAACTGCACAGTGCGTCGGTCACAAGAACGACCCTATACCCCCGGTCGACCGCACCCAGCACTGTCGCCAGAACGCAGATATCGGTCTCCGTTCCAGTCATGACGAGCGTATTGACATCGCTGCCCGCAAGAAGGGTGTCCAGCCTGCCCTCGGTCCAGGGCGAATAGACACGTTTGTCGATGATCGTGGCCGGCGGCACGAATCGGCCAAGTGAAGGCAGAAGCTCGATTTTCTCCGCACCGATCGCTTCGATCGTAACTTCGGCCCATCGCCGGTAATAGCGCTGCCACGCCCCGACACCTTCGCCGGGGCGTTCTGCCGGTACGAAGCGCGTGAAGATCGTCCTGGCCGGGCAATGGGCGACGATTTTTTCCACATTGGGCAAAACGCGGGTCATCCACGGTGTCGCCCAGGGCGCGCCTTCGTCGAATATCCGCTGCATATCGATGCACAAATGGATCGTGCCTGCGTCAAGAGGGCCGTATGTCAGGCCGGAAGCTGCCATGCCAGGAACTCCGCACAGTTGGAGTGGGTTCAACTCCGTTTGTGCTGCGGCGTTCCCGGCTTCTGTTGTGATTTCCGCAACATGGAGAGAAAATGGTCTGGACAGGCCAAGTCGCTATGGCTATATGCGCCATCAACCGCTGCCGAGCGGGTGTGGGTGTGTAGCTCAGTTGGTAGAGCAGCTGACTCTTAATCAGCGGGTCCACAGTTCGATCCTGTGCACACCCACCAAATTCCTCAATATACCTCGCCGATATCGCCACGCGTTCAAATCTTAGCCGTGCCACGGTCTGGCGGCTGGTCGATGAACCGCATGCAATCACGTTCGAAACGGCGACGTTGCTCGACAGGCGTGAAAGTCTGCGGCAGTGGCAAGAGGACAGCGCAGGCCGGTCAGAGATGGCAACCAGAAAGCGAACTCGAGCGGATCGATCCACCAATCGAAACGGACGGCGACACCAGCGCGAAGGCCAAACGGTCGCTTACCCAAAATTAGTGCTTCCTCCGCGACTACGGGGTATGGAACGATCATATCTGCTCGCAGCAAATTTGCCGGTCATTTCGGCCGCTCTTTGCGTGACTTTCTTTTGTGTTTGGCTGGGTCAGAAAGAGCGCCGCCATGTGATTAATTGGTCGCTTTCTTATGCCTGCGGGTTCATCGGGTCCACTATCGGTTTGGTCCGCATGTTTCTGGAGGACGCCGCCGGTTACTCATTTCTCGCCAATGCACTTCTGGTCGGAATGGCGTATTTTGCCGCGCGCGGTGTAATCGTCCGGCACGAGTGCCGAACACCAGACCATCTTCTTCTCCCGATTTATGCCGCAACGATCCTGGCCGGGTTATGGTTCGGCTTTGTCGAGCCAATCATCATTGCACGTGGAACGGCAGCAAGCGTGGGCGCAGCCGCGATGTTCGTGATCGCCGCCAGGGCGACGATGAAGCACAAGGGGATCGATACGGTCGACTATCTCACCGCGGTAGCTTTCATAGTTACGGCTGCCATGCTCGTTGGCCGACCACTCTTCATTTACGCCTTCGACACGCCTGTCCAGGTTGAGACGGACGTGACAGGATCCTGGTGGGGCATCAGCTTCAGGTTTTTGGCGATGTTGATGTGGGTCTTGCTCGCCATCCTCTTTCTTCAAAGGATCACAACTGACCTTTTGAAAGACCTCCGGACACAGTCTCTCACCGATCCACTTACGGGAATTCCCAACAGACGCGGCTTTTTCTCTCTTGCTGCGAGCCTGGCCAAAGAGGAGACATTCGCCGTCGTTTTGTGCGACATAGATGAATTCAAGAAGGTGAACGACGCCTACGGACACAAGGCAGGGGATACGGTGATCCAGGACTTCGCTCGGGTCATGGAGGCGGCAGCGGCTGGCTGCACTATCGGCCGTCTAGGTGGTGAGGAATTTGTAGGGCTCTTGCGCGGTACGGATATCGTTGGCGCTCGGGCATTTGCGGAGAACATTCGGTCAACATTTGCTGCGACCCCCCACCGAGATATTCCGCGTTCTCATACCGTCACGGTGAGCATCGGTGTCGCTGTTGCGCTTAGCAGTGAGCCTCTTGAGGCGGTTCTCGACCACGCGGATGCTGCTCTCTATCGGGCCAAATCGAAGGGGCGGGATTGTGTCGAGATAGCGGTGATGCCCCTTTCGGATAATTCCAGGAGGATCTCCGGCATGAGCCGAAGACGTGGTAGTTGTGCTTAGCCAGGGCGCGAAGCAACTTCTTGATCCGACACCGCCGCGCAATCATCGCTCGCGGCGCTATCTGGTGCATCTCGCGTGCTGCTGGCGGCGCTGAATGCCGTTCTGGTAGAGCTCACCTCGTAGCGAGGATCCGGCAGCGCCGAGCAACGATAGGCGGCCAGCACGCCGGAGCCCGACCATCTGAGCGTCGGAACAATTTTTCGGCGGTTCGGTTTGCTCCGCGAACCAGGAGCGATGACATGTCCGACAATCCCAAAAACGTGCCGCCGGTAAGAACGCCCGAGACCGAAGGCCTGCCGCACAAGCGCCGGGACGAAACGAATACCGACGAAGGAGGAGCACCGGTCAACCCCGACACGAGCGGGGAAGCAAGACCAGCCGATAATCCTCTGCCCGATCCATTCCCTGAGCGTCGCAGCGATGCGCCCGATCAAGCAAACGTTACGCCGAGGCCTACCAACAATCCCATTGACGATTGAGCATAGGATCGCAACGCTCCACGTCGCGACCAGGGATGCCGGCGAGAAGGCCGAGTTCGAGTTGGATCGCCGCCGAGCACCAGTCGGGCACTGCACGAGGGCCCGATAGGTTGCGGCCGGCGACCCCAACTTTGAATTGCCTGAGCGCGCCGGCCGCCGCGGCTTCTAACGGCCGCAAGATAGGCCTATCAGAATACTGTAAGAAATATTGTTAAATCATGGTAATAATCATTTACGTTGCGTAAGATGTTTCTCCCTGGAGTCGAGATAGCCATCTTATAAATCGCTTGCTTGCCCGGTTGCTCGATATATCTTGCGCGGACTGTTCAGATTCAACCGATGCTTAGTATTCCTGGCCATGCGCTCGGATGCACGGACAATCGTCGGTCAGAAGCTTGTCAGGCTACTCTCGGAAAAGCGATCGGAATCTTCCTGGCATTCGTGCCACTTCTTGAAGGCATTCGCTTCGTCACGTTTACCGTAGCACAGGCCTCTTTCGTTCAGCGCCAAACCGTAGACCGTCATCGACATACAGGCGACGGTCACCTGGACATCGCGACTTGGGTTGCGGAGGCATATGTCGCCGGTGTGTTCATAGAGATCCATCAGTTTTTGATTGGTCTCCGTCGCATCAGCGAAACGCTTTTCCTGGGCGATCAAAGGCTGGGCCGGCATTATGAAGAAACAGAACAACGATAAGATGGCAGAAATGACTCGCATCGAACTCCTCCTTCACAACGATGGCGCGCGGCGCGCCGTCCCCCTCTTCAACTCGGCTTCGCCGAGCCACCTCTCCCCCACTTCGTGGAAAGGCGCCGAGTGCAAGGTCAGCGGTCCTCTCCCTCCCCAAGGTGAAGGAGAGGTGCTCGGCGCAGCCGAGACGGAGAGCGGGACCTACCGTTCGTGCGTGTAGGCAAGGAGCCAGCGCGCGGCAAGGGCCCCGCCGAGAGGTTAGAGCTTCCCGCGCTTTTTACCTGGATCGTGAGTGTGGTGGCGATCTCTTTCGCCGCCGCCTCCCGAAACGCGGCTCGTGTTGCGGCGCTCATCATCCGCAGGCGGCTTCTTGACCTCCAAAGGGGCCTTGGCATTCTCATGAGATGCTCCGGGCCCGCCTTGGCGAATGGTTTGAGGCGCCTTCTTCGATGTCGACATGGCCTGCTCCTCAGCGGTCTTGCTGGTGTCCCTGGTGGGTCGTATTGACCTTGGTGTTTGCCTGCTGTCCTTGCCGATCCGGATCGGGTGCGCCCTGGGTGCCATGATGTAGATCGTCCGGATTTGCCTGCTTTTGTTCACCGGATCCCTTCGGACTCCGGTTCTGCGGCGGGACGGGCGGTAGCTTGGTGGACATCGTGCTTCTCTCTGAATGTGGGATTGGAGAAGCTGTGCCAGCCCATTGCCGCATCCGCTTCTCCCGATCTTTTCCAACGGTGGAGGAGGACAGGTGTTCCGGCAGAATCGAATAAAGCCGACGCTCTGCATGTGGAGAAGAAGTCACAGCAGAAGCTTCAGCGGTAGAGAGCGTCCGGCTCGCGGCCCATGCGTATGGAAGCCTGTGCCGGCGGCGCGGTAAGCAGTGGTATTCGGTCAGCGACACGCCCGGCGAAGCGCACTATCCGGTGCTGCAGGGGCGACAGTCCCAGGCGCTGGAGCCCCAATGCGACCTGCAGGTCTGTCGGAACGATATCCACGGCCGCCTGGATCAGCAGACGCTGGAAGGGGCGCAACGGCCAAGGCATGGCCGGCGCCCGGCGCATGATGGTGAGAAATTCGAAAATTATCTCCGATCGTTCCAACGCCGGCCGCATAGCCTCAAGAAGGCTTTCCCAATCCGACAGACTTTTGGGAGCGCCGGTCGCTCCGTAGAGCTCGGCGGCCGCGGCACCCTCGCGAAACACCGCCGATCGCTCCTCTGGAGAAAGTGGCAGGACGAAACGATGATAGGCTTCGATGAAGCCATAAGATGCTGTCGCTTGGACCCAGTTCAACAATCGTGGATCATTGGCGTGGTATCGCAGCCCCGTGGGTGTCGTGCCGCGAACCCTCTCGTGTGCGCGCACAACACCTTTGATCATCTTCTCCGCCGCCGTGCGGGGTCCATACACGGTCATCATAGCAGCAGCGCCTGTTCGTCGAAGACGGGTAACCGCGTCCTTGCGAAAGGAGCTGTGATCCCACACCCCGGTCCGCACCGACGGTTCGGCAAGTTCCAGAATAACGGCCGCTACTCCGCCGACGAAAAGGGCAACGGGATTCTTGAATATCCGCCAGGACACGGAATCCGCATCGACCAGGGCTGCCTCATATTTCGGCTTGGAGTAGTCGAACTCCAAACCCGGAGGAGGGCTCATCAATTCGCCGGCTCTTTCGGAGAGCATGGCGATCACTCGGCGAACAACCATGGGCGAACTCAGTTCGGTTCTCTCCAGAAATGGGTCCGAAGGCGTGTTGGACAACCCGTCGTTCCCAGGCCGACCGCCTCGCTCTTGAACGAGGCGCCAAGCCTGGTGGACCGCGTGGGTGTGCCGCGTGAGAAAACGCGGCCGCCTGGGGCTTTACCAGCGATACGGCCCGTGCCGTCGGCTAGTACCAGCGCCGGTGCGACTCCGATGTCGCTTGGCTGAACAGGCAACCGATCGCGAACCCGACGATGCCGCCGAGGAACATTGCTGAAGAAACGGTGCCTGGATTTTCGCGAACTGCTTCGGAAACAGTTTGTGCCTGCGTTCTGAGAGCCTGGGTGGCCCTGGAAGCACGCTCCGTGGCACCATTGTACCATCCACTTACTTCCTCTGCTGTTTCCTCAGCCCGTCCTGCCAACATTCGGTTGATCTTGTTGATCTCGCGTTTCATTTGAGCAACCTGCTTTTCCAGCGCCTCTTGGGCCTCGCGAGTTGTCGTTTCCGGGGTAGTTCTGTCATCGGCCATTTCAATCGATCCTTTCGGCTGGAGGGTGAAGGGCACCTTGATGATGCGGGCTACTAACGTTCCGAAAGGACAAGGGTTTCGCATGCTGAAGCAGCTTTCACCTCAAGAGAGGTTCGAGCGGCTTGTCACAACCCTCAAGTGTAGGTCCGAAATCCAGTGGGGCTTATACCGACCGAGCACAGCTCTTGGCCGAAAAAGATCGTAGATCGGCTGGCCGACATCGGGTCATGAAACAACTGAAACGATATCGGAAAAACTCCTGAAAAAGTCTTGGTTTAAATTGCTTGCTTCGCGAGATGCCGGCCCTCTGCCGGATTTACATGGCGATAGTCACCAAAGGACATGAGAATGATGGGGAATGAACATCATTTGCCACAACTGGCCGGCGACATTTTTCTGACCGATGGCGGGATCGAGACCACACTGATCTTTCATGAAGGTCTCGAGCTGCCCTATTTCGCTGCATTCCTTCTCCTTCAGGACAAGGAGGGTACCGTCGCCCTGCGCAATTACTATGCCCGCCACGCGGCGGTCGCTCGCGACAACGGCGTAGGTTTCATCCTGGAGAGTGCGACCTGGCGGGCGAGCCCCGACTGGGGCGAAAAACTAGGGTATTCGTCGAACGCCCTCGACGATGCCAACCGCAACGCAATCGTGCTTCTCCATGATCTGAAGGCAGAATTCGAGACGGACCGTTCGCCGATGGTCATCAGCGGCTGCGTCGGCCCGCGCGGCGACGGCTATGATCCGGGGAAGCTCATGACGCCGGAGGAGGCCGAGGCCTATCATGGCCAGCAGATCGGCGTCCTTGCAGCCGCTGGCGTCGACCTGGTTACCGCTATCACCATGACCAACGTCAACGAGGCTATCGGCATCACCCGAGCCGCTCAAACCGCCGGACTTCCGGTAGCCATTTCGTTCACGGTCGAGACCAACGGCTGCCTGCCGACGGGCGACAGCCTGAAGGAGGCAATCGGGATGGTCGACGCCCTAACCGACGCGGGGCCGGCCTACTACATGATCAACTGCGCTCACCCGACCCACTTCGAGAAACAGCTCCATTCCGGCGAGACATGGGCCGACCGCATTCGTGGCATCCGGGCAAACGCTTCGGAGCGCAGCCACAAGGAACTCGACGAGGCCACGGAGCTCGACGCCGGCGACCCGGTGGCTCTCGGGGAACAGTATCGTGCATTGCGAAGGCGGTTTCCGCGGATCAACGTGCTCGGCGGCTGTTGTGGCACGGATCATCGGCACATCGAGCAGATCTGCATGGCCTGCACGGCACCGTGAGGTCGGAATAAGTCCTGAGAGAAAATCACGATAGATTGCGCGATGACACGCTTCGCTGGAACTTTGTGAAGACAGTCCGCGTTTCCGCGAAGATACTCGACAAACAGGATCATCACATTGCTCAGGCCGCTGATTCCCGAGCGGGCGGTCAACGACTACGGTTGGCCTCTCGCCTTCCTGTTCCTGCTGGTTGCCGGCGTCGCCAGTATCGTCGGAGGGCCGGCGGTATTTGCAAGGTCGCGACGCCACAGCGATGGTTTTGGGTTTTCGCTCTGCCGTTTTCCAGATGGCCGACAGGGGGACGCGCAATCAGAGAGGCTGCCTTGACATGCCTCGATATGGAACAGGGAAATGGCGAGACTGACGTGCCCGACGCACGTCGTGAGGGCTTGGTTGGCTTCGCAAGAGTGCTCTGGAACCCGTCTGCCGAGATATCGTTCTGCACGAGTGCAGGAAGGGAGGATCCCATGAAGTTCATTGCCAGGAGTGACGGGTCGACGATCGACGCCTTTCAATGGACTGCGGGAGGCAACCAGGCGGAGGAGCCGGGGTGGATTCTGGCGAAGCTGAGGAGCGGGCAGGTACGAATTGTCGATTCCCAGACCGCATTGCTGAAGATGGAGATCGACAATGGCGGCGTGGTGCGGATCGCCGAGATCGATGATTGGATCGTCCGTGATCGCGACGGCAACGTATTCCCGTTTCGCCCTGCAGTCTTCGGGAAGCATTATCGGAGAGCGTAAGCCACGCACCGACGACGCTACGGCCTCAGGCGTTGTCGATGCTTCGTTGCGCCGGCCGTCCATTACGAGGTCGTTTTTCCTTGCCTCCCTCTCGCGTAGAACCAGTGTGCTTTTCGACAACCACGCTCAATCGCTGGTAAACACCGAGACCGACGACCAAGGCGACACCGCCAAAAAGAGCAAGGGTCGGATAAACCATCGTTCGCATATCTTCCTTGCTCGCCTCGAACATGGACACGAGCGACTCGAGGAACACCGCGATCGCGATCGTCGAAATGAATTTGGTCATGCTGCGTCTGGCTTCGCCAGGCTGCCGCATCTCGCGTGCACGAATGGCCTCTTCTTCAAACAGGTATTTTCCGACGTCGAATACCGCGATCGCTATGATGGTGTAGCCGACCGCTTCGAGAAGAGTTGAACCGACTTCCTGCCCGGAAGCGCGAAAAGCTCCCCATCAGCGCGATGCTGGTGACGGCAAAGACAGTCCTGCTCACCAGTTCAAAGACGGGCATTCAGCTCCTAGCAAGTTCTCCTTGTGTTGCGTGCATTCTCAACAACGAAGCTGTTCGGCTTTGGCGATGCAGCGCGGGTGACGTCTTTTCCGGGGCTCCGTTGTCCGGCGGGTCACTTGCGGCGCGGCGATTCGAGGATGCGAGACGGAGCCCGTGCCAGCAAATGCGCCTCCCGTGCCGCAGCCACGAAGGCGCGACGCGCCTTGGCCGCAGGCTGCCAACCATCAATGGCGTCGCGGCAGATTCTGAGCGCTGCCCGGTATTTCGGACCGGGCCGTGCCGGTCGGTATTGAGACAGGAACTCTATTCCCTCCCATGCACTCGCTACGATGCGGCGGTGACCCGGATCTAGAGAGATTTCGACAGGGATAGGAAATGGACGGTCACTCATTTTCTTCCTCCGGTGGTCTGAAGGCTTTATTCGGGGGGGCTGGAAGAAGGGCTTGACGCCGAGTGTCAGGTCCCGGCGGTCGAGGGATATGGAAGCAGGATGTCTGCCTCGCGAGCAGCGGCGACGAAAGCAGCGTGCGCAACGCTTGCCGTTTCCCTGCCGCTCGCAACCAGGAGGGATATGGCGCAGGCGTCGGCATGGCGCGGGCCACGAAAGGTCGGCCATCGTTTCAAGAGAAACTCTGCCGCACTTTCGGCGTCTTCCACAAGGATCGAACGCGCTGCATCGCTGACGGCTACGGGTTTTGGGAATCGGGTATTCAAGTCGGGCCTCCATTAGCGGCGAGGGCCTAACTCCCAACGCGGTACATGGTTCCAGCGAACAATGAAGCTCCTCTGCCATGCCTTCCAATTAGCACGGCGGCCGTTCCGTTCTAACCGCGCCATTTGGACGAACAGAGGCGTAGATCAATTGTATAGGCGGAGTAGTCAGCAGTCCGAAGGAAAACAAAATCTCCTGCGCTGGCCGGATTTCTAGATCCGGCCAGCGATAGGCGAAGGAGAATTGTTTCCGACTATTCAGCAGCCTCGAGATGCTCTCCAGAACTACCTGCAGTAAGGATGCTCCGGAGCTCGCTGCGCGAAAATTTCATCGTATAACGATACTGCGACTGGCCGTCATAGATACCCACCGCGCAGAAGGAGAGGCAGACGTCGTCCCCGTCTGACGCGATCTCCCCTTGCTCGAGCGGCTGGTTGAATATCGTCCGTTCATTGCCCGGACGCTTCGCCGGTCCAACATGAACACGCATGGCACACCCCGCTACATTTACCGCCGTTGAACGCGCAGGGAAGACCGGTGGGAGTTTTGGGCATGGGGGCATACCATAGGCTCCGCACGGACGGGCTTCGTCTGCGTCGAGAGCCCAGGCCGGATGAACTGCCCCGTATTATCCTGTTTACACGGGGCCCACGTACATCTGAGCAGTACCTATGATTGCGATCCAGAAATGGTTGTCAAGATGCTTGGCTTTGCGGGGATTTTTATTTCTGGAAATTTTATTTCGCGTGACGGGCTACTTGTCACGAATATTTGATGTACATGGCATGTCTTCCCATAGGGTTCGGGCCGCGGCGGCGGCCACGTCAAGCAGGCAAGAGGGCCAGGACCAGCCAAGCAGCGGCCAAAGCCAGAATGGCTGCGGCAGCCTTCTTCCAATGGCGTTCGAGAATCGTGGGTCCGCGCTCCCAATTGTAGGCCATGCGTGTCACCTTCCTGCCGGCCACCAACGGAATGCTGGCAACCGCTATAACAAAAATCCAACCCGCGCCCGACGGATGGCAGGTGATCGCATGCTGTTTTTAATGAGGCGTTAATCCTGATCTAACGGGCGGCTCCTCGGTCGATGGACCGGCGGAGCGCTGGTCTCCGCAAGGAGGGGCCAGCCAGGACCTATGGGGCATGGAGCTGCGCCCGTTAACCTCTCTCGAGGCGGCGGAATCTTAACCTTGGCGGGAGGGCCGGGGACACATCCCCATTTGAAGTAGCCGTGTCGGTCGAAAAGCTGAGCCGACGATCGTCCAATGGTACCGCTCCTTTTCAGGAAGGTTTGGATGTTGGCAGCCGCGACGCCTCTTTGCCGATGCGTCTCGCAAGCCTGTGACGCCCCTGCGGAGTTTCTTTGGGCTGTTAGGCACGATCGGCGAGCTTCGGGCACTTGGCGGGTGCTGGCGTCAATTTGAAGCACGACTCCCCCTGCTGACACCACACTGTCAGTATGAGGCCACGGCGGACCGGCTCGCGGCTTGCGGTGAGGGCGGTGGCCCCGCTACGAAGTCCCGGAAAGGTGGAGGTAGTGCGGGCATGAAGGAAAGGATCTCGCTGAAGACTGCAAGGCGAATTGCGCTCGCCGCCCAGGGTTTCGGCGAAAAGCGGCCGGCCGCGACAGTCGACCGCCGCTATCTCAGGCGTTTCCTTGGCCGGAACGGCCTGCTCCAGATGGACTCGGTCAACGTCCTGGTCCGGGCGCACTACATGCCCCTTTATTCCAGGCTGGGCGCGTACCCGCTAAACCTGATCGACGACAATGCGCGCGGCAGGAAGCGCATGATGTTCGAATATTGGGCACACGAGGCTTCGCTGCTGCCGCTCGAGCTGTACCCGCTCATGCGCTGGCGCATGGAGCGCGCCGAACGCGGCGAAAGGGTCTATGGCGGTCTTGTCCGTTACGGTCGCGAGAATGCCGACTACATCGCGAAAGTGTTGAAGGAAATATCGGAGCGGGGACCGCTCGCCGCATCGGACTTCGACGGGGAGCGGGGGCAGGGCGGCTGGTGGGGCTGGAGCGACGTGAAGCACGCTCTTGAATGGCTGTTCTGGACGGGTCGCGTGACAACCGCGGAGCGGCGGCCGAGCTTCGAGCGCGTCTACGATGTCCCCGAGCGCGTTCTCCCGGCGTCGGTGCTTTCGGCGCCGGTGCCCACGGCCGACGACGCGATCCGTGAATTGTTGGGCATCGCGGCTCGCGCGCTGGGCGTCGCTACGGCGAGCGATCTGCGCGACTATTTCCGATTGCCGCCGGAGGACGTGAAGGCGCGCCTGCCGGAGATGATCGAAGCCGGGGAGGTGCTGCCGGTGAAGGTCGAGGGCTGGAGCCAGCAAGCCTATCTCCACAAGGGGGCGCGCGTACCGCGAAAGATCGAAGCGCAGGCGCTCTTGTCGCCCTTCGACCCGCTCGTCTGGGAGCGCTCCCGCGCCGAGCGGCTGTTCGATTTCCGCTACCGGATCGAGATCTATACGCCCGCCGAAAAGCGGGTCCACGGCTATTACGTGCTGCCCTTTCTGCTCGGCGAGGCTATCACTGCGCGGGTCGATCTCAAGGCCGACCGCCAGGCTGGCGTGCTGCGAGTTATGGCCTCGCATCGCGAAGCCGAGGCTCCGCCTCATGTTGCCGAGGCGCTGGCGACCGAACTCTCCGACGTGGCGGCATGGCTCGGTTTGAGCGACATCGAGGTCGCCCACATGGGCGAACTCGCTCCCGCGCTTTCGCGCGAGATCAGAACCTCTCCAGTTTCCTCTTCACCCGCCTGATGAACGCGGCGCGGCTTTCCGGCGTCGACGTATCCATCCGGTAGTGCGCCAGGTAGAATGTGGAGCAACGCCACGCGCAGAGCGCGCGGATGCCGCGCAGCAGCGTCTTGCGGCCGGGCTGGCCGATGACGAAGGACCACCAGCGGGCGGCGCCGCAAGTGGTGATGACGCCGAGCTTTCGGACATGGGTCATAAGCGGCGTGATCTTGGCGTCTTCGCCGTCGAGTGCGAAGGCGACGTCCTTTGCCCAGACCCGGTCCAGCCACCCCTTCAGCATCGCTGGCAGGCCGTACCACCAGGTCGGATAGATGAAGAGCATCGCTTCCGCCCACCGGAGATGGTCGAGGTGAGCCGCGAGCGCGGGATCCTCGGGCGCGCGGTCGTTGTAGGCGCGCCGCTCGGCGCAGCACATCACCGGATTGAACTTCTCCGCATAGAGATCGATCAACCGCGGTTCCCAGCCTCTCGCCACAAGGGCTTCAAGCGCTGCTTCACGTATGGCGGCGCAGAAACTGTCCGGCACCGGATGGCAGTAGACCACGAGGACGCGCATCACTGGTCCTGCTTCAGCGCGCTTTCGTGCCAGCGTCGCAGAATGAGATGCGAGACGAGCGAGAGCACAAGGAAGATCACGATGCCCGTGACGGAGATCAGGATCAGGGCAGCGAAAAGACGAGGCGCATTCAGGCGATAGCCCGCCTCGATGATGCGCGACGCCAGGCCGGAAGACTGGCCCGTTGCACCCGCGACGAACTCAGCTACCACCGCGCCGATCAGCGAAAGGCCGCCGGCGATCTTCAGGCCGCCGAGAAAATACGGCATCGCCGCGGGCAGCCGCAAATGCCGGAGCTGCTGCCAGCGGCTCGCGCCGTTCAAGGCGAAAAGATCTCGAAGATTGCGGTCCACGGAGTTCAAGCCAAGCGTCGTGTTGGACAGGATGGGGAAAAAGGCGACGATCCACGCGCAGAGCAGGAGCTTGGCCGTCTGGTTGCCGACGTAGATGTTGATCAGCGGAAAGATCGCGACGATCGGCGTCACCTGCAGCACGACGGCGAAAGGAAAGAACGACATTTCCACCCATTTCGACTGGGCGAAGAGCACGGCCAAGCCGACGCCGCCGACCACTGCCAGCAGAAGGCCGAGGAATGTGATCTTCAGCGTGACGAGCAGCGAGGAGAACAGAAGCGGGGCGTCGCTCCAGAGGGTGGAGAGAACGACACCGGGACGAGGCAGGATATATTGCGGGATCTCGTTCCAGACGCAGATGCGGTCCCAAAACCAGATCGCCAGTATCATGATGGCGAGCGGCAGCAGCCAGCGGCCGATCCGCTCCAGCCTCTCGCTGCGCAGGCGGCGCTTCTCCTGAGCGTCGATCGGGCTCGCGTTCCCATCAAGTATCGCCATGCGTCTCTCCCGATCCTGCATCGATGGCTTGGGAAAGCATGGCCGATGCCTGCCGGCAGAGCTCGGCATATTCCGGCGAGGTCCGGAAGGCGGCGTCGCGGGGATATGGCGCTTCTACGGCCAGCTCGCCATGGACCCGGCCCGGGCGCGCCGCCATGACCACGATTCGGTTGGAAAGAAATGCGCTTTCGAAGACGCTGTGCGTCACGAAAATGGCGGTGAAGCGCTGGTCCAGCCATAGCTCCAGGAGATCGTCGTTCAGTTTGAAGCGGGTGATCTCGTCCAGGGCTGCGAAGGGTTCGTCCATCAGCAACACCTTCGGCCGCGTCACCAGTGCCCGGGCGATGGAAACGCGCATCTTCATGCCGCCGGAAAGCTCGCGCGGCACAGCGTCCTCGAAGCCTGTGAGATGAACGCGCTCGAGCATCTCGCGGATGGACGCCTCCGCCTGTGCGCGCGAGACGCCCCTAAGCCGCAACGGCAGCCACACATTGTCGAAAACGCTCGCCCAGGGCAGGAGTGTCGGTTCCTGGAAGACGAAGCCGATGTCGCCGCGCCCGGCATCTCCGCCCCGCCAGTCGAGCTGGCCGGAGGTGGGCATCGCCAGGCCGGCGATCAAGCGCAAGGCGGTCGACTTCCCGCACCCGGACGGGCCGAGAAGGCTCACGAAATCGCCTTCGCGGACCGCCAGATTGACGTCCCGCAAGGCAACGACTCCGCTGGAGAAGGTCTTTGCGACATGTCGGAAGAGCAGGAGGGGCGGAGCGCCAGCCACCCCGCCTTGCCGCGCAATCTGTTTCTGAAGCATGCGGCTTTATTTCTTGAGATCGAGCCCGACGCCCTTGTTGACGAACTGCAGAGTGTAGGACTTCTTGATGTCCAGTCCTGCCGGCACGACCTTCGCCTTCACCATCTTGTCATAGAAGCTTTGGATGTGTTCGTCCGTCATAGCGCCGATGCCGAGCTTTTCGCTGTCGCCGGAATCAACGATGCCGAACTCCTTCATCTTGTCTATCGAAAAGGCGATCTGCTCGTCGGTGATGTCGGGATTGTCCTTCTTGATCATCTCGTTGGCGGTTTTGTTGTCGCCGTAGAGATAATTGTACCAGCCCTTGGCCGAGCCATCGACGAAGCACTGCACGACATCAGGCCGCTCGGTGATGGTCTTGTCCATCGTCTCGATCGTCGTCGCGTAGGTGGAGAAACCATAGTCGGCCAGCAGGAACAGGTTCGGCTTGAAACCGCCCTCCTTCTCCACCGCAAAAGGCTCGGAGGTCACGTAGCCCTGCTGAATGGACTTCGGATTGGCGAGGAAGGGGGCGGTGTTGTACGTGTAAGGCACGCGTTTAGCGGGATCGAAGCCATATTCGGTGATCATCCACTGAAGGAAGCTTTGGGCACCCTCGTCGCCGATGATGTACTGGTCGGCATTCTTCAGATCTTCCCATTTGTCGAGGCCCTGGCCCGGATGGGACATCACGACCTGTGGCTCCTTTTGGAACGTGGCCGCGACGATTTTGAGCGGGATGTTCTGCTGCACGGCGTCGAAAGCCTGCAGGAGGTTGCCGCCCATGTAGAAGTCGAGCTTGCCTGCCAGCAGCAGGGGGCGGCCGCTGACTTGCGGTCCCCCGGGCACGATGGTGACGTCGAGGCCGCAGGCAGCATAGGTGCCATCCGCTACGGCCTGATAGTAGCCGCCATGCTCGGCCTGCGCGAGCCAGTTGGTTCCGAAGCTCACCTTTTCGGCGGCTTGCGCGCTCATCGCGGAGGCCGCCAGCAATGCCAAAGCGGCCCCGCAAATTCTGTAGTTGCTGTTCATCGACACCACCCATTTTCGCCCCCGCGCCGGGGAGCACGACGCTAAAAGAAAAGCAAGATGTGTGCCATCGGGCGTGCCGGACCAAGTCGGCAGCCTGGGGCCGGCGGGTGGACATAGCCGGGTGGCTTATGCCTTCGCCTCCGGCATGGTGCCTATTTTTTGCACGTCTGTCCACAAGTGCCGAGGCGGCCGCGGCGTCCTGAAACGCGGTGGATTGTGGTAACTCAGAGAGCGCCGACCAGGAGCAGGAGAGCACCGGCAACCATCAAGGCCAGCCCAGGCCAGTTCGGCCCGAGTGCAAGAAACCGGACGCCGCGCTGCGGCGGCTCCAGGGTGCCTTTTGACGGAGCCGGACGCGCCTGCGGCGCCTCGCTCATTCGACCGCGCCAGATGGCTTGTCCGGCGAGATAAAGCAGCCCCGCAATGACAAGCGCTCCGCCGAGCCAGATAATCAGCATGGTCGTCTCCGAGGTGGTGTGCTTGGATATCTAGGGCCGCGGGCGCCTTAGGCAAATTTGGTGGTCTGGGCCTTACAAAAGACGCCGGCCTGAAATATGCAAATCGGGAAGTTGATGTCCGGCGAGGTTGATGTGACGGGAACGGGAAGGCGCGCCTCGTGGGGCGACTATAAGACGACCGAGTTTGCCGCGATCGATCCCGAAGCGACCATCGCCGTGCTGCCGGTCGCGGCCATCGAACAGCACGGGCCGCATCTGCCCGTTTCGACCGACACGACCATCATGGAGGGCATGCTGGAGACGGTCATCGCCAGCTTGCCCGTCGATCTGGACGTTCGCATCCTGCCGGTACAGGCCGTCGGTAAATCGAACGAGCACATCCATGCGCTGGGTACGCTGACATTGCCGCCGGCCACGCTGATCGATGCGTGGACCGAACTCGGCGCTTCCGTCGCCCGCGTCGGCGTGCGCAAGCTGGTCGTCGTCAATTCGCATGGCGGGAACGAGGAGATCATGGGCATCGTCACGCGTGAATTGCGTGTGCGCTTCTCCATGATGGCCGTGAAGACGAGCTGGCAGCGTTTCGGGCGCCCTGCCGGCATGTATCCAGAACTCGAGGATCGCCACGGCATCCATGGCGGCGATGTCGAGACCTCGCTGATGCTGCATTTCCGGCCGGATCTGGTCGATATGTCGAAGGCCGAGAACTTCGTCTCCGGCGTAGCCCAGGCGGAGAAGGACTTCGAGCTGTTGCGACACACCGGCACGCATGCCTTCGCGTGGCTTGCCGCCGATCTCAATCCGCACGGCGTGGTGGGCAATGCGGCCGTGGCCACGGCCGAGAAGGGCCGGTTGACCGCCGAGCATCAGGCCGCCGGCTTCGTGCGCCTGCTCCGTGACATACGCAAGGCGAAGCTCGCGGATTACCTGAAGTAGCTCGCCTTCCCAAGCCCTCTTCCAGGGCGGTGAGAGATCACCGCTGAAAAGCCGAGGTGCCGATCGAATTAGCTCGCCAGCGCGTGCCCACTCTTCGTGTCGAAGCAATGAAGATGTGCCGGGTTGAATGCCAAGCCGATGCGGTCGCCCGCACGTGCAGCGATCTGCCCGGGCGCAACGACGCAGACGGTGCGGCCGCTCGGGAGCGTGCCGGTGATGACCGTCTCGGCCCCGGTTCGCTCCACAAGCGCGACCGCCGCGGTGACCGCGGCGTTTTCCGCGGGCTGAAGCCTTATGTCGTGGGGGCGGATGCCAATCGTCACGTCGCGGGGACCCGTTCCGCCAGACCGGCCTTCGCCCGCAAGCTTCCCGTCTTCCCCGAGGTCAAAGCCTCCCGGATCGCGGGTAGCGGGCAACAGGTTCATCTCGGGGCTCCCAAGGAATGTGGCAACGAAAAGGTTCGCCGGCCTGAAGTATAGATCCATGGGGCGGCCCACCTGCTCAACCGTGCCGTCCCGCAGCACCACGATCTTGTCGGCCATCGTCATGGCCTCGATCTGGTCGTGGGTTACGTAGATCGTCGTTGCCCCGAGCCTGTCGTGAAGGCGGCGGATTTCGGCTCGCATCTGCACCCTCAGCTTGGCGTCGAGGTTCGAGAGCGGTTCGTCGAACAGAAACACGGCGGGGTCGCGCACGATGGCGCGGCCCATGGCGACGCGCTGGCGCTGTCCGCCGGAAAGCTGCCGCGGCAGTCTGTCGAGCAACGGCGCGAGTCCGAGGATTTCCGACGCCCTGCCGATCTGCTTGTCGATTACCGCCTTGTCGCCCTTGGCCAGCCGCAGGGAGAACGCCATGTTCTCTCGAACCGTCATGTGAGGGTAGAGCGCATAGTTCTGGAAGACCATGGCGATGTTGCGCTCCTTCGGAGACAGATCGTTGACCCGCCTGCCAGCGATCAGAAGATCGCCGTGGTCGATCTGTTCAAGGCCGGCGATCATGCGCAGCAGGGTGGACTTGCCGCACCCCGATGGGCCGACCAGCACCACGAACTCGCCATCCTCGATGTGCAGATCGAGAGAGGGAATGACTTCGAGCTTGCCATAGAATTTCCGGATGCCGGAAAGTTTGACCTCTGTCATGCAAATCTCCCTATTCCGTGCGAGCTTGGTGTGGTCGTCGGCACGGCGCCGCCAATGCTTGCCGCCATGTCTTCCCGTATGAATTGGGCTGCGCGCTCGCCGATCATGATCGCTGCCGCGTTGGTATTGCCGGAGATCAGCCGCGGCATGATCGAGCAATCCGCCACCCTGATTCCCGCCAGCCCGTGCACCCGCAGGCGCGAGTCTACGACATCACCGCGATCGGGGTCGGGGCCCATCCGACATGTGCCGCTGGGGTGATAGATCGAACTGCCGGTCGTCCGTATGTAGTCGAGGATCTCGTCGTCGCTCTCGACCGCCGGACCGGGCCGGTATTCCTCCGCGACCATCTCTGCCAGAGCGGGAGCCGACGCGATACGACGCGTCCAGCGGAATCCCTCGACCATCGTGAGCCGGTCGCGCTCGGTCGCGAGATAGTTTGCGCGGATTTCGGGACGGACCGCAGGATCGGGCGAGACAACGAAGATCGTTCCCTCGCTTTCTGGCCGCAACTGGCACGCGGAAATCGTCGCGCCCGGGAAGGGATGCAGCCCGCCATCGTAGCTGTCGAGGCTTAGCGGCTGAAAGTGAAACTGCACGTCGGGTCGATCCGGCGACAGTCGCGTCCGGGCAAAGCCTCCCGCCAGGGACGCGCCGAAGCTCAGCACCCCCTTGCGACGCAGGAGATAGTCCAAGCCGATAAGCAGTTTTCGAGATGGCCCGCGGGTCAAGCTGTTCAGGCTGATCGGGCGGTTCAAGCGCAGGACCAGACGCGACTGCAGATGGTCCTGAAGGTGCCGCCCGACCCCGGGGAGGGCGTGTGTCGGCGTTATCCCGACGGCTTCGAGTCGTTCGGGATCTCCAATGCCGGAAAGCTGAAGGATCTGCGTGGAGCCGATGGTGCCCGCGGTCAGGACGATTTCCCTGCGACAACGCAGATGCAGAACCTTATCGTGGCGACGACAACGAATGCCGGTGACGCGGCTTCCCTCCAGTTTCAACTGCTCGGCTTCAACGCCGGTGAGGATTTTCAGATTCTGTCGGCGGGCGGCCGCTGCAAGGAACGAGCGGGCACTGGAAGAACGACGGCCATGCTTCGTGGTGAGCTGGAAGCGGCCTACCCCTTCCTGGCCGGCTCCGTTGAAATCGTCATTCAAGGGCAGTCCGGCCTGCCTGCCAGCCTCGATGAAGCGGGTGACCAGCTCCAATCCCACGGCCGGGTCTTCGACGCCCAGGCCCCCACCGGCTCCGTGGAACTCACTGGCGCCTCGTGCCTGCGACTCCACCGCCCGGAAGGCCGGAAGAACATCGGCCCAACCCCATCCGGAATTGCCTCGTTGCGCCCAGTCGTTGAAATCGTCCGCATGCCCACGAATGTAGATCAGTCCGTTTATCGCGCTCGATCCGCCCAGAACGCGCCCGCGCGGCCACGCGATACGGCGGTTGTTGAGCGCCGGCTCCGGTTCGGTTTCATACCGCCAGTCGTAGCGCGGATTGTTGATGGTCTTGAAGAAACCCGACGGTACGTGCAACCAGGGGTTAAGATCCCGGGGGCCGGCCTCGATCAGGAGCACGGAGGTGCCGGCATCCTCGCTGAGGCGGGCGGCAAGCAGGCAGCCGGCGGAGCCGCCTCCTACCACGATATAATCGTATGTTTCGGGATTGTTCATGATGTTTGATCCGAGGGAGCGCCTGGCTGCATGGATTGCGATGCTGTCTCAGCCCTTCACCGCTCCTGCCGTCAGGCCGGCGATCAGATAGCGACGCGCCAATGTAACGAGCAGCACGACGGGCATGAGTTGCAGCGTCACCCCTGCGAAAAGCACGCCCCATTCCGTACCGTCGACCGCTCCCATGAGCTCGCTCAGGATCAACGGCGCGGTCTTGGCGTTGTTGGTGGTGAAGATCAATGCGAAGAGGTACTCGTTCCAGGCATACACGAAGACGAAGATCGACCCTGCCGCCATGCCTTGGAGCGTCAGGCGCGCGAGGATGCGGCTGACCAACTGCCATTCGCTGGCGCCGTCGACATAGGCTGCCTCATCCAATTCATAAGGAATCTGATCGAAGAAGTTCTTCATGATCATTGTGTTCAGCGACACCCAGAACGTCGCGTAAAGCAGGATCAGCACGATGTGGGTGTCGCTGAGGCCAAGCCGGTCGACGACAGGAAACAAGGGCAGTGTCACGACTATCGGTGGCAGCACGCGGACCGCGATCATGTAGACCGCCATCCATGAGGTCAGCCTGCTGCGATATCGCGAATAGGCATATCCGCCGAGGAAGCTGACGGCGCCCGCAAGGACGGTGGCACCCAGCGCCACGATCAAGCTGTTTCCCATGGCGTTGAAAAAACCTTGCCATTGGCTGACCAGCTTGAAGTAGTTGTCGACGGTCGGCGTGAAGGCGAGTTTCGGCGGGTAGGTGAAGATATCCACCTGGCGCTTGAACGACGACATCACGATGAAGAGAATCGGCCCGATCGACCAGACCAGCATGAAGGCCAGGAAAAGGCCGCGAGCGATCCGCTCGAGCGGTGAGAAAGTCGTCTGCATCATGCGCCCTTCATGCTGCGCTGCATGGCAAGAAGAAATACGGACGCCAGCAGGAGGGAGCCCAGCACCATCATCCACCCCGTGGCCGAGGCGATGCCGAAATCGCCGTAACGGAAACCGTGCTGATAGAGGTAGACGGCGAGGACCTCCGACATGCGCGCCGGTCCGCCCTTGGTCAGCAGCCAAACTTCCGAGAACATTCGGAAGGCGAAGATGAGACGGAAGATAAGCGTTATCAGGAGCGTCGGTACAAGCAAAGGCAGCGTGATCCGCATGAAGCGCTGCCAGCGTGTGGCGCCGTCGATCTGCGCTGCCTCGTAGAGCGAAGAGTCGATCGCGAGGAGTCCGGCGTAGATCATCAGGAACGTGAAGGGCAGGTGGGTCCAGATATTGATCACGCCGACCAGCGTCAGCCCGATGACAGGCGAAGCGCTCCAGTTCAGCATGCCGAAGCCCATGCCTTCGAGGCTTCGCGCGATGGCGCCCACGCTCGGATCCATCATCATTTTCCAGACAAGGACAGCCACGACCTCGGAGATGGCGTAAGGCATCAGGACGCAGGCGAACATCAAGCCGCGAAGGGGGACGCCGGATACGAACAGTGTTGCGAGCGCGAGCCCCAGCAGCAGCTCGACATAGACCACGCCGTTGACAACGAAGAACGTGTTGACCGCTGCTCGCCAGAAGTAACCGTCTTCAAAGACCGCTCGGTAATTGTCGAGCCCCACCCATGTAAGTCCGGTTCCGTAACTGGACTCGTTCAAACTGAGCCACAGGACATATAGTGAGGGTATCGTCAGGATGGCGAGCAAGAGCAGGTGGAGCGGCGACATGTAGAGCCAAGTGGTCAGGCGCGGCCGACTGTGCATGTATCTTCCGTTTTGTGATTGGTTGTCGTCATGAGCGAGCCGGCCGGGCCCCGGCTATACGCCGAGCAGGAGATATTGCGGCTCGCAATATTCCAGGATTCCGACATGTCCCCCCTCGCGGCCAAGTCCGGATTGCTTGACGCCACCGATCGGCGCCATTTCCATTCCGAGATGGATAGCGTTGATCCCGACCATGCCGAGTTCCAGCGACTCGGCGGTCTTCAGCAACATTGCGATGTCGCGCCCCCAGATGTAACCGGCCAGGCCGTACTGCGACGCATTGACCGAGGCCTTGACCTGATCAAGATCGGTGAAGCTGCTCAAGGCCGCCACCGGACCGAATGTTTCCTCGCAGGACACCATCATCGTCGGTCCGACATTCTCGAGCACTGTCGCTTCGTACCAGTTTCCGCCGATGGGCGCGCGGCGGCCGCCGCGGGTCAGCTTTGCGCCCTTGCCCAATGCGTCGGACACGTGACGCTCCACCTTCACGAGGGCTGCTTGATCGATCAGAGGAGCCAGCGTGCTTTTCGGGTCGCGTCCGTCTCCCGGGACAAGCCGGTCCACCTCGACGAGAAAGCGCTGGAGAAACGCGGCATAGACCGCCTCGTGGATGAAGAACCGGTTCGGGCAGACGCAGGTCTGGCCGGAGTTGCGGAACTTGGCCGCCGCGGCTGCCGTTGCCGCTTTTTCAATGTCGGCATCGGGAAGAACGATGAAAGGTGCGTGGCCGCCCAGTTCCAGCCCGAGCTTCTTTATCGTTCCGGCGCATTGCTGGTAGAGGAGGCGGCCCGTGGCCGTCGAGCCGGTAAAGCTCAGGAAGCTGATGCGTGGATCCCCCGTCAGTACTGCGCCGATCGTGGCCGCATCTCCCGTGACGACCTGCAAGGCGCCCTCGGGAAGCCCTGCCTGACGACCCAGCTCGGCCATCGCCAGCGCTGAAAGCGGCGTCTGCGGTGCTGGCTTCAGGACGACGGTGCAGCCGGCCGCCAAGGCCGGTGCCAGCTTTCTCGCGACCATCGATGCCGGGAAGTTCCATGGCGTAATGGCACCGACAACCCCGATCGGCTTGTGCGTGACGAGGAGGCGGCTATCAGCACGCGGCGAAGCAATGATTTCGCCGTTCAAGCGGCGCGCTTCCTCGGAGAAAAACTCGAAATAGCCGGCCGCAGATCCGATTTCGGCGCGCGCTTCGGCCAAGGGCTTGCCCTGCTCCGCAGTCAGGAGATGAGCAAGATCCTCGGCATGTTCGGCAATCAATTGCGAGAGGCGTCGCAATATTCTGGACCGCTCCTGCGGCACGGTTGCCGACCACCCGGCAAGCGAATCATGCGCCATGCCGATCGCGGAACGTACCGTTTCGGCGGACATGGCGGGCACATAGCCGATGGGCGCACCGGTCGCGGGATCGTTGATTGCCGCATCCCCCTGCTTCTGGTCCTTGTTGCTCCCCGCGATGTTGAGCTTGCCCCACTGCAATGGCTCCTCCCTTCATTCGATTGCATGAAGCATATTGCATCATGGATCCAAGATTGCAATAACCTCTTCGACGCGGCAACGAAGGGAGACCGATCGTGAAGAACGTAGACTATGACGTCATCGTGCTTGGGGGAGGCAGCGCCGGAATTGCCGCCGCAGTGGCGGCGGCGCGAAACGGGGCAAGGACGGCGCTCGTGGAAGCAGGGCAGATGCTCGGTGGGGAACTGCTGACGGGAATGACCGTCGACGGCGCCATCAACGGTCGGGGGGAGGACACTGTGGGAGGGGTCCTCAACGACCTGCTGCAGCTTTGCCGTGGCATGGGCGGCTTCGTGGCTAAACTGAACGACTGGCGGCTGATCCAGTACGTCGCCTACGATCCGGAAATCATGAAGATCGCCATTCCCCGTCTGGTCTTCGATGCCGGGGTAAGCGTTTATCTGCAGACCTTCGCCGAGGAGGTCGTCCAGACCGGCGGCAAGGTTTCCGGGGTCATCGTCCGCAACAAGGCAGGGCGGCAGTTGCTCTCCGCACGCGCCTTTGTGGATGCCTCCGGCGACGGAGACCTCTGTGCCATGGCCGGCGCGGAGATGCTCAGCGTGGGGCGGGACGAGAAGCCCCAGCCCATGTCGATGATGTTTCGAATGGCCAATGTGGACGGCGAGGCGCTGTTGTCTTACGTCCGGGATCATCCGGAATGCGTGGCCGTCGGCGAGAGCGATGCAATACGCGGGGGACGTACGGATCGCGAGATCACCGAGGAAATCTATCGCCAAGGCCAGCCCTGCGTATTTTTCAAGGGAGATGGCCCGCTGCTCGGCAACGCCATCCAGACAGGGCAGATGTTCCCGACCGCGCTGGTGATGATCCAGCCGACCTCGGATGTGCGTCGCGAGGTATGCATCAACGCCACGCGCATTGCGCTCGATGATCCGACGAGAACGGACAATGTCGCAACTGCCTTGCGCGTTCTCTCCGGCCAGGTGTTCCAATGCGCGGAATTCCTGCGCAATTCGGTTCCCGGTTTCGGTGCGGCAAGTATCTCGGGAATGTCGCCTCGGATCGGGATACGCGAAACGCGGCGCGTCGTCGGCGACTACATTCTTACGGCGGAAGATGTGTTGGAAGCCAGAAAACGCGACGACGGCGTTGCCAAGGGCTGCCACCATGTCGACATTCATCAGGACGGAACCGGCCAGATCCGCATTCCGGTGGCAGATGGCGGTTCCTACGATATACCGCTTTCAAGCCTGCTGCCGAAAGGCATCGATAATGTGGTCATCGCGGGGCGCTGCCTTTCCGCCAGCCGTGAGGCGCAAGGATCGGCCCGCGTCATGGGCAGTTGTATGGCCATGGGGCAGGCAGCTGGCAGCCTGACCGCGATGGCTGCCGGACAGACAAATCACGCCAATCTGCGCGACATTCCGGTCGGTCGCCTGCGCCAGACCTTGCGCGAGCAGGGTGCGATCCTGGACGGCACCCGCTGAAAGGAACGGGCTAGGACCCGTTCGCGGTGAGCAGGGCGCAGACCTGCTCCTGGGTTCCACGGTTGTGCGCCTTCAGTCGCTCGCTCAGGAGTTCCAGATCCTTGGCGCGAAGAGCATCCATCATCGCGGCATGCTCTTCCCGCGACTGGTTTTGTCGCCGCTCGGTGTTCAGGGCCGTCCGCTGATAGCGCTCGGACAGGTCGAAAAGCGTCGCGATCGTGCGCAGCAGATGGCGGTTGCCGCAATCGCGATAGAAGCGCAGATGAAAAGCCCTGTTCTCATGCATGTAGCCTTCGATATCGGACTGGGAATCCTGCGCTGCGAGCCGCGCGTGGATCGCCTCCAGTTCCGCTATTCCTCCGGTCGCGAGGGCAGGCCAGCTCGCACGAAGCGCCATGTCCTCCAGCTTTTCGCGCAGAGAGTAGAGCTCGATGAGATCGCTGACGGAATGTGCCGTTACGATTGCGCTACGATGGGGGCTGAGCTGGACAAATCCTCGTTCCGCCAGCCGTTCGATCGCCTGGCGGACAGGATGACGGCTGACGTCGAGCTGCTCGGCAAGCCGAATCTGGTCCAGTCGCTCTCCCGCAGGCAATTCGCCGGCCAGAATCATACGCTGGATTTCGGAGGTGGCGTAGTCCGCCGCACTCTTAAAACGCACCGCCCGTTCCACGCATCGACCTCCAGCTCTAGGCGGACACATCCGCAATCATGGATCCAAGAATGCTAGGCATGGTTCTGCTCGTTGTCCAGCCGCCCCGCGTTGCGAGAGGCAATTGACCAAAGGCTCATTTCCTGATTGGATCCATACCAATGGATCCAATTTCTTGACAATCAGACATGGAGGAGTGGTTATGAGATTTACGAGGCGTATGGTTCTGGCCGCCGGTGTGACGGTTTGCACCGGACTTTGTCTCTCGGTGGCGGGGGCACAAACCAAGACGGTCACCGTCCTTTCCCACAAGGTGCACGAAAACGTGGCGCGCGGGCTCGTCGCCGGGACGAGTGGGGGCGACGTCGCCGGTGAATGGGCAAAGGCGAATTCAGTCGAACTGAACTGGGTGACCGGCAATATCGATCCGATTCATGATCGTCTTGGGCGCGAACTATCGCTGGCTGAGAGCTCGGTCGACTTGGCATTCGTGATCAACAAGTTCCATACGCCGCGTATCGCCGCTCTGCTCGAGCCATTGGACGATCGCCTGAAAGCGGAACCGATCGAGATTCTCGATGCTATTCCCGACCCCATGAAGAAGGCGTTGACTTATGAGGGGCACCTGACCGCAATCCCGTTCCGCCATGCCACGACCGGGTTGCACTGGAACAAGACGCTGTTTGCCGAGCAGGGAGTGGACCATGCGCCGAAGACCCTCGACGAGCTGATCGAAACCGCCCGCAAGATGAGCTATACCCGACCGGACGGCACGCGAGTGGCGGGACTGGTCATGAATTCCGGCGACGAACACGTCGCGGTCCTGACTCTCCTTTCAGCATTCGGCGCGCGGCTGTTCGACGAGAATGGCAAGGTCACTGCCGATAGCCCAGAAATGGTGAAGGGCTTGGCGACCATGGCTCAGCTCTACAAGGACGGCGTGCTGGCGCAGAATTATGCGACGATGACCATCGACGACGTGATCACTGCTATGCAGAACGGCCAAGCTGCCATGGCGATCGATCCGTTCGCGCGCTACTCGGTCTACAACAATCCCGACAGTTCGAAGTTTCCCGGGCAGATCGATGTGGTGGTGACGCCTTCGGCCACAAATCCGAAGGGCACCGCCATCACGGAAATCTGGTCGATGGCCATTCCGCGCAATGCCAAGAACAAGGATCTGGCTTACTCACTGATGCGCGCATTGGCCACGAAGGAGGCCACGATCCGCATCGCCATGAACGGAAACGGACCCGTGGATCCGTCCGCCTATTCGGATCCTCGCCTGCAGCAGAAATTTCCCTACACCAAGGCCGAATCGGAGGCTTTGACAATCGCGCAGGTGATCCCGTCATCCTTCGAGCGTTCAATCGAAGTGGCGGCCATCTTCCGGGAGGAGTCGCAGGCGGCCGTGCTCGGCTTGAAGTCGCCGGAGAACGCCGCAAGCTCCATGCAGTCCCGCATCGAGCGGCTTGCGAAATAGAACACAAGGCCCTGACGGGAAAACAGCTATGGCAGGAGCGCTCTAGGCCTTCACGCGCTCCGCCCTCGGATCGTACATCGGCATGAGCGACGCTTCGGCCGCGAAGCGTTCGCCGGCGATCTCGATCTCGTAGGAGGACGAAAGCAGCGTGGCTTCGCTTTCGCCCCGGCAGGGTACGTAGCCCAGCCCGATCGCGCCGCCGAGATGGTGACCGTAATTGCCAGAGGTGATCGTGCCGACGATCCGGCCGTCGCGAACGATCGCTTCGTTGTGGAAGAGGAGGGGGGTGGGATCGGCAAGCCTGAACTGGACGAGCCGGCGCGACAGGCCCTCGTCCTTTCGGCGCAACACGGCGTCGCGGCCGACGAAATCACCCTTGGCGGTTTTCACGGCAAAGCCGAGGCCCGCTTCCAACACGTGGTCCTCGTCCGTGATGTCGTGGCCGAAATGGCGGAACGCCTTCTCCATGCGGCAGGAATCGAGCGCGTGAAGTCCGCACAGTTTCAGGCCGAATTCCTCGCCTGCCGCCTCGATGGCCTCGAAAACATGGGCTGCCTGGTCGGTCGGTACATAGAGTTCCCAACCGAGCTCGCCGACATAGGTGACACGGTGGGCACGGGCTAGACCCAGGCCGATCTCGATCTCCTGAAACGTGCCGAAGGGATTGGTCTCATTTGAGAAATCGTTCGGGCTCACCTTCTGGATCAGCTCTCGGGACCTCGGTCCCATCAGGCAAAGGACGCTCTCAGCGGCGGTCACGTCGGTGATCACCACGGATTCTTCGGCGAGATGCTTGCGCAGCCATGCCAAATCCCGTTGCAGCGTCGCCCCTGGTACGACGAGCAGGAATGCAGTTTCGGAAAGCCGCGAGACGGTGAGGTCGCTTTCGATGCAGCCTTTGCGGTTCAGCATCTGCGTGTAGACGATCCTGCCAGGAAGGACGTTCAGATCGTTGGCGCAAAGCCGCTGCAGGAGGGCGAGAGCGTCGCGCCCCTCGACCCGGATCTTGCCGAAGGAGGTCATGTCGAAAAGGCCGACGCCATTGCGCACCGCCAGGTGTTCGTCGCGCTGGTTGTCGAACCAATTCTGTCGCTTCCAGGAGTAGCGGTACTCGCGTTCCTGCCCGTCGCGCGCGAACCAGTTGGCGCGTTCCCAGCCGGCGACCTCGCCGAAGACGGCGCCACGCGCCTTCAGGTGTTCGTGCAGCGGCGAGCGGCGGACGCCACGGGCGGTCGTGACTTGCCGATAGGGGAAATGGTCGGCGTAGAGCAGCCCAAGCGTTTCCGAGACACGCTCCCGGAGATAGCGACGGTTCTGTTGGAAGGGCTGGGTGCGACGGATGTCGACTTCCCAGAGATCGAAGGGTGCTTCCCCGTCATGGATCCATTGCGCGAGCGCCATGCCGGCGCCGCCCGACGAGACGATACCGATCGAATTGTAGCCCGCTGCCACCCAGTAGCCGCGAAGCTCCGGCGCTTCGCCGAGATAGTAGCGGTCGTCCGGCGTGAAACTCTCCGGCCCGTTGAAGAAGGTATGGATACCGGCGGTTCCGAGCATCGGCATGCGTTTGACGCCCATCTCCAGGATCGGCTCGAAATGAGCAAAATCCTCCGGCAACTGGTCGAAGCAGAAGTCTTCCGGGATGCCAGCCATGCCCCACGGCTTGGCGACGGGCTCGAAGGCGCCCAGCATCATCTTGCCGGCGTCCTCCTTGTAATAAGCGCATTCGTCGGGAACGCGCAGCACCGGCAACCGAGACAAGCCGGGAATGGGTTCGGTGACGAGATAGAAATGCTCGCAGGCATGGAGGGGAATGGCGACGCCGTTCCGGGCGCCCAATTCCCGCGCCCACATGCCGGCGCAGTTGACGACGATGTCGCTGTCGATCGTGCCGCGCTCGCCACCGCTTTCCCAGGAGATGCCGGTGACGCGGCCGTCCCTGACGTGGACGTCCGTCACCTTCACATTCTCGACGATCCCCACGCCTCTCTGACGGGCGCCCTTCGCGAGCGCCATGGCAATGTTGGCGGGATCGCACTGGCCGTCGAGCGGCAGGTGAACCGCGCCGACCACGCCGGAGACGTTGAGATGCGGATACATCTCCTTCACCTCGGCCAACGAAATCTCGCGCACGTCGACATCGAAGGCGCGCGCTAGCGAAGCCTGCCGATAGATTTCGTGCTTGCGCTCCTCGGTCAAGGCCACGGTTATGGATCCGACCTGACGCATTCCGGTGGCGACACCGGTCTCGGCTTCCAGTTTCACATAAAGGTCCGCCGAATATTTCGCGAGACGCGTCATGTTCTGCGAAGCGCGCAACTGCCCGATCAATCCCGCCGCATGCCAGGTCGTGCCTGAGGTAAGCTGCTTGCGTTCCAGCAACACGATGTCGCTCCAGCCCAACTTCGCCAGATGGTAGGCGACCGAGCAGCCGGAAACGCCGCCGCCGATGATGACCGCGCGCGCCTTTGCGGGAATCGGCTTCATGCGGCCTTGCTCCGATGGGTTGATACGAAACGGCGCAGCCTCTCGGCCGCCTCGCGCAGGATGTCCTCGGGCTGGCACAGGCTGATGCGGACATGGCCCTTGGCGGCGTCGCCGAAGCTGATGCCCGGCATCACGCTGACCCTTTCCTTTTCTAGGAAGGCCCAGGCGAATTTTTCGCAATCGGGCTCCACGGCACGCACATCGAGCATGACATACATGCCACCGGCCGAGCCTCGCACGGTGACCTCGTTCATGCCGCGCACGGCGTCGAGGAAGACGGTGCGGCGCGCCGCGTATCGCTCGGCGATTTCCTTCACGCCATAGTCGTTTTCGAGCGCCTCGGTGGCGGCATGGGAGACGAAGTCGGTCAGGCCGTAAGTGGTGACGAGGTTGAGGCTGACCAGTTGCCGGATCAGGCTCGTCGGACCGGTCACCCAGCCGATGCGCCAGCCGGTCATGCCGTGGCTTTTCGACATCGAGTTGAGGACCAATGTGCGTTCCGCCATGCCGGGCAAGGAGCGTGGCGAAATGTGTTCGCCGCCACCGAGCGTCCAGTAGACCTCGTCGGACAGGAGCCACAGATCGTGGCGTATGCATATCTCCGCAATGCCTTCGAGCGACTTGCGCGTATAGACCGCCCCGGTCGGATTGTTCGGCGTGTTGATGAGGATCGCGCGCGTGTTCGGCTCGACCGCCTTTTCGATCGCTGCGACATTCGGCTGGAAGCCGTCCTCGGCGCGGGTTTCGACGACAGTGAAACCGGCCCCGGCGGCGCGGAACGTGCCGGGGTAGGTGGCGTAATAGGGAGCCACGACGATCGCATGGCCACCGGGATCCAGCACGGCCTGAACGGCTGCGTAGAGTGCCGCCTGGCCTCCGGGCGTGGCGATGATCTCGTCCTTGTCGGTGATACAGCCGGTCGAGCGGGTCGAAACGTCGGCCATGGCCTTGCGAAGCTTCGGAATGCCGGGAAGCTGGGTATAGTGATGGAAACCGTCGCGAACGGCTCTCACGCAAGCCTCCACCGTCTCGGACGGCGTGTCGAAATCATGGTCGCCCACGGACAGCATGATGATGTCCTCGCCGGCCTGCCTGCGTGTCATGGCCAAGAAATGGACCTCCCAGCCGTCCTTGCCGGATGGAATGATGCCGGTGATGCGGGAGGAGGGATGGGGCATACGGTGCTTTCTCGTGATCATGGGGGAAACGCCTAGCATAGCAGGGCGGAGAAGGTGTCAAACAGCGCCACCCCATCCGGCTCTTCGGGCCACTTCCGGCGAGGGGCAGAGACGCGCGGGCACGTCATCCTCTCAAGCGTGCGTTCTCTGGATCCCAGAGGGGCTTGTCTTCCTGCACCAGCGCCGGGTAGCGCTGACCGAAGATCTCGATTTCCACCTGCGTTCCGGGTTGGGCGAGGTCGGCGCGCAGCATGCCGAGCGCGATCGACTTGTTCAGCCGGTAGCCCCATCCTCCCGACGTCGTCTCGCCGACGATCTGTCCGTCATGCCAGAGCGTCGACATGTACGGCGCGTCGTAGTCGCCAGCCTCGACGAGCAGCGTGACGAAACGTTTCTTCACGCCTTGCTGCTTCTCGTCGAGCAGCGCCGCCTTTCCCTTGAAGTCGGGCTTGTTCCAAGCGACGAAACGTTCGAGGCCGCCCTGGAGTACGGTGTAGTCGGTCGAAAGATCCTGCTTCCAGGCGCGATATCCCTTTTCGAGGCGTAGCGCGTCGAGGGCGAACATCCCGAACGGCTTCAAGCCGTGTTTCTGGCCGGCCGCCCATGCGGCGTCAAAGATCGCTGCGGTATCGTCGAGCTTGGAATGGATTTCCCAGCCCAGTTCGCCGGCAAAGGAAACCCGGACGAGCTGGCACCAGCGGTCGGCGATCCGGACCGATTGGTGTGAAAGCCAGGGCAGGTTGAGATCGGCCTCGGTGATCTCGGCCAGAATGTCGCGCGAGTTCGGGCCGGTGAGGATCTGACATGTGAAACTGTCTGTGACATTTTGTAGAGACATTCGAGTCCCTTGGGGAAGATGCCTCTCTAGCCACTCGAAGTCGTGAAGTTCCGCCACGGCCGGGGTGATCAGGAAGAAGAAATCCTCATCCAGCGCCATGATCGACATTTCGGTGACGATGCGGCCAGCGTCGTCGGCGAAATAGGCGAGGCCGATCCGGCCGGGTTTCGGCACGTTGCCCGTGATCATGGTGGACAGCCAGTCGCGGGCGCCTTTGCCTTGCAGCCTGAATCGCGAAAAGCCGGGCAGGTCCAGGATGCCGGCGGCGTCGCGCACCGTCAGGCATTCCTGCCGGACGCGTTCCTCCCACGGCCCGGATCGCCCGAAGGTTTGCGCCGCCAGCTCCGAAACGTCGTCACCGGGTTTTGCGTACCACGTCGCCCGTTCCCAACCGTTGTAGGCGTTGAATTGCGCGCCCAGCGCCGCGATCCGGTCATGGATCGGCGAGAGCTTGCGGTTGCGGCCGGCCGGCCAGGCCAGGCGCGGGAATTGGATCGCGTATTCGTGGCCGTAGACCTCCATGCCCTTGGCGACGCAATAGTCCTTTTCCGAAGCGAAGGCGGTGAAGCGGCGAGGGTCGCAGGACCACATGTCCCATTCCGTACGGCCTTCGGTCACCCATTCGGCGAGCACCTTGCCGGCGCCGCCGGCCTGGGCGATTCCGAAGGTGAAGACGCAGGCCTCGAATGCCTTGGGCACGCCCGGCATCGGGCCGATCAGCGGGTTTCCGTCGGGTGTGTAGGGGATCGGGCCGTTGATGACCTTCGAAAGGCCGGCCGTTCCGAGGATCGGCACCCGGCGGGCCACGTCGTCGAGATAGTGCTCGAGCCGCTCCAGATCGTCCGGGAAGAGCTGGAAGGAGAAGTCGTCCGGCATGGGATCGCCGGGGCTTGCCCAATGGGCGCGGCAATTGCGCTCATAGGGCCCGAGATTCATGCCGTTCTTTTCCTGGCGCAGGTAATAGGAAGTGTCGACGTCGCGCAGCAGCGGCAGCTTCCGGTCGTTCTCGCGTGTCCACGCGGCGAGCTCGGGGATCTCGTCGAACAGGATGTATTGATGGCTCATCACCATCATCGGTACGTTGCGGCCGAACAGCCTGCCGACTTCGGCCGCCCGGTAGCCGGCGGCGTTCACCACATACTCGCAGCCGATCTCGCCATGCGGCGTCGTGACGATCCAGTCGCCGCCTTTCCTGCCCACGGCCGTGGCCGGGCAGAAACGCACGATCCTTGCGCCCCGGTCGCGGGCGCCCTTGGCGAGCGCCTGCGTGAGCTGTGCCGGATCGATATCGCCGTCGCTCGGATCGTAAAGGGCGCCTTTCAGCTCATGCGCCTCGATAAAGGGATAATGCGCCTTGATCTGGTCCAGTCCGATTACATCGATGGCCATGCCCTGATAGCGGCCCATCCCCTTGACGCGCTGGAATTCCTGCATGCGCTCATCCGTGTGGGCGAGCCGGAGGGAACCGGTGACGTGATAGTTCATGGGATAACCGACTTCCTCGGCGAGGCCGCGATAAAGCGCAGCCGAATAGCGCTGCATGTTCATCAGCGACCAGGAGGAAGAGAAGGTCGGAACGTTGCCGGCTGCGTGCCAGGTCGAGCCGGACGTGAGCTCGTTCTTCTCGAGAAGAATGCAGTCGGTCCAGCCGGCCTTCGCCAGATGATAAAGGGACGAGACGCCGACGGCGCCGCCGCCGATGATCACCACGCGGGCCGTGCTTGGCAAATCAGTCATTGCTCCTCCCTCCAGGTTCAATAGACAGGCGGCGACACCACCCAGATGACCACTGCCGGCTCAGTGCCGGGATTTTTCCAGCGAAACGGCTTGCTGCTGAAACGGAAGCTGTCGCCTTCCGCCAGGTGGTGCCAGTTTCCGGCGATCTCGATGTCGAAACGGCCCGAGACGATATAGCCTGCTTCTTCCGTCGGCCGATTGGCCAAGTCGGCAAGTTCGGCACCCGGCGCGAAGACGGAGCGAAGGAGCTCGAAGCTCCCCCCAAGATCCGGCGAGAGCAGTTCCTCCACCAGACCCGAATCACTCGTGCCGAGGATGCGCCGTCGTCCGGCGCGCACGATCACGCCGCGCTCCGCATCGTCGGCGACGTCGTGTGCGAAGAAAAGACTGAGCGGCACGCCGAAGAGGCCGGCAAGGGCTCTGAGGTCGCCGAGCGACGGCACGGACAGGCCACGTTCGATCTGGCTGACCCAGCCGACCGACCGGCCGAGACGGATGGCGACTTCGGAAATCGTAAGGCCGCGCGCCTTGCGCAGGGCTCGGATGTCGCCCGCCAGCATTGCGCCTTCGGGCGCTTCTCCCGCGTCCTGAAGGGCTGGTCGTGACGGCATGGCAGCCTCATGAAAAAGAAAGCAGGAATTTCATATGTGACGGGTTCGTGAAAAAATCAATGTAAATTTCACAGGGCGCAAGATTTGCTTGCGGTATGAAAGCGGCTCGTGCAAAGGCTGCTCACGGGGGAAGTTCGTCAGGGGTCGGAATCCGGACTGCGGAAAGTCTTGAATCATGCTCGCACCGGAAAGAAAAAATGATCTTATGGACGAGGCGGCGATCGTCGATGAGGCGATCACGTCGCGACGGTCCGTGCGCGCTTTCCTGCCCGATCCGGTCAGCGATGCCACCATACGTGAAATCCTGGACGTGGCGTCCCGCGCGCCATCGGGCACCAACATGCAGCCTTGGCGGGTCTATGTGACCACTGGCGCGGTGAAGGACAGGATCGCCGACGCGATTCTCAATTCCGGTGTCCGGGCGGAGAAGGCGGTCTGGGACGAGTACAAATATTATCCCGACCAATTCTTCGAGCCCTATCTGACGCGGCGCAGGACTGTCGGCTTCGGTCTCTATTCCGCGCTCGGTATCGGACGCCGCGAAGTGGATCGGATGCGCGAACAGCACGACCGGAACTTCATCTTCTTCGATGCGCCCGTCGGCATGCTGTTCACGATCGATCGAAGATTGAATCAGGGCTCTTGGATCGACCTCGGCATGTTCCTCGAGAACATCATGATCGCGGCACGGGGGCGGGGATTGCATAGCTGTCCCCAGGCGGCCTTTGCGCCCTATCACAAGCAAATCCGGCCGGTGATCGGCATGGCCGACGAGGAGATCCTCGTTTGCGGCATCGCGCTTGGCTACGAGGATACCTCGAAGCCGGAGAACAACTTCCGAACCGAGCGGGCACCCCAGGAAGAATGGGTCAAGTTTCTGAAGTGATCATCTGATCGCTCATCGCCCGACCAACCTGTCCCATGCGGCCATTGCCCCGTCGGCTATGGCATGGAGCATTTCCCTGCCCGCGCCGTCGCGCGCCTGGATGGACATGCCCTGCTGGACGGTCACGTAAAAGGCCGCGACGGAGGCGCTGTCGAGTCCGGAGGGAAGCTCGCCCGCGGCGACGGCAAGGTCGAGCCTTTCGCGCAGCGTGGTCACATTTTCCGCGCGCAGATCCCTGAGCGTCTGGCATACGCCCGCATTCGTGTCGCTGGCGTGAAGAGCGCCGAGCACGACAAGGCAGCCTGCAGGCTTGCCCGGCTTCGTGAAGGCGTCGGCAGTCGTGTGCAGGAAGCCGGCGACCGCATCCCTGGCCGTCGCAGCCTCAGTGATAGCCTGCCAGATCTCGGGGCTTTCGGTCCGGCCATAGAGCCGGACGGCCTCGCGAAACAATGCCTCCTTCGAACCGAAGGCTGCGTAAAGGCTCGGCGAATTGATGCCCATCGCCGCCGTCAGATCGCTCATTGAAGTATTGTCATAGCCCTTGGCCCAGAACAATTCCATCGCCCGCGCCAGAGCGAAACTCCTGTCGAATGCACGTGGGCGGCCTCTTTCAGCCATCGCGTCTCCTTCTGTAGCGATCGATAAATAAATTGCTTGACCGCATCGGGCAAGCCTGTCACCAAATATGTATCGATCAATACACAAATGGAGTACGACATGTCCGGATTAATGGGGAAGGTGGCGCTCGTGACCGGCGGCAGCCGCGGAATCGGTGCCGCGATCGCGCGCCGGCTGGCGGCAGACGGCGCCTCGGTGGCGCTGACATATGCGCAATCGCCCGATCGTGCCGCCGAAGTGGTCCGCGATATCGAGGCGACCGATGGACGGGCGCTGGCGATCCAGGCGGACAATCTCGATGCCGATGCGATCGAGGCTGCTGTGGCGCGAACGATCGAGCATTTCGGCCGGCTGGACATATTGGTCAACAATGCCGGCATCTTCCATGCGGCTCCGGTGGAGGAGCTGACGCTCGACGATTTCGAGAAGACCGTCGCTATCAATCTTCGGGCTCCGTTTCTCGCCTCCAGGGCAGCCGCGGCGCACATGGGCAAGGGGGGCAGGATCGTATCGATCGGCAGCAATATGGCGATTCGCGTGCCCGGCGAGGGGCTGAGCCTCTACTCCCTGAGCAAGGCTGCCCTGATCGGCATGACGAAGGGGCTGGCGCGCGATCTCGGACCGAAGGGCATCACCGTGAACGTCGTCCATCCCGGCTCGACGGACACGGATATGAACCCGGCCGGCGGTCCCGGCGCCGATGGGCAGCGCGCGCTGATGGCGATTCCACGCTTCGGAGATCCAGCGGATGTTGCCGCCATGGTTGCCTTCCTGACTGGCGCCCAGGCTGGGAGCGTCACCGGCGCCGAATTCACCGTCGACGGCGGAGCGAACGCCTGATAGCGCTCTCGGCCGAATTCATGGTTCGCCGCGCCGCGCCCGGCGCCAGCCGGACGCGTTCAGGACGAAGCGGCGGTCTGGCGCGGCGCTAACGGAGCGGCACTCCGTTCTGTAATGCCCGGCTTCGCTAGCCAGGCCGCATGTCGTGCATGTTCAAGCGGACTTATGCACTCGCGCGTGCGAGATGGGTGAATATGATCAGCGATCACCGTGGGTGGGAAACGTCGCGCTCACGATATAGCTTCTCGGTGCCCCGTTTCTGGGCGGATTTCTCGCTTGGCGTCAGTCGCCGCCGGTTGAGAAGTGCGTAGGCCGCAGCCGCGCCGAGAAGCACCGGCCCTGCAGCAACAAGCAAAAGCCATAGGAATTCGGTCATTACGCCACTCCTTCCTGGCCCAACAGATCAGGGCTGTGATGGTTCCCTACCGCGTGACTCAACCGGTTCGGGTCGTGTCTCAGCGGTGTAGTTCGGGGTCGGTGGTGCCGCTCGCGAGCGCCCTCTGCAACGCTGTATTATTTCGTATGCACTTCTTCGGGAGAATTGGCGCACAATTAGGTTGCTGAAATTCATCTGTCTTCGGAATAGTTGAAACGGCGATTTGATTTGAGAAAGCTTATTTTTTGGAAGACCATAAAAATTATTGTATCGGTCGAACGAAATTCTGTTCGCTCACGAGAAATGTGGGAGGAGAACATGAGTTTTCCCAATCTTCTACAAGTTGCAGGCTTGCCCGCGCTTCTTTGCGTCGGCTTCGGTGCTGGTGCTGGAATTGCGCATCTCTCCTTGGCCGAGGCCGGCGACGTCACTGCCCAAACACCCCATTGTCGTGTCGCCAACCTCCCGGCTTCGGCCCAGATCGGCGAAGTCATCAAGGCCTATGAGGAAGGCGATCCGCCACTGTGGAGTGACCTCGGCTCGTTGAAATACCCGGTGACCACAAAGAGCCCGGAAGCGCAAAGCTACTTTGACCAGGGACTCAGGCTGGCGGCCAACTTCAACCATGCCGAAGCAAGGCGCGCCTTCCGCAAGGCCCAGAAGCTCGATCCGACCTGCGCCATGTGTTTCCTCGGCGAGGCGCTTGTCCTCGGGCCGAACATCAATGCTCCGATGGATCCGGAGGCTAACGCGCCGGCCATCGCTGCGCTTCGCAAGGCGCAATCCCTTGCCGACGGTGCAAGCCAGAAGGAAAAGGATCTGATCGCCGCGGTGGCCACCCGCTATTCGGAGGATCCCGCGTCCGAGAGGCCCAAGCTCGACGCGGCCTTTGCCGACGCGACGGCGGCTCTCTCCGACAAATATCCGGACGATCTCGATCTGGCGGTCCTTGCCGCGGAGGCGGCGATGGACACCCAGCCTTGGGACTACTGGCAGCCGGGCGGCAAGGAACCCAAAGGCAGGGCCGCCGACATCCAGAAGCGACTGGAGAGCGTTCTCGCCAGAGATCCCAAGCATGCCGGGGCGATCCACCTCTACATTCATCTCGTGGAGGCGTCGGATCGGCCGGAGCGCGCCGAGGCCTATGCCGACCGCCTGGCGGCGCTGATGCCGGGTGCCGGGCATATCGTGCATATGCCGAGCCACATCTATTACCGGGTCGGCCGCTATGCCGACTCCCTCAAGTCCAATGAGGATGCCTCCAAAGTCGATGAAGACTATATCAGCCGGACAGGCGCGGCCGGCGTCTACCCGATCGGCTACTACTCCCATAACGTTCATTTCGTGCTGGTGTCGGCGCAGCTTCTCGGAGACGGGAAGACGGTGCTCGAAGAGGCCGAGAAGCTCGACAAGTGGCTGACCAACGAGGTCGTCGCCGCGATTCCGATCGCGCAGCCGGTCAAGGCGGCCCCTTATTTCGCTTGGGCACAGTACGGCGACCCCGACACCGTTCTTGCCATGCCGGAACCGCCTGGCGCGCCGCCCTATGTGAAGGCGATGTGGCACTACGCGCGCGGCGCGGCATCCGCGGCTAAGAAAGATGTCGCCGGCGCCCGCAAGGAGGCCGAGGCGATCCACAGGATTGCCCAGGAAACGGACTGGTCCGTCATGGACGCCTGGGCCATTCCGGCCCGCCCGGTCCTGGAGGTCGCCGAGAATGTCGTGCTGGCGCGCGCATCACAGGCCGAAGGCAACGACAGCTCCGCCGTCGATCTCTGGAAGAGGGCCGCCGAGACCGAAGACACGATCCCCTATATGGAGCCTCCATACTGGTACTATCCGGTCCGGCAGTCACTCGGAGCGGCATTGCTGAAGACCGGTCATCCCAACGAAGCCGAGAAGGAATTCAAAGCCGCGCTCGAGCGATCACGCGGCAGCGCCTGGGCGCTTTATGGCCTTCAGCAGGCCGCAAAAGCGAAGGGCGATGCGGCGGCCGAAAGCAAGGCCGCTGAGCAATTGTCCAAAGCCTGGCAAGGCGATGCAAGCTTCCTGAACCTCGAGCGGCTCTGACACTCGGTGTGTCATCGCATTGGCGTTGATCTTGACCGGTCGCGAGTTGCCCCTCACTGTCCTGCCGGACATCTCTCCCCGCAAGCGGGGAGAGAGACGCCGGCCGCTTAGATTTCGCCAGTCGGAGACGTTGATGATTGGCGAAGGTGGAGATCACAGCGATCTTCTCCCCGTGCTTGACGGGGAGAAGTGGCCGGCAGGCCGATGAGGGGCTTGCCCGACGCCAATCCTTATCCCCGCGGTATTACTTCACTTCATAACCGACTTCAGCCGCGGCATGGCATAACGTCGTCCAGAAGCTCCGGGCGAAGGAGCGGAAGACATAGAGGTCGAACTGGTCTTCACCCGTGCGCTGGATCTGCGCGAAGATGTCGTGATGCGCGGTGGCGCGGGCTGAACCGACGGGAAACGCCTGGCGCGAGAAATCGATCGCGAACAATTTCGCCAGGACCCATTCGGATTTCGGGCCAGACAGGCGGATCGCAGTGCGTCCGTGGGAGAGGGGCGTCACCGTCCCGTGCTGATCGTCGACCGCCTCGACCAGCTCGCCATCCGTTCCTGTCGCCTGGTCGATGACCAGGAAGCGTCGCGGCGCAAAGCCGAAGGCTGCCTTGGTCGCGCCTGCAGCTCCGCCACCTGGCTCGTCCGGGAGGACCAGGCCGGTGATTTTCCCGATGATGGCACGGACCTCGTTCTCGGACCCGGGCCAGGCCGTAATCTCGGCGATCGAGCCTGGCCGCGTCTCGGTCAGGACGACGCCGGCCGCACCGGCATCAAGGTTGCCATGCATGCCTGGCTGCCAGACCGGCAGGAGAGGTGAAACCGGCTCAATCATGCAGGCGCGTCCCTTCAGGGTCGAAGAAGTGGTGACTGACGATCTCGACCGGACCGAAACGGTCGCGCAGCGGATCGGAGACATATGTCCGTGTTCCCAGGCGGGACTTGCCACCCTTGACGAGGGCAAGCGCGATGTATTTGCCGAGCGCCGGCGAATAGCAGGTCGCCGTGATATGGCCGAGGGAATCGTGTGGCCGATGGCGATCCAGCTTCTCCACGACATGCCCGCCTCCGTAGAGCGCGCTATTGTCGAGCGCGACGAGGCCGACAAGCTGCAGGCGGTCCTGGTCGACAAGACCTTCGCGATCCATCATGGCCGACCCGATGAAAGGCTTCTTCCTGGAGAGCATCCAGTCGAGGTGCAGGTCCCGCGCCGTGGTGCGGCCGTCGATCTCGGCTCCGGTGACATGGCCTTTCTCGATGCGAAGCGTACCGAGCGCCTCCAGGCCGTAAGGCACGATGCCGAAGGGTTTTCCCGCGTCCAGCAATGCTTCCCAGACAAGGGTGCCGAAGCCGGCGCCGCAATAGACCTCATAGGCCAGCTCACCGGAAAAGGAGAGGCGGCAGACCATCACCGGCGCGCCATCGATCTCGCCGTGAACGATCCCCATGAAGGGCAGGGCGGCATTGTCCACCGCCGCCTTGCCGACGCAGGCCTCCAGGACCTTGCGCGCGTTCGGGCCCGCAACGGCTGCTCCCGCCCACTCGTCGGTGACCGACGTGACGGCGACTTTGAGGTCAGGCCAGACGACGTCCAGGAAATATTCGAGATGCTGCATGACCTTGCCGGCATTGGCGGTGGTCGTGGTCATCAGGAAATCGTTCTCTCCCAGCCGCCAGGTCGTGCCGTCGTCGAAAGCGAAGCCGTCTTCGCGCAGCATCAGGCCATAGCGTGCCTTGCCGACGGGAAGCGTCGAAAAAACATTGGTGTAGACGCGGTCGAGGAGCGTCGCCGCGTCCGGCCCCTTGACCGCAATTTTGCCGAGCGTGGAAACGTCTACGATGCCGACGCTCTCGCGCACCGCCCTCGCTTCGCGGACATAGGCCTGCTCGACGGTCTCGCCGGGAAGGCCGTAGATCTGCGGGCGGAACCACAGGCCGGCGGAATACATGGTGGCGCCGTTCTCGACATGCCAGTCGTGCATGGGCGTCAGCCGTTCCGCCTTCAGGTGGCCGTAACGCTCGGCGGCCAGCGCGCCGATCGAAACGGGCGTGAAGGGCGGCCGGAAACGCGTGGTGCCGACATCGGCGATCGCCTTGCCCAGCGCCCGGGCCATGATTGCGAGCCCCGGCACGTTCGACGTTTTCCCCTGATCCGTCGCCATGCCGAGCGTGGTATAGCGCTTGAGGTGCTCGACCGAGACGAAGCCTTCGCGATGGGCGAGCCTCACGTCGTCGGCTGTCACGTCGTGTTGGAAATCGACGAAGGATTTGCCCTTGGCACGCACTTCGAGCGTGGAAGCCGGGCGTGGATCGAGATCGCTTTCGTCCGCCTCCGGCAAGGTTCCGAGGGGAATATCGACTCCAGCCGCAGCAAGACCTGCCTTGCGACCCTGCTCGAGGGCGCCGCGTGTCGAAAACGTGCCGGTGAATGCTCCGGCACCGATCCAGCTTTGCGTCGGTTTCGGCGGAAGGAAGGCCTGCAGCGCCGGATCCCATTCCGGCCTGGAGCCCGCCTGGCTCGCAAGGTGTATCGCCGGCGACCATCCGCCGGAAATGATCAGGAGATCTGCGTCAATGTTGCGGGGATCGCCCGACGGAGCGGAAGAGGCGGCATCGTATTTCTGGACCTTGATGCCGGTCATCGTCTTACCGCCCTCCACGTCGACGACGGCATGGCCGGCCAGCAGTTCGGTCTCGATCCTGGCGGCGATCGCGTGCGCCGCGTCCGAAACGGATTCGCGCATGTCGACGATTGCGGCGATCGTGGAGCCGGCATCCTTCAGCGCCGCCGCCGCGCGATATGCGCTGTCATTGTTGGTGAAAACGGCGATCCTTTCGCCGGCGAGCACGCCGAATTCGTTCGCGTAGCGCTGGGCGGCATTCGCCAGCATCACGCCCGGCCGGTCGTTTCCGGGAAAAACGAGTGGTCGCTCCAGCGCGCCCATCGCCAGCACGACATTGCCGGCGCGGATCGTCCAGTGGCGGTGCCGCGGCTCGCCTTCGGCCGCTTCCGCCCTGTGGTCGGTGACCCTCTCCACTACGGCAATCGTATTGTCGTCGTAATATCCCCAGGCGGTGCTTCTCGGCAGCAGGCGTACATTGGCCCGAGAAGAAAGGTCGCGCACCATCAGTTCCGCCCATTCGGCGGCCGCCATTCCGTCGATGACCTCACCCGACCAGTTCGTCGATCCGCCGAAGCGCGGATCGAGCTCGACCAGCATGACCTGTCGTCCTTGATCGGCGGCCGCCTTTGCCGCCATCAGGCCGGCCGGTCCCGAACCGACGACGAGCAGGTCGCAGAAGGCGTTCATGCGTTCGTAACGCGCCTTGTCCGCGACGAGGCCGGCGCGGCCGAGGCCGGCGGCGCGTCGGATGAAATACTCGCAGAACATCCAGAAGCGCGTGCCCTTCAGCGGACCGATCACCGGACCCATGAAGGTCTTGTAGTAGAAGCCTGCCGACATGAATTTTCCTGCCAGCTGGTTGATGGCGCTGATGTCGAAGGCGAGGGACGGGAAGCGGTTCTGGCTGACTGCTTCGAGGCCGTCGTAAAGCTCGATCGTCGTGGCCGGGATGTTGGGTTCGCGACTGTCGCCCCGCAGCACCGTTACCAGCGCGTTGGGCTCGTCGACGCCGGCAGCGAGGAGACCGCGGGGACGATGATACTTGAACGAGCGGCCGAACAGCGAAACGCCGTTGGCAAGGAGAGCCGAAGCGAGAGTGTCGCCGGGATGCCCCGAATAGGGGCGCCCATCAAAGGTGAAGCGGATGGCGCGGCTGCGGTCAATGCGTCCGCCGTCGATGCGCCGCGCCGTCATGCGCCCGCTCCCGGCTTGCGGACGAAGGAAATGCTGGAGATCTTGTGCGTCACGGTGTTGCGGATCACCGCGAGGTGGCTGCGACATCCGCCGGAGTGCTGCCAGATTTCGTTATGGTCGCCGGCTGGATTGAGGCGATCATAGACATAAGCGTTCCACTCGGCCTGGTCGGTGGAAGCCGGATCCGGTCGCCCTCGATTGCCATCGCCCTGATAGGTGAATTCCGAGACGTCGCGCGGCCCGCAATAGGGGCAGGAGATCAGCATGGAGTTACCTCCTGGGTGACGTTGTGCGGCATGGATGGATAGCCTAGTGCAATCTGGGCGTCGCCCCCTGGCCCTTGTCGTCGATCACCAGGCCCCGGTGAAAGCGGTCGAGGGTGAAGGGAGCGCTGATCTCATGGGGTTCGTCGCGGGCAATCGTCCAGGCGAAGGCGAAACCCGAGGCGGGCGTGGCCTTGAAGCCGCCATAACACCAGCCGCAATTGAGATACATGCCCGGCAGCGGGCCGGTCGTGATGATCGGCGATCCATCCATGGACATGTCGCAGACGCCGCCCCACGAGCGCAGCACCCGCACGCTGGCAAGGCTCGGGAACAGCGCCAGCATCTCGCTCATCACGTCTTCGACGATCGGCAGGTTCCCGCGCTGGGCGTAGGAATTGTAGCCGTCTATGTCGCCGCCATAGACGAGCCCGCCCTTGTCCGATTGCGACATGTAGAAATGACCCATGCCGAAGGTCAGGACGGTGTGGACGATGGGTTTGAGGGATTCGGAGACAAAAGCCTGCAGGACATGGCTTTCGATCGGCAGCCGGTCGATGCCGGCGAGCCGCATCACATGTCCCGTGCTGCCGGCCACGGCGACGGCCACCTTTCTGGCCCTGATCTCGCCGCGCGTCGTGGTCACGCCGACGACACGATCGCCGTCGCGCAGGAACCCCGTCACTTCGCAGTTCTCCACGATGTCGACGCCGCGGCGGTCGGCCCCACGTGCGTAGCCCCAGGCGACGGCGTCATGACGCGCAGTGCCGGCCCGGCGCTGCATCAGCCCACCGACGATCGGGAACCGGGCCGAAGCGGAGAGGTCGAGGCCCGGCACTTCCCGCGCCAGCTGGGCCGGCGTCATCAGCTCGGCATCGATGCCCTCGTGGCGCATGGCGTTGCCGCGCCGAGCATAGTCGTCGAGCTGTGCCGGCGTATGGGCGAGGTTGAGACAGCCGCGCTGCGAGAACATCACATTGTAGTTGAGGTCGTGGGAAAGGTTCTCCCAGAGCTTCATCGAATGCTCGTAGAAGCGCGTATTGGCCGGCAGAAGGTAGTTCGAGCGCACGGCCGTGGTATTGCGGCCGACATTGCCGGAACCGAGATAACCTTTTTCCAGCACGGCCACGTCGGTGATGCCGTGTTCCCTGGCGAGGTAATAGGCGGTCGACAGGCCGTGTCCTCCGCCGCCGATGACGATCACCTCGTAGGCCGGCTTGGGTTCAGGCTTGCGCCAGGCCGGCTTCCAGTCACGGTTGCCGTTGAGCGCGTTGCGGAGCAACGAAAAGACCGAGTATTCCGCCATCGTTGAAGAATCCGTTTCGGACGATGCGGCACATTATCGGGCCCCCCGTCCCCTCAAGGCCAATATTCCGCCACCGCCTTTCGCATGGCCGACCTCGCTTAACAAGCCCGCCGTGTCGACTTGCTCCCGACCATCTCCCGCTTTATCTAGGGCCAACTCTATTCCGACACATAAAGGCTCCAGCCTGTCGCGAACCATGCCGATCAGATTCTTTCGCTTCTTCGCCGTTATTCTCGTAGCGATGACAGTCGCCATGCAAGCGTCGCTCGTTCGCGCGCAGAATGGCGCCACGACCGAGCCCGATCTCGTCGCGGCGCAACAGCAGGTCATCGCCAGGCTTACCGCCCGCATCGACGGTCTCGAGAAGGACGTCGCGGCAAACACCCAGGACGACGCCCATCTCGTGGACCTACGGGCCCAGCTGGAAGAGATCGGCCGCGAATTGCTGGGCAGTGGCGTCGCCTTCCGGCCGCGCCTGAACGAAATCAACACCAGGCTCGGGCAACTCGGCGCGGCGCCCGCCGAGGGCCAGCCGCCCGAACCGGAAGTCGTTTCATCCGAGCGCCGGTCGCTCGCCGAGCAGAAGGCCGAAATCAATGCTCTGCTTGGACAGGCGGAGGATCAGTCGATCCGTGTCAATCGCCTCGTCGGCAATATCGGCGACATACGTCGCGAGTTGTTCCAGAGCCTCCTGACGAAGCGCTACGACATCAATCCCACCCTGCTCGGCGAGGTCGCAAGCGCCTCCTATGGCGAAGCCACGCGGCTCTACCACACGGTTTCTTCATGGCTGCGTTTCGTCATCCAGTACAAGTGGCAGTCGATGCTGGCTGCCACGTTCTTTGCGCTGCTTGTGGCCGTCGTGCTGTTTTTCGGCGGACGGCGTCTGTTCGGTGACCTTTTCGATCCGGACCCGCTGGTGGAGGAGCCGTCCTATCTCAGCCGCCTCTCGGTGGCGTTCTGGTCGACCCTCCTTCCAACCATGGCCGTCAGCGCCTTTCTGGCGCTGACTTACCTTCTCTATGACTATTTCGGCGTGCTGCGCATCGATATCAGCGTGATGCTCTCCACGCTGTTTTTCGTTATCGGCATCGTCTTCTTCGTGGACCGGCTGGGGCGCGCGGTGTTCTCGCCCAACCTGCCCAATTGGCGCCTGGTCGAAGTCGACACCCGAGCCGCGCGGCTTTTGCACTGGCTGGTCTTCGCCACGGCGCTTTTCACCGGCATCGACTATTTCCTGGGCAGCGTCTATCAGGTGCAGAGTTCGCCGCTTGCGCTGACTGTTGGAGAGAGCCTTATCACGACCGTGCTGACCGGGTCTCTGGTCGTCATGATCGGGCTCGTGAAGCCGTCGGTCGACGAGGATGGCCGGCCACGGCGATGGCCCGCGCTTCTTCGCTACGCACTTTTCCTTCTGGGGGGCGTGACCGTCGTGGCCTCGCTTCTCGGCTACCTCGGCTTCGCGCGCTTCCTGTCGACCCAGATCGTCGTCACGGGTGCGGTTCTGGCCACCATGTATATCGGCTTTCTCTCGTCTCGGGCCATGTCGGACGAGGGCGCCTTCGTCAATACGAAATTCGGCGCCCGATTGGGCCGGTTCTTCAAGCTCGATGAAGCTACGCTCGACCAACTCGGGCTTGTCGTCAGCATCGCAGTCAACATCTTCGTCGTGGTCATCGGCCTGCCGCTGATCATGATACTGTGGGGGTTTCAACTCGGTGACATCACCGGTTTCGTCTATAAGTTCGCGACCGAGATAAAAATCGGGTCCTTTTCCTTCTCTTTGACGGGAATCCTCACCGGCATCGTCGTCTTCATCGTCGGATATTTCCTTACCCGTTGGTTCCAGGGCTGGCTCGACGGCTCCGTCATGGCGCGCGGCAAGGTCGATGCGGGCGTGCGAAACTCGATACGGACGGCGGTCGGTTATGCGGGCGTCGCGTTGGCGGGGCTCATCGGCGTGTCGGCCGCGGGCATCGACCTCTCCAACCTCGCGCTTGTTGCCGGCGCGCTCTCCCTCGGCATCGGCTTCGGCTTGCAGAATGTGGTGTCGAACTTCGTCTCGGGCCTGATCCTTCTCGCGGAACGTCCGTTCAAGGCCGGCGACTGGATCGTCGCCGGGACCGTGAGCGGCACGGTGAAGAAGATCAGCGTGCGTGCCACCGAAATCGAGACGTTCCAGCGTCAGACGGTGATCCTGCCCAATTCGGAGCTCATCAACTCCTCGGTCGGCAATTGGACGCACAAGAACAGGCTGGGTCGCGTCGACATCCGGGTGAATGTGGCCTACGGGTCGGACGCCAGACGTGCGCATGAAGTCATGACCGAGATCGCCAAGAGCCACCCTCTGGTGCTGAAGAATCCCGAACCGTTCGTGATCTTCCTGAACTTCGGCCCGGCCGCGCTCGAGTTCGAGATCCGACTGTTCGTCGCCGACATCCTCAACCAGAACTCGGTTCTCAACGATATCCGCTTTGCGATCCTGGAGACGTTCGACCGCGAAAATATCGAAATCCCCTCGACCCCACGTGCCGTGGTCGAGAAGGCTTCGAACGGCGAATGGCCGCATGATGACGACAAGGCCGATGCCGAGCTCATGGAGTACAAGGACAAGGCTGCGGCCCAGGTTGCGGCCGCCGCGTCGCGGAAAGCAAGGGGCCGGAATAGAACCAGAAAACCGGACCCGGATCTGAGCTGAAACCGAGCCGGACTGCAGGTATTTCTGGCTGCCGGAGGCTGAACGGGGCATTCAGTTGCCGTTCAGCATCTCTGTCCTATAAGGTCCCTTGCAAGAAGGCCGCGAAAGCCCCTTCTCAGTGCAACAGAGGCGGTGGGAACACCGATACCGCAATGAACAAAATCAGCCTCGCGCTGGCCGGGCTTCTGGCGACAAGCGGCATGGGGATGGCGGCCAGTGCCGTCAACTTGGACTCCGAGCCGCACACGCTCATCGTGACCGAGAACGGCGGCAGGAACGAGCTTACGATCGGGGCCGGCGAAACCGTAGAGTTCTGCGCGAACGGCTGTTTCGTGACCATGCCGAACGGCGATCGCCAAGCTCTGACCGGGTCTGAGATCGTGGAGATCTCGGGCGGCGCCGCCAGGATCAAGTAACAGGGCCTTATCTTCCAATTGCGGGCCGGGCCAATTGCCCGGCCTTTATCATTTTCGGAAATCGCCGGTTAACCTTGCAACCGGAAATAGTCCTTTGCCAGCTTGGCGAAGAGCCCGATTTAACCATCGGTAGCAATGTGCCCCTTATGACGGTCCCACGCGCAGCGGCGTGGGGTGTTGAGGGGTGGCAACGATGGATGCTCGATCGGACCGGGCGGCGGTACCTTTGGCTGTCGATCTCGACGGCACGTTGATCGCGACCGATCTTCTCTGGGAAAGCCTGTTTCTCCTCCTTCGGAAGAACCCGCTTTTCCTGTTCATGGCACCTTTGTGGCTCGCGATCGGCGGTCCGGCGCGCCTGAAGAATGAGATCGCTTCGCGCGTCGACATCGATGCGACGCTCCTGCCTTATCGAACAGCGCTGGTGGAGCGGCTGCGCAGGGAACGCGCGGCAGGGCGTCAGGTCGTGCTCGCAACAGGTACACCTCGCAAATTCGCCGAGGCGGTAGCCGAACATCTGGGCATCTTCGATCGCGTCATCGCTACCGACGGGCCGAACAACATCACTTCCGAGCGCAAAAAGGCGAAACTGGTCGAGGCCTACGGTGACGGTGGCTTCGATTATGCCGGCAACAGCCGCCACGACCTCGCGGTGTTCGACGCCGCGCGGGCGGCGATCGTTGTCGCGCCTGACCGTCCGGCGGCGCGCTGGCAGGCCGAGCGCGGCTGCGAGTTGGTCGAGGCGGCGAAGCCGAGTTGGCGGACGATCGTCAAGATGCTGCGTGCCCACCAGTGGCTGAAGAACACGTTGATCGCGGTCCCGGTCGTGCTGGCGCATGAATATTTCGACGTCGGTATGCTGTTGGCCTGCCTGCTCGCTTTCGTTTCGTTCAGCGCCATGGCTTCGGCCGTCTACATCCTCAACGACTTCTTCGACCTGGCGCTCGATCGCAGGCACGCCACGAAGCGCAACCGGCCTTTCGCCAGCGGGCTGCTGACGATGCGCTTCGGGCTTGGCGCGGTTGCGGTCCTGCTGGTGATCGGCACCATGGCGGCAGCCTTCCTGCCGCCGCTCTTCTGGGGCGCTCTCGTCGCCTATCTCATCGGCACGACGGCCTATTCCCTGTCGGTGAAGCGCATGCTCCTGATCGACGTGCTGGCGCTTGCCGCCCTCTATACGACCCGCATCCTGGCTGGGGCCGCCGCGACAGGCACGGACGTGTCATTCTGGCTGCTCGCCTTCTCGATCTTCTTCTTCCTGTCGCTGGCGCTGGTCAAACGCTATGTCGAGCTGCGTTCCACGCCTCTTCCGGCAAAGGAACGCATAGCGGGCCGCGGCTACCGCACGGAGGACCAGGATATCATCGCGCAGGCCGGCATGGGGGCGGCCTTCTCGGCCGCCCTGGTCCTGGCGCTCTACATCGACAGCGAGGCCGTCCGGGAGCTCTATCCGCATCCTTGGATGGTATGGCCGCTGGCGCCGATCGTGCTCTATCTGACGATGCGCGTCTGGATATTGGCGCGTCGCGACGAGATGCATGACGATCCTGTCGTCTTCATCGTCAGCGACTGGAGAAGCCAGCTCGTCATCGGCATCGGGGCAGTGCTGCTGTTCGTCGCGAGCACCATGCCATGAGCCTCTCGACCTATCCCAGCTTCGGGCTTGCGACGCCACCGGCCGGACAGGCGCTCTCTCCAGCCGAAGCGATTGCCGCGCTCAAGGCAGGTGATCTCTGCGGCCGGTCGTTCCTGGCCTATGGCAACGGCCGTAGCTATGGCGACTCGTGCCAAGCCCACTCCGGAACCGTAGTCGACATGCGCGGCATGAGCCGCATCCTGTCCTTCGATCCCGAGACAGGGCTGCTCGAGGCAGAGGCGGGAGTGCTGCTGAGCGACATCATTGCCTGCGCTGCGCCCCATGGCTTCTTCCCGGCGGTGGTGCCGGGAACGCAATCCGTCACGCTCGGCGGAGCCATCGCCAACGATATCCACGGCAAGAACCATCATCGCCGGGGCAGCTTCGGCCGGCATGTCGAATCCCTGCGTCTCCTCCGTTCCGACGGCCGGATCCGGCAGTGTTCGACCTCGTCCGAATCCCGGCTGTTCGCGGCGACTATCGGTGGGATGGGGCTCACGGGACTGATCCTGTCCGCCACGATCAGGCTCATGCCCGTACCGTCGCTGGACGTCGCCGAGACGGTGGCTCGTTTCCGCGATCTCGGCGAATATTTCGATCTGGCCGAAGCCGCCGACGAGGCCAATGAATACGCCGTCGCCTGGATCGATCAACTGGCGACCGGCAGAAAAGCCGGCCGGGGCCTGCTCATGACGGGCAACCACGCGCAGCATGGAGCGAGGTCTGCAAGGGATTCGCGGACGCTTCTTTCCGTGCCGTTCCGGCTGCCGGTCAGCGTGCTCAACCGGGCCTTCCTGTCCGTCTTCAACGCGGCCTATCACTGGAAAAAAGGCAGGGGAGCGGGCCTTCGGCAGACATCTTATCAGAGCTTCTTCTTTCCGCTCGACGGTGTCGGAAACTGGAACCGGCTCTACGGGCCGCGCGGCCTCTTCCAACATCAGAGCGTGATCCCCTTCGGGCCTGCTCGCGAAGCGATCCCTGAAATGCTGGCGGCCGCACGGGAGGCCCGACAAGGGTCATTTCTTACAGTGCTGAAACGCTTCGGCGATGTCGGCTCGCCCGCGCTCCTCTCATTCCCGCGTCCAGGCTATACGCTGACGCTCGATTTCCCCAACGGCGGTGCGCCGACCCTAGCGCTGCTCGCCGAGCTCGATCGGATCACGATCGCGGCCGGTGGCGCGGTCAACCCCTACAAGGACGCGCGCATGGGCCCCGCGACCTTCGCCGCCTCGTTCCCGGATTGGCATGAATTGGAGTCGATGCGTGACCCCGCCTTCCTCTCAGCCTTCTGGGCACGCACGGCGTTGCGCCTGCCCGCCCCGGACCAGGCGCTCGCAGCGGAGTGAAAGGCGGTCAGTAAATGGGGCGGGTGTCAATCGATCGAAAGCAATATCCGGCTTTCATGAAATCTTTCCGGATTTTGTATCAGAAATACAGACGGGTGGGTGGTGAATGAAATACATCGTCTTCATACTTTTCACTGTGATGACCAATGCCGCTGCGCAGCTCATGCTGAAGCAGGGCATGATCACGCTCGGACCGATCTCGTTCGAGGGCGTCAACCCGGTCGTCAAGCTTCTGCAGATCGTGTTCAGCCCCTGGGTGTTCGCCGGTCTCCTGACCTTCGTGGTCTCGATGGCTTCGCACCTCTACGTGCTGTCCAAGGTGGAGCTTTCCTTCGCCTATCCTTTCCTGAGCCTGGCTTATGTCGCCGTGGCGATATTCGCCTATTTCGTCTTCCGCGAAGACCTCAACGCATTCCGTATCGCGGGCATCGGCTTCATCTGCATCGGCACCGTGCTGATCGCCCAGGGCGGCAGCGGCCATGCTGCAGCAAGCGATGCCAAGACTCCAATCCAGACAAGTGAGCTCGTTCGATGAGACATGTGATCTTCGGCGGCGATGGTTTCGTCGGCCGCCACCTTGCTCCGAAACTGCTGGCCGACGGCGAGGAGGTGATCGTCGCCGATATCGCCAAGAGCGAACTCCCGCACTACCGGCAAGCCCGCTTCGTACAATGCGACGTGACCGACCCAACCGCGGTCGAGAGTGTCGGCATCCGGCCCGACGACATGATCTACAATCTCTCGGCCAAGATGTTGTCGCCGATCCAGGTGCGAGCCAAGCGCCACGATTTCTTCTGGCCGGTCAATTATCACGGGACCGAGAACATCATCCGGGCCATGGACAAGGCTGGAGCGCCTAAACTCGTCCACTACACGACCGACATGATCTATGGCCACACCCATGTCTGGCCCCAGACCGAGGATCATCCGGCCGCACCGCTCGGCGAATACGGCCTGTCCAAGCTCAAGACCGAGGAACTCGCGGCGGAATGGCGCGAAAAGGGCATGAGGATCTCGCTGTTCAGGCCACGCCTCATCATCGGCCCGGGTCGCCTCGGCATCCTGGCGAAGCTGTTCAAGCTCATAGATTGGAACCTGCCTGTGCCGATGATCGGATCCGGCAGGAATCCCTATCAGTTCATCTCCGTGTTCGACTGCGCGGAGGCAGCAAGGCTCGCCTGGAAGGCGGGCGTTCCGAACGAGGCCTACAATCTCGGCTCGCTCAATCCGCCGCCCGTGCGCAAGCTGCTCGGCGACCTGATCCGGGATGCGGGATCGAAATCGTTTCTCCTGCCGACGCCCGCCTGGGCGGTGAAGCGGACGCTCGACCTGCTCGATCGCCTGAACATGCCGATCATGGACCCCGAGCAATATCTCATCGCCGACGAGATGTGCGTGCTCGACGTCTCCAAGGCCGAGCGTGATCTCGGCTGGGTGCCGCAGTACCGCGACGAGGACATGCTGATCGCTGCCTATCGGGAATATCGCGCCAAGAAGGATGGCCAGGCCGTGGCCCCGAGCCACGTGCCGGCCGAGTGAGGGAGAGGGACCAATGACCGTCATGACCAAACCGGCGGAGCTCGGTGCCGCCACGAGCGTTTCCCCGCGCAACGGGATTTCCAAGCCGAAGCTGATCAGCGTCGAGCAGGCCAAGCAGCTCGGCGTGGCCGAAATGACCGAGCTGTTCAAGGCCCACGTCAATCCCGGCCAATTGCATTTCATGAAGCTGCTCGGCTTCCACAAGATCAAGGTCGAGCGCGCCGAAGGCATGTATTATTACGATCAGAACGGCCGCGCGATCCTCGATTTCTTTGGCGGCTTCGGCTCGCTCGCCTTCGGCCATAATCATCCGAAGATCCTGGACGCCCGCCGCAAGTTCCAGGACGAGAAGCGGCATGAGATCGCAATCGCCTTCATGTCCCAATATGCGACGGCGTTCGCCCACAACCTCGCCGCCTGTTCGCCCGGGGATCTCGACATGGTCTTCCTCGGTTCGACCGGATCGGAGGCGATGGAGGCGGCCATCAAGGTGGCGGAGCGTGCCGCCGGGCCGAAGCGGCCGAAGATCGTCTATGCGGAGAATTCCTTTCACGGGAAGACGAAAGGCGTCCTGTCGATCACCGACGGGCAGCTCTACCGCGGCGAATTCAAGCTCGTCGACAACACCGTGCGTGTGCCCTTCGGCGATATCGAAGCGGTCGAGAACGCGTTCAAGTCGGATCCTGCGATCGGCGTGATCGTGCTGGAGACGATCCAGGGCGGCGGAGGCATCATCCAGGCCGAGGCCGAGTATTGGCAAAGGCTGAGGGCGCTGTGCAGCCAGTACGGCGTGATCTGGGTGGCCGACGAAGTGCAGTGCGGTTACGGCCGGACGGGCCGGTTCTACGCCTTCGAGCACTATGGCGTCGTGCCCGACGTGACCGCGCTGGCGAAGTCGCTGGGCGGCGGCAAGGCGGCGGTCGGCGCGATGATCGCCAGCCGTGATGTATACATGAAGGCCTATGGCACGCCGAAGACGGCGATGATCCACGCGGCGGCGACCTTCGGCGGCATCGGCGAAGCTTCCATCACGGCGATCGAGGCCCTGAACGTCCTCTACGATGAAGGGCTGATCGACAACGCCTCGGCAGTCGGCGACTATCTGCTCGACCGGCTGCTCGCGCTCAAGGCGAAGTATCCGAAAATCATCAAGGACGTGCGGGGCAAGGGCCTGATGGTCGGGCTCGAATTTCATGACTTCTCGCAGACGCTGCCGATGGTGCTGCGTCCCGTGGTGAGCGTCCTGGACGACAAGCTCAAAGGTTCGCTCTCAGGCTTTGTCGGCGCATTGCTGCTGCGTGACTACGACGTACTCGTCGCCTTCACGGAATACAACCGCAACGTCATCCGCCTCGAACCGCCGCTGATCTGTACGAGCGAACATGTCGACCGGTTCGTCGACGCGCTCGACAGCCTACTCGGCCGCGGCATCGTCGCGATCGTGAAGGATTTCGTGAAGAGCCAGGTGAGTTAGGAGGCGGCGCAGGGGGCACACCCCTCATCCGACCGCGCTTCGCGCGGCCACCTTCTCCCACAAGGGGAGAAGGGAAGGCTGGCAGGACCGTTCGCGCCAATCGTCCGCGTCGGCGATTTGCAGAAGCCTATATGCCAAGCTCCCCCTTCTCCCCTTGTGGGAGAAGGTGGCCTCGCGAAGCGAGGTCGGATGAGGGGTAGTATACGCACGGGGGAAGACAATGAGCGCACTACAAGGCACATTGGCGGGATGGGCCCTGCACACCGGGCTTGCAAAACGCCTGATCCAGGCAGCGGGGAGTAAAACGCTTCTCGATCGTCTCGCCGCCGTCTTCTTCGCACTCGTCTGCCTGGCGATCTCGGTCTACGCGCTTGTCCGCCCAGACTACAATTGGGACATGGTCGCCTATGTCGCAACCGCGCTTGAGGATCGCTACTCCGATCCTGCGGAACTCCATGCCCAAACCTGGCAGCGCATCACAGAAGGCGCCAGCGAGTCCCAGCTCTATCACCTTCAATACAGCAATCCCTACAACCGGAACCAATGGGAGAACCCCGCGGACTTCCAGTCCCAATTGTCGATGTATCGCGTGAAGATCGCCTATACGGCCTTGTTGCGGACGATCGAGCCACTCACAGGCCTCGTCACGGCCTCCATTCTGCTCAGCGCCTTGCCTTCGCTGGGGTTTGGCGTGCTCTGCCTCTACTGGCTCCATCGCGAAGATGCGCTGCAAGGGGCGTTCCTCCTGGCGCCGATGCTGCTGCTTGCCGACTACGGGCACATGGCCACTGCCGTGGTTCCCGACATGCTCGTATCGCTGATCTCCCTCTTCGCGATCTATCTCCTGGCGCGCGGTCGCGACATCGCCGCCTGCCTGGTGTTGTTCGTGTCCGTTTTCATCCGCCCCGACAATGTCATCCTGCTCTTCGCGCTGCTGTTGACCGCTATAGCCTTCGGTTGGCGGATTCTGCCGTTTCTCGTCACTTTCGTCTCGGCACTCGCCGGCAGCGTGGTGGTCGCAAAATTCGGTGGGCACCCTGGCTGGTGGGCGCATTTCTATTTCTCCTGCGTGGAGATCCAGAATTCGATGGCGAACTTCCATCCCGACTTTTCGTTCAGCGCATTCGCCCGCGGTTACGCCCGCGGCGTGCTGGTCGCGATCATGGACAACGACTGGCCTGCGATTCTTGCCTTGCTGCTCGCTGCTTGGGCGCTCCTCAATCGGGCCGGGCGGATCGGTTCGGCCCGCGCCAACGCCCTGGTCTTCGCCTTGGCGATCGGCACGCTCGGCAAGTTCGCCAGCTTCCCGTTGCCGGACGACCGTTTCTATTTCATCTTCATCGGCGGCATGGCGGTCCTGCTCGCAACCATGTGGAAGCCGCGCTTCGACGGCGGCCGCTGACCATTGGGGCTGCGATCTTCATCGCGACAACGGGTAGGTCTGCGGCGACTTCCAATATGCTTCTTCACAATGGGGCGAGCAAAACCACGGCCCCTCCTGTTTGGCTCGTCGATAGGAAGCAAAAGGTGCATGCATCTTGCAAACGGGATCGATCCAGGCCGGGTCGGGCGCCGGGGCGAGTTCGATTTCAAATAGGTCGACTTCTCCGGCCAGCGATCGCAGGGCCGTCTTTCCGAGGTCCTTCACCAGAATCCCGCAGCTGGCGGCCGCATCGGCAACGGACCGAGTGGCAAGCAGTTGGCCGGGAGACGCAAGCTCGGCAATGCGCGCCGCTATGTTGACGGTCGATCCGAACAGGTCTCCATCCCTCTGGATAACTGGTCCATGGTTGAGCCCCGTCCGGGTCAGGGGGAGCCGCGGGTCGTTGCGGCAAGCGTGCAGCAACGCTCCCAAAACCCGGATTGCACTTTCAGGGTCTGGAAACGAAAGCATCGCCTCGTCGCCGATCCATTTGATCGGAGGCGCGTAATCGCTGAGAGCCTCGCGCACCTTGCCCTCGAAGATCTCGAGCACGGCAAGCGCGGATTCGTCTCCGTAGACATCCGCAATGGCGCTGAAGCCCGCAAGGTCGATGAACGCAACGGTTGCCGATGCGCTGAGGGAGGTCGGGCTCTTGTCCATGTCGTTCTTGGCGCTCCTTTCTATGCGTGTACCTTGGACTACCTTGGGCCTGCCTGCCGGCACCGCAGGTGGATGGCAACTATGTCCGTGCCGATCGGGCATCAAGTCCGCGGCAGCGAGATGTTTCGACCCGAAGTCGATTGAATAGTCGCGCGGCCTTTTGGCAATGTCGCAAACAGGCTGCAATCGCGCTGCCGCACCGACCTATATTCCGCCTGCAGCATCACTTCGGAGTGGCGGTCAATGGCAGGGTTTCCGGAAAAGGCGAAGGTCGTCATCATCGGATTGGGTGGTATTGTTGGAGCATCCGTCGCCCATCACCTGATCGAGCGCGGATGGGACGACATAGTCGGCATCGACAAGTCGGGCATCCCGACCGATATAGGCTCGACGGCGCACGCCTCCGACTTCTGCTACACGACCAGCCATGACTTCCTGTCCTGCTGGACGACGCTCTACTCCATCGATTTCTACGAGAAGATGGGCCACTACGCGCGTGTCGGCGGTCTTGAGATCGCCCGCGTCGGCGACGACGCCCGCATGGAGGAGATCAGGCGCAAGGTGGCCTCGGCAAAGGCCTTCGGCACGCGCGCACGCCTGATCGGCCCCGCCGAGGTCAAGCAGAAATTCCCGCTGCTCCAGGAGGAAATGGTGCAGGGCGGCATGTGGGATCCCGATGCCGGCCTCGTCGTCCCGCGCTCGCAAACGGTTGCGGGCAAGCTGGTCGACCAGGCCGAAACCTCGGGCAAGCTCAAGGCCTTCGCGAACACGCCGGCCCGATCGCTCGTCATCGAAAACGGCCGCATCAAAGGGGTGGTGACCGATCGTGGCACGATCGAAGCCGACCATGTGGTGGTGTGCGCGGGCATTTGGGGCCGCCTGATCGCGGAAATGGCGGGCGAGGACCTGCCGGTCATGCCGGTCGACCATCCGCTCACCTTCTTTGGGCCCTATACCGAGTTCGCGGGGACCGGGAAGGAGATCGGCTGGCCGCTCCTGCGCGACCAGGGCAACTCGGCTTACATGCGTGACACCGGCGATCCCAAAACCGCGGAAGGCGGGCAGATCGAGTGGGGCTATTACGAGCAGACCAATCCGCGCCTGTGCCATCCGCGCGATGTCCTGGAGAAGGACCAGGCCCGCCTGTCGCCCTCGCAACGCGATCTCGACATGGAACAGATCCTCGAGCCGCTCGAACGCGCAATCGAACTCACGCCGATCCTGGGAGAACTGGGTTATAACGAGAGCCATTCCTTCAACGGACTTCTCCAGGTGACAGCGGATGGCGGCTCTTCCGTAGGCGAGAGCCAGAAGGTGAGGGGGCTGTGGTATGCCGTTGCGGTCTGGGTCAAGGACGGCCCCGGCATCGGCAAGCTCGTCGCCGACTGGATGACAGACGGCCGGACGCCGATCGATCATGCGCGAATAGACTATGCGCGTTTCTATCCGCATCAGATGGAGGAGAAGTTCATCGAAGGCCGCTGCGGGGAAGCGGCGCAGAAGATCTACAATCCGGCGGTGCATCCGCGCGAGCCCTATGCAACCGGCCGAAACGTGCGCCGCTCTCCGTTCTGGGAGCGCGAGAAGGAACTCGGTGGCTATTTCATGGAACTCGGCGGCTGGGAACGCGCGCACGGCTATGCCGCCAACGAGCACCTGCTGGAGAAGTACGGCAACCGCGTGCCGCGGCGCGAGAACGAGTGGGACAACCGCCATTTCTGGCGAGTCTCCAATGCCGAACATCTCGCCATGAGCGAGGATTGCGGCATCGTGAACCTGTCGCATTTCGCGATCTACGACGTCGAGGGGCCCGATCATGTCGCCCTGATGGAATGGCTGTGCGCCGCCAGGATCGGCGGCGACAACATGATCGGCAAAGGCATCTATACCCACTTCCTCGACGACGAGGGCATGGTGCGCGCGGATCTGACCGTGTTCCGCATGACCGATCGCTGCCGTGTGGTCGACGGCGCAGATGCCGGACCGCGCGACTTCAACTACATGCGCCGGGTAGCCGAAGACAAAGGCTATGATGTCACCATTACGGACGTGACGGAGAAGTTCATCACCATCGGCATCTGGGGGCCGAACGCACGTTCGACGCTGCAGAGGGTCGTGGAGGATCCGAACGGCCTGACGCCGGACGCCTTTCCCTTCGCCGCTATAAAGCCCGTCAGGATCGCCGGAAAAGAAGTGACCGCCTTCCGCATCTCCTATGTGGGAGAGCAGGGATGGGAACTGCATATGACCTATGAGGACGGGCTGGCCGTCTGGGACGCATTGCGGTCGACCGGCGCGATGGCCGTTGGCGTCGAAACCTATGCCAACAGCCGCCGCATGGAGAAGAGCCTGCGCCTGCAGAATGCGGATCTGTTGACGGAATACAATCTTTTCGAGGCCGATCTTGCCCGACCGAAGGTCAAGGAGGCCGATTTTCGCGGCAAGGCAAAGCATCTGGAATATCGCGCCAGGGCGCAACAGCCGGCCATGCTCTGCACGCTCGTCATGACGGACAATGTCGATTCGAAGGGCGTCGCCCGCTATCCGGTCGGCACGATGCCGGTGATGGATCCCGAGACCGGCACGACGCTGGTCGATGAACTCGGCCGCCGATCCTTCACGACCTCTGTCGCTTACGGCCCGACCATCGGCAGGAACATCGCGCTCGCATACCTGCCATGGGCGTATTGCCAGCAAGGCCGCAAGCTGAACGTCGAATATTTCGGCGAGATCTATCCGGTCGAAGTGGCGGCGGTTGGCTACAAGCCGCTGTACGACCCGGAGAACCTGAGGCCCCGGAGCTGAGGACAGCGCCACGCGGGGCGGCCGAGGTGGCAGATCGCGCAAATGTGAAGCAGGGCCGTGCAATTCCGGCGCGCCATTTCTTTATTCGCGTGATGTCCTGCATATACTTTGCGGATGTCTCGTCTGCTTTGCCCTCGGCGGATTCTGACTCTCGGCGCGGTCCTCGCGCTGGCTCTCTTCAATTTTCAACAGGCCCGAGCCTCCGAAGCGGTGGACGTGGAACTCGTCCTTGCCGTCGACGTGTCACTGTCGATGTCGCCGACCGAGCTCGACATCCAACGCGATGGCTACGCGGCGGCCTTGACCGACCAGCGTGTGATCGACGCCATCGCGCAAGGCGCCAACGGACGGATCGCCATCACCTATTTCGAATGGGCCGGAACGACCACGCATCATGTCGTCGTCCCCTGGACTGTCATCGAGACGCGGCAGGATGCAGAGAGGATCGCGGCGCGCCTGTCGACGACGCCGCCCAGCAGCGCGCGTCGCACTTCGATCTCGAGCGCGCTGGAGTTCGGAGCCGACCTTTTCGCGGAGAGCCAGTTCCGTGGCGCCAAGCGCGTCATCGACATCTCGGGCGATGGCCCTAACAACCAGGGTGCTCCCGTCCACTTCACCCGCGACGCGGTGGTCGCTCAGGGCATCATCATCAATGGCCTGCCCTTGATGACCAATGGCGGCCTGGTCAGCGCCTATGATGTCGAGGATCTCGATCGCTATTACGCCGACTGCGTGATCGGCGGGCCGGGCGCCTTCATGATTCCGGTCAATGACTGGTCGCAGTTCCCGGAAGCGGTGCGTCGCAAGCTGGTGCTGGAGCTGGCCGGTACCGCGCCTCGACCCGGAGCCAACGAAGGCCGCCTGCCGGTGCTGCTCGCCCAGGACAAATCCGGCTACGACTGCATGGCCGGCGAGAAGCTCTGGCGCGACCGTTCGGGCATGTGGGACGTGCGGTAGGGTCTATGCCGCCAACAGCTGCTTGCGGTCCACCCGCTCCTGTTGAGGCGAGCGCGAATAGAGCTCGCGGTAGCATTTGGAGAAATGCGAAGCCGAGACGAAGCCGCAGGCGACGGCCACTTCCACCACGGGTAGCGACGACTGGATCAGGAGATGGCGGGCGCGATCGAGTCTGATCTCCAAATAATATCGTGCCGGCGAGCGGCCCATCTCGTGCCGGAACAACCGTTCGATCTGGCGGCGCGACAGGCCGACATCGTCGGCGATCTCGATAAGCGACAAGGGCTCCGAAAGATTGGCTTCCATCAATTCGATGATGCTGAGCACCTTGGCGTTCTGTACGCCCAGACGAGCTCTGAGCGGCAGACGTTGACGGTCGGTCGGGCTGCGGACACGATCCGTCAGCACCTGCTCGCATACACGGTTGACCAGGCTGTCGTCGAAATCGTCCCCGATCAGCTTGAGCACCATATCCAGTGCGGCCGTACCCCCGGCGCAGGTGTAGATGTTCTGGTCGACCTCGAAGAGGTCGGCGAAGACATTGGCCTTGGGGAAGGCTTCGGAGAAACCCGGCAGGTTTTCCCAATGGATCGCGCAGCGCTTGTTGGAAAGCAGGCCGGCCGCCGCCAACACATGTGCGCCCGTGCACAGGCCGCCGATCGCCACGCCGCGATTGTATTCCTCGCGCAGCCAGGCGAAGACGGACTTGTTCTGATAAGTCTCGACATTGATGCCGCTGCAGACGATCGCCATCGACGGACGCTCGGGGCCAGCCATCTTCCGCCGCTCGTCGTCGAGCGAGGTGTTGACGGCGCACAGGACGCCGTTCGAGGCCGGCACCGGCTTGCCGTCGGCGCTCGCCAGGCGCCAACGATACGCCTCGTAGCCCAGCATTCGATTGGCAATGCGCAGCGGTTCCAGCGCGGTCGCGAAGGCGACCATGGTGAAATCAGGTACGAGAAAGAAAACCAGCGATCGTTTGATCGGATGCTTGACAGCGTTCACGGACCTCCCCCCGAAGCGCTATGACGCGAACAGAATGTCGCGATCAGCAAAGCGTCTTAGCAAAAGCGATTGTTGTCAATCGCCTGCATCGGAAGGGAGCGACAAAATTTGCGACGCGTGACGCTTTTCGAACAGCGACGCCCTTCCGATCAACCGACGAACACGCCGAGCCTCGTCCCCGCGATGGCGGCGGTCTGCCCAGGCATCGTCTTGCCAAGGCGTTGGCGCTCCAACGTGGTGGTCATGTTGGTAGAGCGACGGGCAGAGAAAAAGCGGGAGAAGAGTTTCATGACACAGGCTCCATGCCGTCGTTACACGGGTGCCTTCGCGTGCTGGAGTGGGGCATCTCGTTGACGCGCTGGATATAGTAATCGCGCGGCACGCATAAGGCGCAAAATACGAAGCGGCCCACGGCAAAAGCGACATCAGGGCTGCGACCTGCTGCCGCACCTATCCAATTTCTTGCATGGATTACAAGGCGTTGAAATCGCCGGTTGCCGGCGGCCCACTTTGTTCAGGGACGCCGTGCCGGCCTCGCGTCGCTCGCGGGGGAGTTGGCCTGCCGGCCCGCGGCAGGCCAGTTTCCCTCGACATTATCTGTTTCCCCCGGCCCAGGAACCGACGCTGAGCGGGAGGCGGTGGTGGCGGACCGCGTCGGGCCAGCCGATATCCTTCTGAACTTCCAGCGGCAGGGCATCGATGATCCGCCGGGTCCGTATCTCGGCCCGCGCTGCCTGCCAATCATTTGCGTAATGCCGCAATGCTGAGATGAGCGACATTGTCCTTCTCCTCTCTGTTGGCGACCGGTTTCCTTCCGATCCATGTTGACTATCGCGCTTCCCTAGTGTTCAATCAAACGAAATGGAATGATCGTCCAATTCAATAAAATTGAAGGCGTGCCATGACTGCTCCGCTCAATCATCCGCTTCCGCTGCTTGACCTCGACGTGTTGCGCACCTTCGTTGCGATTGCCGAAACCGGCAGTTTCACGACGGCGGCAAATGCCGTGTTCCGCACGCCCTCGGCCGTCTCCATGCAGATCAAGAAATTGGAGGATATTCTGGGGCGCGCCGTGTTCTCGCGGGATGCGCGCTCGGTATCCCTGACCACCGATGGCGAGATGCTGCTCGGTTACGCGCGTCGCATGCTGGCGATCAATCGCGAGGCGGTGTCGAAGTTCATCGTTCCCGATATCACCGGCGTGGTCCGCCTGGGTTCGCCGGACGACTATGGCGAGCGTGTCCTGCCGCATGTCCTGAAGCGTTTCGCCCAGTCGCATCCGTCGATCGCCGTCGACGTGGTCATCGACCAGAGCAGCAATCTTCGCCGACGCATGGACGACCGCACGCTCGACATCACGCTGCTCACCAATTCCTTCAAGGTCAGCATGGAGGGTACGGAGGTTCTGCTGACGGAACCGATCGTCTGGGCGGGCGCCAAGGGCGGTTGCGCTCATCTGCGCGAGCCGTTGCCGGTATCACTATGGGAGGAGGGTTGCGCCTGGCGTGCGGGCGCGCTGGAGGCGCTCGGTCGGGAAGGGCGCAATTTCCGGATTGCCTATATGAGCGCGCATACCGCTGGGCAACGTGCCGCCATCATGGCCGACCTTGCCGTGGCGCCGTTGCCGAAATCGTTTCTGGGCTGCGACATGGTGGAACTCAGCACCAAGGATGGGATGCCGGATATCGGAACCTACAGCGTGGCCATGATCGTTTCGCCGGAGGCCAGCCCGCCTGTGCAGGCGGCTGCCGACCACATCCGTGCCGCCTTCGAGGTGTTCAGGGAGACGGGACGGTTCTGAGCACGGGCATGCTGAGAAAGGCGACCATCCTGTCGCGCGCCTTCCGGGCTTCCGGCATATCGATCAGCGGCCAGACGTGGATCATGCCGGGACCGGATACGAGTTCGACATCGACGCCCGCCGCACGCGCCCGTTCGGCGAAAAGCTTGCTGTCGGGATAGAGCAGGTCGCGGGTCCCGGCGAAGAGCAGCGTTGGGGGCAGGGTGGCGAGATCTCCATAGACCGGACTGATGCGCCAATCCGTGGGTGCGATGCCGGCTCCGTAGAGGCGCACTGCTTCCATTCCGCCGGGGATGCCGAGCCAAGGGTCGATGCGCTCCACCTCGTAAATCTCCGGATTGGCCAGCGACATGTCGAGGCCGGGCGAGATCAGCACCAGCCGGGACGGTGCAGGCAGGCCTTCCTGTCGGGCCATCATGGTGAGCACAACGGCCATATTGCCGCCGGCAGAATCGCCCATGAAGACGATGTCTTCCGCTGGCATCTTGGAAAGCATCTGGCGGTAGACCTCGTTTACCATGCCGAACATGGCGTGGAAGTCATGTTCCGGCGCCAGCGGATAGATCGGCACGGTAATGCGCGCGGAAAGCCGCTCCGCCATTTCGGCGATCAGCCCCCAATGAAACTTGGTGATCTCAAAGACATAGGCGCCTCCATGCAGGTAGAGGATGCGCATGGAACCGGGACGTGCCGACGTTATCTCGTATACCGGGAACCCATGGACGTCACGCTTCGTGACGTCCAGGCGCGCAGCGATCTTGGCGGGCGGGCGGTGGTCCTGCGTCTTGCGCGCACGGTCGATCCAGCGATGCAACCCCTCGGCGCTGGTGAACGCCTTCTTGCGGCTGTGCTTGAGAACCAGGGCGACGAGATGGCTTTTCAGGCTCGGCATACGGAATTCCACGGCGCGGCCGCGCCCGCTCGGACTTTCCCAAACCTGCCGGAGCCAGCTGAAAAGTCAATCAGCTCCTGCGCCGTGCCGCGCGTTCCTCGCGGGAGCGCCGGCGAGGCGCGCCATCCCCGCCGCCGAGGCCTTCCGAGACCGCCTTGCGTGGCGGCAGCTTCACCTGCTCCGAGAGCTTGAGGAAAGGGTCCACCTTGTTGGGCAAGGCCATGGCGTCGACGAAAAGCTGCTGGAAATGGGGTTCGAGCGCTGTCTCGATCTTCTCGATGCGCGCCACTTCCGTTTCGATCTCGCGGCGATGGTTGCGGTTGAGCAACGCCATCAATGCACCGGTGCCGGCCGCGTTCCCGACGGCCTTCACCTCCGACAGCTCACAGTCCGGGATCAGCCCCAGCACCATGGCGTATTTAGGGTCGATGAAGGAGCCGAAGGCTCCGGCGAAGCGGATCGTGTCGACATGGTCGATGCCCTGCTTTTCCATGAGAAGCTTTACCCCGGCATAAAGCGCGGCCTTGGCGAGCTGAATGGCGCGCACGTCATTCTGAGTGACAGTGATGCGCGGCTCGCCGTCATGGAGCAGATAGGAGAACGTGCGGCCGTTCTGAAGGATGCGCGGGCTTCTGCCGGCCAGCGTGCCGTCGACCACCCCGTCTTCGGAGACGATGCCACACAGATACATCTCGGCGATCACCTCGATGATCGCCGAGCCGCAGATGCCTGTAACACCCGTCGCCGCGGCCGCTTCCGCGAAACCTTCTTCGTCCGACCATTTCTCGACGCCGATGATGCGGAACCTGGGTTCAAGCGTTTCGGGATCGATGCGCACGCGCTCGATCGCGCCGGGCGCGGCGCGTTGTCCGGAGGAAATCTCCGCGCCTTCGAAGGCCGGCCCTGTCGGCGACGAGGCCGCGACGACCCGTTTGCGGTTACCGAGTACGATCTCGGCATTGGTGCCGACATCGACCAGCAGCATCATCCTGTCCTGCCGGTATGGGCCCTCCGACAGGGTGGCGGCCGCCGCATCGGCACCGACATGGCCGGCAATGCATGGCAGCATATAGAGGCGCGCGCCGGGATTGACGGCGATGTCGAGTTCGCGTGCCCAACATTGCAGCGCGCCGGAAATGGCGAGCGCGAACGGCGCCTGGCCGAGTTCTGTCGGATCGATGCCCAGGAAGAGATGGTGCATGATCGGATTGGCGACGAACACGCAGTCGAAGATGTCTTCCTTGTTGACCCCGCCTTCCTGGCACACCTTGGCGATTAGTGCGTTGACCGCCTCGCGCACGGCCTTGGTCATCGCTTCGCGGCCGTCCGGATTCATCATCACGTAGGAAACGCGGCTCATCAGATCCTCGCCAAAGCGGATCTGAGGGTTTGACGTGCCGGACGACGCGGCGATGCGGCCCGACAAAAGCGACACGAGATGCATGGCGATCGTCGTGGAGCCGATGTCGCAGGCAATGCCGTAGGCCTCGTTCTTCAGGCCGGGAAACAGTCCGATGATGAAGGGTCGGGAAGAGCCGGCGTCGCGGTGGACGGCGGCGGTGACGGTCCAATTCCCCTTGCGCAGGATCGATTGCACCTGCGGGATGAGATGCTGCGAGATCAGGAGGTCCTTCCAGCCCCAGTCCTTCTCGAGGACGGACTTGAGCCGGTCGAGGTCGCCGAGCGGCTTGTGCATGTCCGGCTCGTCCACCTCGACGTAGCAGAGATGGACGGCCGGATCGCGTTCGATGACCCTGTCGGTTGCGGCCTTGCGCACCACCTGGGCATTGATGACGGTGTCCTGCGGCACGTCGATGACGAGGTCGCCCTCGATCGTGGCGGAACAGGAGAGGCGACGGCCTTCCGGCAGGCCGCGGATGCGCTCGTAGCGCTCCTCCTTGGGGCCTTTGGCCGATATGTGCCCGTGCGAGGAGACGATCTTGTGCTTGGCGAAACTGCCTTCCTGCACCTCGATCTGGCAGCGCCCGCAGGTGGCCCGCCCGCCGCACACGCTCTCCACATAGACGCCGAGCGATCGCGCTGCGTCGAGGATCGGCGTGCCCTTGGGAAAGCGCCCGCGCTTGCCGGACGGCATGAAAAGCACGAGCGGGTCGGTGATATTGGCGGGAGGGTTCAATTCAGTGCTTCCTCGGGATGCGGACACTCGGCGCCACCCCCCTCTGTCCTGCCGGACATCTCCCCCTCAAGGGGGGAGATTGGCAGCTCCGGCATCAACGATACTCTCGCAGCCGTGGCGATTGGCGACAACGTACGTGACGGCCGATCTCCCCCCTTGAGGGGGAGATGTCCGGCAGGACAGAGGGGGGTGATGCCGAGCACGATGGAACTCTCTACCCTCTCGCCATTCTCGCCTCGCGGCCGCCGCGGCGGCGGGCGCCATTGTTCGCTGCGGTCTCAATCGGAGCAGGGGCGGCATGGCCGCCTTCGACCGGCTTGTAGTCCTTGTAGGTCTTGATCCAGGTCGTGCAGTGCTCGTCCGTGCCCGCCAGAACATTGGCGCCGCGAACGGCCTCCATTTCCTGCGGCCGGCAAGGGTTCATGATGGCGCTGGTCATGCCGGCGCCGATCACCATGGGAATGAAGGCCGCGTTGATGCCGTGGCGGTGCGGCAGGCCGAAGGAGATGTTGGAGAGGCCGCAGGTTGTGTTGACCTTCAGCTCTTCGCGCAGCCGGCGCAACAGCGTGAAGACCTGCCGGCCGGCATCGCCCAGCGCGCCGATGGGCATGACCAGCGGATCGACCACAACGTCGTGGGCGGGAATGCCGTGATCGGCTGCGCGCTCGACGATCTTCTTGGCGACGGCGAAACGCACGTCCGGATCCATGGAGATGCCGGTCTCGTCATTCGAGATCGCGACGACAGGGACATTGTACTTCTTCACCAGCGGCAGGATGGCTTCGAGCTTCTCTTCCTCGCCGGTCACCGAGTTCACCAGCGGACGTCCCTTGGCGACTTTCAGTGCCGCCTCGATCGCAGCCGTCACCGAGCTGTCGATGGACAGAGGCAGATCAACCAGCTCTTGGACGATCTCCAGGGTCTGCACCAGCAACGCCGGTTCGGTCGCGTTGGGATCGACGGCAGTGACCCCGGCATTGACATCGAGCATGGTGGCGCCGGCGGCGGCCTGCTCCAGCGCGTCCTTGCGAACAGTATCGAAATTGCCGGCGATCATCTCGGCGGCGAGCTTCTTGCGGCCGGTCGGATTGATGCGCTCGCCGATCACGCAGAAAGGCTGGTCGAAACCGATGATGATCTCTTTTGTCGCCGAGGCGACGATGGTGCGGGTCATGATCTCTCCGTGGGACAAGTTCGTTGCGTCGATGCCGCAAGCCGGCTCAATGCGCCGTCTTCACCATCTCGGCCTGAGTTTCGGTGACATTGTCATGCAGTATGTGTTCGAGCCGCTGGGCGACGAGCTGGTCGTCCCGGCGCGCCTCGCGTTTCCAGGGCCGGCGGCCTTTCAGCACGCCGGATTCGTCGACGATCTCTGCGACATATTCCTCCTGGCGATAGGCCATGACGTGGATGCCGGAGACGCCGGGGATCTCCTTGACCTCGTTGATGATGTCGATCGCCAGCTGCTTGCCTTCCTTCTTCTGGTCGGCCGCGCCTTCGAGCCGTTCGATCACCGAGTCCGGTATATGGACGCCCGGCACGTTCGAGCGGATCCACCGAGCGGTCCTGGCCGAGGCGAGCGGACCGACGCCGCACAGGATGAAGCATCGTTCGGCGAAGCCGAGGTCGACCACCCGCTTCATATATTCGCGGAACATGGGGACGTCGAAACAGTATTGGCTCTGCACGAACTGCGCGCCGGCGGCGATCTTCTTTCCGAGCCGGTAGGGGCGGAAATCATAGGGCGGGGCGAACGGGTTGATGGCCGCGCCGAGGAACACTTCCGGCCGCGTGGTCAATTTTCTTCCCGAAAGGAACTTGCCTTCGTCCCGCATGACCCGGATGGTCTCGAGCAGCGACATGCAGTCGAGGTCGAATACCGGCTTGGCGCCCGGCTGATCGCCGGCCTGCACGCCGTCGCCGGTGAGACACAATATGTTGCCGACCCCCATCGCGGCCGCGCCCAGCACATCGCCCTGGATGGCGATGCGGTTGCGGTCGCGGCAGGAGATTTGCATGATCGGCGCATAGCCCATGCGGGTGAGCAAGGCGCAGATGCCGACGGAAGACATGTGGCAGTTGGCGCCGGAGGCATCGACGGCGTTGATGCCGTCCACCCAGCCCTCGAAGATCCTGGCACGGTTGTAGACGTCTTCCGGATCGGCGCTGTCCGGCGGATTGAGTTCCGCCGTCACCGCGAACTCGCCGCGCCGCAAGATGCGCTCGAGGCGTCCGCGAGAGGAATGGCCGGGAAGGGGATCCAGCGGCAGATGTGCGCCTTCAGGGTTCTCGTCGCGCTGCGGCGGACGGCCGTTCATGCCAAGGCTCCCGAACGTTTCTTCTCCCGTTCCGCCGCGGCCAGCGCGGTCACGCGCAGCCAGGCGGAGGTTTCGCGCAATGACTGGTCCACCGGCTTCTGGACGTCGAGGATGGCATCGCCGTGGAGCATGTTGCGCGATCCTTCCCAGGCCTTCACCCAGACGCAGGGCATGTCGGGCTCGACCTCGCAATTGCCATTGGCGCGTACGCCACCGCATGGACCGTTGCGAAGCTGCTTGGGGCAGTTCATCGGGCAGGACATGCCCGTCGACGAAAGCACGCATTGGCCGCACATGCGGCAGTCGAACAGCAAGCCCTTCACACGCTTTTCGACGAATGTCACCGGAGCTTCGACCCGGCCGTAGCCGATCGCTTTCCAGAGCGGATGGAGCGTCAGGAAAGCATCGGCGAAACGGGCATAGAACCATTCGAGCAGGCGCGAGTGCCGCACGGACCACAGCCGCATTGTGTAGCGACGCTGAACGCGTCTTTGCGGCGATACGTCCGCCGGCTTGTAGTCGCTTTTCGGCGCTGCCTTCCTGACCAGCGTCGCTTGGGTGACGGTCGGCGACGTATCAGACATCTTCCTTGCCGCCTGCTTTGACCAGGGCGACCAGTCGCTCCCGATCGTATTGTGCATCGAGGTCTTGGAAGGCCTTTTCCGCTTCGGTTTCGAGGTCGTCGGAAACCGTTACCGGTTCTGCCTTGCGCCATTCGGCAAGATAGGCATCCGTCTCGCCGGCGCCGGTCCGCATCGCGCACATGTCGATCGCTTCGGTGAAGCGCAGCGGCAGCTCACGCTTGGCGCTCTGACGGCCCTTCTTCACAATGACCTGCGCCGGGATATCGCGCCAATAAACGACAATCAGTTCCGCCATTTCGAGCCCGCTTTGCCAGATTGTCCCGAGCATTGCCGCAAGCGCATGCACCCCGCTTCTCATGGGACGACGCGGGCGCATTCAAAAGCGACGTGCCTCGATGTCGCGAAGAGGCGATGGCGTGGCGCGCGAAGGAGTGTAGGCTTCAGAAGAGCCAGCCGAGGGCAGCATAGGTGGCTGCGCCGACCGAGCCGACCACGACCGCCGTGACGGTCAGCGCCGCCACGCCGACGAGGCCGCCGACCGCGAAGAGAAGTCCGTCGCGTTCGACGAGCGACAGCCCCATCAATGCCGTGGAAAAAGCGGGAAGCCAGTTGCCCAGCGGGATCGGCAAGGTCACCACGACTGCCATGACAAACGCCAGGAAACCGATCACGCAATCGCCCTGCCTGCGCCAGAACGGCCAATAGCGCGGGCGGATGATGCGCTCGAGGCGGATGAGGCGAGGCACCACCCAGCCCATGGCCGAGCGGAACTGATCGGCCGAGATCGAGCGGTCCATGACGAAGGCGGGCAACCAGGCGCGGCGGCTGCCGCACATCATCTGCGCGGCCACGACCACCATGGGCAGGCCGAGGAAGGTCGAAGCTCCGGGAGGCATGGGGATGAGATTGAAAGCGGCGAAAACGACCAGCAGCGCAGCGAAGCCTCGTTCCCCCAAGGCGTCATGAATGCATCGGACCGAAACGCGTTCCCCAGGCCTGCGCGCGATGCGCATGAAGAGGCGAGAGAGCCGAGCCGGACGCCGCTGCGCCACGCCTGCAATCGCCACTTCGTCGAAGCTGCTCTGTTGATCGCCCATGCCTTTTTCCCCAAGCCGTCTTCGCGGCCATGCCCCGTGCGGATTATGCTCTTGGCGGGTTAACCGTTGATGACGCGCTCGAGCGCCTTTGCGTGCTTTCGGGGGCGGGACGACGTTCCATTTCCTCTGTCAGCGGCGGAATTCGAGGATATCGAGCTTGGATTCGCGGCGAGGCGAGGGCATCTCGATGCGCCATTCCGACAATCCGGTGCGGAAGGCATACCCTACCTGGTCTGTTTCTGGTCCAGCACCATAAGACTTGGCTTTTTCTCCGGCCACGTAGCCTGAGCCGAGATAGATGAGGCGCGTATCGCTGTCGGTGTAGAAGCGGCCCTTGGTGCGCTGCGAGCCGGTCAGCTTCTCCAGCATCCAGCCTGATCCGTCGTCGGTCACCCTGCATTTGAACCACCCGTAGACGACGAGCGGAACGAGCTTGCCGGCCTTCGTCGTCCTGCACCGCCATTCGCCGGTCATGTCGAAATCGGAAAACGAGATGGCCGGCTTGGAAAAGGTGGCCTCCAATTGACCTATGTCCTGGGGTGCTCCGCCTGCCTTGGCCTCCGCAAGCGCTAGAGCTCTCACGGCTTCGTAGTTTCTCAGCCTGACCTTGTCGGCATCCGTCATGATTTTATCGACGACGCCATCGGCTAAAGCCGGGCTCGCCGCGAAGAGCAGAAGCGCGGCGAGGGCTGTTCTCGGGGTCATTCTTTCTCCGGATGTAGCACGACGGTAGGAGAGCGTCGGAATGTGGGCGCTTTAGTGTTCATCGCGGGCTGGAGGCAGCGCGTTTGAGCGCAGTAGCCAGATCGCCGTAGCCGGTCGCCCGACGTTCATAAGCGAGGCCGAGCATCCGCGCCGCGCCTTCGGCGACCTTGTCGAGCGCCGGGTCATCGGTCTGGGCTAGATAGATCAGCTTCTCGTAGCTGCCGAAATAGTCCTTCGCGAGTTCGGGGTGACGGTCCAAGCCGAGTGGGCGAATGAAGAAGGCATCGAACTGGCGGCAAAGGAAATCGGTCATGTAGAAGGCCAGCATGTCCGCCTCGCCCGATGCCTCGAACGCGGCATTGCCTTGATAGAAGGCGAAGCAATGCGGCCCGGCAATCCGCTCGACGCCATGCTTTTCGAGCACGCGGTCGAGTAGCCCACCCGTGCCGCAGTCGCCGTAGCCGGCGAAGATCTGGTCGAAGCCTTCGGCCCGTGCCTCGGCGATGGCCGCATCCATGGCTGCCGGTATGCGGTCGGGGTGGAAATGAAACTCGGCCGGCAGGCATTTGAGATCGAGATGATCGAGGCCGAGTTGCTGCTTTACCGCCAGCACTTCGCGCGCCAGCATTCCGCAGGCGATCACCCGCAGCTTCCGGGGCTTGGTGTCGAGACGGTCGCCCGTCATGGAACAACTGTGGCCTTTGTTCGTTCGTTCGCTTGAAAGTAGCGAAAGAGGGAGATTACGTCCATGAAGCTGTCCAGGCTTGCTCCGCTTGCCCTGATCATTTCAGCCCTGATGATTACTGCCTGCGCGAACACGGTTCGCGGCGTCGGCAGGGATGTCAAGGCCACCGCGAACGCCGTCGAAGATACCGTCGACTGACGGTGGAATGAGAAAGGCGGGCAAGCTGAACTACGCCGTAGCGCGTAGATTGTGCTTGCGCCTGACGAATTCCTTGGCTGTCTCGACAGCCACGGCGGCATCCCTGCAATATGCATCGGCGCCTACCGCTTTCCCGAATTCCTCGTTGAGAGGGGCACCACCGACGAGAACGACGTAGTCGTCCCGAATGCCCTTTTCCTTCATCGTATCGATGACGACTTTCATGTATGGCATGGTCGTGGTGAGCAGCGCCGACATGCCGATAATGTCAGGCTGATGCTCTTCGATGGCATTCAGATAGTTCTCGACCGGATTGTTGATGCCGAGGTCGATCACGTCGAAGCCGGCACCCTCCATCATCATGCCGACGAGATTCTTGCCGATATCGTGGATGTCGCCCTTGACCGTGCCGATGACGAGCTTGCCTTGCTTGGGCGCGCCGGTTGCCGCGAGCAACGGGCGGAGGATCGCCATGCCAGCCTTCATCGCATTGGCCGACAGCAGCACTTCCGGCACGAACAGGATGCCGTCGCGAAAATCCTCGCCGACGATGCGCATGCCTTCCACCAGGGCTTCGGTCAGGACCTTGTAGGGCGCCCAGCCGCGGTCGAGCAGGATGCGGGTGCCTTCCTCGATCTCTTCCTTGAGGCCGTCATAGAGATCGTCATGCATCTGCTGGACAAGTTCGTCGTCGGACAGTTCGGACAGGATGATCTCGTCGTCGGACATGGAAGGCTCCTCGCGCCGCGCTGGGAGGTCCCGAAAGACCCCTGTTTCCCCGTCAATATCTAGAGCCAAGCGACCCCGGCGCCATAGCCGAATTGCGACCTTCTGCAGAACGAAAGCGACCGGGAAGCCGGTGATTTTCCTGTCGATTTTACGACAGGGTTTGGCGCTGGCTGGCCGTTTCCGTTAGGGTGGCGGACTACGATCCAGCCAAGGTCGCTCGACGCGACGAGACATGATTCAGGGAATACGGCCATGGAAGACAACCTCGCAGCCGGTCAGGAAGCGGGCGGCGGCAGGCGCGGCAGAGGCGAACGCGGTGGTGCCGCGGCGCGCCGAGCGGCTCGCTCCGGCGGCGGTCCGGGCCAGTCGCTTACCTATATCCGCCGGAAGATCAGGGTTTACGAGGTGCTGGACGAAGAAGGCCTGGCTCTGATCGAGAAGAATGCCGATAGGGTACTCGAGGAGATCGGCATCGAGTTCCGCGACGATGCCGAGGCGCTGGCCTTGTGGAAGGAGGCCGGGGCCGACGTGAAGGGCCAGCGCGTGCATTTTCCACGGGGACTGCCGCGATCGCTCCTGAAAACGGCGCCGTCGAGCTTCACCCAGCATTCCCGCAACCCCGAACGCTCGGTCCGGATCGGCGGCGACGCCACCGTATTCGCGCCGGTCTATGGACCGCCTTTCGTGCGCGATCTCGACGGCAACCGTCGCTACGCCACGATCGAGGACTTCCGCAATTTCGTGAAGCTCGCCTATATGGCGCCGGCGATCCACCATTCCGGCGGCACCTTGTGCGAACCGGTCGACGTTCCGGTGAACAAGCGTCACCTCGACATGGTCTATGCGCATATGCGCTATTCGGACAAGCCGTTCATGGGCTCGGTCACGGCGCCGGAACGAGCCGAGGACACGGTCGCAATGGCCAAGATCTTGTTCGGCGAAACATTCGTCGATGAGAATACCGTCGTCATCAACCTGATCAACGCCAACTCGCCCATGGTGTTCGACGAAACGATGCTGGGTGCGGCGAAGGTCTATGCTCGCGCCAACCAGGCGACCATCGTCACGCCTTTCATCCTCTCCGGGGCGATGAGCCCGGTGACTGTCGCGGGCACGCTGACCCAGGTATTGGCGGAAGTCCTGGCCGGCGCTGCTTTCACGCAGCTCGTCCGGCCCGGCGCCCCGGTGCTGTTCGGCACATTCGCCTCCTCGATCTCCATGCAGTCGGGCGCGCCGACCTTCGGAACGCCGGAACCTTCACTGGTCTCTTACGGCGCGGCGCAGCTTGCCCGTCGCCTGGGCCTTCCCTTCCGCACCGGCGGATCGCTCTGCGCCTCCAAGATCCCGGATGCGCAGGCGGCCTACGAGAGCGCCAATACGCTCAACTCCACGCTGCTTGCCGGCACCAACTTCGTTCTCCATGCGGCTGGCTGGCTCGAAGGTGGACTTGCCTCATGCTACGAGAAGTTCATGATGGACATCGACCAGCTCGGCATGCAGCAGAAATTCGCCGAGGGCGTCGATCTTTCCGAGAACGGGCAGGCGATGGACGCCATCCGCCAGGTGGGGCCGGGCAGTCATTATCTCGGCTGCGACCATACCCAGGCGAATTTCCAGACGGCATTCTATCGATCCAACATCGCCGACAACAATTCCTTCGAGCAGTGGCAGGCGGAAGGCGAGAAAACGGCGCCGCAGCGCGCCAATGAGCTCGCGCGGCGCTGGCTCGAAAGCTACGAGGCGCCGGCGATCGATCCGGGGATCGACGAGGAACTCAGAAGCTTCATCGCCAGGAAGAAGGCTTCGATGCCCGACGCTTTCACATGAAAGGAGCCCGCGTCAGGCCGGGCTAAAGTGGCCGACATCATCCACAAGGAGGTCTGGCGGAGCGCGTTCTCCGAACCGGGACCGGGATAGCCGTGCGCCTGTTGACCGACATATCCGCTTGTCTCGCCGACGCCGGCATGATCCTGCGCGGCGGCTTTAATTTCGGCGAAGCCGACGATCCTCCAGCCGGACCATCAGGGGGACCGGCCAAATCAGCCGTGCTTGTGGGGCATGCGGGAGCCTCGCACTGGCCGTATTTCAAGGCGTGGCGGTACGGACAACCTAGCGATGTCGACGATCCGTTGGATCGCTGGAGCCGGGATGTCATCGATGGTATCGCGCGGAAACATGGGGCAAGAGCCGTTTTCCCTTCCGACCGGCCGTATCTGCCCTTCCAGCAATGGGCGATGCGCGCCGAAAGGCTGAAGCCGTCCCCCCTCGGCATCCTCATGCATCCCGTCTACGGGCTCTGGCACGCCTATCGCGGGGCTCTGCTGCTGGAGGTTGCCGTCCCTGTCGGAGAACCTCTCGAGACGATTCATCTTTGCGATCTATGTGTCGGGAAACCTTGCCTGAAATCGTGCCCGACCGGAGCTCATTCGGAAGCGGGATTTGCCTATCAGAAGTGTCTGGCTCATGTGCGCTCGAAGGACGGACAGACATGCCTGGTGGCCGGTTGCCTCGATCGCAACGCCTGCCCACACGGCACGTCGTACCGCTATCCCGAGGACATGCAGGCGTTCCATATGAGGGCATTCGCTGCTTGATCCGCGGGCCGGTCAACGCCCGATACTATTGAGATCGGCGGCTTTCGGAGTTTCGGGCTTGGGGGCGTTCGGTTCGGTCGGTGGCTGTTGTGCTGCAGGGGCCTGTGCCTGAGGCCGCTTGGCGGCGACGCCCCGGCCATCGATGAAGCCCTTGTAGACGAAGCCGCGATGGCCTTTGTAAACGACCTCGCACCAGGACTCGCATTTGACGAGCCCGACGACGGCATTGTCCGGAATGATCGTGACGACGGCGGCTTCATCACGAGGCCCGGATCGCATTTTGACATGCGTCGTCACGGTGACATTGCTGGACGGGGCGGCGCCGCTTCCGGCGGGCTCAGCCGGCTCCCTTGATGGCGTGGTCTCGGCGGTTTCGGTCTCCGTTTCGGCAGGGGAAATGGCGGCAGTTGCCGTCTCATCGGCCGGCTCGGGGGACATTGGCGGCGACGCCTCGTCCAGAGGCCCCGTCGGATTGTCAGGCGGCGAAGTGGCAGGAGGTGGCGATTGCTGTTCCATGGGCGCGGCGAGGCCCTCTTGGGTCGATCCTTCCGCAGTTCCGAACGGGGTGGCATCCTCGGCACTGTTCAAGCCTTCGGTCGTGTCGGCCAACGGTGGCGCCGACGGCTTGTCTTCGGCGGGGGGCATGCCGGTCTTGGCCCAGCGGGGGTCGTCGGCAGCCAGCGCCTCCACCTCGGGCTGAGCGTCATTCTTCTGCGCTTCCCGCTGGCGCGCCTCCAATGTCAGCTGGCGCAGAGCCTCGCTCGCGGTCGTGCCGGACATGGAAGGTTTGTCCATGGGTTTCGCCGCGGAGGGCGGCACGATCGAAGTCGGGGCCCCGGGACCGTTCGATGGCGGATCGGCGAAGGGAGCCGTGAAAAACGCGGCCAATGCGCCAAGACTGGCGAGGGCGACAAGAGTGGCTCCGCTCAGCAGAAGACGCCGGGTTCTCGGCTCGAGCTGTTTTGCTTCAGCTTGTTCTGGAAGGGGGGCTTGAACATGTTGCGGGACCGTTTCCCGCTCAGACGGGCTTGTCAACGCACTCTCCACGCAAGACTACTATCCCCGCCCCGACCCGACTAACTGCTCCGCGATTGTGGCTTTGCCGCGTTCAGAGTGCCACATTCATAAGAAGTTTACCATGGTCGCTCGGTTTGCTGCAATTTGGCCACCACATTGGCCGCAAGGGAGGAGCCGCTCATGACGAAATCGAACATCGAGATCAGAACGCGGGACGGTGTCGCGAAAGCCGGCCTGTTCGGCACTGGTCCGAACGGATGCGGGGTTATCCTCTACATGGACGCGTTCGGGCCTCGTGCGGCACTCGACGCCATGGCGTCGCGGCTGGCCGGGCAGGGATACCTCGTCCTCGTGCCGGACCTTCTTTACCGCTCGGGCCCCTATGGCCCGTACGACGCGAAAACTGCCTTCAGCGAGGAGAAGACGCGCGGCGAGCTCATGGCGATGATCTCCGGCACGACCCAGGCCATGAGCCAGCGCGACACGGCGGCCTTCGTCGAAGCGTTGGATAGTGCCGGGGCGCGGGGGCCGATCGGAACGGTCGGCTATTGCATGGGTGGCGCCCGTGCGCTCAATGCGGCTGCCGCCTTTCCGGAGCGGATCGCGGCAGCCGCGAGCTTCCATGGCGGCCATCTCGCCGCCGATACTCCGGACAGCCCGGCAAGCAATGCCGCCAAGATCAAGGCTCGCGTCTATGTCGGCGTCGCCGGTATCGATCAGAGCTTCCCACCGGAGCAGTCCGGGCGATTGGCAGAGGCGCTGCGCCGCGCCGAAGTGGACCACATCATCGAGAACTATGTCGGCATGCGACACGGATGGGCCGTGCCGGACCATGGCGTCTTCGACGCTGACGGCGCGGAACGCCATTGGAGACGCCTGACCACGTTCTTCGGGGAAGCCTTGCGAGGGTAGAGTTCTGTAGGTCAAGAGGAAGTGCTTCGCGTCGCGAATTAGGCACAACCGACACGAAAGCTGCCGCCAGGCAACGGACGCACAAAGGGTTAGCCCATCATTTGGAACCAATACGTAAGGTCGAGTGCCGCGTCAGCCGCGCGGCAGCGCGATCTCCAGTCCCGAAATAACGACTAATGCTGCCAACAGGACGAGGCCACAGAGTATGGCGGCCCCTGTTACCGCGTTCGGGCTAGTTGAGAGTTTCATGCCAATCCTCCCGAGGTTGACATTACTCCGAAAGTAGTGCGACTGTTTATGACACTTTTGTGACAGATCTGTGTCAGACAAGCGGGGGTTGTGCAATGCAATATGAACCTCGCCGCGCAGGCGCGCTTCCCAGTCATCCCTGGCCAATTTCAGATACTTTTCCCGGTTGGCGAGCGTATTTCGTCGTTGTTGCTTCTTTTGCTTTTCTCGTTTTGTTGGCGAGCTTCCTCCAGGACGTTCTGCTTTTGGAGGGTACAATTTCCAAATCGTCGAAGATATGGCTGCTCGATGTAGACGTCGAGCAGAGCGCCTTCACCTGGATATCTGTCCTTGCCTTCTTCTTCGCGGCACAGGTGCTCTTTCAACTCGGACAAGTGGCCTTCCTCCGCAATAGCCGTTTCAAATGGCACTGGCTCTTCCTGGCGGGCTTGTTTCTGCTCCTGTCCTTCGACGAGTTCTCAGGCGTCCATGAGAAGATCTCCGCCGGCCTGGCTTCGCAATTCGACAATACGGGGCTGTTCTATTTCGCCTGGGCTGCGCCTGCAGGGCTCCTGGCCTTGCTTGGGCTTGCAGCGTTCATTCCCTTTATCCGGTCGTTCCCGCCACGGCTCGCCACGCTCCTGATGCTCTCGGCAGCGATCTTTCTGTTCGGCGCGGTGGGAATGGAAATGGTGGGCGGGGCGATGGCCGAAGCAGGCGGCCTCGATTCGTTGAATTATCGCCTCGCCACCACTGTGGAAGAGGGCGCGGAACTGACGGGTGTGCTTCTCTTTGTCTATGTGCTCCTGTCGTATCGCGAAACGCTTCCCGCGGCTGGAGCTTGATGGCCGCGACAACTCAGTAGCCGCCGACGATCGGCAGGATCTCGCCGGTAATGTAGCTCGAGCAGTGCGGCGAAGCCAGGAACACGTAAGCCGGCGCGATCTCCTCCGGCTGTGCCGGCCGCTTCATCGGCGTTTTCGAGCCGAAAGTCGAAACAGCCTTGGCCTGTTTTTCCGAGGGGTTGAGCGGTGTCCAGACCGGACCGGGAGCGACGCAATTCACCCGGATGCCTTTCCCGATCAGGTTGCTGGAAAGCGCGCGGGTAAAGGCATGGATGCCACCCTTTGTCATCGAATAGTCCACCAGATCGGGGCTGCCTTCTATACCTGTGACCGACCCTGTGTTGATGATCGCGGCTCCCGGCTTCATGTGGGCAACTGCCGCCTGCGCCATATGGAAGTAACCGTAGAGGTTGGTTTTCAGCGTTGTGTCGAAATGTTCCTCGGTCAGGTCTTCAAAATCGACCTCGTGGATCTGGAACGCGGCATTGTTCACCAGCACGTCCAGCCGTCCTAACTGCTTTACCGTCTCGGCCACCGCTTTTTCGCAATAATCGCGCTCGCTGACATCGCCCGGCAGAAGGATCGCGCGCCGCCCCTCCTTTTCCACCGCCCTTTTCGTTGCTTCGGCGTCCCTATGCTCGCAAAGATAGGCGATCGCCACGTCCGCGCCTTCCCTGGCGAAGAGGACCGCGACGGCGCGGCCAATGCCGGAATCGCCACCAGTCACGAGTGCAATCTTTCCTTCCAGCTTTTTCGAGCCGACATAGAAGGGCGCGTCATAGAGCGGTTGCGGCTCGATGTCGTGCTCCATGCCGGGTTTGGGATGATGTTGCTTGGGGAAGGGCGGTTCGGGATATTCTCGGGCGCCGGCCTGCATCGCGCCGCCTTTCTCCTTTCCGTCGCCTTTTCTTTTCGCGTCGCGCGCGTCGACTTTCCTCTGGATCGAGCGCTGTTTCTTCGCCTCCGCCTGTGCGGAAACCGGGGTCGTGGCCATTGTCGATCTCCTTATGCCGTGTCGAGGTGTAACGCCTGACCGCTTGAATGGTTGAGCATGAGGAAGATGCAAATTTCTGCCGGAAATGCCGAAGGCGCGCGGGCAAGCGAGGCAGGGACGACGAGGCTGCTGCGTCACGCGCTTCGCTCGGCTTCGGCCCGATGATGACGAAGTGGAGAACGGAATGCCAAGCACAAACCTTGGCTATCGGGGGATGCCCTCCGCGCAATCGTCATCCCCCGGGCCCGAAGGGCGGGAATTACCCGAGGATCCGGTCCGCACCGTACCCGCTACGCCGGAAGGCTTCAAAAGTCAGGCACGCTGCCGGCGGCGTTCACGCCGGCCTTCGCCGGCAGTGCCGTTCGAACTGGCAGCCTTGTTGCGCAATGGGCCGATGCGCTCGACGATCGTGTCCAGGGTAGGGCGGTTCTCTTTGCGATGCGCATCGAGCGCCTTGCGCATGGCGGCGAGGTGGGAAAAGGACGTGCCACAGCAACCGCCGACGATCCTGGCGCCGCCGTCGACGGCAAGGCGGACATAGTCGGACATCAGTTCCGGCGTGCCGGAATAATGGATTTCCGAGCCGCGGAATTCCGGAATGCCGCAATTGCCCTTCACGATCACCGTGGCGTCCGGCCTGGCGTCGGTCATGTCGAGCAAGGAGGCCAGGATGTCGGCCGCACCGACGCCGCAATTGGCGCCGACGGCGAGCGGAGCGGCAGCCAACCCGTCGGCGACGCCATGAATATCCCGGGGAAGCAGTCCCATCATGGTGCGTCCGGCGGTGTCGAAGGAACCGGTATAGGTATAGGGCAGCCCGACACGGATCGCGGCTTCCGCGGCGGCGCGGATTTCCTCGGGCGCCGACATGGTCTCGATCCAGGCGACCTCGGCGCCCCCTGCCTTCAACCCTTCGATCTGCTCGGCGAAGGCCTCCACCGCCTCCTCATAGGTGAGAGCGCCGAGCGGCGCGAGCAATTCGCCGGTGGGGCCGACAGAGCCGGCGACGATCACCTTGCGGCCGGCCTTGTCGGCAACCGCGCGCGCAATCTCCGCCGCTCGGCTGTTGAGGGCATGGACGCGGTCTTGTGCATGATGGAGCTTCAGCCGGTGGCGCGTGCCACCGAACGAATTGGTGAGGATGATGTCGGCACCGGCATCGATGAAGCCCTGATGCAGCGCCGCGATTTTTTCGGGTGCGCTCTCGTTCCACAATTCCGGCGCTTCGCCGGCTTCCAGCCCCATGGCGAAAAGATTGGTGCCGGTCGCGCCATCGGCCAGAAGCACGCCCTTTTCTGCGAGGAGGACGTCGATCGGATTGATCATCGGACAAGTCTCGGTAGCGGGAGATAAAGATATAAAGAAATCCTTATATCTATTCGAGATCGACTTCAAGGCACTGCCTGGATCTAGTTCTGTGGCCGATGCGTCACACAGGACGACGCATTTCCGTTCGGGTCAAAAAGCAATTGAAAGCCAAACAATAGTATTTCACCCTCACAACGAGGGCGGGCTTGGGTTTTGGTGCAGAGGGGACCTCATAAATGCGCCTCAGCCGCTTTGCCCGCGATCGCCTGGCACCACGATCGGCTCGATGCCGCGGCGGCCGTCGGGAGTATTGAGATGCGCGCAATATTCTTCGTTTCGACGGTCGGGGCGATGGTAGCGTTTGTCTCGGCAGCGCAGGCGGGGGGCTTCGCGGTCCGCGAGCAATCCGCCTACGGGCAGGGCTCCAGTTTCGCCGGCATGGCGGCGCCGGGCGATTCGATCAGCTCGATGTTCTGGAACCCGGCGGCCGTGACGACGGTCAGCGGAATCACCATCGAAGGCAATCTGACAACCGTTTTCCCGCGCTCGGAGCTCGACGTAGACCCCGCGCGTTCAAGTCTCACGGGGTTGGCCATTAGAGGCAATGGCGGCAACGTCGGCGAGGTCGGCATTGTGCCGGCCGGTTATTTCGCGATGCCTGTCACCGATCGGCTCTATTTCGGCATGAGCGTCAACGCACCGTATGGTTTCAGCACGACGTCCGACGCGCCATGGGTCGGGATGTTCAGTCATCTCGACGCCGAGGCGACATCGATCAACGTGACCCCTGTTGTCGGCTTCAAGTTCAACGACATGATCAGCGCCGCCGTCGGGATGCAGATCCAGTATTTCGACGTCGACATCCAAACGGCGCTTGCACCGGTCGCCTCTCCACCACGGCAGCGACTCGAGGGTGACTCCACCGACGTAGGATTCGTCGCCGGCGTGACGCTCACGCCGTTCGACGGCACCACCATCGGCATCGGCTACCGATCGGCCGTCAAACATTCGCTGGATGGCAGCCAGGCCTTCGATGTCCCTTTGCGGACGCCGCTCGGCACCATACCAGCCGGGTCCTATCCGATCCGTGCCGACGTGACGCTCCCCGACACTTTATCGGTCGGCGTGCGTCAGGCCATCAACCATGCTTTCACCGTCATGGCCGGCATGGAATGGACGAATTGGAGCCGCATCCAGACCGTGCCGTTCACCGGTTCGCCGGCCCGCTCAAGCCTGCCGCTCAATTTCGAGGATGGCTGGTTCTTTTCGCTCGGCGGCGAGTACAAGTACGACCCCAATTGGACGTTCCGGGCCGGTCTCGGTTACGAGATCGCGCCGACCACGGACGAGGACCGCACCATGCGCCTTCCCGACGCAGATCGCGTCTGGGCCAGCATTGGCGCTAGCTACAACTGGAACGAGCGGCTTTCGATCGACGCCGGCTATTCGCACATATTCGTGGAGGATGCGCCGGTCGACGAAACAACGGCCGGCTTCCGCTACGCCGGCACGGCGGAGGGCAGCGCCGACATCATTTCGCTCGGCATTCGCTACAAATTCGGCGGATAGCACCCTCAATCCGCCGGGGCGCTTGCTCAAACTTCCTCGAAGTTTGACGATGAAAATCGTCGTTGGATTCGCCGATCCCGTCTTTGGAAACCCAGGCCCCTTTTGCCGGTCCTTGCCGTCACTCCGCATCGTTCCTATTACTGCCGGCCATGATCGACATTCAGTTTCGGCGCGCGCAAGCGTCTGACTTGCCTGTAATCGTCACGCTCCTGGCCGACGATCCTCTCGGCGCTAGAAGAGAAGATACGAGCCTCCCGCTGTCGCAACCATACCAGGCAGCCTTCTCGGCGATCGACGCCGATCCCAACCAGATGCTGGCAGTCGTCATTGACCGGGAACAGGTGATCGGAACGCTCCAGCTCACCTTCATTCCAGGTATCTCCAGGCGGGGCGCATGGCGGGGGCAGATCGAAGCTGTCCGCATCGCCCGGGAATATCGTGGCACCGGCATCGGGACGCGCATGTTCGAATGGGCGTTCGAGCAATGCCGCGCTCGCGGCTGTAGCCTTGTTCAATTGACAACGGACAAGGAGCGGCCGGAGGCGCATAGGTTCTATGAGGAACTGGGGTTCACCGCCAGCCATCTGGGGTTCAAGAAGGCGCTGTAGGCACATCGATCCCGTTGGTCTTCCGAATGGATGGTCCAGCTCCTTAGAGCCGGCTGAGGGAGGCGGTGAACGAAGCAGCCTCGTGGGCATTGACATCGGCTGCGCGGATCAGATTGTCGAAATGCCGCGTCAAAGTGCGGACGGGCTGGATGGCGTTGAGCACGAGATACATGTCCCCTACATAGATCGCGGCGCGCAGTGAGCCGAAGATCGTGTAGGGTATGGAGTAGCGCATCCGGCCGTCGTAGAGGTAAAGGCGAAAGCTGGGATAGAGATCGTCGAGCAGGCGGGCCATGTGGTCGAGTTGCTCGGCGCGCGCCTCCGGCGGGAACCGGTCCCAGATGCCGAGGCCGCGGGCGAAGATCTCCAAAGTGTGGCGCGGCATGCAGACTTCCATGTCCGTTTCCGGACGCCGGCTATAGTCGATGCGGTATTGGGTTTCGCCCAGTTGCGCCTCACGGCTCTTGTTGGAAATGCCGGCCTCATATTCGATCAGCGCGTCGGTGCGCAGGAGATCCGGAAAGCCGGCCGGCACATAGCGGATCTTGGTTCCCGCCGCTTCCGCATGCCAGGTCGCGAGGAGCGTACGGTCGAAACCGCCGGCCGCCTCCTCGATCTCGAGACTTTCGCGTATCTCGCCGGTCAGCCCTTCGTCCTGGCTGAGACCCAGCAACCAGTCGAGCGACACCTTGTGTTCGGATGCGATGTTGAGCAGGGTTTCGGCGCGCGGCAGGCGCGTGGAAGCGCCGGAAAGAAGCTGCGACAGGGCCGATCGATCGATGCCGACTGCCGAGGCGAAGGCGGATTGGTTCGCTCCCGAGCGCTGCAGAAGCGTTCTCAGCCGATCCCGGAAGATAGTTGACAGATCGCGCTTGTCCATCGCCCTTCCTTTTACCCGGAGAATGGTTTTCCAACATCATTGCAGATTTCGACCATGATAGGCTGATAATCCCAGCTGCTGTTGACAATTTATAACAATTGCGGCTGAAGCAGCGCAATATCAACATTTCCTGCGCATTGTCTCGTTGCTGTCATCAAGCTCTCCTGACACCATGCTGTCAGGAATGGGGATTCCGGTCTGGGGCGATCGGTTCGGGAATGGTGACGGCTGGCAAACGACAAAGGAAAATCGAGTGGCCCACGGTGCTCCTGGCCGTAGCCTGCTATGCGATCTGGGCAGGAGCCGGTTTCTTCCTCTGGCCTCACTATCCGCTCCTCGCCCTTACCCTCCTGTCATTGACGCTGGCCTTGCATTCGTCGCTCATGCACGAGGTGCTGCATGGGCATCCCACCCGCAACGCAAACATCAACGAGGCGTTCGTCTTCCTGCCGATCGGTCTTGTCTGGCCCTACCGGCGCTTCAAATGGATTCACTTGCGCCATCATGCGGATGAGCGACTGACGGATCCGCTCGACGATCCCGAGAGCTACTATAAGGCGCTCTGGCAGCACGAAGAACTGCCGGAGCCGATGAAACGATTGCTCAAGATCAACAACACCATGATCGGGCGTTTCATCCTCGGCCCATGGCTGTCGAGCATCGGCTTCTTCATCAGCGAAGCGAGACTTGCATGGGAAGGCGATGCCGCCGTGCGCCGGGCTTGGCTCCTCCACGCGATCGGACTGGCCGCGATCATCCCGATCGTCGTCTACGGCTTCGGCATGCCGCTCTGGCTCTACATCCTCGTCCCGACATGGATCGGCCAATCGATCATCTCGATCCGCACCTATGCCGAGCATCAATGGTCGGAGCATCCGGAAGGGCGGACCATCATCGTCGAGCACTCGCCCTTGTCCTTCCTGTTCCTCAACAACAACCTGCACTTCGTGCACCACAAGAGGCCGACGGTTGCCTGGTACGAGCTGCCGCGGCTCTTCCGCGAGCGGCGTGAAGAATGGATACGCGGCAACAACGGTTATGTCGTGCCAGGCTATTTTGCGCTCCTCAGACAATATGCGTTCAAGCCCAAGGAGCCGGTGGTGCATCCTGTTCTGCGTCGCGTGCCCGAGCCGGGAAGGGCCTTCCGGCCGCGGGTGAGGGCTCGCAATGTGAGCGGGCTCGGCACTGCACCGGTACCGGCCGAGCCGCCCAAGGAATAAAAACCGTTTGAGAATTCTACTCCGGCGGACATCTGACGCGGTTTTCTGCGCTTCCGGTGCTCACGTACCCCATGTACGCTCCGCTCCGGTTCTCGAAAACCACGCCATCTGCCTCGCCGGAGCGAATTCTCGAACGGTCTGTAAGGCCTGCTTGCAAATCTTGCACATCGCAGCTGATATCCCATCATGACCGGATTTATCGCAGCCCTGCCCATGTATGACTGGTGCGAGACGCGCAGCGAGACCGATGCCGAGTGGGCATGGCTGCGCGAACTCATTCGGGATGCCGGCTTTGACGCGCCGGACCGGCGCTCTCTTCGCAACGCCGATCTGCCTCCTGTTCCCGGGGGTATCCGCGACGAGGCAGGCACGATACTTGCCCCTGATCCGGCGACGCTTCCACCGGATGAGCTGGACTTCCATGCCCTATGGCTGCATCCCAAATTGCTTCTTGCGCAGACCTGCTGGGGCCCCATGGAGCTGGGGCTCGCAAACCATGTGACCTTCGTTGGTCAGCCGAGCTACGACGGGTTCGAAGGCGGCCGCGGGGAACTCTATTCCAGCGCAATATTGATGCGGCGCAGCGCCGAGAATTCCCATGGAGTGGCCGCACCTTCCAGCGCCTCTCCTCTCATCCCGCTCGACCGCATCCGCGGCAAGCGGCTCGCTTACAACAGCCTCGACTCCATGTCCGGCATCATGGCACTCACCCGGGATCTGGAGGCGCTTGGCGAGGGCCTCCAGATATTCTCCGAGCGCATCGCCACGGGCGCGCACCGTGCATCCATCGCGGCGGTCGCCGAGGGCAGGGCGGATGTCTGCGCGATCGACTGCAGGAGCTGGAGACTGGCGCAGCTATACAAGCCGCAGGCAGCCGACGTCGAGCCTGTCGGATGGACGGGAAAGCGCAAGGGACTGCCGTTCATCACCTCGAAGAAAACACCGCCGGAAGTCGTCGATGTTCTGAGGGATATTCTCAGCCGGAGATAAGATGCACGTCGAGCGGATTGATACCGGCGGCAACGACTAACCGTCGAGCAAGCCCTCATCCGCCTGCCGGCACCTTCTCCCGGTCCAAACACCAAGACGGGGAGAAGACCGATGTCGTCTTCGCTTTCGCCAATCGTCCGCCGTCGACGACTGGCGAAACCCGGGCGGTCGGCGTCTCTCTCCCCGCCGGTCGCGGGGAGAGATGTCCGGCAGGACAGTGAGGGGCAACTCGCGACGGTCAAAGATAACGCCCATGGTATTGATGGCATGCTAGAGACGCCCGGGTAATCGCACCGTTCGGTTCGGTCCGGTTCACGACCGCATCTTTTCGCCGGCCGGATCGAAGAGCGGCTCGGTGTTGATCCGCGCCGCGCGGCGCTGGCCCAGGATCTCTATCTCGAACAGGCCCTCGCTCTCGTTCTCCGCCAGCGCGGCCGGAACATAACCCTGCGCCAGCGATTTCCGGACGTAATGCGCATAACCGCCCGAGGTGACCCAGCCGACAACGCGCCACTCGCCATCGGTTATGCCGCGCACGCCGGAGGCGCCGCTCGCGGCGGCTGAGCTGCGAACCTCCTCACCTGTCGCATCAAAGCGCGGCGCGCCATAACCATGGGGCTTTTCGACGGTGCCGAAATCGCGGTCGCCGACTTTTGCCCAGATCGGCTCGTCGCCCATCACATCCGCGTCGGCCGCGTCGACGATCAGCGAGACACGACGCAGCTTCGGGCCTTCGGCCTTTTCCCGTGCCGCTGCCTCGCGGCCGATGAAGTCGTTCTTTTCCAACCGAACGAAGCGATCCATCGAACCCTCGAAGGGGCCGTAGATCGGGCGCAACTCGCGGAACCAGGTCGGGAAATTCTTCTCCAGCCGCATGGAAAGAAGCGCGCGCATGCCGAAATCGACGATGCCGAATTCCTCGCCAGCCTCCTTGACAGCGCTATAGACGAGCCGCTGATAGGCAGGCTGCATCCAAATCTCGTAGCCGAGATCGCCGGTATAGGTGATGCGGTTCACCAGGCAGGGCGCCCCTGCGACCGCCATCTCGCGAAAATCCATGAATCTGAAAGCGCTTGTCGATACGTCCTCGTCGACGAGTTTCTGCAGCAGCGCCTGGCTTTTTGGGCCCGCGATAGAAAGGCCGACCAAGGTCTGGTCGAAACGGTGAATGCGCACCGAACCGTCCCTTGGCAGATGCTTCTCGAACCAGCGCATGTGGTATTTCTGCGCCGCCGATGATCCCCAGATCATAAATCTTTCCTCTCCGGTCCGTCCGGTGGTGTTGGCGATCGTGAAGTCACCGATGAGCTTGCCGAACTCGTTGAGCATCGGAGTGAGAACGATGCGGCCCTTCTTCGGCATGCGGTTGGTCATCAGCCTGTTGAGAAAGGCCTCGGCGCCTGGACCGGCGACTTCGTATTTCGCGAAATTCGCGATCTCGGTGACGCCCACGCGCTCACGCGTTGCGCGCACCTCGTTGCCGACATGTTCGAAGTCGTTGGAGCGGTGATAGGAGACGACATCCCGGGGCTCGGTGCCTCGCGGTGCGAACCAGAGCGGGGTCTCGAGGCCCCAGCTGTCGCCCATGACGGCGTTCTGCGCCACCATCGTGTCGTAGAGGGGCGTCGTCTGGGCCGGCCGCGCAGCGGGCAACTCCTCGTTCGGAAATCGGATGGAGAAGCGGCGGGAATAGTTCTCGCGCACCTTGGCATTGGTGTAGCGTAGCGTCGCCCATTCGCCGAAACGGGCGACGTCCATGCCCCAAACGTCGAAGCCGGGATCGCCCTCGACCATCCAGTTCGACAGAGCCAGGCCGACGCCACCGCCCTGCGAAAAGCCGGCCATGACCGCGCAGGCGCACCAGAAATTCGTGAGGCCCTGGACAGGGCCGACCAGCGGATTGCCGTCCGGCGCGAAGGTGAACGGCCCGTTGATGATCTGCTTGATACCCGCTTTCTCGATACCGGGGAAATGCTTGAAGCCGACCTCGAGCGACGGGGCGATGCGGTCGAGGTCGGGGACAAGCAATTCATGGCCGAAGTCCCACGGCGTGTTGACCGGCGACCATGGCTTGCACGCCTTCTCATATGTTCCGAGCAGGATGCCGTTGCGCTCCTGGCGGGTATAGATCTCGCCCTTGAAGTCGAGCACGCCCACCATCTCCCGCCCGGTCGATCGGTTGAACTCCTCGACCTCCTTCATCGGTTCAGTCAGCAGGTACATGTGCTCCATGGCGAGCAGCGGCAGTTCGACGCCCACCATGCGGCCGACCTCGCGAGCCCACAGGCCCCCGCAATTCACGACGTGTTCGGCCTTGACAGTGCCTTTCTCCGTGACGACGTTCCAGGTGCCGTCCGGATCCTGGGTAAGCTCGAGGACACGGTTGCGCAGCACGATCTCGGCCCCGAGCTTCTGGGCGGCCTTGGCATAGGCATGGGTTGTGCCCGACGGATCGAGATGGCCTTCGACCGGGTCCCACATGGCCCCGACGAAGTTCGTCTCGTCCATCAGCGGGAACATGGCCTTGGCTTCGGACGGGGTGATCAGCTCCGTGTCCATCCCGAGATAACGGCCCTTCGCGTGCGCGAGCCGCAGGAAATCCATGCGCTCGGGCGTATCCGCCATCATGATGCCGCCGGTGAGGTGAAGCGAGCAGGACTGGCCGGAGAGCTCCTCCAGTTCCTTGTAAAGCTGCACGGTATAAGCCTGCAGCTTGGCGACGTTCGGATCTCCGTTCAGCGTGTGGAATCCGCCTGCGGCATGCCAGGACGAACCCGAGGTCAGCTCCGACCGCTCGATCAGAATGACGTCGGCCCAGCCGGCGCGGGCGAGGTGATAAAGCACCGAGCAGCCAACGACACCACCGCCGACGACAACCGCTTTCGCATGGGATTTCATGATGTTGGTTCCGGTTCCACGTGTGTTGAATCAGGATTGGAGGAAAGATCAGGCGCATATACGAAACGAATATCCCGGGCGCGCATGTCGCTGGAGAGGCGGCCATCCAGGGCAGCAAGTAACGTTTCGCAGACTGACGTGCGCTGTTTGAATATGTCGATGTTCCAGAACCTCAGAACGGAAAAACCATGCTGCCGCATGAACTCGTCGCGGCGACGGTCATAGGTGGAGCCTTCATGGTGACTTCCGTCGATCTCCACAACCAGCCGTTCGCTGCGACATAGGAAGTCGGCGAAATATGGGCCAATGGGGAACTGCCGGACAAACCGGTAACCGCCGAGCCGTCTCGCCTTCAGTTCCAGCCACAGCAGGGACTCTGCTTCATTGCCCGCCTGTCGTAGTGAGCGGCTCCGCTCGGTCGTTCCGGCTTTTCGGCGGCTGCGGTTCGTCTCGTTGGCCATGAGTCAAAGACCGGTGGTGGGACGGGAGGCCGCCCCCTCTCCGTCTCGGCTTCGCCGAGCCACCTCTCCCCCACGTCGTGGGGAAGAGGAAAGGTGCTGAGCGTGCGGCCGGCGATTCCTCTCCCCCGTCGATCGGGGGAGAGGTGGCTCGGCGAAGCCGAGACGGAGAGGGGGTCGATTGCGTTTCACGAACCTAGAAATCCGTCGGTGCGCCGCCTTCGGCCTTGCGTCTTTCGACGAAGGCGTCGAGCTCCTCGCGGATTGCCGGGTCCATGAAGGGCTCCTCGTAAGCCGCCAGGCGCTCCTTCCAGATGCGGTTGGCGCGTTCCATCGCAGTCGGCGACCCGGCTTCGGCCCATGTCTCGAAATTGCGCCAATCGGAGATGATCGGGGCGTAGAAGGCGGACTTGTAGCGGGATTGCGTGTGGGGGGTGCCGAAGAAATGGCCGCCGGGGCCGACGTCGCGGATCGCTTCCACCGCGAGCGCGTCTTCCGAAAGGTCGAGCGGCGTCAGGAATTCCGCCACCATCTGGAGAAGGTCGATGTCGAGGATCGTTTTTTCATAGGAGCAGCGCAGGCCGCCCTCCAGCCAGCCAGCGCCGTGAAGGATGAAGTTCGCCCCGCCCTGGATCGCGCCCCAGAGGGAGAACACGCTTTCGTAAGCCGCCTGGGCATCAACGGCGTTTGCCGCGCAGACGTTGGAGGTGCGGTAGGGAATGTTGTAGCGCCGCGCAAGCTGGCCGCCGATGAGCTGCGCCTTCATGTATTCCGGCGTGCCGAAGGCGGGCGCGCCGGACTTCATGTCCACGTTGGAGGTGAAGCCGCCATAACCAACCGGCGCGCCCTTCTTCACCATCTGCGTGAAGACGAGGCCCGCCAGCGCCTCGGCATTTTGTTGCACCAGCGCGCCGGCAATGGTGACCGGCGCCATGGCTCCGGAAAGCGTGAAGGGCGTCACGATCACGACCTGGCCCATGGACGACATCTGGATGATGCCCTCCATCATGGGAATGTCGAGCTTGAGCGGCGAGTTGGTGTTGATGATGGTGTAGACCGAGGGCTCGTTCATGAGCTGCTCGCGGGAGACGCCTCGGGCGATGCGGGTGATCTCGATACCGTCGACATTGCGCTCGCGCCCCAGCGAATAGATGTGGAACACTTTGTCGGTGAGCGTGGCGAGATCCCGAATGCATTCGAGGTGCCGTATCGAGGGGTGGATGTCGATCGGCTCCACGGGATAGCCACCGGTCGTATGAAGGATGTTATGCATCTGCGCCAGGCGCAGGAAGTTTCGATAATCCTGCTGGTTGCCCGGCCGCCGGCCGCGATCCGTGTCCGAGCAGTTCGGCGCGGAGGCCATCTGCGAGATGACCAGGTTGTTTCCACCGAAACGGACATTGTGAGAGGGGTTGCGGGCATGAAGCGTGAACTCCGGCGGGCAATGCGCGATCAGCTCCATGATCATGTCGGCGTCGAAGCGAACGCGTAGGCTGCCTTCCCGCACATCCGCGCCATGCGCCCTCATGATGCGCCGGGCCTCGTCGTGCAAAACGTCGACCCCGATCTCCTTCAGCACGCGCAACGAGGCGAGATGGATCGATTCCAGCTCGTCGTCGGAGATCAGCTTGGTGGGCGGGTAGGGGATCTTCAACTGCCGAAACGGTGCCTGTTCGAAGTGAGCCGAGGTTCCGGCGCGCTTGCCCGCACGCCCACCCCGGCGATGGCGGTCGGAGCTGAGAGCCGGTTCGACAGGATTGAGCGCGGCGGTCATGGAGAGGATCCTTCTGGGCATTGTCGGCCGCATATTGAACCGCGCGATACGCTGCCGGTACGGATGCGACGACCACTAGCGTAAGGGAAACGACATGGCCGAATGCGTTCCTGCCGGGTAACCAATGGTCTCGTCACGCGTTTGACCGATGTCATCGGGACGAGCTTGGAAATGACCCTTTCACGATCATCCGCCGGCAAGGCACCGCGCGCGCGCCTTGGGAAACTGCGGGTCGGCACATCGGGCTGGCATTATTCGGACTGGTGGGGGCCGTTCTATCCGAGGGACCTGCCGAAAAAGAACGCGCTGACCTTCTATTCGTCGCGCTTCGACGCAGCAGAACTCAACGCACCCTTCTATCGAACACCGACACCTGCCGCCGTCCGCAACTGGGCCAGTTCAACGACGCCGGATTTTCGATTTTCCTGGAAGGCGTCACGCTTCATCACCCATTGGCGCCGCCTGCTGGTCGACGACCATTCACTTGAGTTGCTCGACGACAGGCTTTCCCTGCTCGGTCACAAGCTTGGCCCTGTGCTCTTCCAGCTTCATCCGCGCATGAAAGTCGACAGGGAACGCCTGGCCGCCTTCGTCGCTCGGCTGCCGCGTTCGCGCCGCTATACTTTCGAATTCCGCCACGAGAGCTGGTATGACGCGACGATCTTCGACCTGCTTCGGGAAAACGATGCGGCGCTTTGCATCTCCGACCATGCATCTGCCCCGGCGCCGCGGGAAGTGACGGCGAGTTGGGTTTATATCCGAAACCACGGGCCAACCGGCCGCTATCACGGCAGCTACAGCGACGACATGCTGGCGGAGTGGGCCCGGTCGATAGCAAAATGGAGGCGACAGGAGCGTGAAGTCTGGTGCTTCTTCGACAACGACGTGAAGAGTGCTGCGCCGGCCGATGCGGAAAGGCTGCTGGCGCTCGTCACACGCGAGGCGATGCCTGCGGAAGCGTCCGCTGGAAGCGTGAAATAGCTCCCGTGTCTCAATGAACCGCCGACGATCGGTGGCATGCTGGACTGTCTGCCAGGCCGCGAGGCGGCCGATTGCTTTTGAAGGTCAGCATCGGGGATGCTTGCGAAAATCTCCTGGGCCGCGATCGCCGGCGTGATTGCGACGGTTGCCGTGTTCGCGATCGCGCAGGGCCTGACATATCCGCTGCTCTCCTTCATCCTGCAGCGGCAGGGAACCTCATCGACCCTGATCGGCCTTTCCGCCGCAATGACGCCGCTCGGTTTCATCCTGTCGGCGCCCGTCATCCCCCCTCTGGTGAGGGCCATCGGGGCTGGTCGGCTGGCATTGATCTGCGCCGGACTGGGCGCGACCTTCCTGGCGCTGATCGGCTGGACGCAGGATGTGTGGCTCTGGTTTCCGCTGCGCTTCCTGCTCGGTTTCTCGATCAACCCGCTCTATGTGATCAGCGAGACCTGGCTGATCATGCTTACGCCGCCGGCCACGCGGGGCCGCATCATCGGCGTCTACACCTCTGTCGTGTCGGCCGGTTTCGCGGCCGGGCCTTTGACGCTGGCGATCGTGGGCAGCGAAGGCTGGATGCCCTTTCTCGTCGGCATCGCCGCTTTTGGCGGCTGCGCGCTCTGCCTTGCTCTGGTGTTGGCGCGTCTGCCCGAGTTCCACGACGGCGAAGAGCAGGCGTCCGTGATCCGCTTCATACCGCTCGCCCGGCTTCTGCTCTTCGCAGTCCTGGCTGCCGCTGCTTTCGAACAGTCCATCCTTTCCCTGACATCGATCTACGCAGGGGGCTACGGCAGTTCTGAAACGATGACATCCGCGCTGCTCGCCGTCCTGGTGGCCGGCAATATTGCGTTGCAGGTTCCCTTCGGAATGATCGCAGAGCGTATCGGCCCCTCGCAAGGGCTTTTCCTGTGTGCCCTGGCCTGCGCCGCAGGGTGCGCCTTGCTGCCGCTTCTGTTCAGCACCCTGCTGGTCTGGCCGCTTGCATTCGTTCTCGGCGCCGTGTCTTTCGGCATCTATACGATGGCGCTCATCGAATTGGGGAACCGGTTTTCAGGACCGATGCTGATTGCCGGCAACGCGGCCTTCGCCCTGTTCTGGGGCGTGGGCGGTATAGCCGGCCCCCCGGTGGCGGGCGTCGTCATGGATGCCGTGGGAATTCAGGGCCTGCCGCTGACCCTCGGCGCTCTTTGCCTGGCCTTGGCCGGGCTGCTGTACTATCGCCGGACGGCGGAGAGCGCTTGACCGCGCGAAGGATCACGCGATCGGGGCATTGACGATCGCGACTACACCAGCGCTTGAAGCCTCCCGTCGCACTCGGCTATTGTTGCGACATGAGCGCCTTTGACGCCCATCCTCGTCATCTCGACATTGCCGTGACGCCCTCGCCGCGCACGAGGCATGCGGAGCTTTTGCGCCTGTGCGCGCGCATCGGCTATTCGCCTCCCGTCCTTCTCCCATGAATTCAGCCCGGCGGCTTGCCGGATCGATTCAAGAGAAGAGACCAAGCCCATGACCTATCAAAATTTTTCGCTGAAGCAGCTGCAGGCGATCGACGCGGCGCATCATCTTCATCCGTTCACCGACCACAAGGATCTTCGCGGCGCGGGTTCGCGCATGATCACCCGTGCCGACGGGCCGTTCATCTACGATTCGGAAGGCAACGAGATACTCGACGGAATGGCCGGCCTGTGGTGCGTCAATGTCGGCTACGGTCGCACCGAACTCGCCGAGGCGGCCTACGAGCAGATGAAGGAACTGCCATACTACAACTCCTTTTTCCGCTGCTCGACGCCCACCCCGGTGCTGCTCGCCGCGAAGATCGCTGCACTCGCGCCCGCCAACATCAATCAGCTCTTCTACGGCTCGTCCGGCTCCGAAGCCAACGATACGGCCGTTCGCCTCGTGCGTCACTACTGGGCGCTTGAAGGCAAGCCGCAGAAGAACCGGATCATCTCGCGCGAGATGGCCTATCACGGCTCGACCGTCGCGGGCGCTTCGCTCGGCGGCATGGAAGGCATGCACAGCCAACTCGGCGGCGCCGTGCCCAACATCGTCCATGTGATGATGCCCTATGCCTATGAATTGGCGCTTCCGGGCGAAAGCGACCATGATTTCGGCCTGCGTGCTGCGAAGGCCGTCGAGGATGCGATCCTCGAGGCTGGGCCCGAAAACGTCGCGGCCTTCATCGGCGAACCCATCATGGGTGCTGGCGGGGTGAAGATCCCGCCGGCAAGTTACTGGCCGGAAATCCAGCGCATCTGCCGCAAATATGACGTGCTGTTGATGCTCGACGAGGTGATCACCGGTTACGGCCGCACTGGATCATGGTTCGCCGCACAAACCTTCGGCATCGAACCGGACACGATCACGACCGCCAAGGCGCTGACTTCGGGCTATCAGCCGCTGTCGGCATTGCTGGTCGGCGACCGCATCGCCTCGACGATCATCGAGAAGGGCGGCGAATTCTATCACGGCTACACCTATTCCGGACACCCTGTGGCCTGCGCCGTGGGCCTGCGGAACCTCGAGATCATCGAGCGCGAGGGTCTCGTCGAGCGCGTGAAGAACGACACCGGCCCCTATTTCGCGGAGGCGCTCGAGGAGCGCATTGCCGATCATGAGCTTGTCGGCGAGGTGCGCTCCATCGGGTTGATGGGGGCCATAGAGATCGTCAAGGACAAGGCAACGAAGCAACGTTTCGAGCCAGCCGGCAGCGCGGCGGTGGTCGTGCGCGACCATGCCATCGCCAACGGCATGATGCTCAGGGCTACCGGTGACACCATGATCATGTCGCCGCCGCTGATCTGGACGCGCGACATCATCGACATGGCCTGCGAACGGATCCGCAAGGCGCTCGACCTGGCCAAGGACGATCTCGCCCGCATTCGGACTTAACCGCCCAAAGGCGAAAACCGCGCTTGCCCACTGGGGGAAGCACGGCTTCGCCACAAGAACACATGGCCGACGCAAACACACTCGGCGATGGTAACGGCTCCGGTACGCGAGACCTTATCCGGAGCGGTAGGCGGCTGCGATCACCGCCTTGTTGTCCTTTCTACAGGGACATTGTTACCGCCGGGTTATCGAGTGCTTAAGCAAATCTAAATTTGCGCTTTTTCTTCTGCCGAGAGATTTAAGGAACATATTGGCCCCGCACGGTCCTGTCGGACATCTCCCGCAAGTGGCTATCGGACACGCACTTTCCTGCACGGTCGCCTGACTGCCAATCCTTTGCAGATGAAAGTGGAGCGTGCGACAGATCCCCTCTCCGTCTCGGCTTCGCCGAGCCACCTCTCCCCCACTATCGTGAGGGAGAGGAATCGCCGGCCGCATGCTCGGCGCCCTTCCTCTTCCCCACGGAATGGGGGAGAGGTGGCTCGGCGAAGCCGAGACGGAGAGGGGGACTACCAACCAGTGAGTCGTAGCCGCACACGGGGAGCCGTCGATCTCACTGCTCTCCGCGAAGGAAACGAATAATTCCGGAAAAGTCGGTCCCGCCGTGGCCGGCCGCGTTAAATAGGGCATAGAGCTGGGTCGCCTCGGCGCCGAGGGGGGTGGCTGCGCCTGCCGCCTGCGCCGCTTCCTGGGAAAGCTTGAGATCCTTGAGCATCAAGGCTGCCGCGAAGCCTGGCTTGTAGTCCCGGTTTGCGGGCGATGCGGGCACCGGACCCGGCACTGGGCAGTAGGTGGTGAGAGACCAGCATTGGCCTGACGAGGTGGATGCGACATCGTACAGCGCCTGGTGCGAAAGCCCGAGCTTCTCGGCCAGCACGAAAGCTTCGCCGACGCCGATCATCGAAATGCCGAGAATCATGTTGTTGCAGATCTTTGCAGCCTGGCCGGCACCGGCATCGCCGCAATGGACGATTCTGCCGGCCATAGGCTGCAGGATCGGCTCGGCCTTGGTGAAAGCCTCTTTCGAGCCACCCGCCATGAAGGTCAGTGTTCCAGCCGCAGCCCCGCCTGTCCCGCCGGAGACGGGCGCGTCGACCGATAGCAGATTGTGGCTGGCCGCGATGGCGTGGGCCTTGCGCGCGGACTCGACGTCGATCGTCGAGGAATCGATGAACAGCGCCCCCTTGGCAGCCTTCGGTGCGATTTCCTCATAGACCGAGATAACATGTTTGCCGGCCGGCAGCATGGTGACGATTACTTCGGCGTCCTTGACCGCCGCGCCGGAGTCGGCGGCAATCGTCACGCCGTTGGCGCGCGCGATCTCGAGATTCTCCGGCACGAGATCGAAACCAAGGACGGTATGGCCGGCCTTGACCAGGTTTGCGGCCATGGGATTGCCCATGTTGCCGAGGCCGATGAAGGCGATCGTTGTCATTTGTTTCCTCCAGGTTGCTTCAACGGCCGACCAGATGGCGCGCGATGATCACGCGCATGATCTCGTTGGTGCCTTCCAGAATCTGATGAACGCGCAGGTCGCGGACCAGTTTTTCCACGCCATAGTCGTGCAGATAACCATAGCCGCCATGGATCTGCAGCGCGTCGTTGGCGATGTCGAAGCCCTTGTCGGTGACGAAGCGCTTGGCCATGGCAGACCATTTCGAGGCGTCATGCGCCTTGCGGTCAAGCTTGGAGGCGGCGGTGTATAGCAGCAAGCGCGCCGCCTGTAGTTCGGTCTCCATGTCGGCAAGCTTGAACTGCAACGCCTGGAATTGATTGATCTTCCGGCCGAAGGCCGAGCGCTCGCCGGCATAGGCCAGGGCCTTGTCGAGTGCCGCCTGCGCGCCGCCGAGGGAGCAGGCGGCGATGTTCAGCCGGCCGCCGTCGAGCCCGGCCATGGCGATGCGAAAACCGGCACCTTCGCCGGTCAGCAGGTTTTCGGCCGGGACCTTGCAATCCTCGAAAATGACCTGGCGGGTTGCCTGCATGTGCCAACCCATCTTGCTCTCATTCGCACCGAAGGACAGGCCGGGGGCATCCCTAGGGATGACAAGAGTGGAGATTCCCTTGGGGCCGTCCTCGCCGGTGCGCACCATGGCGACATAGACGTCGCTGTCGCCGGCGCCGGATATGAACTGCTTCGCGCCGTTGAGCACGTAGTCGCTGCCGTTGCCGCCGCTGCGCACGGCGCGCGCCTTCAGCGCGGCCGCGTCCGAACCCGAACCGGGTTCCGTAAGGCAGTAGCTGGCCAGCCATTCCATCGAGGTGAGTTTCGGCAGGAAACGCTGGCGCTGTTCCTCATTGCCGAAGGTGTCGACCATCCACGCAGCCATGTTGTGGATCGAGATGAAGGACGAGAAGCCCGGGCAGGCCTTGGAGAGTGCCTCGAAAATCAGAACGGCATCGAGCCGGCCGAGGGCGGAGCCGCCGACATCGTCGCGCACATAGATGCCACCGAAGCCGAGCGGGCCGGTCTCGCGGATGACGTCAGCGGGAAAATGCTTGTTCTTGTCCCATTCCAGTGCATGGGGTGCGACGCGATCGGCGGCGAAGGCTTCCGCCATTTCCTGTATGGCGCGCTGATCCTCATTGAGCTCGAATTGTCCACCGGTCGCATCCACTGTCGCGTCCATGGCGGCCTCCCTGTGTCGTCCTGCTTTTCGTGAGCCTTAGTCTAGATCAATGACGTCACTGTGCAATCCGAGCCGTTGCGGAACGGTTGTGCGCATATGCGGAACGGACCGTGGCGGTTGACCTAAACCTGCACAAATCGGCTTGTTCAGAGGTCGGTCATTGCGGGAGCGCGATCGGTCGGTTAGGCAACGTTTCATGGCCAAGGCGATCATGCTCCAGGGAACAGGTTCGGATGTCGGCAAGACGGTGCTCGTCGCCGGGCTATGTCGTCTGGCGCGCAACCGGGGCATAAATGTGCGCCCCTTCAAGCCGCAGAACATGTCGAACAACGCCGCAGTCGCCGACATGCCGGGCGAGACCGGCGGCGGTGAGATCGGTCGGGCGCAATGGCTGCAGGCGATGGCCTGCGGGGTCGCGCCATCGATTCACATGAATCCCGTGCTGCTGAAGCCGCAGAGCGATATCGGCTCCCAGATCGTGGTCCAGGGCCAGGTGTTCGGCCAGGCCAAGGCGCGCGACTACCAGAACCTCAAACCCAAGCTCATGGATGCGGTGCTGGATTCCTGGCGCAAGGTGGGCGAGGGCGCCGACCTCGTCGTGGTAGAAGGGGCGGGGTCGCCGGCCGAAATCAATCTGCGCGCTCGCGACATCGCCAATATGGGTTTTGCCACGCGTGTCGACTGTCCCGTGATTCTCGTCGGCGACATCGATCGGGGTGGAGTGATTGCTTCCATCGCCGGCACGAATCTCATCTTGCCGGAGGAAGACCGGCGGATGATCGTCGGCTACCTCATCAACAAGTTCCGTGGCGATCCGAACCTGTTCGACAGCGGCATTACCGCGATCGAGGAATTCACGGGCTGGCGTTGCTTTGGCATTGTGCCCTGGCTGAAGGAGGCCGCGCTTCTGCCGTCGGAGGATTCCGTCGTCCTTGAACGCCTGGCTTCGGGCGAGGAGCGTGCACTCAAGGTCGCGGTGCCGATGCTCGATCGCATCGCCAATTTCGACGACCTGGATCCACTTCGGGCCGAACCACGGATCGAAGTTGTGTTCGTGTCGCCGGGCCGCAGGCTTCCGGCCGATGCCAGGCTCGTCGTCATCCCCGGTTCCAAATCGACGATCGGCGACCTCCAGCGCTTTCGCGAGAACGGCTGGGACGGTGATCTCTTTGAGCATCGCCGTCGTGGGGGGTATGTCGTCGGCCTCTGTGGAGGCTATCAGATGCTGGGCCGCGTGGTCCGTGATCCCCACGGCATAGAAGGAACGGTGCGGGAAGCGCCGGGTCTCGGACTGCTCGACATCGAGACGGTGATGGAGCCTGAAAAGACGGTGCGCAATGTCGCCGCGCGCTCGGTCCGCTTCGACACTCCGCTTGAGGGTTACGAGATTCATCTCGGTCGCACGACGGGTCCTGATTGCCTGCGCCCGGTGACAGTGATCGGCAATGCCGATGACGGCGCAACCTCGCCCGATGGCAAGGTGTTCGGCACCTATCTTCACGGCCTCTTCGCCGCCGACGCGTTTCGCGCCAAGTTTCTGGAAAGTTTGGGGGTCTCGGGCGGCGGCATCGATTATCGGGCAGAAGTGGAGAAGGCGCTCGATGCGATCGCCGACCACCTCGAGACGCATCTCGACTGCGATGCCATCCTTGCCGCGGCCAGGTAAACTATTTCCTATGCGGGTTCGTCGGCTCTCGGCCAGTAAGTGCCGAAGCACCAGACATTGCCTTCGGGATCGCGGCAAATGAAGTCACGGCTGCCGTAATCCTTGTCGTGCAGTTCTTCCAGGATTTCCGTTCCAGCGGACTTGACGCGGGCGTAGAGGGCGTCGGCGTCGTCGATGGCCACGTAGAGCGATTTTCCCCCAGGCTCGCCGGGAAATCCGACCATGGCCCCATAGTCGTCGTCGCGGGCCTTGCCGACCATGATCATCGACGAGCCGAACGTCAGTTCGGCGTGATGGATGTCTTCGCCTTCTCCATATTTCACGCGTAGCTCGAAACCGATAGTCTTGGTCAGCCAGTCGATCATGGAAGCGGGGTCACGATAGCGGAAAGTGGCGAAGATGCGCGGAGCCTCGATGGTAGGCATGGCGTTTCTCCCTCGGTTGCTCAATGAATATCAGTCTCGCCGGAGTGCCGGGTCAGGTCTTGAAGGTTTGTAACCTGATCACGCGGCCTTGGCATGCCAGCGCGTCGGGCTCATGCCAGCCAAGTCGCCGAACTCGCGCGTGAGATGGGCTTGGTCCGCATAACCGCAAGCAGCTGCGATGTCGGCCCAATCGGGCTGTCCTGTCAGCTTGCTCATGGAGAGTGCGGCGCGAAACCTGATGATGCGAGCAATCGCCTTTGGCGGGAGACCTAGCTGCAGGCGGAAGCGCTGCGCAAGGTGCTTGCGGCTCCAATCCAGCTTCCCCGCAATATCCGCAATTCGGATCTGGCCGCCGTTGTCGAGCATGTACCGATAAGCCCAGCCGAGCGCGGGATCGGCAGGCGGCGATCGCCGCACGCGTCGGATGACGAAATCCTCGATCATGTCGAACCGGCGCTTCCAATCCGCCTCGTCAGCGAGATGTTGCCGCAGCCTGTTGATTTCCCGGTCGCCGAGTTCGTCCAGCGTTACCATCCGGGCCGACAGTTCGCTCATCGGCAGGCCGAAGAAGCGCCACGCGCCGAGAGGCGTGAAATTGATCTGGATGCACTCGGCGTTGCCGGTCGAATTGATGATGACGGGGCCAGCGAAAAGACCGGAGGTGAAGCTGCCGTAGCGGCCGGCGATCCCGGGCTGGCATCCGAGCCCGATACCGAACCTGTCTCCGAAATTGATGACCAGGGGCACGACCAGCGCCGCCGTCTCGACATCGCTCTCGATGCCGCGGCCGTTCTCGCGATAGCAGATGATCTCTTCGACAATGCCCGCGAGTTCCGGCGTCTGGCGAACCAGCCGTAAAGGTGCTTCAGGATTGGTCGCGTGAAAGGACATCGGCGGAGAATAATGCCGAACCTGTCTCGCAGGAAGGGCTTGGCCTAGAAGCCGATCGCCAGTCTCAGAGGATGGGTCGGGTCGGCGAGAAGACGGACGGCGAGCGCGATGCAGGTGATCACGAGAAGAGGCTTGATCAGCCGCGCGCCGATCTTCATCGCCAGGCTGGCGCCGAGGCGCGCGCCGAGGAATTGGCACACGCCCATCAGGAGACCGACCTTCCAGTAAATCGCCCCGGCGAAGGCAAAAGTGACGACGCCGCCGATATTCGACGCGAAGTTCAGCATCTTCGTATGGGCCGTGGCTTTCAATATCCCGTATCCGGCCAGGGCTACGAAGGCGAGCATGAAAAAAGAGCCGGCGCCCGGGCCGAAGAGACCGTCATAAAAGCCAATCAGCGGCACGACGAGCAAGCCGAACAGGAAAGGCGAAAGGCGCTGCGTGCGATCGACGTCCCCCATGTTGGGCTTGAGGGCGAAGTAGAGCGCGATGGCGATCAGCATGAAAGGCATGACCAGTCGCAGCCATTCGCCGGGCAGGACAGTCGCCAACAGCGCCCCGGCAATCGAGCCGAGGCACGAAAGCACAGCCGAGGGCAATTGCCGCCGGAGATCGACGAGACCTTTCGAAGCATAGGCGATCGTCGCCGAGCCCGAACCGAACAAGCCCTGCAGCTTGTTCGTGCCGAGGGCCTCGACCGGGCTAAAGCCGGCAAGCAGCAGGGCGGGCACGGTGACAAGGCCACCGCCGCCGGCGATGGAATCGATGAAGCCAGCAGCGAAAGCGCCAACGGCCAGAAAAAGCACGGTTTCGGCAGCGAGGTCGAACATGTCGGGAGTGGCGGGGTAGGATGCAGGACGCAGCCGCTTCGATCACAGGCAGCCATCCGGCGCAAGGCCGAATTCGCGTGGCGGCATGCGGCAATTTCGGCATGGACCATCGGTTTGGATTTGAAGTTCCCGAACGCCGATGCCATAGACTCGCAGGGATCGAGATCGAGGAGCGCTCGGGCATGTCTCAGGGAATGCTGGCCAGGATATATCAGCTGTTCGAGGGCGATCCGGGGGTGCGGCGGGTTGCAGACGACCCGGTGCTGTCGGCCGAACTGCTCCTGCTGTTCCGGATGATCCTGGCCGACGGCACGGCAAGTGAAACCGAAATGGCAACGTTGCGGCGCATTTGCCAGGATTCCTTCGGCATTCCCGAAGCCAGCATGGATGCCGTCATCGAATATCTCAACGAGTTCGGCTACGAGACCAGCGGCTCGCAGGCGATCGCCATGTTCCAGGACATGGATGACGAGCGTCGCAGGATGTTGGCAAAGCACATGGCGGAGATCGCCAAGGCCGACAAGCAGCTTGCCAAGAACGAAGTGCGACTGCTCCGCCGCACGCTGGAGATGCTGGGTCTCAGCCCGGTGGATCTGGTGAGGGAGTAGCGGCAGGGCTAGCTAAGCTATGTGTGCGCCTACTCCCGGCACATTTTTCGCCTTGCCGCGCTATAGTGGTCGGTGCCTGATGCACTATCGGCGCAGCCTAGCCGACAGTTTCCATGATCGCTATCTCACTTGCATAGATATCGTGCAGCGGCTAGCGAATGAACTCGGACGAGGTTCAAAAACTCATCGATTGATACGGATTCGTTCGCAGTACCGGCAACGGGGGTTGGGCCATACCAGAAGGCCGGAATACCTCGATCACGCCAATATTTGCAGTCGGACAATGCGGACGAGACGAACATGACCGGTCGCGGGCGACCTAGACTTTCTACCGTATCCTGCAACACAGTGGCTAACTCAGCGGTCGGATCGCAATAGTCGGGAGGCGCGACGCTCAGAGATGTGATCACCGCTTCCGGATATCGAGCGACAATGGCACGCGCCCGCTCGACTACCGCATCGGGATCGACACCGATCGGAATACGTGCTTCAAATTCGAACGCACAATCGGATGCGATGACGTTCACCTTCGCCCCTCCATGGATCGTACCGGCGTTGAGCGTGGTTTTTGATATGTATTCCGCTCCTGCACCCATTAGCTCCTGAACTTTCGGATCATTCAATATCAACGCCATCTTTTCGGGCACGTGGACAGGGATCGACGCCAGATCGTCGAGATCCCGGATAATATCGCTGGCAATCCGAATCGCATTTGCGCTCTTGAACGGTGCGCTCGCGTGAGCACCAGGCGTCGCTACCTGAACTATGAACTGGATGTTGCCCTTCCCGCCAAATGCAACGCCGCGTGGTGTAGTGGATTCACCGCTAATGACGCAGTCGGCCGACATTTCCTGTTCGATCTTCTTGAACATGTAGCCGACCCCGAACTCTCCACCATTCTCCTCGTCGGAGACAACGGTCAAAGAAATCTTGCCTTTCAGCTGGTCTCTCAAGCGAGAAAGGTAGGCGTATGCGAATATCGAAGCTGTCAAACCGGCTTTCATATCACCGGTACCGCGTCCCCATATCCGCCCATCGGCAACCTTCCCGCTCCACGGGTCATCGGTCCAGCCGGGCTGATTGCTCGCCGGAAAAACGTCGAGATGGCCATTGAACATAAGGTGTCGCCCTGGCCGGCCGGTGTCGAAGGAGGCGATCATGTTGGGCCAGGTGTCCCGCGCATTGACCTCCCGGTATGCTAGATTTTGCTCCTTGAGAAAATGCTGGACATGCCGCATCGCCGCTGTGGTATCGCCAGGGGGATTGGGTGACTTGCACTGCACCAACTGCGAGAAGAACCTTATGAGATCCTTCTCATCCCGAGCGATCCATTCCAGGATCTGCTGCCTTATCTCATTCATGCTGTTCTTTCCCTCACTGCGCAACGCCAAGGTGTGCCGAGCGTCAAGACTGCTGCCTGATTCGTAATGCGCGAGATGCACACCGGCGAGTATTTCAGCCGCGCTATCGAGCTCTGGATCCAAATCTCTGTTCGATCAGGAAACAGACGGTTTCAGGAACCATCAGCCCCTGTGCTCGCTTCACGCGGTCTGGCGTGAAATGACCTGCTCGATGCAGCAAGCACAACGTGCCGAGAAACTGCCTGCCAACCACGACGGGCAAGGCGAGGCTGCTTTCACAATTCACCGCAAGGATCGCCTCATGGTGTGGAAATGCTTCTATGATGCCTTGGCGATCATTGATGACTTTCAATCCCGCTTCGTATGAAGCGGGATCGGGAACCGGACTGACAGAACCGATTGGAAACAGTCTGGGCGAATTCGACCATGCCCGGCGAACCGTGGCTCCGGCTTTGTCGTATATCAAGGCGGTGAAGAGGGTTAATCCTATCTCTTCATTGGCCAGGCTGCAAAATGCACCGAAGGCTGCATCGGGTTGATCGGGCACAGACAGGCTTTCAGAAAATCTCTCCAGCGCACTCATCTCACTGCACCCGTCTGCTCGGTTCTTCCTGCGTGGCCACATGCGCGAGCCGATCTGATCACCCATTACCGGTTCTCAAGCAGCCACTTGGACCATTCCTTGGCAACGATGGAACGGTTTGTGTTCCACCATTCCACGTTCTGATGGATCTGCTTTGCCGCGAAGGCAGGATTGCTTGGCAGGATTGCAGCCCGTTCAGCGGAAATGTGCTCGAATGCCTTCTTGTTCGTCGGCCCGTTCGGAATGAGCGCTGCGAGGGCGGCTTGCCGCTCCGGGGCGAGAGCAAATTCGATGAAGCGCTGTGCCTCGGCTTGCTTTTTCGACGCCTTGGCGACGGCCCAGCCCTGCATGCGCAGCAAACCACCGTTCCATTCGATAGCGATTGGCGCACCATTGTCGATCGCGACCTGGGCACGGGTATTCCAGATACTCCCCATGACGACTTCCTGATCGGTAAGCATCTGGGCGGAAAGAGCACCCGTGTCCCAAAATTTTCGAATGTGAGGACGAATTTTGGACATCACGCCCAAAGCCCGTTGAATGTCGATTGGATAGAGATCGGCCGGCGCGACCCCGTCCGCTAGAAGGGCTTGTTCCAGATCCACGAAGCCGGAAGCGAGGTCGGCAAGCATTCGCGGTCCTGGGAAGCGCTCTGCATTCCAGAAGTCGGCCCAGCTCCGCGGCGCGTCGCCCGAGCTGAACACTTTCGTGTTGTATGCGAGGACGGCTGAGTAATAGGTGTGGCCGACGTAGTAGTCGCCGCGCGCTTCAGCATCCAGATCGCCGGGATCGATGTCTTTCCACTTGCCATAGTCAATCGATGCAAGAGCGCCGTCTCCGATGAACTGCATGGCCTCCATGGCGCCTATGTCGATCACGTCGATCTCCGCAGTCCCGGCTTGATGCATGGCAAGCAGCTTGCCGGTCGTTGCCGGCACGGGCTGAATGGCGATGCCGGTCGTCTGCGTGAACGGCGTGAAGACGACCTTCGTCACGGCGTCTTCGTATGATCCGCCGAGCGTGCGAACGACCAGTGGCTCATTTGCCAGCGAAGCGCGCCCGAGAATGCTCGGAGTGACGAGCGCCGCGGCACCGGTTACGACAGCGCCCTTCAGCACAGTACGGCGATTGTAACGAGAATTCATAATAGTCATTTTCATCCCCTCCTTCAGCTGGCTCGAATGTTACTATAGTGAAAAGTCTTCTCTTACCATTCATTTTTTCGAAAAAAACAGCGAGATGCGGCGCGCGCTCATACGCAGCACGCGCGGCCGCCTCGGTCGTTGGGAGGCGAGCAATTGGATGGGATTGCTATGATGCCGACTGTCACGCGCCTGCGACCTTGAAGACGGCGCATCTGGGAGTCGATCCGCGCAGCCACTCGGCTGTGGCTGGTGTCGGCGGCGGGATGGCGGGTTGTTCCAAGTGCCCGACAAGCCGGCTCGGAGTGAACGCCTCCCGCCACTCAATCTCCCGTCCACCTTGATCAGCACCCCCGTTTCAGGGGACATGCTGATCATTTCAACCAGGGCTATTCGAAGCCCGGCACGAAAATGGGGTGATCGTTCAGTTCTTCGGCTCCGTTCTCGGTTATGAGGATTACCCTGCTGCCCTGTGCATTCGTGAGGCCCGGAACCGTCAGACAGGGAACCAGATGCAAGGTCATGCCCGGGCGCAGTGGCCGTTCATCCTTCGGGCGTATTCGGAACAGATCGAACTCGACCCAATTTATGCCTGTCGAATAGCCTGCATGGTTGCGCCAGAGGTGGTCGACGCCGCTGGCCTGATGAGCACGAAGGCAGACATTGTGGGCTTCAGCCGAGGTCATGCCCGGGCGCAATTCGGCGACCATCTTCTCGACGGCACGAGCGGCAGCTTCCACGAGCGAGCCAATCTTGTTGATGTCCGGGCCACGGATGATGGTGCGCTCGATGGGACAGGCGTAGTTGTGGACGAAGCCCGAGACGTGCCAGGTGACGGATTCGCCAGGCTCCGGCCGCCTGTTCGTCCAAGCTGTCATATGTCCGTTTCCCGCGGCGGCACCCGTATGAACCGTCGGGGCAGGCCGCGGCGTACCGCTGTGCTCGTTGCAGATCTGCCCTGCGGCGATCGAAGCTTCGGCATCGGTTGCTCCGGCGCGGATCGCGTCTGCAATCGTGTCCGACAGCAACGCCGAGATCTTGCCGGCCCGACGCATCAGATCGAGTTCGGCCGGCGACTTGATGACGCGGAGATCTTCAGCGATCCGTGTGCAGGATACTACCGAGGCGGCGCCGACCAGTTCCCTGATCCTGAGGACGCCATTATAGCTGATGGAAGCGCGGTCCAGTTCGAAGCCGACGACTGGCTTGCTCTTCGACTTCGGCTGGATCTCTTGGATCAGTTGTGCAACCACGGCCGTGACATCGTCATGGTCGCGCACCGAAACCCAATTCGAGGCCCAGCTCTGCGGTCCCCAGACATCCTGCCAGGCAGCGTCGATATAGCGGCAGATGTAGCGGTGCTCGCCTGTCGCGCTTATCAGGAGCGGCTGGTAACAATAGCGATTGAGCGCGATGCCGGTAAGATAGAAGATCGTTTCCGGCGTCGTGAACACGGCGACGTCGATGCCGTCTCTGTTCATGCCTTCCAGGACCTTGTCCCGGCGCTGTTCGATCTCAGCCCGGCTGACGCAAAGGCTCAGATTCTCATTGTTGCGTGTCCAATCGGGCACGGTTTTCGTTTCACCGGTCATATCCGTCGTCATCCTCGTTGGAAAAACATCAGCGCAGGCGGGCTCGCCTGTGCTCGTCGTGAGCGTGAGAAAGGGCCAGAGGTTGGCTGAATGCCTTCAGCTGGATCGTCCTCCCTGCAAAAGTTCGGTGGAAATGGGCAAGCTGCGACATCTTCGGCCCGTCGCGTTGAACACGGCATTGCCGATCGCGGCCGCCACACCCGGCAGCCCGATCTCGCCGAGCCCGCGCGCGCCTGCGTCGTTGAGGGCCGTGTCGGGATGCTCGACGAAGACCACATCCATGAAGGGAATGTCCGCGTGCACGGGGATCGCATATTCGGCAAGGTTATCCGCAAGAATGCTCAGATCCTTCGGATGGCGCCGTCCGTTTTCCATCAGGGCCATGCCGATGCCGAAGATTACGCCGCCCTTGATCTGGCTTTCCGCGAGTCTGCCGTTGATGATCTTGCCGCAATCCAGGACGGACAACACCCGCTCGATCGACAGACGGCCGATCAGCTCGTCAACCTCGACTTCGACGAAATGCACGCCGAAGGAGTAGAAGGAGTAATTTCCCTGTTTCGGCGCGCCGCTCGACCGGGCCTCGGCTGAAAGCCGCTCGATCCCCGCGCTTTTCAATCTGTCGACGAGTCCGGCAAGATCGTTGCCGCGCTCGGCCTTTGCGGCGAGCCTGTCCAGCTTTCCGATGAGCTCCTCGCACGCAGCCTTGATGGCCGGCAGGATGCTGGCGGTCGACTTCGATCGGCCTGCAGTCGGCGCTTCAGGCAGGTCGGAGTCACCGAGCACCACCTTGACGCATCTGGGGTCGAGCGCCAGATGCTCCCCGACGGTGCGTGCGAGCAGGGTGCGCATTCCCGTTCCGATATCTGTGGCGGCGGTTTCGACGGTCAGGCCAGCGGTGCTGTCTAGCGTCAGCCGGACCCCGGCAGGCAGGACCGGTGCCGGGTAGGCCGTGGTGGCGACGCCGAGGCCGACCTGCTTACCGTTTCTTTGTTGCGACCGGGGTTCGACGAAGTGATCGGGCCAACCGAACCGGGCAGCTCCGATTGCGTAGCAGTCGCGCAGACGGTTCGATGACCACTCGCGGCCATGGTATTCGTCGCGTTCGGCGATGTTCTCGACGCGCAGTCGGAGAGGGTCCATGCGCAGCCGAAAGGCGAGCTCGTCCATGGCGGTCTCGAGCGCGAAGGATCCCGGCGCCTCCCCGGGGGCTCTGAGCACGGTCGGCGTGGAAATTGCGCGGCGCCGAACGAGGTGCTCCACTTCAATCCGATCAGCCTTGTACAGCATCGTCGTGCCCAACCCGCAGGGCTCGAAGAAGCCGCCGGACAGGGAGGTGGGCACCTCGGAGACATGACGCATCAAGCCGAGGCGGCCTTTCTGGTCGGCTGCCAATGTAACGTGCTGCGTCGTTTCGGAACGATAGCCACATGCGACGGCCATGTCCCGGCGCGTAAGCTGCAGCCTCACGGGCCGCTTCAGACGGCGGGCGATATGTGCGGCAAGCGCCTGATGAGGCCAGACTTGGTTCTTCTGGCCGAACCCGCCGCCTACATAGGCGCTGACGATCCTGACTTGGCGTTGCGGAAGTCGAAGGCTGCTGGCGACATAGGCGCGTGCCGCGTGGACGCCCTGGTTGGAATCATAGATGCGAAGGTCGTCACCATGCCACACGGCAAGCGTCGCAGAAGGCTCCATGGGCTGGTGTAATTGCACGGGCGTTTCATAGGTTTCGTGCAGCGAAGCGGTATAATGGTGTGCGTCGTTTGGCGAACCGCGTGAATATTGCATGTCCGCGCCGAAGAAGAACCCGGGCCGGATCGGATCGCTCTCGTGTGGTGCAAGCGTGGTGTAGTCGACTTTCACGGCTGCGGCGGCAGCCCGGGCGGCTTCGATCGACTCCGCAACGCAGAGCGCAACCCACTGGCCGGCGAAAACGATGTCCGGCGAGCACAGAGGGCGATATCCGAGACCGGTCGCGCATCGATCGCCCATGGCGTCGCGGCCGAGTTCCTCGGCTCCGAGTGCGTCTGTTTCCGGATCATGATCCCAGCCGAATTCCGATGCGTTGAGATGTGTCACGACCGTAATGACGCCGGGAATTGCCAGGGCGTCGAACGTGTCGATCGAGGTGATGCGGCCGCATGCGATCGAGGACCGGACCGCGAGAGCAATGCACTGGCCGTCCGCCCGATAGTCCGCAGCGTACTGCGCCTTGCCGGTCACCTTTTCCAGAGCATCGACGCGATCCATGTCAGGTGCCCCTCTGCGCTGCCGCCAACCGGTCGAGCAATCGATGGATTCCACCTCGTGCCAGTCCGATCTTGTAGTCCGTGCTGGAGGAAGTAACCGCGCCATCAAGCACTCGGTCGCAGAGCTGATCGATGGAGTCGACGGTAAGCGGCTTGCCGATCAGGTGACGTTCAGCGTCGAGGTTGCGCCAGGGCATGGTTGCAATACCCCCGAGGGCCATGGAGAAGTGCTTCACGACGCCATCTTCGAGAAGCAGCGCCGCAGCAACCGCCGCCGATGAAAATTCGTAGGATGCCCGATGCCGCAGCTTCAGATAGCCGGATCGGCTTGCCAGGCGGGATTTCGGCAGTTCCACGCCGGTAATCAGCGAATCTGACGTCCATGTGCAGTCCCTGGCGCGTTCGTCGTCCGGCCTTTTGTAGAATGCGGCGATCGGAACCCTTAAAGTTCCTTTGGGTGTTTCGCCGATGACGACTGCGTCGAGCGCAGCCAATGCGACGGAGAGGTCGGACGGATGCACCGCGATGCATTGCGAGGATACTCCGAGGACTGCGTGTCCCGGCTGCGGGGCTTCGATGGCCGAACAGCCACTGCCCGCGATACGACGATTGCAGGCCCAGCGAGGATCCCTGAAATAAAGGCAGCGCGTGGCTTGCAGCAAATTGCCTGCGATGGTCGCAGCGTTTCTGATCTGCTGGGTTGCACCTGACAGGATGGCTTCGGATACCGCCGGGAAACTTCTCCTGACGACCGCGCTATATGCCGCATCGGTGTTCGACACGCCGCCGCCCAGCATGATCGAGTCGTCGCGGTCTTCTATCGCTTTCAACGGCAGACGGCTCAGATCGATAAGCCGCTCGGGAATGGGGTGGCCGAGCTTGAGCAGGTCCACGATCGTTGTTCCGCCGGCAACTGGCATGCTCCCCGGCCGATTGAGTTCCGTCAGGGCGCTCTGAACCGTATCCGGATAGACCCACCTAGGCGACTGCATCGGCGACAGCTCGAATTGCCTTGACGATATTGTCATGTGCTCCGCAGCGGCAGAGATTGCCGCTCATCAATTCGCGGATTTCGGGCTCGGTGGCATCGGGATGATCCTTCAGCAGCGAGATCGCAGACATGATCTGGCCGGGTGTGCAGTAACCGCACTGAAGAGCATCCCACTTGATGAATGCTTGCTGCACCGGATGCAGTCCGCCGCATTCATCCGTCACACCTTCTATCGTGAGCACCTCGCACCCGTCGATCTGTGCTGCGAACTGTAGGCATGACAGACGCATCTTCCCGTCGATGTGAACCGTGCACGCACCGCACTGGCCGTGATCGCAACCCTTCTTGGTACCCGTGAGATGCAGATCTTCGCGCAACAGGTCCAGAAGAGTACGATGCGGATCAATGGACAGCTCATATGGCTGTCCGTTGATCGTCAGGCGCAGCTTCGACACGGCATGAGAATTCATAGTGAAATTCCAATCGAGGCTATTCGATCAGGCTGCCGGTAGCCCTTAGCTTTGCCTTCACGCCTTCCAGATTGCCTTCATACTCCCACACCTCGACCGAATCGTGCGGACATTGAACGAACAGATGATCCTCGGTGAACGAGAGAATCCGATCGAGCTTGATGACCTTTTCGACGAGGCGGTTGTTGGGAAGGTCGCGCTTGATCAATTCGCCGTTTTCATCGTAACGGATGTGCACCGATCGCGCTCTTATCTTTGCAGTGAAGTACATATTACCTCGTCATTTTCGAAAACAGTTTGTGACTAGGATCAGGCCCCACGGGTCGATGAGCAGCTGCCCGCTTGGAGCGATTGGGTTGGCTTAGGTCCCCCGGAACTCTTGACTGATCATCGCCTCAGCACGGCGACGATCAGAAGTATTGTCGCAGTCGAGATGACAAACAGCGTACTCACCGCAGCGATCATAGGGTCGACCTCGAGCAGGAGGCTGTTCCAGACCATCACCGAAAGAGTCTCGGTGGATATGCCCGAAAGAAACATTGGGATGAGCAGCTCGTCAAACGACGTGAGGAAGGAGAACAGTGCCGCCGTGACGGTTGCCGGCCAGATCAACGGAAACGTGATCCTCACGAATGTCCTGACTGGACCTGCACCAAGGCTGTAGGCAGCCATCTCATATCTTCGATCAACACCCTGAAGGCTGGCGCAAATGACCATGACGGCGATCGGAAGCGCCAGGACAGTATGGCCCAATGCCATCGCCAGAATACTTCCGTTTGCGCCGATCCTTCCGAAGAAGAAATACAAGGCGACAGCCGAGATGATCGTGGGCACAATCATAGGCGAGAAGATCAGAGCGTAGATGTAACGCTTCCCTGGAAAGCGACCGCGTACCAGTGCAAAGGCAGCCGGCAATGCAAGCCCGGTGGAAAATAGAGTGCACAGCAGCGCCACCTTAAGGCTTATCCAGAGCGCATCCCACCAAGAGGTCATCGACCAGAACCGCTCATACCACCTGAGCGAGAAGCCGGGAGGCGGGAACATCAGCGTATCCGCCGAGCTGAACGACAGAATGCTAACTATGACGATCGGGCTTACCAGGAAGATGAGCACGGCTATCGCTATCCCGCGGTTGAGGACCGTCCAGAGCCCGATCCGCTGACCATGCCGCATATTCATCGGCTTCCCTCAAACATGCTCTCAAGTTTCACGAGCCGCGCATATGCGATGAAGCCCACGATCGTCACTAAGAGCAGGAACAACGACAGCGCGGCTGCCAGGGGCCAGTTCAAAGTCATCTCGACTTCGTGCTGGATCAGCATCGCCACCATAAGGTCGGATGGCCCGCCCATTAGGCGTGGGGTGATGAAGAATCCAAGGCTCATGATGAAGACGAGAATGCTTCCGCCGAGGACCCCCGGCATGCTCAGCGGCAGGAAGACACGCAGGAATACCTGCATCGGAGACGCCCCCAAGCTGTAGGCCGCCTGCATGTATCGCTGATCGATCGAGTTCATGACACTGTAGCAGGTCAGCACGACGAAGGGCAGCAACGCGTAGGTCATGCCAATCAGCGCTCCTGTTTGTGTGTAAAGAAGTTGAGTGCTCTCCTCCCCCAGGGACAAGGCCTGCAAGCCGCTGTTCACCAGTCCCTTCCGTCCCAGCAAGACCATCCACGCATACGTTCGGACGATAAGGCTGACAAAGAACGGGAGAATGACCAGCGCGACGACGATCGATTGCAGCTTGGGACTCAGGTTAATCGCAACATAAGCCAGCGGGTAGCCGAAGGCCACGCAGAGGATCGTCGTATAGATCGCCGTCTTGATGGTCAGCCAGAAGACGGTGAGGTATAGCGGCTCCGTCAGCACTATGGCCATGTTGGAAAGCGCTGATCCCTGTCGATCCGCGTATGTAAGCAGACCCATGACGGGGTAGACGAAGAGCACCAGGAGCACAAGGACAGGCGCGGTAAGAAGCAGCAGGTAACGCCTGCGTTGCGTGCTTTCCGCCTGGGCGTCGAGTGAGGCGGACATCACACCGCGCCCTCCGGAAAGATCAGTGCATCGCTGGACGACCACGAAACCGCCACGCGCTGTCCCGGCGCATAGGTCGTTTCAGGCCCGAAATTCAGAACCTTTACGATCAGTTCCTGATCACCGACGCCCACGGCATACCGGACGTACTCTCCACCATAGCTCGATAGGCGGATTTGCCCGACGGTCTCGCCATTCGCTGAAGCGTTCGGGTCGCTCAGTCGGAGCTTTTCCGGCCGGACAGCGAGGACAACTCCGTCGCCCTTGTCGAATCTTGCCTGAGCAATTCCGTGCAGATTGGCACCGGACGCAGTGCGAACGACAGTTTTGTTGGAAGATACCTCTTCTACGATACCAGGAACCAGGTTTGATTCACCGAGGAAACCCGCAACGAAGCGGTTGGCAGGGCGTTCGTAGAGATCGCGCGGCACGCCGAGTTGCATGATACGACCATGATTCATGACCGCAAGGCGATCGGACATGGAGAGTGCCTCGCCCTGGTCATGGGTCACATAGATGACGGTAATGCCCAGATCCTGCTGGATACGCTTCAGTTCCAGCTGCATGTGACTGCGCAATTCCTTGTCGAGGGCCGAAAGGGGCTCGTCCATGAGCAGCACTTTCGGGCCGAAGACTATTGCACGGGCCAGTGCAACACGCTGCAGCTGTCCGCCTGATAGACTGCCGGGCGACCGCGTCTGGAAGCCTTGCAGCCGCACGACCTCCAAGACGCGGTCCACCTCGCGCCGAATATCCGGGGTTCGCATTCCCCTTACCTGCAGTGGGAATGCGATGTTCTGGAATACTGTGAGATGTGGGAAGATTGCGTAGCTCTGGAACATCATTCCAAGGCCGCGGTGCTGCGGCGGTAGCTGCGCAACCGATTTGTCGCCGATTTTGATGTCGCCGCTCGACGGGTGGACGAACCCGGCGAGCAGCATCAGGGTTGTAGACTTGCCGGATCCACTCGGGCCGACGATGCTGAAGAACTCACCTTCAGCGACATCGAAGCTTACCTCGTCGACCGCCGGCTTCTTATCGTAGAGCTTCGTGACGTTACGAAACTCGATGATACCACCGCTCATCGATTCACCAGCAGCCATTTCGTCCATGCATCGGAAGCCGCCGCGCGGTTTTCGACCCACCACTGCGCATTCTGGAGGAAGAGCTTCGATGCGAATTCCGGGTTGCTTGGCAGGATCTTGGCACGTTCAGCGGTAATGTGCCTGTATGCCGCGGAATTGGTTGGACCATTTGGAATGAGCATGGCGAGCGCAGCCTGCCGTTCGGGCGCCATCGCGAACTCGACGAAACGCTGTGCCCCCTCGATGTTCTTGCTCCCTTTGGAGATCGCCCAGCACTGCATTTGCTGCATGGCGCCGTCCCAGACGATGTTCAGCGGCGCACCTGCGTCGGCGGCAGCCTGAAGGCGGGTATTCCAGATGCTGCCCATCACGACTTCCTGGTCCACGAGCAATTGCGCAGACAGTGCGCCAGTGTCCCAGAATTTGCGAATGCTCGAACGGATTCTTGCCACCGCTTCCAGAGCACGCGGAATATCCAGCGGGTACAGCTCGGCGACTGGTACGCCATCAGCGATCAAAGCCTGCTCGAGATTCAGTTCGCCGGAGGCGATGTCGGCAAGCATTCTCGGCCCTGGAAACGCTTCGGTGTTCCAGAAGTCGGCCCAACTCCCCGGTGCCTTCTCGGGCGCGATGGCATTGGAGTTATATCCGAGCACGGTTGCGAAGTAGGTATGCCCGACGCCGAATTCCGAGACCGCCTTTTTGTCGAGCTTGCTGGCGTCGGTGGTGTCCCAGCCGTCATAAGCGATCTTCTCAATCGCTCCTTCATCCCGCAGTTGCACGACACCCGTTTCGCCAATGTCGATCACGTCGATCTCGGCATTGCCCGATCGATGCATCGCGATGAGTTTGCTGAAATTGGCCGGCACAGTCTGAATGGTGATCCCAGTCTCAGCAGTGAAAGGTTCGAAATAAACTTTGCGGGCCGCCTCCTCGTACGCGCCTCCTAGCGTGCGTATCGTGAGGGTGCCGGAGGCACCGGCTCTGCCTGTCAGTACGCTGGGCATCGCCAGGACTCCCGCACCAGCAATGCCGGCTAGGCGAAGAACGCCACGCCGAGAGATCGAATGAGTATTGATTGTCGTCATGTTACTCCCCTACGTTTTTTGCAGGTAAAGCACGACAATGATGAAATGTCATTCATTTTTTTTAAAAATCCCCTATAGGAATACGTCAGGCCCTGCGGCTTCGGCGTGGGGTGCGGGGGGCCGCCGGAGGCGTCTCTCGGCTTGTCGCGGTCGGAGCTCTAACGGATTAACGGCGAGCAGAGCCGATTGACTTCCAGGTTCGGCCATTCGCTGCCGCCGGGCACGGATGCAGCTCTAGCCATGCGCGGATGCGCCGCCGCAACCTTTTGATGCTGCCCTGATGCGGCTCCATTGCGCGTCTGGACATCGTTTGCCTCCGGCCTGCGCCGTTGTGCTGGACTGAAAAGTTCAAATTATTGAAGAACGATTGGAAATTATGTATCGAAGTTCGGACGATGCGAAGGAATCGCTAAATGAATGATACGAACGGAAGCGAACACGCCGATTCCATCGCGATCGGCGTTTCGCTGAAAACCCTGCGTAAACAGCGCGGCTGGTCCTTGAGTACGCTCGCGAAGGCTGCGGATGTGTCGGTCGGTCTTCTAAGCCAGATCGAGAGGGGACGCTCGATCCCTTCTCTGCGGACGCTGACCAAGCTTCGCTTGGCACTGAATGTTTCTCTGGGCGAACTGGTTCAGAAAGGCGAACAGAATTCGTTTGTGGATAGTCAGCACGTTGTCCGCCGGGAAGGGCGCCGCCAGCTGGTGATCGGCGAAAATGCGCTGATCAAGGAATTCCTGTCGTCCATGAATTCCGAAAACCTGAATTTTATGCTTATCACCTTACCTCCGGGGGGTAGCTCAGGGCCGCAGACGTTCACTCACGACGGTGAAAAGGCGGGGTTTGTTATCGAAGGCAACTTCACGCTGAACCTGGGAAGTCAGAATATTCAGTTGCGTCCTGGCGACAGCTTTCACTTCGATAGCTCCATACCGCATAGCATGATGAATGGTGGCGATGAGCCCGCGCGCTTTATATGGATAATCTGTCGAACACGCACGCTCCCTCATCTCTAGACCAATCCTTGAGCTAAAGTCGTGGGATGCGGCTCTGTTAGGCATCATTTCAGCGGTGTACCCGCTCCAGACGCCTGTCCACCCTCAGCCCTGTTCCTGCAGCCTTCTGGCGATGGCCCGGTGGAGATCGGGTGCGGCGGCGACCAGATCGCGGGCTGCATCCGATTGCGGATTGTCGAGCACGTCCGCCGTCTTTCCCGCCTCGACGATCCGCCCGTCATGCATCACCATGACGTCGTCGGTGATCGCGCGGGCCACCGTCAGATCGTGGGTGATGAAGAGGTAGGCAACGCCGAGCCTTTGGTTGAGATCGGCGAACAGATCGAGGATCTGGGCGCGGATCGACACGTCCAGCGCGGAGACCGGTTCGTCGGCGACGATCAGCTTGGGCCGGGTGATGATGGCGCGGGCGATCGATATGCGTTGCCGCTGCCCGCCCGAGAATTCATGCGGGTACTTTTCCATGTCGCGCCGGGAAAGCCCGACCTCGTTCAGCGCGGCCGCCACCATCTCGCGGCGCTCGGCCGCGCCGGGCTTCGTTTCCAGGAGATGCAGCGGTTCGGCGACCAACCGCTCCACGGGATGGCGCGGGTCGAACGAGCCGTAGGGGTCCTGAAACACCACCTGCATGTTGCGGCGCGCGGGCTTCAACGCGTCCTCGCTTTTCGCCGCGAGGTCCTCGCCCATGAAACGAATGGCGCCGCCGGTCGGCCTGTCCAGCGCGAGGATCATGCGGGCAAGCGTCGATTTCCCGCAGCCCGATCGGCCGACCAGCGCGGTCGATTGCCCAGGTTCCATCGAGAAGGAGACGCCATTGACGGCCCGCACCGGCTCGCCCGCCCGGAAAAGCGAAACCCGCCGTCCGGGATAGTCGCGGATCACGTCACGAACTTCGAGCAGGCCGCCTGAAGGTTTCGTGTCGACCTTTTGCTTGGCGCGTGCCGGTACATGCATCGAGGCCAGCGCGAGCTGCCTGGTGTAGGGGTGGCTCTGGGCCGACAGTGTCTGCGCCGTTTCGCCGGCATCCATCACCTCGCCGTGACGCATGATGGTGATCCGATCGGCCATGCCGGTGACGACGGCGAGGTCGTGGGAGACGAGCAGCAAACCCATCCTGTTTTCCCTAACCAGATCGCGCAACAGCTCCAGGATCTGCTTCTGGAGCACCACGTCCAGCGCGGTGGTCGGCTCGTCGGCGATCAGCAGCTTGGGTTTGAGCGCGCAGGCGATGGCGATGACGACGCGCTGGCGTTGACCGCCGGACAGCTCGTGCGGATACCGCGAAAGCGGGAACTTCGCCTCGGGGAGGCCGACACGGTCCAGGATTGCGCGTGCGCGCTCCTCGGCTTCCGCGCGGCCGACGCGGGCGTGCCATCTTATCCCTTCGGCCACCTGCTCACCGATAGTCTTGACCGGGTTGAGGGCCGTCATGGGCTCCTGGAACACCATGCCGATGTCGTTGCCGCGCAAGGCGCACATCCGTTCTTCGGTGGCCGAGAGAATATCGGTGCCGTCGAACACGACCCGGCCGCCCGTGCGAGCCGAACGTGGCAGGAGCTGCATCACCGTGAGCGCGGTCATCGACTTGCCGGAGCCGGACTCGCCGACAAGCCCCATCACCTCTCCGGCGTCGATGGACAGATCGATCCCCTTCAACACCGGCACGCCGGCGATGTCGACGGTCAGCTTCTCGATGTCGAGCAGGCTCACCGTTCCCGCCTCAGCTTTGGATCGAGAATATCGCTCAGGCCGTCGCCGAGCAGGTTGAGGCCGAGCACCGTCACAGCGATGGCCATGCCCGGGAAGACAGCGAGATAGGGGGCCACCATCATGCGGGTCTGGGCGTCGAAAAGCATGCGACCCCAGCTCGGCATCGGCGGCTGCGCGCCGAGACCGACATAGGAGAGGCCCGCTTCGGCCAGGATGCCGAGCGCGAACTGGATCGTCGCCTGAACGAGCAGCATGTTGGCGATATTGGGCAGGATGTGCTCGATCGTAATCAGCGCGCTGCCTTTGCCGGCGGCACGAGCCGCAAGGATGAACTCACGCGGCCACAGCGCCAGCGCGCCGGCCCGCGCCACCCTGGCGAACACCGGAATGTTGAAGATGCCTATGGCGATGATGGCATTGACCGCGCCCGGCCCGAAGATGGCGGTGATCATGACCGCCGAAAGCAGGGCAGGGAAGGCGAAGACCAAGTCGTTGAAGCGCATCAGCACCTCATCCACGAGGCCGCCACGCGCCGCGGCCCAGCAGCCGAGCGGCACGCCGATGCCCATGCCGATGCCGACCGCAACCAGCGCCACGGCGATGGAATTGCGCGATCCGACCATGATCATGGAGAGGATGTCGCGGCCGAAATGATCCGTGCCGAGCAGATGCGTCGAAGACGGGGGCTTCATGCGGTCGCCGACCGGCAGCACGGTGACGTCGTACGGAACCCAGAAGAACGACACCAGTGCCATCAATGCGACCAGCGCCGTGATCATGAAGCCGATCATGAAGGAGCGGCTGGCCAGCGCCTTCGACAGGAAGGCGTTTCCGTGCGGGGCGGATACCTGCGCCTGGTCGCTCATTGGCGTGCCCTCAGACGCGGATCGACCGCGGCGTAGGAAAGGTCGACCAGGAAGTTGACGAGAATGACGGCTGCAACGAGCAGCATGACGACGCTTTCGACCACGATCAGGTCCCGCTGGGTGATCGCCTGGAAGATCAGGCGGCCCAGCCCAGGCAGGTAGAACACGTTCTCGATGATGATGGTACCGGCAAGCAGGAAGGCGAATTGCAGGCCGATGATGGTCAGCACCGGGATCATCGCGTTCCTGAGGGCATGCCGCCACAGGACGTAGCGGCGGGGCATGCCCTTGGCTCGGGCAGTGCGGATGTAGTCTTCGTTCAACACGTCGAGCAGGGCGGATCGGGTGACACGCGCGAGAATAGCCGCTTGCGGCAAGGCGAGCGCGATCGCCGGCAGGATGAGCGCCTTGAGCGCCGGCCAGACGCCTGCGCCCCAGCCGGGGAAGCCGCCCGCAGGGACAAGCCGGAGCCAGACGGCGAAGACATAGATCAGGAGCAACCCGAACCAGAAGTTCGGTATGGCGACGCCGAGCTGGGCCGTTCCCATGGAGAGGGTGTCGCCGGCGCGGCCGCGCCGCGACGCGGCGAAAATGCCGACCGGGATTGCAATCGCCGTCGACAGCAGGAGCGAGATCGCCGCGAGCGGCAACGAAACCACGGCGCGTTCGCGGACGAGGTCGATGACGGGTACCGAATAGGTGTAGGAGCGGCCGAAATCCAGGGTGAGCAGGCCGCCGAGCCACGACAGGTAGCGGACCGGCCAGGGCTGGTGCAGGCCCATCTGCTGGCGCAAGGCCTCCAGCGTCTCCGGGGTCGCGTTGAGGCCGAGCATGAGCTGTGCCGGATCGCCGGGCAGGATCTCCAGCACGGCGAACACGACGAGTGAGGCCACGAGCAGGGTTGCGATCCCGATACCGAGCCGTTTGAGGATGTAGGCGGTCATTTCGCGAGGGAGAGGTTGGGGCTCCAAGGTAGACGCTGTGCGCTGCCCCTCATCTGCCTGCCGGCATCTTCTCCCCGTGAAGGACGGGGAGAAGACCGAAGCCGTTGCTGTTTTCGCCAGTCGTCCCAGAATGGCGCAAAGGAAGCGGGCGGCGTCTCTCTCCCCGTTTCCAAACGGGGAGAGATGTCCGGCAGGACAGTGAGGGGCAGCATGGAGCCCGAACCTATCTGGCGTTCATCAATCCACCCACTTCACCTTGGTGAGGTCGTTGGCCTGTATCGGGGAGTTCTCCCAGAGCCCTTCCACCTTGGCGTCCCAGATTCCGATCTTCGGGAGTTCGAAGAGGAAGCCGTTGACGGCGTCGTCGGCAAGGATCTTCTGCGCCTGCTTGTAGAGTTCCGTGCGTTTGGCATCGTCCGACGTCTCGTCGAGCTGCGCGAGCACCTTGTCGAAGTCCGGGTTGTCGTAATTGAAGTAATAGTCCTTGCGGCCATAGATATCGATGTCGTTCGGCTCGGTGTGCGACACGATGGTCAGGTCGTAGTCCTTGTTGGTGAAGACCTGCGACAGCCAGTCGGCCCATTCGACCGGAATGATCTCGAGGTCGATGCCGATTTCGCGCAGCTGCGCCGCGATCACCTGGCCACCATCACGGGCATAGGCCGGCGGCGGCAGCTTCAAGGTCGCCTTGAAGCCGTTCTCGAACCCGGCTTCCTTCAGCAGTTCCTTGGCCTTGGCAATGTCGTGCGGATAGGTGCCGGTGAGGTCGACATAGGCGGCGTTGGCCGGCGAGAAATGCGAGCCGATCGGGGTGCCGAGACCTGAGGAGGCCGCGTCGATGATCGCCTTGCGGTCGAGAGTGTGAGCGATCGCCTGGCGGACCTTCAGGTTGTCGAAGGGCGCCTTCTTGTTGTTCGTCGACAGGATGGTTTCGCCTTCCGTCGAGCCGATCACCACCTTGAAGCGCGGATCGGCTTCGATCTGGGCGAGCGCATCGCCGACGCCGACATTGGGGAAGGCCTGCACGTCGCCGGAGAGCAGCGCGGGAATGGCGGCGGCGGCGTCCGGCACGATGCGGAATTCGGCCTTGTCGAGCGCCACCGGCTCACCCCAGTAATCGGGGTTCTTGGAGAGCGTGATCGACGCGCCCTTCGCCCAGTTGTCGAATTTGAACGGTCCGGTGCCGATCGGCTTCTCCTTATTGGTCTCGGCCGATTCCTGGGCCACGATCACGGCATCGCCCCAGCCCATATTGTAGAGGAAGGAACCCTGCGGGCGCTTCAGCGTAACCTTGACAGTGGCAGGATCGACGACCTCGACCGTGTCGATCGCCGCAAAGAGCACCTTCTGGGCGTTCGTCGAATTTTCGGCGCGGGCGCGGTCGAGAGAGAATTTCACATCGTCGGCATTGAAGTCCGTGCCATCATGAAACTTCACGCCGGTGCGCAGTTTGAAAGTGTAGACCTTGCCGTCGTCCGAAATGGTCCAGCTTTCCGCGAGCGCCGGCAGGACTTCGCCCTTGGAGCCGACGCGGGTCAAGCCTTCGAAGACATTGGCGTAGAGCACTTCGTCGATAGCGGCCGCGGCGCCGGCTGTCGGATCGAGGTGTGGCGGCTCGAGCGGAATCCCGAGCACGAGATCGGTGCGCGCCGCGAGCGCCGCCGTGCTCGACGCAAGCGCCAGGACGCTCGCCGCCAGGATGGTCTTCCAGACTTTCATTTGTTTTTTCTCCCCACGAATGAAGGCGCGATTGAAGCCGGAATCTCGGCCCGAGTAAATCGAGTTTGTTGCGCCTGCCCCTCTTCCCCTGAAAATCGGTTTCTCGTTTCGCGAACCGGCGCTCACAACCGTCCCGCGCCTTTGCGCAGCAATATGTCGAGCCCGATCGCCATCACCTTCGCCGATTCCACCATATCGGCAATCCCGACCCATTCGTCGGGCCGGTGGGCAAGGTCCAGAATGCCGGGACCGTAGGCTATGCAGTCGTATATATGGCCGATTCGCGCGACGTGCTTCTGGTCGTAGGTACCCGGCGATATGACATAGGCGGGCTCCCGATCGAATATCTCCCGGATGCCCTGAGCTACCGCGGTGACGACCGGCGCGTCGCGGTCGGTCATGGTGGGCTGCACTTCCATGAGATCCCGAATCTCGTAGTCGAACTTCGGCCGCTCGCGCTTCAGCCGGTCGAGGATATCAGTGATTTCGCCTTTCACCTCCGCAATGTCTTCCTCGAGGAGGAAGCGGCGGTCGATGGTCAGGCGGCACCAGTCCGGCACGTTGGGCGAGGGGAGGCCGGGTCGGAAATCCTCCGTCTGGCCGCCATGGATCGAGTTGATGTTCATGGTCGATCGCCGCGCGCCTTCCGGCACCACCGGCATTTTCGTCTGCTTGCGGTCGAGAGCGGGAAACAGTTCCGCTTCGAAGGCGGCGAGGACGGCGCCCATGTGCCGCACCGCATTGTCGCCCAGGAAAGGCATCGAACCATGGGCGATCTCGCCCCTCGTTTCGATCTCCGCCCACCAGACGCCGCGATGGCCGAGGCAGATGCGGTCCTTGTTGAGCGGCTCGGGGATGATGACATGGTCGACGCGCGGCTTGGAGAAGTAGCCTTTGCCGGCGAGATACGCGACGCCGCCGAAGCCGCCGGATTCCTCATCGACCGTTCCGGAGATCTCGATGGCGCCGGGGAAGTCGGGGTAAACGGCCATGAAGGCTTCCGCGGCGACGATCGATGCGGCAAGGCCGCCCTTCATATCGCAGGCGCCGCGACCATAGACGCGGCCGTCTCTGATTACGCCGGCGAACGGATCGACAGTCCAGCCTTCGCCGGCCTCGACCACGTCGATATGCGAATTGAAATGCACGGTCGGGCCGGGGCTGCGGCCGTCGAAGCGCGCGACCACGTTGGTGCGTGGATAACGGTCGGTGTCGCCGGGTGTGCCTTCGCCCCGGATCAGTTCGACCTCGAAACCGCTCTTCTTCAGCCGGCTCGCAATGTATTCCGCGCAAGGCGTGTAGGCCTCGCCTGGTGGATTGATGGTGGGGAAGCGGATGAGATCGGCCGTCAGCGTCGCCAGATCGTCGATCCGGCCGTCGATCGATTCGAGAAGCTTGTCATACATCTGAGCTGCGAGCCGTTACTTTCCTTGAGGCGCGTCCGTCGAGCGCCTTCCATAAAAAATGGCGGCGAGGCTTCAGGCCTCACCGCCGGACAATAGAGTAGGGCGCTGCCCTCAGGTCAAGGCCGGACGGCTGTCACCTCGATCTCGACGAGGAAGCCGGGGTTGGCAAGGCCCGCGACCTGGACGACCGAGCGCGACGGCAGATTGGGCTGCGCCTCGGTTCCGAAGAACTGCGTATAGCCGTCCATGAAACCGGCAAAGTCCATCTTGCCTTCCTTCGACGGGTCGCCGACCAGGAACACCTGCATCTTGAATACGTCGCTCATCTTGAGGTCGAGCCTTTCAAGGGTCTTCTCGATCGCCTTGAGCACGGATTCCGTCTGGGTCTTTGTGTCACCATAGGCTTCCACCGAGTTTTTGTCCGCCTGGTCGTTTACGACCGACGGCACCGCGCCGCTGAGATAGACCGTGGTCTTGCCAGCGGGGATCTCGACTGCCTGGGCGATCGGAAAATCCGAATTGGGGATCTTGTAGCGTACGACGTCCTGGGCCGACGCGACACCTGCCACAAGCAAGCCGGCCACCAGCGTGGCGGCGCCTATCCGCATCTTCTTCATCCTATCACTCCTTCTTTCGATGATCGTTCCGCCGGGCCAGAGCATTTTGCAGCCAGGTGGAATCACCTGGCGTCGCACAAATGCGGCTCTAGCGGCTGCCGGCCACATCCTCGGCCGACACTTTGTCCTCATAATTGTTGCCGAAATTCGTCCGCACATAATTGACGACGGCTGCGACCTGGTCGTCGCTCATCATCTGGCCGACGGGCGGCATGCTTTTCAGCCCGTGCAGGATCACATAGATCGGATAGCCGCCTGCTTCCAGATTCGCGTTCTTGGCGAGCGCCGGATATTTGCCTGCCCCAACGGCGCCCTGGCCCTGGTCCATGTGGCAGGCCGCGCAGACATTCGCGTAGAGCGCCTGGCCGGTCTCCTCGGTGAATTTGTCGCCCTGGCTGAACGTGACGCCGGCCGAATCGGCGAAAGCGGCGGGTACGGCGGCCAGCAACGCGGCGGTGAAAAGGACTGCTCGTCCTGAAGCTTGGTTGGTCATGATGACATGCCTCGCGATTTTGAGAAGCTCTGAACCCGAGTGGGCGTCAACCCGCCACGACGCGTTGGTGCAGCCGGGTGATCGCGTCGAGTGACGACAGGATCGCGCCCTCCATCCAGGCGGGGATATAGGAGGCGTGTTCGCCGGCAAGCACGATCCGGCCGTCGATCTGGCAGAGATTGTCGTAGTGCTCCTTCCGTGCTTCCTCGGTCCAGTCACCGGCGCAGCCCAGCGTGAAGGGCGAGCGATGCCAGGCGACGGCGATGCCGTTCTCGAACTCTTCCTTGTATTGCGGATGGATCTGCGCGCCGTACTCCACGGCTCTTTTGACGCGTTCTTCCGGCGCCATGGCCGTGAACTCGTAGGAGTTCGGACCGTTCCAGGTGTAGCAGCCGAGAAGCACGCCCTTGCCCGGCTTGTTGAAATCGGTGCTGGGGTACGAAATCTGCGTGATCGGCAGGTCGGTGTAGCTGACACCGCCGAAGATCAGGTCGTCCTCTTCCCAGAAGCGCCGCTTGAACTGCAGTCCGACCTTGACCGAAGAGGCGTAAGGCACCGCTTCGATCGCGGCCTGCATGGGAGCGGAGACGTTGATCTCGATCTGGCTGAGAATGGTGAGCGGTATGGTGCAGACGCACCAGTCAGCGCTCGCCTGTTCGACCGCCCCGGGTTTCTCCGTATCCTCGTAAGTTACAGTGACGCCTTTTTCGTCCTGGGCTATCTTCGTGACCTTCGCGTTGTAGGTGATGAGCTCTCCGACTTCGCGCGCAAATGCTTTGCCGATCATGTCGATGCCGCCGACCGGCTGGAACATCGTCGTCTGGAATTCGTAGAGGGCGAAGTTCTCGAGGCTGGCCCACAGCCGCGAACTCAGTATGTCGGAAAGATCGATCGGCTGGCTCGGCACCGGAGCCGCCCCCAAGCCGCCCCCGGGATCCTTCTCGAAACCGCGGAATTCGGAGGTGTGGAGGCTGGCCTTGTAGGCAAAGTCCTTGTCGAGGGCTCCCCAGGATTTCAGCGCCTCGAGCAGCATCTCCTGGTCTTCCTTGGTGACATCGCCTTCGAGATGGCCCTTCTGCGTGACCTTCGCCAGGAGTTCCGAGACACCGCCTCTAAAATCCGTCTTGATGTCGCGCACGCGCTGCGGTTTGCCGTCAAATGCCTTGGACGAGTGGAGGAAGGCATTGTGGTTGATCTGCTGGAACGGCTGCAATTCCACGCCAAGCCGCTTGCAATAGGCCAGCAGGCCATTGTGGTGATAAGGGATGCGCCAAGGGCCGGGATTGATGTAGAGGCCTTCGTCGAATTCACATTTCTGGGTGGCGCCGCCGAGTTCGGTGTAGGTGTCGCCGCCACGCAGCGTCCAGTTGCGGCCGCCAGGGCGGTTGTTGTACTCCAATACTCGGACCTTGTAGCCGGCCTGGCTCAGTTCCAGCGCGGCGGTCATGCCCGCGAGTCCGGCGCCGAGGATGAGCACCGAAGCCCCTTTCGGATCCCCCTCGAGCTTGACAGGACCCTTGTAGCCCGATTCGGCCGCCAGCCCGAGACTGGTCATCGCCTGGTACATCGCGGCGCTGCCGGCAGTCATGCCGATCAACGTCAGCAATTTGCGCCGGCTCATGCCGGTAAATGCCTCGTATTGTTGCATTTTGGGGTTCCTTTCAGGTGCCGCCTCGCGTCTTCGCGCCCCCTCCCTTGGAATCCGCACGCGGGTTCCAGCGCGTACTGGTCAAACTATGCCGACACCTCTTCGTGTCAATCGAGTGGTCATGAATGGCGTAATTCTTGACCATCTGTGGCGCAATTGCGCGCTCAAAGAGGCCCAAGGCCGCCGCGCGAATCTCGCGTGTTGCTGCGGCATTTCAGCAACATCAAATTTACCGGACATACAGAATTCTGCGCTTTTCTTCCGCGCGAGCAAGAAAAAGCTTGGGCAGAAAGGTGTGGCATGTACAAGGTCCTTGTTGCGGCGCTCGTGCTGGCGGTTTCGTCGATTTCGACACAGGCCTTTTCGGCAGGGCTCGAGGCTAGGATTCAACTTTCCTCCCAGACCATGACAGTGACCAGGCACGGGCGGGTCATTCACACCTGGCCCGTTTCGACGGCGCGCAAGGGCTATGTGACGCCGCGTGGAACATGGCGTCCGACACGGCTCCACAAGATGTGGCGCTCGCGCAAATACGATAATGCGCCGATGCCGTATTCGGTCTTTTACCATGGCGGCTATGCGATCCACGGCACCTCTGCCGTCAAGCGCCTGGGCTCGCCGGCCTCACATGGTTGCGTAAGGCTCGACACCGCGAATGCCGCGGCCTTTTATGCACTCGTCAAGCAGGTCGGCCCGGGCAACACGCGCATCGTCGTCACGAACTGACCTTCGTCTTCCCCCGTGAATTGGCGTCTGGGGCCATTCCCTTTCGCCGATCCGCTCCCTATGACTGGAGGCAGGGAGCATCGCAGATGGATACCGAATCGCGCGTCGCGCTGTCGACGCCCGTTGCCGACGAGGTCCGCAAGACCACATGCTACATGTGCGCGTGCCGTTGCGGTATCGACGTCCATATCAAGGACGGCAAGATCCGTTACATCGAGGGCAATCGGGATCACCCGGTCAATCGCGGCGTTCTCTGCGCCAAAGGCTCGGCCGGCATCATGCAGCACTACGCGCCGGCGCGGCTGAGGGCGCCGCTGCTTAGGACCGGGCCGCGCGGATCCGGCACCTTCAAGGAGATTTCCTGGGACGAGGCGCTGTCGCTGGCGACTTCCTGGCTGGCCGAGGTGCGCCAGACCGATCCGCGAAAACTCGCCTTTTTCACCGGACGCGACCAATCACAGTCGCTTACGGGATTCTGGGCCCAGCAATTCGGCACGCCCAACTATGCCGCCCATGGCGGTTTCTGCTCCGTCAACATGGCCGCCGCAGGCATCATGACGATCGGCGGAGCCTTCTGGGAATTCGGCGCGCCCGATTGGGAACGCACAAAGCTGTTCGTCATGTTTGGTGTCGCCGAGGATCACGATTCCAATCCGATCAAGATCGGCATCTCCAAGCTCAAGAAGCGCGGCGCACGCTTCGTTTCTGTCAATCCGGTCCGCACGGGCTATTCGGCGGTCGCCGACAACTGGATCGGAATCCGGCCGGGAACCGACGGGCTCCTCATCCTGGCGGTTGTCCATGAATTGTTGAAGGCGCGGCGGATCGACGTCGACTACCTCATGCGGTACTCCAACGCCTCCTGGCTGGTTATCGATGCGCCGGGGACCGCCGAGCACGGCCTCTTCGCCAGGAACGGCGAGGGCAGGGAACTCGTCTACGAGACCGTGACCGAGCGCATCGTACCCCGGGGAACAAGGGGTGCACGCGCCGCGCTTTCCGGACGCTTCGAACTGGAGGACGGCCGCTTCGCCGTTCCCTCGTTCCAGCTTCTGGCGGAAAAATATCTCGACCCGAAATACGCGCCGGAGGCCGTCGCCGGCGAAACTGGCGTGCCGGCCGAAACAATTCGCGGGCTCGCCGCCGAAATCGCCCGCGTGGCCTTCGACGAGGCGATTACCGTCGATCAATCCTGGACGGACGTGAACGGTCAACGTCACGAGACCTTTGTCGGGCGGCCCGTCTCCTTCCATGCCATGCGCGGCATCTCGGCCCATTCCAATGGCTTCCAGACGGCGCGCGCGCTGCATCTTCTCCAAGTCCTGATCGGCGCGGTGGATTGTCCCGGCGGGTTCCGCTTCGAACCGCCCTATCCGAAGCCGGTCGAGGCCCATCCGACGCCACATGGGAAGGCCGAGCATTTCGGCTCGAACAAGCCGCTGTCGGGGCCGCATCTCGGTTTTCCGCGCGGGCCGGAAGACCTCCTGGTCGATGATGGAGGGAAGCCTGCACGCATCGACAAGGCCTTCTCGTGGGATGCGCCGATCTCGGCCCATGGGCTCATGCACATGGTCATCGCCAACGCTCATTCAGGCGATCCTTATCCCGTCGACCTGCTGTTCCTCTATATGGCCAACATGGCATGGAACTCGTCGATGAACACGGCTGGCGTCGTGCAGATGCTGGAGGACAAGGATCCCGAAACCGGCGAGTATCGGGTCCCCAGGATCATCTATTCCGACGCCTACTCCTCCGAGATGGTCGCTTATGCCGACCTGGTACTTCCCGATACCACCTATCTCGAACGGCACGACTGCATCTCGCTGCTCGATCGGCCGATCTCCGAGCCGGACGCCGTGCAGGATGCGATCCGCTGGCCGGTGCTCGAGCCCGACCGCGACGTGCGGGGCTTCCAGACCGTGCTTCTCGACCTGGGTGCACGGCTCCGGCTGCCGGGGTTCGTGGATAGCCGGGGCAAGGCGATCTACAAGGACTATGCGGATTACATCGTCCGGCACGAGAGGCGTCCGGGCATCGGGCCTTTGGCCGGCTTCAGGGGTGTGAACGGAGATCGGACGGGGCGCGGCGCGGCCAATCCCGACCAGTTGAAGCGCTATATCGAGAACGGCTCGTTCTTCTCGGCCCATATCCCGCTCGAGGCGCAGTTCTTCAAGCACGCCAACAAGGCCTATCAGGACTTCGCGGTCAGCATGGGGTTCTTCGACCAGCCCCAACCCGTGACCTTCCAGGTCTATTCGGAGACGCTCCAGAAGTTCCGTCTCTCCGCCCTGGGCTTGCGCGAGCCTTTTGCTCCGCAATCCCACCGCAAGCGCATCCTCGATACGTTCGATCCGCTGCCCGATTGGTACCGGCCCTTCGAGGAGACGGCGGTCGACAGGCTGGAATTTCCCTATCATGCCGTGACCCAGCGGCCTGCGGCGATGTACCATTCCTGGGGATCGATGAACGCCTGGCTGCGGCAGATCCATACCAAGAATCCGCTTTATGTGCCGGGCATGATCTGCGACGCCCATGGGCTGAAGGACGGTGACTGGATCTGGGTCATCTCGCATCATGGCCGCATCAAGGTCGAGATTGCGAGGAGCGACGCCGTCAACCCCGACACGATCTGGACCTGGAACGCCATCGGCAAGCGCGAGGGCGCATGGGCGCTCGATCGCGACGTCCCGGAAGCTCGCAAGGGCTTCCTGATGAACCATCTGATCCATGAGCTTCTGCCGCCGAAGGGCGATGGGCTGAGGTGGTCGAATTCGGATCCCATCACCGGCCAGGCCGCCTGGTACGATCTCAGGGTGAGGATCGAGAAAGCATCGCCTTCCGAAACCAGCGAGCCCCGATTGCCGGCCCTTTCCGAACCTGAGCCGAACCAGCCGCGGCCGGAGGAGTTGCGCTACGGCCAGGAGTGGGCGCAATGACCAGCCTTCCCGCCGTTGCCTCGCCGAGGAAGCTCGGCCTCGTCATCGACCTCGACATCTGCGTCGGCTGCCACGCCTGCGTCGTTTCCTGCAAGGAATGGAATACCGGGGGCTATGGCAGCGCGCTTTCGGACCAGCACCCCTACGGGGCGGACGTCTCCGGCGCATGGCTGAACCGCGTCCACAGTTTCGAGGTCGCCCCCGAAGGCGGTGAGGTGGTCGGAGAGGCCGGCCAGGCCCGCATCGTGCATTTCCCGAAATCCTGCCTGCATTGCGAGAATGCTCCTTGCGTGACGGTGTGCCCGACCGGCGCTTCGTACAAGCGCGGGGACGACGGCATCGTGCTCGTCGACGAGGAGAAGTGCATCGGCTGCGGGCTCTGCGCCTGGGCATGCCCCTACGGCGCCCGCGAAATGGATCTGGCCGCGGGTGTGATGAAGAAGTGTACGCTCTGCATCGACCGCATCTACAACGAGACCATCGCGGAAGTGGATCGCGTGCCGTCCTGCGTGCGGACCTGCCCGGCCAATGCCCGTCATTTCGGCGACCTCGGGGATCCTCATTCGGCCGTATCGATGATGGTGGAGGAGCGTGGCGGCATGGACCTGATGCCGGAGCAAGGGACGAAGCCGGTCAACAAGTACCTGCCGCCCAGGCCGCGCACGCCCCTTTCCGCAAGCGCGTCACAGCTTCCGCTGGCGGAGCACACCGAAGGGGCGAAGGGGTTCTTCGCATGGCTCGACGGCATGCTGGATCGGATATGAACGTGTGCAAAATGCATAGGTTTGTCGTCGATCGCATCACCCCCCTCTGTCCTGCCGGACATCTCCCCCTCAAGGGGGGAGATTGGCTGTCGCGACGGCGGTCCACAATCGGCAATGTTGCAAGAGGAGCGCCGAGAAGGCAGCTGCCGATCTCCCCCCTTGAGGGGGAGATGTCCGGCAGGACAGAGGGGGGTGTGAAGACGCGAAGACCTGCCCAAGGCGCAGCTACCTGATCATGCATCCAGCGCCTTCCATCATCGTCTTCACCACACTATCCGGCCTCGGCTACGGGCTGGCGGCCGTTCTCGGGCTTGGCCTGCTTGATCCGGCAGCGCTGTCCACCAGGATTGCCCATGTTCTAGCGCTCGCGTTGATCGCGGCCGGCCTGTCGTCCTCGACGCTTCACCTCGGCAATCCGCAACGGGCATGGCGGGCGTTCTCACAGTGGCGGTCGAGTTGGCTTTCGCGCGAGGGCGTGCTGGCGGTGGTGACCTTCCTGCCGCTCGTCGTATCGGCATGGGGCTCGGTGATCGAGGGACGCTATTTGCTGATCCCGGCCTTGTCGGGCACGCTGCTTTCCGTCGTCGTGGTCTATTGCACGGCCATGATCTACGCGTCGCTGAAATCGGTCGATGCGTGGCACACCCCGCTCACGCCGGCATGCTACCTGCTGTTCTCTGCGGCGGGCGGCCTTCTGCTCGCCGGGCTCTTCTCCCTGTCGATGGGAATTCTTGTGGCATCGCTGGTCTTCGTTGCAGCCGCCTGGATCGTGAAGCGGATGTGGTGGCATCGCCTCGCGGCTCTCCAGCCTCTTTCGACGCCTGAGAGCGCGACCGGGCTCGGGTATATCGGGCGTGTGCGCCTGTTCGAGCGCCCTCACGTCAACGACAACTATCTGACAAATGAAATGGGCTTTCGCGTCGCGCGAAAGCACGCCGCGAAGCTCCAGCGGTTCGCGGTGGTGGTGGGCGGGCTTGCCCCGGGGCTGCTCGTCCTGGCGGCGGTCGCAGTTGGCGGCGTTTTCCTGCCGACATTGCTTTGCGCCGTAGCGGTGCTGCTCTTCCTTGTCGGTATCCTCGCGGAGCGCTGGCTGTTCTTTGCGACGGCCCGCCATGCGGTCATGAACTACTATGGCGGCTAAGCCGGTCTAGCGCTCGGCTAGCGCCGGCCCTTCCGCTTCGGCCCCGCGATATTCCAGCGCTTGTGGAACCACATCCATTGGCCCGGGGCTTCCCGTACCCAGCCTTCGACGACGTCGTTCAGCATCTGCGTGGTGCGGTTCACGTCGACCTGTCCCGAGGCTTCGCGCGGCAGGTCCAGCTTTTCGTGCAAGGTCAGTCGGAAGCGGTTGCCGGGCAGACGGACGCAGTGTGCCGGATAGACGTCGCATTCGAATTGGCGGGCAAGCTTTGGAACCAGCGGGCTGGTCTCGCAGGGCCGGCCGAAGAAGGTCGTGGGTACGCCATGGGAGAATTTCTGGTCGACCAGCATGCCGACATTGCCGTCATTCTCCAGGATGCGTGCCAGTGCGAGTGCTGCACCGGCCCGCGAGGCCAGGAGATCGCCCATGGCCGACTGACGCGTGTTGAACACATACTCCGCGATGAACGGGTTGTTGGGGGCGCGGAACATCGCCGTGACCTTCAGGCCGAAGGTCGCCGCGGCAACGGGAAGAAGCTCGAAATTGCCGATATGGCCGGTGAAGATGATGTGCGGCTTCTTCTCCGCTGCGATGCGCTCGAAGATCTCGATGCCGGAAACTTCGATCCGGCCCGGCGGCTCCTTGAAGGGCACGAAGTCGAAGAGCTGCTCGATGAAGATATATTCAGCCGCCAACCGCGCCATGTTGCCCCACATGTCGGAGGCGATCTGCTGGATCTCGGTTTCGCTCTTCTCGGGATAGGCGAGCCGCAGATTGTTGAGCGCCACACGATGGCGTCCGAACCAGGGGCCGACTTTGCGGGCGAAGCGGTCAGCGAAATTGAGCGCCTTGTCCGGGGGCAACCGGCGCAGAATGCCGAGCCCCAGCCGGGCGAATTGAGCGACCATCCAGTGGTTCAGCGTCCTCAGTCGCTGGAGAACGCGGATGGTCAGCGGCCTCATCGGCCGCCCCGTGGATTATCGCTGCCGATCATATCAGGAAACGCGCAGGATGATCTTGCCGAAGACATCGCGGCCTTCCATGCGCTTCAGCGCCGCGTCGATGGAACCGAACTCCACTTCCGTGTCGATGACCGGCCGCACGAGGCCGGAGGCCATCTTCTGCATGGCGTCCGCCATGTTTTCCATGCGGCAGCCGAAGGATCCCAAGATTTTCAACTGCTGCTGGAAGAGCTGCATCAGGTTCATCGACGTGGACACGCCGGAGGTCGAGCCGCAGGTGACGAGGCGGCCGCCACGCTTCATCGACAGCATCGAGCCGGCCCAGGTATCGGCGCCGACATGCTCGAAGACGACGTCCACCCCCTTCTTCTTCGTGATCTTGCGCACCACGCCTTCGAACCGATCCTCGCGATAGTTGATCACGTGGTCGGCGCCCAGTGCCTCGGCCTTGGCGATCTTGTCGTTCGAGCCGACCGTGGTGATGACTGTGCAGCCCATGCGCTTGGCAAGCTGGATCGCGGCCGTGCCGATGCCGGAGCCGCCGGCATGGACGAGGATCGTCTCGCCGGGTTCCAGCCGGGCATTGTCGAACAGCATATGCTCGACCGTGCCGAAGGTGACAGGCGCGACGGCCGCGCCGATCGCGTCCACGCCAGGAGGGGCAGGCACCAGCAAGCGCGCGGGAAGATTGATCTTTTCCTGCGCGAAGCCGTCTAGATGGAAACCGTGGACGCCGGAAACGTGCTCGCACAGATTGTCGCGGCCTTCCCGGCAGGGCCTGCACAGCCCGCAGGTGCGCGCGCCATAGATCGAAACGAGCTGTCCCGGCACCAGGCCCGTCACGCCGGGGCCGATCTCGTCGACCTCGCCGGAAGCTTCAGCGCCAATGACAAGCGGCAACTTGCGCTTGGCGAAGGCCATGCCGCGCCAGCCCCAGACATCGATATGATTGAGGGCGACCGCCTTGAGGCGCAGCGTGACCTCGCCGACGGCCGGCGGCGGCGGCGGCGCAATGTCCACGGCTTCCAGCCTGCGGTCCTCGATCAACTGCAGTGCGCGCATCGGCGTCGGTTCCTTTCGGTTTCGGACGGGCGAATTAGACGGGTTCGCGTGCCATGACAAGGCAGGCGTTCTGGCCACCGAAGCCGAAAGAGTTCGAAATGACAGTGCGAACATCCGCCGCCCGCTTCTTGTTCGGCACGACGTCGAGTTCGATCGCGGGGTCCGGATTGTCGTAATTGATGGTTGGCGGGATGACGCCTTCGCGCATGGTCAGCAGCGAGAAGGCGGCTTCGATGGCGCCGGCCGCGGAAAGCGTGTGGCCGATCATCGATTTGTTGGATGAGATGGGGATCGTGCGCATCCGCTCGCCGAAGACGGTGGCCAGCGACAGATGCTCCATCTTGTCGTTCTCGGGCGTCGACGTGCCATGCGCATTCACGTAATCGATCTCGTCCTCGGCGAACCCGGCGTCGGCCAGCGCTGCTCGAACCGCGGCAATCGCTGGCGAACCATCGGGCTTGGAGCGGGTGCGATGGAAATCATCCGCGCGTTCGCCGCACCCGCTGAGGACGCCGAGCACTTCGGCGCCGCGCGCCAGAGCGCTGTCCAGTGATTCCAGCACCAGGGCAGCAGAGCCTTCCGCAAGGACAAAACCGTCACGATCCTTCGAGAAGGGTTTCGACGCCTTTTCCGGCACGTCGTTCTGCGTCGACAGGGCCGACAGCAGGGAGAACCGGATAAGCGCCTCCGCAGTCGCCGAACCGTCGGCGCCGACGGCAAGCGCGCGGTCGCATTCCCCACGACGGATCGCTTCGACACCCAACTGGATCGCTGTGGCGCCCGAGGCACATGCCGTGGACAAGGTGATTGGAAGTCCGCTCGCGCCGAATCGCTCGGCCAGCCTGTCGGCGATGGTGCCGAATTGCGTGGCGCCGAAGACCTCGGCGGAGTTCAGCTTGCGTGCCACTTCGAGCAGGCGGCCATAGCCCTCGATACCCTTGCCCGCGTGGTAAAGCTTGAAGCGATCCTTCCAGTCGAGCTCGACGGGAGGAGAGGCGAGGAAAAGCGGTCCATTGAAGTCGGAGGAGCCGAAGCCCGACTCCGCGAGCGCTTCTTCGGCGGAAAGGGCCGCGAGTTCATAGGTGAGGGCGCTGGCCCCCTGACTGCTGGCTGGCAGGAAATCGACCGTTCCGGCGATCCGGGTGTTGAGATGGTCGATCGGAAAGCGGGTGATCGCGTGGATGCCGGACCGTCCCGACGTCAGGGCGTCCCAATTGTCCTTCTTGCCGACGCCAAGCGAGGTAACGACGCCGATGCCTGTCACGGCGACGACCTTGCGTCCCATATGATCCGTCATGCTGGCCATGAAGCGCCTCGTCTCTCAGCTCGGCGCGGAAACCAGCGCCATGCCTTCGAAATGGAAATAGCCGATTGCCGTTGCAAGTACGGCATCCAGCGCGCCGGTGAATGGCTTTTCGCCAGTGGCGTCGAACACCGGGTAGGCGGAATGGCGATCGATGGCAAGGGCGGCCAGCGCTACCGCGAAGGGGAACTGCGCTTCCTTGAGGTGGCCCGTCAGGGTGGCGAAGCCTCGCGGAACGATGTTCGGCCGCCTTTCAAACGCGGACTTTTCCGCGGCCGTGGGGGCATGCGCCCCGGATGCGCCGGATATGGCAAGCAGCGGAGTGTCGGGGAGCTCCACCTGTTCCAGCATTGCGGCGATGGCGTCTGCAAGGTCGGCCGAGGGCCGCTTCACCCTTTCCGAAACTACCCGCCCGAGCTTCGCGTAGATCTTGCGTCCGCGCTTCTCGGCATGCTCGCGCGATTCCAGCACCAGGAAGGCGGCGCCCGACCCGGTGACGATGCCGCCGCCTTCGGAGCCTGCCCGCTGCCAAAGTGGTTTCCAAGGGCCGCGATGAAGATAGGCGCCGAGCTCGTAACCGAGCAGCATGTCGGAATGTTCTGTTTGAAAAGCGCCGCCGACCAGAGCATGGCTCGACTGGCCGGCACGGATACGCGCGGCCGCGGTTTCGACCGCTGCCACACCGGCCCCTTCCTCGCCCATGAAGGTCCGGGATGAGCCGGTGACCTTGTGGACGATCGAAATGTTGCCGGCGAGCAGATTGGAGAGCTGGGCCAGAAACAGTGTGGGGCGCAGCTCCGTCGTCAGCTTCTCGTTGAGCAGGACTTCCCTGTCGCCGCTCGTCTCGGAGGCCTCGAGAATCGCCTGGTCGACGAGCTCGTCGCGCTCTCCGCCGCCGGCCGCCACGATCATGTCCATGGTCGAGCAGAGCGCTTCGTCGCCCTTGACGCCGGCATCGTCCAGGGCGAGGCCGGCCGCATAGGTTCCGAGCCGCTGCCATGTCTCCATCTGGCGCTGGTCGCCGCGCTTGGCGATCTGCAGGCTCCAGTCGATCGCGGGGAGAGGGTGGACCGTATAGGGTGCGTAGCGTTCAGCCTCGATAATCGGCGCCGCCGTCCCGGAGGACAGCTTTTCCCAATGGGCGTCGAGCCCCTCGCCAAGCGAGGAGACAAGGCCGATACCGGTGATGACGACGTCGCGAGCGCTCATGCTTCGGGAAATCAGCCGGCCTTTGCCGCCACGAGCTCGTCGATCTTGGCGCAGAGGTTCTTCATGAGGAAATATTCTTCCGTCGGGACCTTGCCGTCATTGACGCTCTGCGTCCACTTCTCGAGCGGGACCTTGATGCCGAACTCCTTGTCGATGGCAAAGACGATATCGAGAAAGTCGAGGCTGTCGATGCCCAGGTCGTCGATTGTGTGGCTTTCCGGCGTGATCGTTTCGATGTCGATCTCGCTCGTGTCGGAAATGATCTTGGCTACGCGTTCGAATGTGGATGGCACGGGGTGTCCCTCTGAAACCGGGGGAATCTTCATGATTTGCCCGGCTCTCTAATCGGTTTTTCCGGGCAGGAAAAGGGCGAATGTTGTTGCCGCTGGGACGCTGGCGCTTTCCCGCGGAGGTTTCGGCCTGTGTAGAATCGTTCCGTTTCTGCCCAGTCTCAATTGAAATTCTCAATTGAAGATGATGCGAGCTAGCACACGCAGAGCCTCTCCGTCGAGACCGACGATCACCGCCTCTCCTTCGCGCGCGCCCGCTCCGGTAAGCGCCTTGATGTTCTCCAAGTGCGTTACCAGGATCAGATTGCCGTCTCCGGTAAAGTTTTCGACTTCGGACCGCACGGCGGCATTCTGAGCTTCGGCCTTGGCCTGATCTTTCGAGATCAGGTCCAGCGGCTCGAACGGTTCGACCTTGTTGTCCTCGAAGGCGATGGTGGCCGTATCCAGCGCGCGACAATAGCGACTCGACAAGACGCGATCGATCGGCGCGGCGCGTGCCGCCAGGAGCGCGCCGATCTTGCGCGCCTGCTGCTTGCCGCGCTCCGACAGCTTCTGTTGCGTCGCGCACTTGTCTATGTCGAAGCCAGCGGGATCGCCGCTGCCGGTCACCATGGCGTGGCGCAGGAGAACCACGTGACCACCTTCGCGCAAAAGCGCCCAGCCGGCTTCGGTCGCGTGGACGGTCGTCGCCGAAACGAGCAGGATGAGCGCGGCCGCCAGTCGAAGCATGCGATTCCTCCGGTTGTCGGGATATAGGGACGGGAAAGCATCGGGAAAAACAAGCCAACACAACGGCCGGTGCGGCCGGTCGTGATCGGGCATGGTAGGATTGTCACGCAACACGTTCGGCGGGTAAGGCAATAATGGGCACAAAAGCCAAGCGAAGCTCCCGACGCGATGATCCGTCGCACATCATCCGGAGGAGCATGCATCTGCTCGCGGTGCCTTCGCTCCCCGAAATCCGTCTTTACACTGCCCATCCGGCGAGCGGCCTTCGCCGCTTCACCTGGAACGGAAGTGCCCCCTACTGGGCTTATCCCTGGGCGGGTGGCGTGGCCCTTGCCCGCCATGTTCTCGATCGGCCGGAGATCGTGCGGGGGCGGCGTGTCCTCGATCTCGGATCCGGCTCCGGCATCGTGGGCATTGCTGCCTGCAAGTCCGATGCGGCCGAGGTGCTGGCTGCGGAGATAGATCCCAATGCCGTCGCAGCGCTTCGCCTCAACGCCGAGGCGAATGGTGTCGTGATCATGACGATCGACCAAGACCTGACGAACGGGCCGGCACTGGATATCGACCTCGTCCTGGTCGGAGATCTGTTTTATACGAAAGATCTCGCCGACCGGGTACTCGGCTTCCTCGATCGCTGCCTGGCCGCCGGAAGCATGGTGCTGGTCGGAGATCCCGGCCGAGAGTTCCTGCCGCTCGAACGCCTTGACAAGATCGCCGAATATGCTGTGCCCGATGTCGGCGAGGCGAGGGGGACGGCAACGAAACCAAGCGCGGTATTCTCCCTGCGGCCGGTCATCCGGAAGTAAGCGGTTCGGTTCCCAGTCTCTATGCCAGGAGGCCGGAAAGCTTGTGCCGAAGATTGCGGTTCCTCCTTCGCTCGCTTATCAGCCCGTTGATGTCTGCCCTCACGGAAACCGTCCTTTTCGTCTTCAGTCTTGTCGCGCTCGGCTATCTTGCCGGCTGGACCGGCTATCTCCGGGCCGAAACGGGAGATTCGCTGTCGGAGTTCGCGGTCGGCGTCGCCGTGCCGCTGCTGCTCTTTCGGACGATGATCACGGCCGACTTCCATGGCGCGGCCCCGTGGGCGCTCTGGACCGCCTACTTCGCGGCCGTGGCCGTTGCATGGACGGCCGGTCACCTGACGATGACCCGCATCTTCGGACGCGATGGAGCGGCCGGGGTCGTCGGCGGCGTGGCAACTGCCTTCTCCAACACCGTGCTTCTCGGCATTCCCTTCATGCTCGGCATCTTCGGCCAGCCGGGCGTCGAGATCCTGTCGCTCATCGTCTCGGTTCATCTGCCGACAATGATGGCGGCCTCGATCATCCTGTTCGGGATCTTCGGGCGCGACGGCAACGAGCAGCTTCGTCCGCTGGTGCTGGTCGGCCAATTCCTGCGGAAACTCTTCGCCAATCCGTTGATCGGGGGCATTCTGCTTGGCCTGGCCTGGCGGTTCACCGGCATTCCCTTGCCTGGCCTCGGGGCACGTTTGGTCGACGCGCTGGCCAGCATAGCGGGACCGCTTGCGCTCTTCGCCATGGGGCTGGGACTGGTGAAATTCGGCGTCTCCGGAAACGTCATGGCGGCGTTGGTCCTGTCGGGCCTGAAGCTGTTCCTCATGCCCGCGGTTGCTCTTCTCATGGCGTGGCTGCTCGAACTGCCGCCCCTCACGGCGAAAGTGGCGGTCGCCACCGCTGCTCTGCCTTCCGGCATCAACTCCTATCTGATTGCGATCCAGTTCGGAACCGGCCAGGCCTTGGCTTCAAACCAGATGACGATTGCCACTGCCTCGGCGGTCGTAACGACGGCCTTTTGGCTCTGGCTGGCGCAAATGGTGTTTGGCTAGCCGCGATCGCTGCTTGTCCCAATGCATTGCGATTGATCCAGGTTTATCCTGTAAGGTAAGAACACTCCATGGCTTCGGCCCCGGCGAAAGCGGCGCGGACCTGGAACAATGCGTTCGTCCAAGCGCTTTTGAGAATGGAACAGCAAACCGGCACCGAGCAGGTGCCGGAGGGAGACGGACAAATGCTCCAGAAAACCAGCCCGTATATGCGGCAGGCGAACCTGATAGACGGCCAATGGGTCCAGGCCGATTCGGGCGCCACCATCGACGTCATCAACCCCGCCACGGGTCTCAAGCTCGGCATTGTGCCGAAATCCGGCAGGGCCGAGACCCGCCGCGCCATCGAGGCGGCGGACGCCGCCTTCCAGACCTGGAAGAAAACCTCGGTGCTCGAGCGCCACAAGCTGCTGCGCAAGCTGCACGATGCCATCATGGACAATCAGCAGACGCTTGCCGAATTGCTGACGATGGAGCAGGGCAAGTCGCTCACCGAGGCGAAAGGCGAGATCGCGATCTCCGCCGCCTACGTGCTGTGGTTCGCCGAAGAAGGGCGCCGAGCGTATGGCGATGTCGTGCCGTCGCCCTGGGCCGATCGGCGCATTCTCGTCACCAAGGAGCCCACGGGCGTGGTTGCGGCAATCACGCCCTGGAATTTCCCATCCTCGATGCTGTCGCGCAAGATCGGCCCGGCGCTCGCCGCCGGCTGCACAGTCGTCGTGAAACCCGCTTCGCAGACCCCGTATTCGGGTCTCGCCTGGGGTGCGCTTGCCGAAGAGGCAGGCTTCCCCAAGGGTGTCGTCAACGTCGTCACCGGCGCAGCCGGCGAGATCGGCGACGAGCTTTGCACCAATCCTCTGGTGAAGAAGATCACCTTCACCGGTTCGACCGAGGTGGGCAAGGTGCTGATCCAGAAATCCGCCTCGACGGTCAAGAAGGTCTCCATGGAACTGGGCGGCAATGCGCCGTTCCTCGTCTTCGACGATGCCGACATCGATCGCGCCGTCGAGGGCGCCATGGTGGCGAAATACCGCAATTCCGGCCAGACATGCGTCTGCACCAACCGCTTCTTCGTCCAGGCGGGTATCTATGACGAGTTCGTCGCCAAGCTCGCCGAAGCCTCGCAAAAGTTGAAGATCGGCTCCGGCCTGGACGACGGCACGCAGCAGGGACCGCTGATCGACGAGAAGGCGGTCGAGAAAGTCGAGGAACTGGTGGAGGACGCCAGGGCGAAGGGCGGCAAAGTCGTTACGGGCGGCAAGCGCCACGCGCTCGGCGGCTCCTTCTACGAGCCGACCGTCATCGCCGACGCCACAACGACGATGCGCTTCATGAAGGAAGAGATCTTCGGTCCCGTTGCGCCGGTGTTCAAGTTCACCACGGAGGAGGAGGCCGTCAAGCTTGCCAACGACACGGAATACGGCCTGGCCTGCTATTTCTATACCGCTGATCTCGGACGCGCGTTCCGGGTGATGGAGGGCCTGAAGTACGGGATGGTCGGCGTCAACGAGGGGCTGATCACCACGGTCGAAGCGCCGTTCGGCGGAGTCAAGGAATCCGGCCTGGGCCGCGAAGGTGGACACCAGGGTATCGAAGACTATCTCGACACCAAATACGTCTGCATCGGCGGTCTCGGGGCCTAAGGGCTCCCGGGAGATGGAGGGCGAGCGTTTCGGCATCACGGCGGACGGCGATGCCGTCCAGCTTTTCCGCATAGAGGGCGGCGGCCTCAAGGCCGCCGCCATGAACTGGGGCGCGGTGCTTCAGGATCTTCGGCTTTCCGGGCATGAGGAGCCGCTCGTCCTGGGCTTCGAACGCTTCGACGATTACCCGGCGCATTCGCCCTATATGGGAGCGATTGCCGGGCGCTATGCCAACCGCATCAAGGGCGGCCGCTTCATTATCGGCGGCAGGCGACACCAGGCCGACAGGAACTTCCTCGGCAAGCATACGTTGCATGGCGGCGCCCATGGTTTCGCAAAGCAGCTCTGGCAAGTGGCCCTGCATGGGCCCGATTTCGTCACGTTCACGCTTCACTCGCCGGATGGCGACATGGGTTTTCCCGGCGCGCTCGAAGCAACCTGCACCTACAGGCTCAAGATCCCCGGCACGCTGTCGATCGAGCTGACCGCTGCCACCGAGGAGCCGACGCTCTGCAATCTCGCGCACCATTCCTATTTCAATCTGGACGACGGCGGATCGAACAATGTGCTCGATCATCGCCTCATGCTGCCGGCGGGAGCTTATCTCCCCGTCGACGACGAACTGATCCCGACCGGCGTGGTCGAGCCGGTCGACGGCACCGTTTTCGATTTTCGCCATGCCCGGCCGATCCGTATGGAAGTCAACGGCGAGCAAGTCGCGTACGACCATAATTTCTGCCTGGCCGCGAGCCGCAGCACCACGCTGCGCCAGGCGGCCTGGGCGCAAGGCGCGTTGTGGGGCGTCGAGATGGAGGTCTGGACCACCGAGCCCGGCCTGCAATTCTATGCCGGCCACAAGCTGGCGCCGAAGGGGCGCGGCCTGGGAGGTCGCCATTATACCGGCTATGCCGGCTTTGCGCTCGAGCCGCAGGTCTGGCCGGATTCGCCCAACCGCCCATATTTTCCGCAGGCCGCGCTATGCCCCGGCACGGACTACCGGCAGATCACCGAGTATCGGTTCAGGCTGGGGTAGACCCATCTGATACCACCGGGGGCGCTGGTCTTTGACAGTGACGGGCCCGCTCGAACGGAAATATGCGCGCGCTCGAGCCTTCACGGGGAGAGTGTCGGCATGCAAGGGGGCTTGCAAAGGGTCAATCCCTATTGCCGCCCTGTCACAATTCAAACGCTTCCTGCAGTACTTCGAAAGGCGCCAGCGCGCCGGGTACCTGCACCACGGCGGCGGCGACCGCGTGGCCGCAGCGGGCGGCTTCCGTGGGGTCACGGCCGGCAAGGCGGCCGGCGAGATAGCCGCCGTTGAAGGAGTCGCCGGCGCCGGTCGTGTCGATGGCTATCACCTTCATTGCGGGCACCATCTCCGTGATGGCGCCCGCGGTGACCAATGCGGGCTCGTCGCCGTTCTTCACCACGATCTCCTTCACTCCAACCTGTTTGAGGCGGTTGGCGGTGGTTTCCGGTGTCTCGTCGCCGAATAGCGCCTGCTCATCGGGAAAGGTCGGCAACGCGATGTCGGCGACCGCGAAAGCCTCGGTGATCGCTTGCCGCGCCGTCTCCGCGTCCGGCCACAGCCGCGCACGGTAGTTCGGATCGAAGGCGATGAGGGCGCCTGCCCGGCGCGCGCCAGCGACCGCGGCGATCATGGTCTGGCGCGCCGCCTTTTCCAGAATTGCCAAAGTGATCCCGGAAAAATATATAAGTGACCGATCCTCAAGGCTTTTTTCCAGGCGCGCAGGGTCGTCCGCCAGACGGCGGGCGGCAGAGTCGGAGCGCCAATAGGTGAAGGAGCGTTCGGCCCCGGTCAGGCTTATCGCGTAGAGGCCGGGACGCGCTCCTGGAATGATCGGGCTTGCGGCGGTCCCGATGCCGTTCTCTCCGAGGAATGCCATCTGGTCGCGAGAAAACGGGTCGTCGCCGAAGGCCGTCACGTAGTCAGCCGCGCGATCAGGGGGCGTGAGGGCACGCAAAGCCCAGAGCGTGTTGAAGGTGTCGCCGGCAAAGCCCATGCGCCACTGGTCTTCCCGGCGGCCGGACAGCTCCAGCATGCACTCGCCGATCGACGCCACGCCGCTTCCTGCCATGGGAATTCCCTCCACCGGTTTTGCGTTTCGCTCTACAACGGCGGACATCCCTTGGCCAAGCCCGAAAGGACTTGACGTTGGGTCCGTTCTGCGGGACCCGAGCTGTTCGGGCAAATCGGAAAGGAGCGGGAATTGCGGCGGATCGTAATCGTAATTGCTGCAGTCGTGATGGTGGTGGCCGCCGGTCTTGCGGTCACCCATGCATTGATGAGTCCACCAGACGATCTCGATCTTTCACGTTCGAAGACGACCGCCGGGGGACGCTACCACGTCGAGATTGCTCCCGAAATCGAGCCGCTCGCCCTGGCGGTCATGCATGCTTGGGTGCTCACGCTTACGACGCCGGACGGAGAGCCAATAGAAGACGCCGAGATCGCGATCGGCGGCGGTATGCCTCAGCACGGCCATGGCCTTCCGACGGCCCCAAAGGCGACGGCGTATCTGGGGGGCGGGCGCTACAGGATCGAAGGCGTGCGTTTCAACATGCCGGGCAATTGGACGCTGGAGTTTGCCATTTCGGCATCGCCGGGAAACGACGCGGTGGTATTCAACGTGGCCCTGTGACGATCATGGGCAGATATTCGACCATCTGCTTCCTGCTTGCTTTTACGCTTCTGGGCGCAGCCTGTCGGCCTGCCGAGTTGAGCGAGGCGGAAAAAACCGCGATAGCCTCTCTTTCCCTGTCCGCTCTGCCCCCGCTGCCTGCCGATCCGAGCAACCGTTTCGCGGATGAGCGATCGGCCGCGGCCTTCGGCGCGACCTTGTTCTTCGAAGAGAGGATGAGCCGCGACGGCACCGTTGCCTGCGCTACCTGCCATATGATCGATCGCCAGTTCCAGGACGACCGGCCTCGGTCGGTGGGGTTGGCCATGACCGACCGGAGGTCGATGCCGCTCGCCGATGCCGCCCGTTCCCCCTTCCTGTTCTGGGATGGCCGGCGCGACAGCCTGTGGGCACAGGCTCTCGTGCCGATGGAGGATCCGCGCGAACATGGCGGCAACCGCACGGCCTATGCGCATTTCATCCGCAACACTTTTGCGGAGCGCTACGAGCGCATCTTCGGACCTTTGCCCGACCTTTCGGCACTTCCCGCCAATGCCGGCCCTTTGGGAGACGCGAGGGAAAAAGCGGCTTGGGCGGGAATGACCGACGCGCAGCGCAGCGAGGTCGATCGGATATTCTCGAACCTCGGAAAGGCGATCGCCGCTTTCGAGCGGAGCATAGTTCACGAGCCGACACGTTTCGACCGTTTCGCCGAAGCGATCAAGGCGGGTCGCGAGCCTGAGGGAGATGCCGTCCTGACGGAGCAGGAAATCTACGGCCTCAGGCTGTTCATTGGCCGCGGCAATTGTATCACGTGCCATAATGGGCCTCGCTTCACCGACGATCATTTCCACAATACCGGCGTGCCGCCCGCTCCCGGCCTGCCCGAGGACACGGGGCGTGAAGCGGGCGCAGAGCAGGTGCTTGCCGACCCGTTCAATTGCCTCGGCCCCTACAGCGATGCGCGGCCGGAGGACTGCACTGAACTGAAGTTCATGGTGGGGAAGGGGCCTGAACTGCGGCGCGCCTTCAAGACGCCGTCCCTGCGAGGGGCTGCTTCCCGCCCGCCTTACATGCATTCTGGCCAGTTCGCGACGCTGGATGAGGTGCTCGACCACTACGCACGGGCCCCCGCCAGTCCGAACGGACGCTCCGAACTGGCGCCGCTCAGGATCTCCGACCGCGAGCGCGCGGCCTTGATCGCCTTTCTCGGGACCCTTTCGGAATAGCTACCGATCCTTGACCGTCTCCATGGCCACGAAGGTCGATGTCTGAGCGACGTGAGGCAGCGACGAGATCCGCTCGCCCAGCACCTTGCGGTAGGCGGCGATGTCGCGCGTGCGGATTTTCAAGAGATAGTCGAAGCTCGCCGCCATCATGTGGCATTGCTCGATTTCCCGGACCCCCTGGACCGCGCGATTGAAAGCATCCAGCGCCGCCGAGCGGGTGTCCGACAGCTTCACCTGCACGAAAGCCACATGACCTTCTCCCATGCGCTCGCGGTCGATAAGGGCGGAGTAGCCTCGAATGAAGCCTTCGCTTTCCAGCCGCTTTACCCTGGCCTGGACCGGCGTCTTGGAAAGGCCGACCTTTTGCGCGAGTTCGGCCATGGATAGTCGCCCGTCGCTCGCCAGCGCGGCCAGGATGTTGCGATCGATGCGGTCCAATTGGTCTGAATTCATGGCCGATGTAGTCCGATTCACGGAAGTATACCCAAAATCACGGAACGAATGAACTGCTTTCGGCAAATTTTCGGTCGAGGGCCGGGTGAGTGAGCATGATATAGAGCCCTGGTTCCGGCTTGCTGCCGGACGGATTCCGGATCACTCTCACGTTGCAGACGGGGATTGTCATGCCTGCGCAGGAACTCGAAGCCATCCGAAACGAGATCAGGGCGAATTATTTGCCGGACGAGGCGGAGGCGCTGGTACGTCTGGCGAAGCTGGCCGATCTCTCCGAGAGCGACCGCGCCGGAATTTCGAAGCGCGCGGCGGATTTCGTTCGGGCCGTTCGCGCTTCCTCCGATCCGCGCCTCATGGAAGTGTTCCTCAAAGCCTATGGCCTTTCCACGAGGGAAGGCGTGGCGTTGATGTGTCTCGCCGAAGCGCTCTTGCGGGTGCCGGACACCGAGACCATGGACGACCTCATCCGTGACAAGATCGCGCCGCATGACTGGTCGGCCCATTCCGGCGGCTCGAGCTCGATCTTCGTCAACGCATCGACCTGGGCGTTGATGCTGACGGGCAAGGTGCTCGACGAGGGCGAGGGCGGCGTAGAGAAGACGCTGCGCGCCATGGTGCGCCGGCTGGGCGAGCCCGTCATCCGCACGGCCGTTGCCGCCGCCATGCGTGAGATGGGGGAGCAGTTCGTGCTCGGGCGCACGATCGCCGAAGCCTTGAAGCGCGGCAAGCCCATGACCTCCAAGGGCTATCTCTATTCCTACGACATGCTTGGCGAGGCTGCCCGCACCGAAACCGACGCGTTGCGCTACCTCCAGGCCTATGCGGATGCGATCTCGTCGCTCAAGAGTTCGTCCGTCGGTTTCGATATCCGTGGGAATCCTGGCATTTCGGTGAAGCTTTCGGCCATCCATCCGCGCTACGAGGTATCGCAGAAGGAAACCATGCTCCCGGTGATGGCCGAACGGCTCCTCTCCCTGGCGCTCGCCGCGCGGCAGGCGCGCATGGGCCTCAACGTCGATGCGGAGGAGGCCGACCGCCTCGACCTTTCACTCGACGTGATAGAACGCGTGCTTTCCGATCCGCGGCTGGCCGACTGGAATGGCTTCGGTGTCGTGGTCCAAGCCTACGGGCCGCGCGCCTCCTTCGTGATCGATTGGCTTTACGCCCTTGCCGAGAAGCTCGATCGCAAGATCATGGTGCGCCTCGTTAAGGGCGCCTATTGGGACACCGAGATCAAGCGCGCCCAGACGATGGGGCTTGCCGGCTATCCAGTCTTTACGCGCAAGCCCAATACCGACGTCTCCTACATCGCCAATGCCCGCAAGCTCCTGTCGATGACGGACCGCATCTACCCGCAATTCGCCACGCACAATGCCCACACGGTGGCGGCAGTTCTGGCCATGTCGCCCGATCGCGACAGTTTCGAGTTCCAGCGCCTGCACGGCATGGGCGAAGCCTTGCACGAGACCGTCCGCCAAGCCGAGGGCACGCGCTGCCGCATCTATGCCCCGGTAGGCGCCCATTCCGACCTGCTTGCCTATCTCGTGCGCCGCCTCCTGGAAAACGGAGCCAATTCGTCATTCGTCCACCAGATCGTCGACGAGGAGGTGAAGGCAGAGGACATCGCACGCGATCCGTTCGACACGATCGCCGGGCAAGGACCTGCCGCCAATCCCGCGATCCCGTGCCCCTCCGACCTGTTCGGAGCCGGCCGGCGCAACTCGAAGGGCTGGGACATCACCGATGCCGTGACGCTCGCGGCAATCGAGGAGGGGCGCGCCCTCTTCGCCGGCCCCGATCGCTGGTCGGCCAAGCCGGTTACGCGCGCCGCGGGCTACGGCAAGTCCCGCAAGATCATCAATCCCGCCAATCCGAACGAGATCGTCGGAACGGTGCACGAGGCGAGCGCGGAGCAGGTCCCCGTCGCGGTCCGCGCCGCTGTCGAGGTTCAGCCACGCTGGGCGGCTCGACCCGTTGCCGAGCGCGCCGCGATCCTCAATCGCGCGGCCGATCTCTATGAGGCGAATGCGATCGAGTTTTTCGCGCTTGCCACACGCGAGGCCGGCAAGACACTTGCCGATGGGGTTGCTGAAGTGCGCGAGGCAGTGGATTTCCTGCGCTATTATGCGGCCGAGGCAGGCAAGGCGGAAGCCGGGACCGATGCGCGCGGCGTCATCGCCTGCATCTCGCCCTGGAACTTCCCCCTGGCGATTTTCACCGGTCAGATCGCGGCGGCGCTCGTCACCGGCAACGCCGTCATCGCCAAGCCGGCCGAGCAGACGCCGCTGATCGCCGCGCGTGCGGTGGCCCTGCTGCGCGAGGCCGGAGTGCCCGAAGACGTTATCCAGCTCCTGCCGGGTGACGGGCCTTCGGTGGGCGCGCCATTGACGGCCGATCCGCGCATCGCGGGTGTCTGCTTCACAGGTTCGACGGAGGTCGCGAAGCTGATCGAGCGCCAACTCGCCGAAACGGCAGCGCCCGACGCGATGCTGATCGCGGAGACGGGCGGGCTCAACGCCATGATCGTCGACTCCACCGCGCTGCCGGAGCAGGCGGTTCGCGACATTCTCGCCTCCTCCTTCCAGAGCGCAGGACAGCGCTGCTCCGCTCTGCGTGTCCTCTACGTCCAGAAGGACGTCGAGAAGAAGGTGATGGAAATGCTGACCGGAGCAATGGATGCGCTGTCGGTCGGCGATCCCTGGCACATCTCGACGGATGTCGGACCGGTCATCGACGACGAGGCCAGGCAGTCGATCAGCGACTACGCCAGGGCGATGGAGGAAAAGGGCCGCCTCGTCGCGAGGCGCGACGCCCCCGCCGAGGGCCGCTTCGTCGCCCCGCAGGTGTTGAGGGTCAAGGGCATCAGCGAGATGGAGCGTGAAGTCTTCGGTCCGGTGCTCCATGTCGCGACCTTCGAGGCTGAGGAAATCGATCAGGTCATCTCCGCGATCAACCGCAAAGGCTACGGGCTTACCTTCGGCCTCCACACCCGCATCGAAGACAGGGTGCAGCATCTGGTCGACGGCATTCATGCCGGCAACATCTATGTCAACCGCAACCAGATCGGCGCCGTCGTCGGCTCGCAGCCTTTCGGGGGTGAGGGGCTTTCCGGCACCGGGCCCAAGGCCGGTGGCCCCAATTACCTGCGCCGCTTCCGCAAATCGGAAGCCGCCGGAGGCGAGATTCCAGCGGGAACGGCAGTGAGCGCCACCGCGCTCGCCGACCATCTGCTCGCGCCTTCGCTGGGTGGCTGGAGCACGCGCGCCGACCGCATCGCAATTCTGCGCAAGCATCTGCGCGGCAAGGCAGCGGAAGCGATCGCCGCTGCCGCCGCCCTCGAATACGGACAGGCCGATCTGCCCGGTCCCACAGGCGAGGCCAACACGCTGTCGCTTGTGCCGCGCGGTCGCGTGCTTTGCCTCGGGCCGGATGCCGAAACACTGCTTGCCCAAGTGATCCAGGCTCTGGCGGCGGGAAATGCGGTGCTGGCGGTAGCGCCGGGAGCACCGGCGGCCCTCCAGCCGCTGACGGGCAAGGGTCTCCCACTGGCCGCCATCGATGGAACCCTGGCGCCTTCCGCTTTGCAGGAGCTCGCCGTCGATGTCGTGGCCTGTTCGGGCTCGCTGGAAGCGCTCAGGCCTCTGCGGCAAGCACTTGCCGCCCGCAAGGGCGCGATCGTGCCGCTGATCGTGGAGAAGATATATCCTGCCGCCTACACGCATGAGCGCGCGGTGTGCGTGGACACTACGGCGGCGGGAGGGAATGCCAGCTTGCTTGCGGCAGCGTAAGAGGGAGAACGGCAAGAGATACGGGTGGAGGTGAAGCGGCCTATCGCCCCTCACTGTCCTGCCGGACATCTCTCCCCGCGCGCGGGGAGAGAGACGATCTCACCAAGGCTTTCGCCAGTCGTCAACGTTGCGGGTTTGCGAAACGGTTGCGGCCAGCCTTTCTCTCCCCGCATGCGGGGAGAGATGTCCGGCAGGACAGTGAGGGGTTTGCCGTAACCGTGTCCTCTGCAAACGGCTCCCTCACGCCCCTTCGACGACCGAGAAGCCTTCGAATTGGGGGTGGCCGATATAGAGCACCTTGTTCTGGCCGGCGTTCTTGTGGGCGGCGCGGAAGTTTTCCGACTTCGTCCAGGCGATGAAATCCTCATAGCTGTCCCAGACGGTATGCGAAGCGTAGAGCGTGTAGGCCTCCGCCTCGTTGGCCGGGCCGCGCAAGAGATGGAATTCCTTGAACCCCTTCATCTCGGCCAGGGACGAGTCCCGGTTCTTCCAGACATCCTCGAAGGCCTGCTCCGACCCGTTCTGCACCTTGAAGCGGTTCATGGCGATGTACATAGGCTTCCTTTCCACGCCGTCAGGCGTCTTTCTGGGTGGCTACTTGGTTCTGTTTCCGAGCGGGAAGGGGATCACTCCCTCGGGCAACTCTTTTCGCGCCGCAGGCGACGGGTTGGGACCGGACTGCACGAGGCCTTTGCTGCGATACGAGGCGAGGTCGACGAGCTTCGGCCCTGCATCGATCCTTGCCTGGGATCGGCGCAACATATCGGCGAGTTCCGGGCGGAGGCCGTCGCCCCGCGGAGCGGCGATGGCATGAAGTCGGGAGAAAAGCACTGTGTTCTTTCCTTGATTTCGGCCCTCACAGGCCGAAGGCGATGCCGGTCTTCGTCGTCGTGTCGAGCCGGCGCATGCAGGAGGCCGGTTCGACGCCGGCTCCCACGCATTCCGTCGCCTCGTTGATCAGAACGCGCGACAGCTTGGTGCAGTCGGCCCCGGCTATGTCGAAGCGGCTGACCTTGATCTTGCCGGCCGGCATTTCCTTGAAGGCGAGCACGGTAAGCCTGTCGACGGCTCCTGCTTCATTGAACAAAGCCAGTTCGAAGGCGACCCGTTCGAGGTCGGCGCCGAGTTGATTGTTGACGACGAAGGTGAGCCTGCAACCTTTGTCGGAGGGCTGCACGGCGTTGAGTTCGAGATGGAGCGCAGGCGTCGGGTCCTCGGCCAGAGCCGGAACAACCGCAAGCGGCATCGCCATCGCGGAGACCAGGAAACGAAGCAATGCCCTTGCAGTCATCTTCATATGCTTATCCTCCGAAACGAACAGTCGCGCCGAGCTTCAGGGTCAGCCCCTGCTCGTAGATCACGCTGGTGGTGGTCGCATTGAGCGGATTGGCGTACTTCACGTCAAACAGATTGTCGGCGCGGAAGTCGAGACGGAAGTTCTTCGTGGGCTGATAGCTCGCGAACAGGTTCACGAGCGTATAGTCGTCGGCAAAAGTCGCTCCCTTTGGAGGCGCGTTGTACTGTACCTCGCCGCCAAAGCTCAGCGTGTTCTCGAGCACCCTCATACCGAGCTGCGCCGTGACCTGAGAGGCGGGCACCGTCAGCAGGTCTTCCCGTTCGCCGTCGTTGGAGATGGTATAACCGTCGATGATGGAAGCCGAGACTCCGCCGAAATATCGGCCCGCGTCGTAGAATGCCTCGAATTCGAAGCCGTCGATCTTGGCCTTGGCGAAGTTCTGGTACTGGAAGCAAATCGGAATGTAGCCTGTGCCGGGGCGCAGCAAGTCCGGACGCAGCGGGCACCCGCTTGTCGGATCGAAGGCCGAAAGCTGCTGTCCGCCGATATAATCGGTGACGTTGTTGTTGAAATAGGCCGCCTTGATACGCAGCGTGTCATCGCTCCAGACAAGACCATCCTGACTGTAGTTGACGCCTGCCTCCCAGGTCTTTCCGATTTCCGGCTTGAGATTGGGATTTGGCAGGAATGGGAAGGTTACGCCGCTCGGGTGCAGGCCGGTGATGAGCGTTTCGCTGATGCTCGGCGAGCGATACCCCTCGGCGTAGGTGCCGTAGAATTGAAGCCCCTGCAGGGATTGGAAAGGGGACACTCCAATCGTCAAACGGGGCGAGAGGTGGTTGCCCGAGCTGTCGCCGGTGGTTCCATCCAGATCGTAGCTGTCGTAGCGGAGAGCGCCGACGACTTCGAGCCACTCATAGCGCATTTTTTCCTGGATATAGGCGCCCCAGACCGTGCGTTTGCCTGAAGGCGTGTAGAAGTCGCTGCCTCCGATCGGGCTTGCTGTCGTCACGTCGTCGGAAACCCAGTCGCCGCCATAGGTGAGTTCGTGGGAAACGACGCCGGTTTCGAAACGCGACGTGTTCCAGACGTCGATCCCCGTGGTGCCGATGTCCCAACTGGTTTGAGCACCGGCGGGAATGGTGATCCGTCGGCCTGTCCGGGGATCGAACTGGTTGACGGCGACATTGGAAGTCTCGTTCAGGTCGGCCTTGTTGTAGGAAAAGTTGACGTGCAGGTCGAGCCAGCTCTGCTCGTCATCGGTGACGTTGTAGCGGGCGGTGAAGGTGTTCTGATCAAGATCGAGATCCGAAGTTTCGGCTCCCTCGCTCCAGTCTTCCTTCGTGCCGACCCAACCGAGCTTGAGTTCGCTGTTTTCTGTCGGCCGCAGCGTGCTCTTCAACATGCCGCTCAATACGTCGAAACCGGTCCCGACGACCCGGTCTCCGCCTCCGTCTTCGTAGTCGCCGTAGTCGCGCCAGACGAGGTTGGCGATCACGTCGGCGGCCTCGTTGAACTTGTAGGCGCCGGTCGCGCTCGTCGTCCAGCCGCCGGCGTTCGTGTCGTACATGCCGGTGAGCGACCCTGCATAGGTCTCGTCATCGAGCAGGAAGTCGGTCGCATCCTTCGTCTCGAAGAACACGACGCCGCCGATGGCACCAGAGCCGTATGTGTTGGAGACCGGGCCGCGAATGACGTCGACCTGCTTGATAAGAGCGGGGTCGATGAAGAAAAGGCTCTGGGTTCCATGGCCGGACCGCTGGAAATTCTGGCGAGCACCGTCGACGATCACCGCGACACGGCCGAAATCCTGCAGGCCGCGGATGTTCACGCTCGACGCGGCGCGCTTGGCATCGGTCTGGACGGTGACGCCGGGGACGCCGAAAAGCACTTCCTGCGGCGTGGTCGCCATGCGCCGTTCCAACTGCTCGCCGCTCACCTGGCTGACTGAAGCCATGGAACCGATCGCCGACTCGCCGGTGCGGCTCACCACGGTGATGGTGTCGAGGACCGTGGTGCCATTCTGGTTCTGCGCAGCCTGTTCGACCGGCGCGGTTTGATTGGTTTCAGCGGGCTGCTGCCCTGCCGTCGTTTCCTGCGCATGGGCCGGTGCCGCCATCAGGGCGATCGCCGCCGCACCAGTCAAAAGAAATGCCTTCCGCCGCCGTGGTGTGGCGCTATTCTCCCAGGCATTCTGCCCCATCAGCCCAACTCCTTATCGTCGTTGCTGCTGGCTGGCTTTCGCTGGCTCGCACGATGTCGTCCCTTCCGGGTCGTCAAAATGTTGACTATTTTGATCCGGTATTGCGCTGCGTATTAAACCTGATAATTAGTGTCAAGATTGAATCCCCGGACGAGATCCGATTGTGCGCCGGGTGTGGAGAAGGAGGCACGACAGTGAACAGCTACAACGCCGGAAATTACCGCTACGGGCAGTTTCGCACGCAGCCCGCCGAACGCTCCGTTCGTCCGGTTCCGGTCAGGACGGTCACCAGCGAATCGCTCTTCCACGGCGACCACGAGATCAGCATCGACCATCGCGGCGCGATGTACCGGCTGAAGATCACCCGCCAGGGCAAGCTCATCCTCAACAAGTAGGTCCATCCCCGATGAATGCCGCAGCAAGACCTGATGCGCCTGCGATAAGGCAGGCGCGCGCCGACAACCCCAAGATGCGCGAGCGCGATCTCGCCACCCAGCTAGGTATCTCGGAGGCCGAGTTCGTGGCCGCCTGGTGCGGTGAAGGCGTCCGCCGCATCGAGCCGCGCGTCAATGATGTGCTCGCTGGCCTCGAAGCCGTAGGGGAGGTGATGGCTCTCACCCGCAACGAGAGCGCCGTGCATGAAAAGATCGGCGTGTACGACAAGGTCGTGACCGGCGATCACAGCGCCATGGTTCTGGGCGAACTGATCGACCTGCGCATCTTCCCCAAGGTCTGGGCCCATGGTTTTGCCGTCGAGAAGCGGGACGGCAACGATGTCAGGCATAGCCTGCAGTTCTTCGACGCACGGGGCGAGGCCGTCCACAAGGTGCATCTGCGCGCCAATTCGAACCTTTATGCTTACCAGAACCTCGTGGAAGCGTTGATCTCCGCCGACCAGTCGCAGTCGGTGACATTGGCGGAGCCGGACAAGGCCGGTGCAACTCAGCTCGGTGTCGTTGCCGGAATCGAGGAACTTCGCGACCGCTGGAGCAGGCTCACGGATACGCATCAGTTCTTCGGCATGCTGAAGGCGCTCAATCTCACCCGGCTCCAGGCGCTGAGCATGGTCGGCCAGGACTATGCCTGGCTGCTCGACGGCGACGCGCTTTCCGCGATGTTCAATCATGCCGTCCAGGAGCAGGTCCCGATCATGTGCTTCGTGGGCAATCGCGGCTGCATCCAGATCCACAAGGGGCCGTTGCAGAACATCAAGCCGATGGGCCCCTGGCTCAACGTCATGGACGAGACCTTCCATCTGCATCTGCGGCTCGACCACATCCGGCAGGTCTGGTCGGTTCGCAAGCCCACCAAGGACGGCCATGTCACCTCGATCGAGGCGTATGGCGCCGATGGCGAGATGATCATACAGTTCTTCGGTGCGCGCCACGAAGGCGAAACCGAGCGCGGCGACTGGCGCTTCCTGGCGGAGAACCTGCCGCGCGTGCCGCAGTCGACGGCGGCCTGAGGAGAGTACCATGCGTTTCCCCTCCAGCATCGGCGCGCAGCTGCGCGCCGTTTCGCTTGCTGCCATCGGCCTTTTCTCAGTTCATACGGCCAGTGCCAGCGAGATCGACGGCGCTTTCTCCGATCCGTCACGTATCGTGTCGATCGGCGGGTCGGTGACCGAGATCGTCTATGCGCTGGGCGAGGAGAAACGGCTGGTCGCCCGCGACCAGACAAGCGTCTTTCCCGAAGCGGTGTTGTCGCTGCCGGATGTCGGCTACATGCGCCAGCTTTCGCCCGAGGGCGTGCTGTCGGTCGATCCGACCGGCATCCTGCTGCTCGAAGGCAGCGGGCCCCGGGAGGCAATAGACGTCCTCAAGAAGGCGAGGGCGGATCTCGTGTCGGTGCCGGACCGCTTCGATCGCGAGGGTATCCTCGCCAAGATCGAGATCGTCGGCAAGGCTCTCGAGGTCGAAGACAAGGCCGAAGCCCTGGCGGCTACCGTCGACGCCGATTTGAGGGCGACCGAGAAGCTCACGGCCGGTATCAAGGAACACAAGCGCGTGCTTTTCATCCTGAGCATGCAAGGCGGCAAGCTCCTCGCCGCGGGCACAGGTACGGCGAGCGACGGCATCATCAAGCTCGCGGGCGGCGTCAACGTCATCGATTCCTTCCAGGGATACAAGCAGGTCTCCGACGAGGCCGTCATTACCGCGAAGCCAGACGTCATTCTTATGATGACGCGCGGCGGCGAACACAGCCAGATCGGGGACGAGCTGTTTGCCCATCCGGCGATTGCGCCGACGCCCGCCGGGAAGGCAAAAGCCCTGATCCGCATGGATGGAGCCTATCTCCTGGGGTTCGGTCCCCGCACCGCGAGCGCGGCGCGCGATCTCGCCAAAGCGCTTTACGGCGACCAGGTCACGGATTGAGGCGGCATGCTCGACACCTCGGCAGCCGGCGCATTCAACGCCGGCAGAACGCAAGCCATGCAGGGTGACCGCTCCGCCCGGGCCCGGCTGGCGATAGGCATTCTCCTGGCGGCACTCCTCGTCACCATTCTACTGAGCCTGACATCGGGAGCATCGGATGCTTCCGCCTGGGCCGTCCTGCGCGATTGGCTGTCCGGAATCGAAGCCGGCGCGCTGTCGGAACGCGACCGCATCATCATCTACGATATCCGCATGCCGCGGGTCGCCATGGGCATGCTGGTCGGAGCCGCGCTCGCCGTGGCCGGCGCCATCATGCAGGGCCTGTTTCGCAATCCGCTCGCCGATCCTGGACTGATCGGGGTGTCTGCCGGGTCTGCCTTGGCCGCGGTTGCAATGATCGTGCTCGGAGCGTCCTTTCTGGCACCCGTGGCTTCGTGGCTCGGCATCTACGCGCTGCCGATCGCGGCATTCGCCGGCGGCCTCGTATCGACCTTGGTGCTTTATCGCATCTCGACACGGCGGGGGCAGACTTCGGTCGCAACGATGCTTCTCGCCGGCATCGCCCTTGCCGCGCTCGCGGGAGCGCTCATGGGTCTTCTGATCTTCATCGCGGACGACCGGCAGCTTCGCGATCTGACCTTCTGGCAACTCGGCTCGCTGGCGGGGGCGACGTGGGTGAAGGTCGCCGCGATCGGACCGATCATCGCGCTCGCCCTTGCCGCCGCGCCGTTCCTGGCGCGCGGGCTCAATGCGCTCGCCCTCGGCGAAGCGACAGCCAATCACCTCGGAATTCCCGTGCAGCGCTTCAAATATGTCGCGATCGTCTCCGTCGCCGCGGCCACCGGCGCTTCCGTCGCCGTCAGCGGTGGCATCGGCTTCGTCGGCATCGTCGTGCCGCATATGTTGCGTCTCGCGATCGGACCGGACAATCGCTATCTGCTGCCGGCTTCCGCGTTGCTGGGCGCAAGCCTGCTGCTGCTCGCCGATGCCGTAAGCCGCACCATCGTGGCGCCGGCCGAGTTGCCGATCGGCATCGTGACCGCCGCCGCCGGCGCTCCGTTCTTCCTGTGGATCCTGTTGCGCAAGCGCGGCGTCCTGGATTTGTGACATACCATAGGCGTAGATCTTTGACCGGTCGCGAGAAGCCCCTCACTGTCCTGCCGGACATCTTCCCCGCGAATTTGCGGGGGAAGAGACGACGGCCGCATTGGTTTCGCCAATCGCCAGCGGTGGGTGATTGGCGAAAGCGAAGACGGCATCGGTCTTCTCCCCAGTCCAAACACCTTGACGGGGAGAAGGTGCCGGCAGGCGGATGAGGGGCTTGCCCAAAGGTCAAGACTTATTGCCTGGGGTTATGAAAGGTAGTCGAACGATGATCGAAGCTCGCGACGTCGCCGTCAGCATCGGCCATAAACGCATCGTCTCGGACGTCGACTTCGGCATACGGCCAGGGGAGCTTGCCGCGATCGTCGGACCGAACGGCTCCGGCAAAACGACCTTTATGAAGGCGCTGTCAGGCGATCTGCCCTACACGGGCTCGATCAGCATCAATGGACGCGCGCTGGCCTCGCTGAAGCCATGGGAAGTGGCCGCAATGCGGGCAGTCCTTCCCCAGGCGACGGCACTTTCGTTTCCCTTTACCGTGCGCGAGATCGTCAAGCTCGGCCTGCTCGGCGGGCGTTCGGGAGCCTTGCCCGGCGAGGATGAGCGGCTGCCCGAGCGCGCCCTGGCGCGTGTCGATCTCGACGGTTTCGGCGGCCGCTTCTACCAGGAACTCTCCGGAGGCGAGCAGCAGCGTGTCCAACTCGCCCGCGTCCTCTGCCAGGTCTGGGCTCCCGTGCTGGAAGGAAGGCCGCGCTATCTCTTCCTCGACGAGCCGGTCTCCAGCCTCGACATTAAGCACCAGCTCATCATCATGGATATCGCCCGCGATTTCGTCCAAAGGGGCGGGGGCGTGGTGGCGATCCTGCACGACCTGAACCTGACCGCCATGTATGCGGACCGCATCTATGTCATGCACAAGGGCCTGCTCGCCGCCGCCGGCTCACCATCGGATGTTCTGAGCGACGAACTGATGTCTCGCGTTTTCGAATGCCGCCTCAGAGTGGGGGCGCTGCCAGCGGGCAATGCGCCTTTCGTTCTTCCCCAATCCGCGGCCTTGTAGCGGGAGCGCCGGCACGGCCTCAGCCCGCCAGCGCGCGCTGCTCCAGAAGGTCGATGCCCAGCAGCGAGCGGACATTGGTCTTGGCCCGCACGAGTTCGCCGATCGTATGGCGCTGGAGCACTTCGAAGAAGGCGCCGAGCGCCTCGCGCAACGCGGCGTTGAGCGAGCAACTGTCCACGAGCGGACAGTCCGTCGCGTCGTTTTCGAAGCATTCGGCCATCGCGAAATTCTCTTCGGTCACGCGCACCACGTCGAACAAAGTGATATCGTCGGCCGCCCGCCCGAGACGGACGCCGCCATTACGGCCGCGCACGGTCTCGACAAGGCGGTTCTCCACGAGGGGCTGCAGGATCTTGAACAGGAAGAGCTCGGATACGCCATAAGCGCTCGCAATCTCCGGAATGCGGCTCAGCCGGTCGTTGTTGGCTGCGCAATACATCAGGATGCGAATGGCGTAGTTGGTCTGGCGTGTCAGCCGCATAACGGTTCCTTTGCGAGGAGTCTCGTTGCTGAGATATGGCCTACACCTTAGAACAATTCCAGACAACAGCGCAAGTTAAGTTGAAATTTACCGTCAAGTTTCTCCGGGGCCGGCGAGTCAACCAGGTTCTACCCGGCAAGGTTGCGAGCGCCACAGAGAAAATCGCGCGAAATGACGTTGGGTTACCGTTGCATTCCATGCTGCAGCGCACAATATGTATGCCGTCGAGAGTCGTAGACTCGGGGAGGAACCCACGAGGAGTACGACATGAAAGAGATCATGCATCATGCCGGCGCCCCGCGCGGTAGCATCCGGCAACTCAGACCTTCCGATCTGCCCAGGTTCCAGGAACATCTGCTGAGACTCGACGTGGCCAGCCGCCGCGATCGGTTCAACGGGCTCATCGACGATGCTTTCCTGGAAAATTACGCCGCACGCTGTTTCCATGATGGCGCGACGGTGATCGGCTATGTCGAGGACGGTCGCGTGCTGGGTGCGGCGGAACTGCACGAGCGGCCGGAGTTGCCCGAGCCGACCGGCGAGATCGCGTTCAGCGTGGAGAGGGCGCTTCAGCATCGCGGCATCGGCGGGCGCCTGTTCGAGCGGCTGATCGCCCATGCCTATGCGCTGGGCTACACCAAGCTGCTGGTTACCACGCACCCGCAGAACGAGGCGATGAAGGCGCTGGCACGCCGTTTCAAGGCGAAGCTCTCCTTCGAGGCTGGCGAGACTGTCGGCGTGATCGAACTCGAGCCGGTAGCATCCAAGCCCTTTCAGTTCTTCATGACGCCTGCCTGGGCCGCTCAGGCGGAAACGGCGTAGCCAACGGAACCGGCCCGCCGTTTGCTCGTTTGCATCGACGAGCAACGATCGCGGAGCGGGCGATGTTCGATGCCTTTCAGGTCCTGACGCTTCTTTTGGTCGCGGTCGCGATGGCGACCTCGCTTGCGCATGCGCTGGAGTTTCCGGGAAAGCTGAGGCTGGAGAAGAACGCCTACAAGGTCGTCCAGCCTATCTATTACCCCGGCTTTACAGTTGCCGGCCTGGTGGGCGAGGCGGGTGGCATGCTCGCCACGCTGGTTCTGGTTGTCCTGACATGGGGATCCCCAGGCTTTCCGCTTGCGCTCGGAGCGTTCCTCGCGATGATCGTCATGCACGCGATCTACTGGCTGTTCACGCATCCCGTGAACAATTTCTGGCTGGCGGAAACCAGGATCGTAAGGGCCGGGGCCGGTTTCTTTTCCTTCGGCACCGGGAAGAAAGATGCGCAGCCGGAGGACTGGACTAAGCTGCGCGATCGCTGGGAATATTCGCATGTCGCCCGCGCCGTGTTCGCAACTCTTGCCTTTCTTTCCCTCGCTATTCTTGCAGTCCGCTGACACGAAACGACAAAGGCCCGGTGCGGAACCGGGCCTTTGTCATGCAGGAGGCGGTAGTGGGTCAGGCAGCCTTGGCGCCGCCATAAAGCTTGAAGATCTCGGTCTGGACAGCCTGCGCGCCATGAGCGAGGGTCGTGCGTGCGTCCTCGGCCGCATTGCGCACGTGGTCGAAATTAGCCTGAGCGTTGTCGCGGATGAAATCGGCCTGAAGCTGGACGGCTTCGTTGACCGACTTGGCGCCCGCGAGCTTCTCGACGGTCGACAGGGAGTGCTGGACATTGGCGAGCGTCAGGTCGAGGAGGCCTCGTGTCAGCTTCGCGTAGCCGCCAGCCATGGAGACTGCGAACTTCTCCACACCCTCGGTGAGGTCGGCCGCGCCGGAATGCGCGGTCTCGGCGCGTTCCCTAGCGGAGGCGGCGGTGCGCTTCACGAAGTCGCGGGCCGCAGCGGGAACTTCGAGTTTCGTCTGAATATTGTCGAGCGCGTCCTGGATCGAAGCAAAGCTGCCGGAAGCGCCATTGGTCTTGGCAGAAGTCTTGGTCATCGGTTTTCCATCCTCAGTCGGGGAGCCATGGGAGCCCCGTCCGTCATGGGCCCGGGGATGAGGATCATATAGTGACCCATATTGTGCATTGCAACATAAATTGTGCATTGCAACATGTTTGCGGTGAACGATGCTGACCCAAACCGATGCGATCGTTCGGTAAGCTGCTAGATTTCCGAATTTTCCGCCTGGAGCAGGACATGACCCGAACAAAGCCATCCACCGATCTGCCGGCTCCCCCCGACCCGCGCGAGGCTGAAAAGCTGTCGGCGCTGCGACGTACGAAGTTCGTCGCCACCGGCGCTCTTATCGTTTGCGTCGGCGTCTTCCTTGCCGCGAAATCGTTGGAGCACCGTTATCCGCTGCTGGGCTTTGTCGCGGCTTTCGCCGAGGCCGCAACCATCGGCGGGCTGGCTGACTGGTACGCGGTCGTGGCGCTGTTCAAGCGACCGCTCGGCCTGCCCATCCCTCACACCGCCATCATCCCGGCGAACCAGCACCGGATCGCCGACAATCTCGGCCGCTTCATCGAGGTGAACTTCCTTGCGCCTGCTCCAGTTCGTGAGAAGCTCTACCAAGTCGATTTCGCGGCTCTCGTCGCGGATTGGCTCTCCGACCGAGGGCGCTCAGCCGGCCTGTCGCGGTTCGTCGCACGGCTGGTGCCGCAGATGCTTGGCGCGATCGAGGAGTCTGGCCTGCGCGACTTCGTTTCACAACGCGTGCTGGAGCAGGCCGACAAGGTAAAGATCGCGCCGCTAGCCGCCGACCTGCTCTCCGCCTTCACCGAGGACCGGCGACACCAGAAACTACTCGACGAATTGACTACGATACTCGGCAGGTTCCTGTCCGACGAACAGGCTTTGGGCGCGATGCGTGATAGGATACGCGAGGAATTGCCGTCACTCTTCAATCTTTTTCGCGCCGATGCCTATCTCCTGAAAAAGATCGTCGCTTCCGCGGGCGCGCTGCTCGAAGAGGTGAGGGCCGATGAGGCCCATCCGTTGCGCGTCGAGTTCGACCACTTCGTCGAGAATTTCATCGAGCAGCTTCGCAGCTCCACATACTATGCGCGCCGGGCCGAAAAGCTCAAACGCGATTTCCTCGCGCGTCCCGAGCTTGCCGGCATCGCCCAGGAAATGTGGGACAGCCTGCGCCAGTTCCTGGAACAGGATGCGCGCCTTCCTCAATCCCGCATCAGGGAGCATCTGGGCAACATGTTCGTCGAGGTCGGCCGGCATCTGGCTTCCGATCCGCGGATCCGGGCCGACATGAACAAGGGATTCGTCGTCGCGCTCGCCTCTTTCGTCGAGGCCCAGAAAAGCGGCGTGTCGAAATTCATCGCCGACCAGGTGAAGCGTTGGGATCTCGCGCAGCTCACCCGCCTGATCGAGATCAATATCGGCCGCGACCTTCAGTACATCCGTTTCAACGGCATGGTGATCGGTGGCCTCGCCGGGCTGTTGCTTTACACCATCGAGCTTCTGTTCATCGCGAATTGACCCGCGGCGCCAATCTTCTAATCTGCTCTTGGGCGGCCGCCTCAAGGAGGAAGATGCCATGGCCAAGAAACCGGAATCGGATTCCGTCTTCGACATGTTCGCGAAACTCGGCCGTGACTTGAAGCTTCCGAGCATGGAAATCGAAAGGGTGCTCGAATACCATCGCAAGAACCTCGAGGCGCTGCAGAAATCGGCCTCGGCCAGCGCCTCGGGCGCGAGCTCCGTCATGGCCAAGCAACGCGAGATTTTGCAGGAGACGCTGCGCGAGATCACCGATATGGCGCAGAGCTATCGTGTTCCCGGCAACCCCCAGGAGATCATGACCAAGCAAGCGGATTTTGCGCGGAAGACCTTCGAGACGGCAGTCAAGAACGCCGGAGAAGTCGCGGACATCATGAAAAGATCCGGTGCGGAATCCATCGATATCCTGCGCAAGCGGATCCAGGAGTCGATGGAGGAGATCCGCGACAGCTATCATACCGGCGGCGACAAAGATTGACCTTAGGGCAAGCCCCTCATCCGCCTGCCGGCACCTCCTCCCGGTGAAGAAACGGGGAGAAGGACGATGTCATCCTCGCTTTCGCCAATCGTCATCGTTGGCGACTGGCGAAACCCAAGCGGCCGTCGTCTCTCTCCCCGCGTATTTCGCCTATCGGATTCACACATTCCTGCGCGGTTGCTGATCTTTGCAGGTGAGCGTGGCGTGCGCGGCGGGCTCCCCCTCTCCGTCTCGGCTTCGCCGAGCCACCTCTCCCCCACTTCGTGGGGAAGAGGAAAGGCGCCAAGCATGCGGCCGGCTGTTCCTCTCCCTCACGAAGTGGGGGAGAGGTGGCTCGGCGAAGCCGAGACGGAGAGGGGGACCTGCCAAGCAATGCGGAAAGATATTTCCAGAAGTGTGAATATTATAGCCGTTTTTGACGGGGAGAGATGTCCGGCGGACAGTGAGGGGCAATTTACGACCGGTCGAAGTGACGCCGAGATATCAGTTCCAGCGAGGCGGCCTCTTCGGATCGGGAAAGAACAGGCCTTTCCAGCCGCTTCGGTCGAACGGCTTCCACTCGCCTTCGCTTTGCGCCAGCCGGTCGCAAATGGCGTAGACGGCGGCTGGGTGATGGCCAAGGCCGCAATGGCTGGCTTCCACTTCGATGTTCTCGGTATGCGGCAACTCGTTTTCCATGCAACTCTGCCAGGCGCAGATACCGTCGCTGCGGCTGTAGATCGCCGTGGTCGGCACCGAAGGCGATTGCGAGATCGACCCGCCCATGTGGTTGTCGCGCTCGTCGACCTTGCAGCCCGAGGTGTATTCGTAGAGCCGCCATGCGTTTGTCGCACGCGGATCGCCGTTGAATGGGCTGCCGAGCGTAATCACCGTGCGGACACGTTCCGGCATCATCTTCGCCAGTTGGCGGGCATAGATGCCGCCTAAGCTCCAGCCGACGATACTCACCGTGCGGCCATGGGTGTCTACTAGCTCCTTCACCCGATCGATCATGCGCCGTTCGACGTCCGGCAGGGGGCCGTAGTTGCGGCCGAGCTCCCAGCCATGCGCGGTATAACCCTTCGACCGCAGAAAGCTGCGGAGCGGCAAGGTGGCGCGATCGCTGGTGACGAGGCCGGGCAGGACGAGGACTGGGTGGCCGTCGCCCGCCGGCGTCATGGCTGCCAGCAGGGGCCAGGACGCCACGAAGCTGCCGAGCTCCGGCAACGTTCTCACCTCCAAGGCCAGCAGAAGCCGAGAGGGCGGTCTTAAAGGCTGCGCAGGCACTGTCATCTTCAGAACCTCGATATGCTGTCGGGCTTCTCACGGGTTGGCACATCAAGAATCCCGCGAGGGGTGCTCGCGGGCATGAACTCTCCTTGATATAGGGCTGAACTCGTGAATTCCGATGGGATCCCGCAGGGATGCCACGGGCCGGTTCTGCCTCCAGCGAGGCGGAGTCGAAGGCAGATCGCCTGCGCGACAGGCGCATAGAGGAAATTGAGCATGCTGAATCAGACCCTGACCTACGCGACCATGCCGTCGATGATCGGCCAGGAACTCGGCGTGTCGTCCTGGGTAACGGTCGATCAGCAAATGATCGACCAATTCGCCGAGACGACCCGCGACAAGCAGTGGATCCATGTGGACGTCGAGCGGGCCAAGCGTGAAAGCCCTTTTAAAGGGCCGATCGCCCACGGTTTTCTTACCCTGTCGCTTGTCGCATCGATGAGCTACGAGATCGGCGCGGTTCCGGAGGGCACGGCTGCCATGCTCAACTATGGCCTCGACAAGGTACGTTTCCTGGCGCCGGTGAAAGCCGGATCGAGGGTCCGCATGCGTTCCACTCTGGTCTCGTTCGAGGAAAAAGGATCAGCGCAATATCTGATGAAGACCAACAACGTCGTCGAGATCGAAGGTGAGGAAAAGCCCGCATTGATCACCGAAACGCTGGTCATGTTTGTCCCCGCGCGAGCGAGCAAGGCCTAAAGCGTGTCGCTGGCAATCGGATTCGGGTGACACGCTTTAGGTCTTTGTTTTGCCGCATTCTCGCGACGCCGACCGATTCCGGTCGGCTGCGAAATGCTCTAGACTCAGGACCTGCTGTCTGGGCTATAGCCGCTTTGGTGGATATAGCTCGTTCAGCCAAAAAAGCCGGACAAATCCCGATCGAGGGAACCTACGACGGCTGGAACGGTTCCAATTTGATGGGCGTCGATCTGTGTTCATGATCGTCGCCTGCAAGGAATCAGATGCGCAAGCTCAGTCGTCAACACCTCGATGCGCTTCTTTTCGATCCCCGCCGACGCCGCGCGTCGTGCGAAGCTTTCGGTGGCCGACTTGCCGGCGCGTACGCGTATGAGAAGATACCTGCCTCGAACTGCGGGGCAGCTGGATAATGGGGGCGCTGCAGGGGACCTATTGCGGGCCGGCGCCGGAGCCGGGCGAGCTCTGGCTGACCTGGAATCTCGATCCAGTCCTGCTCCTGTTACTCGGGCTCTTCGCACTCCGGATCGGAAGAACCCGCCTGGGCGCGTGGGCCGTAGCGGTTCTGGCAATCGTTTTCGTCTCGCCCCTTTGCCCCTTGTCGGCGGCGCTCTTTTCGGCGCGCGTCGTCCACCATGTTCTGCTGGTGGCAGTCGCCGCTCCGCTGATCGCCCTGGCTTGGCCGGCACGTGAGGTGCGGTCCATTGCAGTTCCCTTCCTCGTCTCGACCGGGATTCTCTGGGCATGGCATCTGCCGCGAGCCTACGATCTCGCGCTCGGCAATATGGCGGTCTACTGGGTGATGCAGGCGACGCTGCTCGGGACGGCGGTCGCCTTCTGGCGCGCTGTCTTCGACCCGCGGCCGGGTTCCGCCCGAGCTCTCCTGTTCATCCTGGCCGGCTTCATGCAAATGGCGCTTCTCGGCGCGCTCCTCACCTTCGCCCCGGAACCGCTCTACGCCATCCACGCCGTTGCCCCCTTGGCCTGGGGCTTTACGCCGCTGGGCGACCAGCAATTGGGAGGGCTCATCATGTGGGTCCCGGCTGGGCTTCCCTTTGCGGTCTGGGGAGCTTTCTTGGCGCGCCGGGGATGGCGGACCATGGTGCAAGGAGCCTCATGATCGCGTGGCTCGACGGCGCGATCCCATATCTGAAGGCGCTTCATATCGCCTCGCTGGTGATCTGGTGCGCCGGACTGTTTGCGTTGCCGCTGATGCTGGCACGGCACGACCCGGCAATCGCACAGGCGGACTACAGCCGGGTCCGGCTGGCCTGCCATTACGGCTATACCTGGGTCGTCACCCCTGCCGCCATGGTGGCCATCGCCGCCGGCATCCTTCTCATCTTTATGCGGGAAGTCTTTGTCCCCTGGATGTTCGCCAAACTGGTCTTCGTGGCACTGCTCGTCGGCTTCCACGCCTGGCTGGGCAGCACGATCGTCGCCGTGGCCGAAACCGAGGGAGAACATCAGACGCCCGCGCCCCTGCTTCCGCTGCTCCTGCTGCTGGTCTTGGTGCTGGCGATCCTTGTTCTGGTTCTGGCCAAACCCGAACTGGATAAGATCCCGTTGCCGCACTGGCTCATGGAGCCGCGAGGCCGTCAGCTTCCCTTCGACGCGCCGCCCAGGTTGTAGTCGAAGACGAGTTTGCCGCCATGCCACCCTGTCGCGCCCACCATGATGACGCCGAAGCTCGAAAGGAGAATGCCATAGGGCAACACCGCAGTCTCGTAGCCGTAAAGGCGATAGCCCCAGTTGATGCCCAGGACCGACAGAAGCACCATCGCGACCGCGGCGTGGGTCCAGGCCGAGGCCCTCGCGCGGATGCCTGGAACGAGCAACAGCTCAGGCAATCCGGTGGCAGCAGAAGCGAGGCCGAGGAGGAAGGCCACCCCCGCCGCCCAGAGGCCCGCCCGGGCCCAGAATTCGTCGCCGGTCCACCAGTAGAAGACGTCCGCCCCGAAGTTGCTGAAGGTCAACGCGATGGGGAAGGCCACGGCCATGGCATGAATCGGATGGCTCGCAATCGCGACCTTCGACCCTGTCTCGTCGTAGCCTGGATGCTGGGCAACGGGGTCGGTGAGCGTATGGTCCCGGTTCTCGGGCTGCGTTTCGGCCATCGGTGGGCTCTCCTGCGGGGGATGGTCGGATTGCTAACGCTCGTGATGCTGGCCGGTTGCGATGGAGCGCTGTCCACCATGCATCCGGCCGGTCCGGCAGCGGCGACCATCGCGACGATGTGGTGGACGCTCTTGTTCGGGGCTGCGGTGATCTTTCTGCTGGTCGTCGCGCTCCTCATTCTCGCCTTCCGTCGCCGCCCTGAGTTGGCAACGCCCGAGGCGGAGACCGGCCACGAGCGGATCTGGATCTGGGGCCTCGGCCTCGGCTTCTCGATGACTGTGCTGGCGGCCTTGACCGTCTACGGACTCTTGATCGGCGAGCGGCTGCTGCCCCGCCCGAGACCGGAAGTCGTCACGGTCGGCGCCGAGGGAGCGCAGTGGGTTTGGCGCTTCTCCTATGACGACACGCCTGGTCACATGACCGAGGGCGTCCTCCACATCCCTGCAGGCCGCCCGGTGGACGTGAAGATCACCTCGGCCGACGTGATCCACAGCTTCTGGGTTCCGCGGCTCGCCGGCAAGCTCGATGCCATCCCAGGCCATGTGAACGTGCTGCGGATCGAAGCGGACATGCCGGGCGATTATGCGGGGCTCGGCGCCGAATTCAACGGCGGGGGCTACACTGGACACGGTTTCACCGTGCGGGCACATGACGAAGCCGGCTGGGACGCCTTCCTGCGGGGAGAGTCTCCGTGAATGCACTCCGACGTCATCGGCAACTCGAGCGCATCTGGTCCGCCCGTCCGGGGTGGCGCGGCAAGCTCACGACCGTGAACAACAACGACATCGGGCTGATGTTCCTGTTCGCCGCCGTGACGTTCTTCGTGATCGCCGGCGTCCTCGCGATGCTGATCCGCGCGCAACTCGCCACTCCGCGCTCGGCCTTCATGGGACCTGAAATCTACAATCAGGTCTTCACGATGCACGGGACCATCATGATGTTCCTGTTCGCCATTCCCCTCTTCGAAGGGCTGACGATTTATCTCCTGCCCAAGATGCTGGGGACGCGCGATCTGGCCTTTCCCCGACTCAGCGCCTTCGGCTTCTGGTGTTACGTCTTCGGCGGTTCGCTGCTGATTTTTGCTCTCTTCGCGGGGATCGCGCCCGATAGCGGCTGGTTTCTGTATCCGCCGCTTTCCTCGACCTTGGGATCGCCAGGAATCAATCCGGATTTCTGGCTCCTCGGAATCACCTTCGTGGAGATTTCCGCAATCTCGGCGGCGGTCGAGATCGTCGTGACGGTGCTCCTCTACCGAGCACCCGGCATGTCGCTGGACAAGCTGCCCATCTTCGCCTGGTACATGCTGATCGTGGCGGTGATGATCCTGACCGCCTTTCCCCCGCTGATCCTTGGTTCGATCCTGCTCGAACTCGAGCGCGCCTTCGGTATGCCCTTCTTCCAGGTTGAGGCGGGGGGAGACTCCCTGCTGTGGCAGCACCTCTTCTGGCTCTTTGGCCATCCTGAGGTCTACATCATCTTCCTGCCTGCGGCCGGGGTCATCTCCACGATCCTGCCGGTGATGGCGCGCACCACGCTCCTGGGATACGGCTGGGTCGTGGCGGCGGCGGCGGCGCTCGGGGTGCTGAGCTTCGGGCTATGGGTCCACCACATGTACACGACCGGCATCCCCCATATGGGACTGGCCTTCTTCTCAGCCGCCTCTACGCTGGTGGCGCTGCCTACGGGTATCCAGATTTTCGCCTGGATCGGGACGATCTGGAAAGGCCGGCCGGAGATGCAGCTGCCGATGCGATGGATCGTCGCCTTCTTTGCGACCTTCGTGATTGGGGGGCTTACCGGCGTCATGGTGGCGATGGTGCCATTCGACTGGCAGTCGCACGACACCTACTTCATCGTGGCGCATCTCCATTACGTGCTGGTTGGCGGCTTTGTCTTTCCGATGCTTGCGGCGCTCTATTACTGGCTGCCGCATTTCACGGGCCGGAAGCGCTATTTCAAGCTGGGCGAGACGGCGTTCTGGCTGATCGTCCTCGGTTTCCACGGGACTTTCCTCCTCCTGCACTGGGCGGGGTTGCTCGGCATGCGTCGGCGGATCCATTCAATCGAGGCCGGATCGGGATGGGAACTCATCAACCTTCTGGCTTCGATCGGCGGTTTCGTCATGGCGATCGGATTGGGGCTCGTCCTCATCGACGTGGCGGTGAACGCAGCCGTGGCGGCCCGCGGCCGGCGCAATCCCTGGCGGGCGGGGACGCTGGAATGGGCCATGCCATCTCCGTCCCCATCCTACAATCTCGCCTCGATCCCCGAGGTTCGCAGCCGTCACCCGCTCCACGACGACCCGGATCTACCCCTGCGCATCGCGCGCGGCGAGGGTTATCTCGGAATACCACCCGCCAGCGGCCGGCGCGAGATCATGACGGTGGAGATCGCCAGCGGGCGGCCGAAGCACCTCGTCATCTTCCCGACGAACTCGGCACTGCCCATCGTCATGGCGCTCGTCGTCGGCGTCTTCTTCGTCGGAATGCTGATCAAGGCCTACTGGCTCGTCCCGTTCTCCGCACTGGGGGTGACGGCGCTCGCGGTCTGGTGGGCCTGGGGCCTTGGCAGCCGCGAGGACCAGATCCCGCAACATGTGGGCCATGGGCTCGAGCTTCCGCTCGCTTCAGACGCACCCGACCCACCCGGCTGGTGGGGGTCGCTGTTCCTGCTGCTCGCCGACGGTGTTCTCTTCGGATCGCTTCTCTTCGGATATGCCTTCCTCTGGACGGTTGCGCCGAACTGGCCGCCGCCCTCCTATCTGGATCTCGGCCTGTCGGGACTTGGATCGGCGCTGGGCGGGGTGGTGTTGACGCTCGCAGGCATCCGCGTGGCCGATCGCGCCATTCAATCCAATGGCAAGCCTTGGCCGGGATTTTTCCTCGGCTTCGCAGGCCTCCTGGCGATCGGGGCCGCCGCCGTGATGGTGCTCGCGCGGACCACTCACGACGCCCACGCCTACGACGCTACGCTCTGGGTGGTGGCGGGCTACGTCCTGTTCCATGCGGCTTTAGCTGGGCTGATGACGGCGTTCCTCGCTCTGCGGGCGAAGGGTGGCTACGTCTCGGTCCGGCGCATTGGCGAAGTGCGGATCGTGCGGCTTTGGTCCGACTACGCCGCCGCGGTCGCGCTACTCGGCCTCGGCGCCGCTTGGCTGCCGGGAGTGTTGATGTGACCGACATCCTCCGCATCTCGGTCCCGCTCACGGTTTGGCTCGCCGCCTTCAGCGCCGTCTACGGGCTCCAGGGTGTTGTCTGCTCCGACCGCTGGACCGAAGCAGGCCTAGACCTCGTTTCCGGCCGCGTTGCCCTGATTGCGGCCTGGGTCGCCGCCACGGCGCTGCAAGTCGCATTCATCATTGCCCTACGCTCGCCCCGCCTTGTCTCGTCGTCGCCTTTCGTGTGTCGCCTTAGCCTGATCCTGGCCATCTCCGCTTTGGTTGCCACGATGTGGACCCTCTCTCCGGTTGTCATGAGCATGACTTGTCTCTGACAAGTCGGGTGTCGATGCGCGGATGATGTTCACCGTTATATCCGTCCACTAGCCGCCGTCGCGTATGGGAGAACGACGGTCTGTGCAGGTTCGATCGATCCACTTCGGGATAGATCGGCGGCACTCGAAGCAGCACCCATTGTCGGCGCGTCGCGAGAGACACGCCGCCTTGCCTTCGGCAAGCTCGTCCCCGATCGGCTCTGGTTGCGTGTTTAAGCGCCCACGGCCCTGCCTGTTTTAGGCTGTCCGATCGAAAGCTCGATCTCGCCGAGCCCATCGATACCTCCGGCGACCCGATCGCCCGCCTGAAGCGGACCGACGCCGGCCGGGGTGCCCGTGAAGATCAGGTCGCCGGGCCGCAATTCCACGCCTTCGCTGCAGATCGCAACGATGTCGGCGACCGGCCAGATCAGCTCCGAGAGATCGGCATCCTGGCGGGTCTCGCCATTGACCGCGAGCCAGATACGCCCGTGCGTCGGCTTGTGCCATGCTTCGGCGCGGACAAGCGGCCCGCAGGGCGCCGAGCGGTCGAACCCTTTCGACCAATCCCATGGCCGGCGCGTCGCCTTCGCCTCGTCCTGCAGGTCGCGGCGGGTGAGGTCGATCCCGACGGCGTATCCCCAGACATGCTCGAGGGCCACGTCGCGACCGATACGGAATCCGCCTTTGCCGATCGCCACGACGAGTTCGATTTCGTGATGCAGGTTGCTGGTGAGCGGTGGGTAGGGAATCTCGGCCCCGCTGTCGACGACGGCGTCGGCAGGCTTGGTGAAAAAGAAGGGAGGCTCGCGGTCGGGATCATTGCCCATCTCCCGGGCATGGGCTGCATAGTTGCGGCCCACACAGAAGACCCGCCGCACGGGAAAGCGCTCCTGTGTCGCGGCTACCGCGACGCTCGGGCTTTCCGGCAGGTCGATCACGAATCCACTCATCGAGCATGGTCCCTTTACGGCTTGAGTTTGGCCAGCTCGTCCAACATGTCGAGCAGGCGTTCGATCTGCTTGGCGCCGTATCTGGTCTCGAGATCGGCGTAGACGGCCCGGCTTTCCGGCGTCACCTTGCCGATCAGCGCGATTCCCGCCGGGGCGATCGCCAGGAGCACGCGGCGACCATCGTTGGCATCGCGTTCGCGGGTGATCAGGCCACGATCCTCGAGCGCCTTGATGATGCGGGTAAGGCTCGGCGCCAGGACGCAGGCCCGATCGGCGAGTTCGGTGGCGTCCAGCGGGCTCGTTTCGCCCAGCACACGAATGACGCGCCACTGCTGCTCCGTGACGTCGTGGGCCGCGAGCATGGGTCGGAACCTGCTCATCACGGCCTCACGCGCGCGCAGCAAGGCTATCGGCAGCGACCGGCGCGTGTCGCGCGGCATCAGCGTGTCTTCCTGGAGCGCGGAGCGGCGGGTCTTCAGGCCGGGTTCGGTCATATTCACAGCTTTAGCCTGTTTCACTCGCATCGCAAGGCGATCCTTGCTTCCCGGAATGCCCGTACAATCACCGCTTGCGCATGACCCTGCCGATACCTTCGATCTCGACTTCGACGACATCGCCTCCTGGCCATTTGGGCGGGTTAGTCGCCCGGGCACGGGCGTGCCTGCCAGTAACAGCATGTTGCAACGCAACAGACATGTTGCCTTGCCTCCCAGCTTGTTTCGGTCAGAACCTTCGGCCCGTTTTCCGAGGAGTTTCCGACAGGCGGATGCCAGAGAGTAAGGAACAAAGCCGGCTGGCCGGCTCACAATCGTTTCGACCGGACATTGAGGGCCTGCGCGCAATCGCCGTTCTCGGAGTCGTGGCCTTCCATTTCGGCCTCAACCAACTGCCGGGCGGGTTTGCCGGGGTCGATATCTTCTTCGTGATCTCGGGCTACCTGATCACCAGCCATCTGCAGAACGAGATCGCCAAGCGGGGCACAGTCGACCTCTGGCGGTTCTATGCACGGCGCGCGCGCCGCCTGCTGCCGGCCTCGTTGCTGGTCATCCTGATCACGCTGTTGGTCGGCTATTTCGTTCTCTCTCCTTCCGAGCAGCAGCTTTATTCGAAGGGAGCGCTCTATGCCTCGGCCTATGTGATCAATCTATGGCTCATCCGATGGTCGCTGGACTATTTCGCGCCGGATGCCGCGGACAACCCCTTCATACATTTCTGGTCGCTCTCCGTCGAAGAGCAGTTCTATCTTGCCTGGCCGGCGCTGCTCCTGCTGTTCGCCTGGCTTCGCCCGGGCAAGCGCGGCCTTGCCATCCAGATGGGACTAGTCGCGGCCGTGTCTTTCGCCGCATGCGCCTGGCTCACGACGGTTTCGCAGCCTTGGGCCTTTTACTTCTCTCCTTTCCGCGCCTGGGAGTTCGCTGCCGGCGGGCTGATTTCGCTGGCCGTCGCGCAGCCCTGGGCCCGGGAATTCAGGGCTTCGCCGGTTCTCGGCTGGGCGGGACTTGTCCTGATCGCCGTGGCGTATCTCACCCTCTCCGAAGAGGGGGCTTTCCCGGGAATCGCCGCGCTGCTGCCCGTCGTCGGAACCGCGATCGTGATCCTTGCCGGGGCAAGGCAGGTCGCGACAGGCCCCAATCGGTGGCTCGGCAATCCGGTCTTCCAATGGGTCGGCAAGCTGTCCTATTCCCTTTATCTCTGGCATTGGCCAGTCATCGTCTATGCGACCATCCTGAAGCCCGAACTCACGCTGGCCGACCGCCTGGGCTGCCTGCTTTTGACCTTCGCCCTGTCGATGCTGACCTACCATCTGGTGGAGAATCCCATACGCCGGAACGGCTGGCTGACGGCGCGTAGCCGGCGGTCGCTCGGATTTGCGGCCATGCTTACGGCCATGGGCGTCACTGTCGCCTACGGGAGCGCCGGGCTCGCAGGAAGCCACGTCGACAGCCAGCAGCTCTTCATTCAGAAGAGCGCCGAACGCAAGTCGGCGGCGCGCGAGGCCGGCTCCTCCTGCGTGTCGACCCTCGAGATCGATGAACCCGTCGCCTGCGAACTCGGAGATGGGAAGTCGCAGACGACAGTCGTGCTGTTCGGCGATTCGCACGCCGATCACTGGTCCTCGCCGCTGGCCAAAATCGCGAGAGAGAAGGGCTGGCGCCTCGTCACCTATCTCAAGGGCGCGTGTCCGGCTGCCAGGGTCACGGTGTGGAGCGCCACGATGAAGCGCAAGTTCGACGAGTGCGACCGCTGGCGCGAAACGGCGATGCGCAAAATCATCTCGCTCGATCCGGCGCTGGTGGTCGTGTCGCAATTTTCCCACCACTATGTCGAGAACGATATCGAGGACAATGCCTACCATCCGCTCGACGTGGGCACCTGGGTGGAGGGCGTGAAGTCGTCGCTCGACACCTTACGGAATGCCGGCATAGAGGTGGTCCTGCTGCGCGATGTCCCGTTGCACAAGCTCGACGTCAGCCGGTGCGTGCAACGAGCGCTCTGGCAGGAGAGGGGAGCTGCGGTTTGCGATACGCCGCGTTCCCAGGCCCTCGACGATCGTGTCTACGAAGCCGAGAAGGCGGCGGCGGCAGAGATGGGCATCCCTTACGTGGATACCTCGGGAATGTTCTGCGATGATCGCAAGTGCAGCTCGATGATCGACGGAAGGCTGACCTATCGCGACAGGCAGCACATCGCCGCCCCTTACGCCGAATCGCTTGCGCCATCGCTCGAACGGGCTGTCTTCCCACGGCTGGAGGCACGGGAAGTGCGGCGATAGGGCACTTTGCGGCCAGGGGGAGATGTCCGGCAAGACAGAAGGGGTGCTCGTGCTGTTGCCTTAGTTGCACCACTACCCGCAAGCTGCGGCGCGTTCGAGCAGCAGCTTGCGCTCGCGCTCGTTGCGGGTCATGGCCGCGGCGCGCTCGAATTCCGCCCTGGCTTCGCCCGATCGCCCGAGCTTGAAGAGGAGATCGCCGCGCACACTGTAAAGCAGGTGGTAAGCCTGCAGCGACTTTTCGGCGACGAGCATATCCACGATCTCCAGCCCAGCCGCCGGACCGAACGCCATGGCGAGCGCCACAGCGCGGTTGAGCTCGATCACCGGCGACGGCGTCAGTTGCATCAGCGCGGCGTAGAGTGCGGCGATCTTCGGCCAGTCCGTGTCCTCTGCCTTGCGCGCCCGGGCGTGGCAAGCGGCGATCGATGCTTGCAGCACATAGGGTCCATGTGGCTTGTCCAGGGCCTCGGCGCGTGCCAGCGCGGCGAGGCCGTGGCGGATCAGCAACTGGTCCCACCGCCCCCGGTTTTGGTCGAGCAGCAAGACCGGTTCGCCGTCGGGGCCGGTGCGGGCGGCGAAGCGGGAGGCCTGTAGCTCCATCAAGGCCACCAGCCCAAGCACCTCGGGCTCGCCGGGGGTCAGCCCGGCCAGCACGCGTCCGAGACGCATCGCTTCCTGTGAAAGCTGCGGCCTCAACCAATCATCGCCCGCTGTCGCGGCATATCCCTCATTGAAGATCAGATAAATCACCTCCAGCACCGAAGAGAGGCGCTCGACCATCTCCTGGCCGCGCGGCACTTCGAAGGGAACGCCGGCCTCGGCAAGCGTCCGCTTGGCGCGCACGATGCGCTGCGCGACGGTCGGCTCGGGGATAAGGAAGGCGCGGGCGATCTCGTCCGTCGTCAGGCCGCCGAGAAGGCGCAGCGTCAGGGCAACCCGCGCATCAGACGACAGCAGTGGATGGCAGGCCGTAAAGATGAGGCTGAGCAGATTGTCGCCGATATGATCGTCGAGCGCCGCGTCGAGATCGGGGCCTTTTGCCTGTTCGTCCTCGAGCTCATAGGCGATCTGCCGATGCTTGCGGTCGAGCATCTTCTCGCGGCGATGCCGGTCGAAAGCCCGGTTCTTCGCCGCGGCCATCAGCCAGGCTGCGGGATTGCGCGGCATACCTTGTTCCGGCCATTGCTTGAGCGCCGCCACCAGCGCGTCCTGCGCCAGCTCTTCCGCCACGCCGACGTCGCGCACGATCCGGGCGAGGCTCGCGATGAGCTTGGCCTGCTCGATGCGCCAGACGGCGTCGATGGCCCGGTTGATGTCGGTCCCCGTCATGGCGCTGATTAGATCATCCTTGGGCCGGAGCGCAACCCGGTCGCGGCCTCCCGGACAACTTCGCCAATCTTCCCGTTGTCGAACGCTTCGAGAAATGTAATCGATTGCGGAGCAGGAAATTTCACCGAAACGGAGGACAAGGCATGCCCAGGACGATGAAGGGACCAGGCATATTCCTGGCGCAGTTCGCTGGCGACGAAGCACCGTTCGATTCGCTGAAGAGCATCACCAAATGGGCCGGCGACCTCGGCTACAAGGGCGTCCAGATTCCGACCTGGGACGGCCGACTGTTCGATCTGGAAAAAGCGGCCTCCTCAAAGGCCTATTGCGACGAGATCCAGGGCATTTGCGCCGAGAACGGCGTCGAGGTGACGGAACTGTCGACGCATCTTCAGGGGCAGCTCGTCGCCGCGCATCCCGCTTATGACAGCCAGCTCGACGGTTTCGCGCCGCCCAAGGTGCACAACAATCCCAAGGCGCGGCAGAAATGGGCGGTGGAACAGGTGAAGGCCGGCGCCAAGGCTTCCAGGAATATGGGCCTGGATACCTCGGTTTCGTTCACCGGTTCGCTGGCCTTTCCCTATCTCTATCCGTTTCCGCAGCGTCCGGCAGGTCTTATCGAGGAGGCGTTCGCCGAGCTCGGCAGGCGCTGGAAGCCGATTCTCGACGCCTATGAGGATGCCGGCGTGGACATCGGCTACGAGCTTCACCCATGCGAAGACGTGTTCGACGGCGTCACCTTCGAGATGTTCCTGGATGCCGTCGGCGGACATGCCAGGGCCAACATCAACTACGATCCCTCGCATTTCCTGCTGCAGCAGCTCGACTATCTGGCCTTCATCGACATCTACCACGAGCGGATCAAGGCCTTCCATGTGAAGGATGCCGAGTTCAATCCGGACGGACGGCAAGGGGTCTATTCCGGTTATCAGAGTTGGTTGAATCGCGCCGGTCGATTCCGCTCGCTCGGCGACGGGCAGGTCGATTTCACCGGAATCTTCTCCAAGCTCGCGCAATACGACTATGATTCATGGGCGGTGCTCGAATGGGAATGCTGCCTCAAGCATCCCCAGGATGGCGCGGCCGAGGGGGCGCCCTTCATTCAGCACCACATCATCCGCGTGACCGAACGAGCTTTCGACGATTTCGCCGCCGGAGCGGTGGACAAGAAGCAGCTTCGGTCGATGCTCGGCATCGATTAAGCGGGCACGTCCGCCGGGGGAGCGGTTGCGTGCTGCCGTCATGCATAGGCGCGTCGGATCAAACATTTTTTGGGAGAGAGGTTCACATGGCGATAGAGGGCAGGAAAGAGCGGGCGGAGGGACCGATCCGCTACGGCATGGTGGGAGGCGGGCAGGGCGCTTTCATCGGCGGCGTGCATCGTATCGCAGCGCGCATGGACGGCGAGTTCCAGCTGGTGGCAGGCGCGCTGTCGTCCAATCCCGAAAAGGCGAAAGCCTCGGCGGCCGAACTCGGGCTCGATCCGGCCCGCAGCTACGGCTCCTTGCAGGAAATGGCCAAGGCGGAGGCCAAGCGCCCCGACGGCATCGAGGCTGTCGCCATCGTGACGCCCAACCATATGCATTGGCCGGCGGCGAAAGCATTCCTCGAGGCAGGCATTCATGTCATCTGCGACAAGCCCTTGACTTCGACCCTCGCCGACGCGCGCAAGCTCTCGGCTCTCGTCGAGAAGAGCGGCAAGATCTTCGTGCTCACGCACAACTACACGGGCTATCCGATGGTCCGGCAGGCACGCGAGATGGTGCAGAAGGGTCAGCTTGGCGAGATCCGTGTCATCCAGGCGGAATACCCTCAGGACTGGCTGACGGAGAATATCGAGGCGTCGGGCCAGAAGCAGGCCGCCTGGCGGACGGATCCCAAGCAGTCGGGAGCCGGGGGCGCGACGGGGGACATCGGCACGCACGCCTACAACCTGCTCCGCTTCGTCACCGGGCTCGAACTCGACAGTCTCGCGGCGGATCTGGACGCCTTCGTCCCGGGCCGGGCGCTGGACGACAATGCCCATGTGATGCTTCGCTTCAAGCCGGCGGCGAAGGGCAGCGGCAAGGGCGCGAAGGGCATGGTGTGGGCGAGCCAGGTTGCGGTCGGGCACGAGAATGGGCTGAAGCTTCGTGTCTACGGCACCAAGGGCGGGATCGAATGGGTGCAGGCCGACCCGAACTACCTGTGGTTCACGCCCTTCGGCCAGCCCCGGCAGCTGATCACGCGGGCAGGGGCCGGGGCCGGCCCCGCGGCGGGGCGCGTCACGCGTGTGCCGTCAGGCCATCCGGAAGGATATCTGGAAGGGTTCGCCAACATCTACGCCGAAGCGGCCCGTGCGATCCGGGCGGCCCGGAGGAAGGGCGGCAAGCCGGCCAAGGATGTCGTCTATCCGACCGTACAGGACGGTGTGGAAGGCGTCGCGTTCGTGGAAGCCTGCGTGAAGTCCTCCGCCAAGAACGGCGCCTGGGTGAAACTGTAGTACGACGGCAGGCGAAAGGCTGTTCGACGGGAAACGCGGCGTTTCTGGAGAAGTGCAAGCCGCGATCGGCGCAGGAGGGAGTGTACTATTTGACAATAATCGCTCGCGCCGGCGTCGGCTAATCTTGCCGTGCAGCATGGGTCGCGCCAGGCCGACATGTCAATTCGGGTCCCGGAAACACTCGGGACCTTCCGCCGGATCGAACCGCAGAGGTTGCAGCATGGCCAGCGAGACGGCCCGCTTCCTGATCATCGACGACCATCCTTTGTTTCGCGAGGCACTCCATAGCGCGGTCCGGATAGCCTATCCGGACGTGGATACGGTGGAGGCGCGCAGCGTCGCAGAGGCGCTCGAGTTCCTTGCCGATCCCAAGCCCTTCGATCTCGCACTGCTCGATCTCAGCATGCCGGGCGTGCAAGGGTTCGAAGGGCTGCTGCAACTGCGAACGCGTTATCCCCGCCTGCCGGTGGTCGTGGTCTCGGGCCACGAGGAGCCGAAAATCATCTCGGAAGCTTTGTCCTACGGCGCCGCCGGCTTCATCCCGAAATCGGTGCGCAAGGACGAGCTTGCCCAGGCGATACGCAGCGTGATGGACGGCGCCATCTACGTGCCCGAGAATTATGGCGGCCAGACGCCGGAGACCGACGGTTCCGACCGCGCCGAAATGCTCCAGCGCCTGGCGAAACTGACGCCGCAACAACTGCGTGTCCTGCAAATGTTGAAGCAGGGGATGCTGAACAAGCAGATCGCTTATGAGCTTCAGGTCGGCGAGACGACCGTGAAGGCCCACGTTTCGGAGATCCTGCGCAAGCTCAACGTCTACAGCCGCACCCAGGCCGTGATCGAGGTGTCGAAGCTGGACAATGCGGATCTGTTCCGGGATTCGACGGGCTTCTAGGCGGCGTGCGCGTCCGCTGGAACTGCGTGAAAGCGATCGAAACTCGTTCAAAACTCGGAAGAAAGGCGGAGGAAGTTCGTCGAAATCGCGCCGAAAAGACAAACGGATTCAAGCGAATTCGGCGAAATGTATCCGCATAATAAGAATACAGAATCAGAATACAGATAGCACTCTTCCGTGAACGTTGTGCTTGTGAGGCTTGAAGCCGCAAAAATATGATACCACCCCTCATCTGGCGGCGCTCATACAAGGGGTATACCCACCGTAATCTTATTGACCGTGGCTATAAATCCCAGCCGGAGGAACCTGTCCCCATTCACGCCAAGAGATGCGCCAGCAATGCCCGCAATTGGGCAGGCTTGACCGGTTTTCGCATCAGTTCGATACCGAGGCTTTTCGTCACCTGCTGGAGTTCGTCAGATGGATCGGCGGTGATGATTAGGCCGGGAACGCCGCGCTGGAGGTAGAGGCGGGCACTGGCGATCGTCTCGCTGCCGAGGTCGCCATGATCGAGGTGCTGGTCGGCGATGATGATGTCGGGCACCCAGTCCGTGTCGCCCAGCGCGGCCAGTGCCGTTTCGGTCGACGTCGCGGCGCGCACCACGCATTGCCAGCGCTGCAACAGCGCGCCGGTCGCCTCCAGGACGGCATCGTCGTCCTCGACCAGCAGGACCTTCGTGCCGAAGAGGCCGTAGCCGCGCGGCCCTTCCGTCTCGGACGGCACGCTTTGCGGTTCAGGCGCGGGGCCGCTGGCGAGCGGCAATTCGAGCCGGAAGACGGAGCCGTGACCCAGCCGCGACGAAAAGGTCAGGCGATGACCGAGCGCGTCGACCATGCGCCGCACGATCGACAGGCCGAGCCCCAGCCCGCCGCCCGCCGCATCGCCACGAAGCGGCGTCTCGACACGATGGAACTCTTCGAACACGGCTTCATGCTCATGATCGGGAATCCCGCAGCCGGTATCGATGACGGCAATGCGCGCCATTCCGTCCGTGCGCCGCAGGCCGACCAGCACGCCGCCTTCGGCGGTGTAGCGTATGGCGTTCGAGACGATGTTTTGCAGGATGCGCCGAAGCAGGGTGCGATCGGAGCGCACGCTGAGGGATGTCGGGCGGAAACGAAGCCTGAGCCCCTTCTTTTCGGCCAGCGGCTGGAAATCCGATTTCAACCCGGCAAACAGCGGCTCGAGGGCGACATCGCCGACCTCCGGGCGCACGACGCCGGCGTCGAGCTTCGAGATGTCGAGCAGTGTCCTCAGAAGGTCGTCCATGGTCTCCAGCGAGCGCTCGACCTGCCGCACGAGCTTGCGGCCTTCCTCGCTCGTCTGGAGTTCCGCGAGAGCGGATATGGAAAGATGCGCCGCGTTCAGCGGCTGCAGTACGTCATGGCTCGCCGCCGCCAGGAAACGGGTCTTGGAAATGTTCGCCCGTTCGGCGTTGTCCTTGGCTGCCACGAGATCGATGTTCGATTGTTCGAGGCGGCGCAGCGTGGCCCGCAATTCCTCGGTGCGGGTCTTCACACGGTTCTCGAGATTGATCGCGGTCTGGAACAGCGAGAAGGCGTTGCCCTGCTGGTCCATGGCGCGTTCGACACGCGACATCAGCGCCTGGTTGATGCGCTTCAGCCTGTCGACGTCGTTGATCTCCGGCGCGGCCATGGCGGCTCCTATTCCGCGGCCTGCCGACGGCCGAAGGCTATGCCGGTAAAGGTCTGGTTGAGATGCATCGAGCGATACTGTTCGCCATAGGTGCCGAAGCCTACGACATGGTTGGCCCGATAGAGCTCCGAAATGTCGCGGAGGATCTGGCGGTTCTCGGCATCGAGGCGTCTCAACACGCAATCGAAGCCGAGAATGACGTCGGTTCCTCCGAGCTTCTCGTCGACCATGCGCAATGCCGTGCGTGTCGATTCCACCATGCCCTTCGGTTGGGCGACCGTGAGAACGATGCCGTCGTCGATGGCGCAGAAGAAGGAAAGGGAACCGTCGGGATGAACCTTCTGGATCGACCGGCAGTAATACTCGCCGCCCACCCGCACCACCACGGGATGGGAGGCGAAGCTCATCGGCGTCAGGGATTGGGCGTCGATCCCGATCGCCGCGGCATATTCGTCGGCGGCCGGCCCGGCATTGAATTCGCGAACGATGCGATGGCCGGGATCGGAGGAAGTGACGACGAGCTTTTCGCCGGTCGGAACGAAGTTCTCGGTCTTGAACACATGGAAGGGAACGTCGGTCGCGACAAGCGCGATGATGGCACAGTCCGATCCGGCCTCGCCGTCGGCGATCAGGCTTGTCGTTTCGAAATGAAGGTTGTCGCCGGCGGAGCCGCCGATCAGAGGGATGTCGTCGAGTCCCCAATGGATAGCCGAGGTCACCGCTTCTTCGGCATAGGACAGGCCGTCGATGAAGCAGAGCGCGAAGACCTGCCGTCGAGCGCCGGCATCGGCGAGCTGCCTTCTCAGGCGCGCGACGTGTTCGGCGACGAGGTCCAATCCCGACGAGGAAACCTGCTTCACCATCGCCGACGCGACCGTGAAAGCGCCACTCGGGAAGAGGATCGCAACCGCTCCGCCGTCGCCGATCCCATGAGGCGTGATCTCGCCGGCGGTCGAGCAGCCGGCGTAAGGCAGGTGCGGTGCATGGCGGCGAAGCGCGCCGACCAGATCCTCCGCGCGGATACAGGACTGCGAAAAGAAAAGCAGCGCAAAGCCCGCGCCGATGGTGCCGGCCGCGTCGGCGATCGATTCGGCGAAGCTTTCGGCGTCGGCATCGCCAGCCGCCAGGACCGTCATCCCACAGCCATACGTCGTGTGCGAAACAGCCAGCGCGGTTTCCTCCTTCCATTTCCGCGGCGCCTTCTGCCGTGCGCCGTCATGGGTGGACATCTTTGTCCGGACCGGCTGTTTTGACAATGCCCTTTGGTGGAGATGTCCATTCGAGGCCCTTGCGACCGAAAGTATAATATACGCATATTTGCCCCCTCGGCATTGTTTCGCCGAAGGACGAAAATGGAGCGGGCTGGGCCGTTCGGCAGGCCTTTGGGAGGAGGACTTGAATGTCTGAAGTCACGATCACGGTAAATGGTCGAAGTGTCACCAAGTCGGTGGAAGACCGGACCCTGCTTGTCCATTTCCTGCGCGAGCATGTCGGGCTGACCGGCACCCATGTCGGATGCGACACCTCGCAATGCGGCGCCTGCGTCGTCCATGTGGACGGCAAGGCGGTCAAATCCTGCACCATGCTTGCCGCGCAGGCTTCAGGCTCCAGCGTGGTGACGATCGAGGGGCTGGCCAACGGGGCCGACCTCCATCCGGTGCAGGCAGCGTTCCGCGAGCACCACGGCCTCCAATGCGGCTTCTGCACACCTGGCATGATCATGGCGGCCACCGACATGATTCGGCGCCACCCCGAGGGGCTCGACGAGCCGACGGTGCGGGCGGAACTCGAAGGAAATATCTGCCGCTGCACCGGCTATCACAACATCGTCAAAGCGATCCTGGCCGCGTCTCAGGCCATGGCGAAGGACGCCAGGACGGCCGCCTAGGCTCGGTATCCTTCGCTACTCGCTTACTGGTTCGGGAGGAGGACTCTGATGGGAATGGAAGGCATTGGCGCCAGGGTGGCGCGCAAGGAAGACAGGCGCTTTATCACCGGTACGGGTCGCTATGTCGACGACATGGTGGTTCCCGGCATGAAGCATGCCGCCTTCGTACGCAGTCCTTACGCGCACGCCGATATAACGGCGATCGATGTGACGAAGGCTCAGTCCATGCCCGGCGTCATCGGCGTTTTGACGGGCAGGGAACTCAAAACCGACGGCATCGGCAATCTCATCTGCGGATGGATGGTCCATTCCAAGGACGGAACACCCATGAAAATGGGGGCGTGGTCGCCTCTTGCCGTCGATCGGGTGCGCTATGTCGGCGACGCCGTCGCGATCGTGGTGGCTGAAACCAAGGGACAGGCACGCGACGCGGCCGAAGCCGTGGAAGTGACCTACGAGGAAAAGCCGGCCGTTACGGATGCCGTGGCAGCCCTGAAGCCAGGTGCGCCCCAGCTTCATCCGGAGGCCGATGGGAACCTCATCTTCGATTGGGAACTGGGCGACGCGAAGGTCACGGACGCGGCCATCGCCAACGCCGCGCATGTGACCAGGATGCACATCGTCAACAACAGGCTTGTGCCGAACGCGATGGAGCCGCGCGCCGCGCTCGGCCATTACGACAAGGGAGAGGATCACTACACCTGCTGGACGACGTCGCAGAATCCGCATGTCGCCCGCCTTGTCATGAGCGCCTTCTACAACATCGCGCCGGAGAACAAGTTGCGGGTCATCGCCCCCGATGTCGGCGGCGGTTTCGGTTCCAAGATCTTCATCTATCCCGAGGAGATCGTCTGCCTGTGGGCTTCCAAGAAGACCGGCGTTCCGGTCAAATGGGTTGCCGATCGCACTGAGAGCTTCCTCACCGACGCCCATGGCCGGGACCATGTGACGGAAGTGCAGCTCGCTTTCGACAAGGACAACAGGATGACGGGATTGAAGGTCGACACGATCGCCAATTTCGGCGCCTACATGTCGCTCTTCTCGTCTTCGGTCCCGACCTATCTCTACGCCACTCTGCTGTCGGGCCAGTACGCCATCCCGGCCATTCACGCCAACGTCCGGGCGGTTTACACGAACACTGCTCCGGTCGATGCCTATCGCGGAGCAGGGCGCCCCGAGGCGACCTACCTGCTCGAGCGCATCGTCGAGACGGCGGCGCGGGAACTTGGAGTCTCGCCGGCCGAGCTGCGCAGGAAGAATTTCATCACGAGCTTCCCGTATCAGACTCCGGTCATCATGAACTACGACACCGGCGACTATGCTGCCTCGCTCGACGCGGCGATGGCGGCGGCGGACTACCAGGGTTTTGCCAGGCGCAAGGCGGAGGCTGCCCAGAGGGGCAAGCTGCGCGGCATCGGCATGAGCTGCTATATCGAGGCTTGCGGCATCGCGCCCTCTGCCGCGGTCGGCTCGCTCGGGGCGGGCGTCGGGCTTTGGGAGTCCGCGGAGGTTCGCGTCAATGCCGTCGGCACGATCGAGGTGCTGACGGGTTCCCACAGCCATGGCCAGGGTCATGAAACGACGTTCGCGCAACTCGTCAGCGAGCGCTTCGGCGTGCCGATCGACAGCGTTTCCATCGTCCATGGCGACACCGACAAGGTGCAGATGGGCATGGGCACCTATGGCTCGCGTTCCGGCGCGGTCGGCATGTCGGCGATCGTCAAGGCGCTCGACAAGGTCGAGGCCAAGGCAAAGAAGATCGCCGCGCATCTGATGGAAGCGGACGAGGGCGACATCGTCATCGAGAACGGCGCCCTGAAGGTGGCCGGAACCGACAAGAACGTTCCGTGGTTCCAACTGGCGCTAGCCGCCTATACCGCCCACAACCTGCCTTCGGGCATGGAGCCGGGGCTCAAGGAAGGCGCCTTCTACGATCCGACCAACTTCACCTTCCCGGCCGGCTGCTACATCTGCGAGGTCGAGATCGATCCGGAGACCGGCACGACCGAGATCGTGCAGTTCGTCGCGGCGGACGATTTCGGCAAGATCATCAATCCGATGATCGTCGAAGGCCAGGTGCATGGCGGCATCGCGCAAGGCGTCGGCCAGGCGATGCTGGAAGGATGCCAGTACGACGCCTCGAGCGGGCAGCTCATCACGGCAAGCTACATGGACTACACCATGCCGCGCGCCAGCGACCTGCCTTCCTTCAAGGTGTCGACCAGCGAGACGCCTTGTCCAGGGAATCCGCTCGGTATCAAAGGCTGCGGCGAGGCCGGAGCGATCGGCTCGCCGCCGGCCGTCATCAACGCGATCACCGACGCCATCGGTACCAATGACCTCACCATGCCGGCGACGCCCGCCAAGGTTTGGGCGGCGATCAAGGCGACGACAAAACATTGAGCGAAGGGCGAGCGGCCGTAGTGCAGGGTTGACGCCTGTCACAATACGCTCGCCGGCTCCGGAAGGGAGGCACCCCACATGTATTCAGTGAACTATCAGCGAGCAGCTTCGGTCGACGATGCAGTCAAGAAGGCACAGGGCGGCGATGCCAAGTTCCTCTCCGGCGGGATGACGCTCATCCCTGCCATGAAGACGCGCCTTGCAGCGCCGTCGGATGTCATCGATCTCATGCACATCCCCGGTCTCAAGGGCATCACGATTTCCGGCAACGACGTGACGATCGGCGCGGCGACCACTCATGCCGAAGTGGCTGCGGACCAGGCGCTCAAGAAGCTCTGCCCGGCCATCAGCCATCTTGCCGCGCATATCGGCGATCCTCATGTCAGGCATCGCGGCACGATCGGCGGGTCGATCGCCAACAACGATCCGGCTGCGGACTATCCCGCCGCGATGCTGGCGCTCGGAGCCACGATCGTGACGAACCAGCGCGAGATCCCCGCCGACGAGTTCTTCACAGGTTTGTTCGAGACCGCCCTCGAGGAGGGAGAGATGGTCACGGCAGTGCGCTTCGCCGCGCCGGGCACGGCCGGTTACGCCAAATTCCCCAATCCGGCGTCGCGTTATGCCGTGACTGGCGTGTTCGTGGTCAAGGGCAACGACGGTGTCCGGGTTGCCGTCACGGGAGCCGGTGAAGACGGCGTGTTCCGCTCGCAGGAGATCGAGGCAGCGCTTGCCAAGAAGTTCGATGCGTCCGCGCTCGACGGTATCCAGATCCCTTCGGACGGTCTCATGAGCGATATCCACGCTTCTCCGGAATATCGCGCCAACCTGATCGCCGTCATGGCGAAGAGGGCCGTCGCGGCAGCGAACGGCTGACCGGTCGAGCACCCGGCGTCGCGAACCCC
>NZ_JBJHDO010000011.1:0-222945 GCF_050958605.1 Mesorhizobium sp. 1B3 | reverse complement strand
AGGGCGGGTGGGAAAGGGGAAAGGTGCCCGCTTCCTTCCCCGCCCCTCGGTGACCGCTCAAAATGAAAGCGGCGGGTCAAGGACCCGCCGTTTCCGAAAGCATCGATGTCGGTCCGATCAGGACGCGGCTTCCTCGGCCGGAGCGGTGGCAGCTGCCAGCGCGGCGGCGGCTTCCTCCTGGGCCTTCTTGATGGCGTCGAGGCGCTCCTGCGTCTTCTTTCCCGGCAAGGCCTTGGTCGGGTTCGAACGGGCCGGGCGCTTGGAGAGCCCTGCCTGGTCGAGGAAACGCAGCACGCGGTCGGTCGGCAGCGCGCCGTTGGCCAGCCAGTGCTTGACGCGGTCGGCGTCGAGCTTCACGCGCTCGCCGTCCTTGGGCAGCAGCGGGTTCCACGAGCCGATCGCCTCGATGAAGCGGCCGTCGCGCGGCGAACGCACGTCGGCGACGACGATGTGGTAGTACGGGCGCTTCTTGGAGCCCGCGCGGGCGAGACGGATTTTCAGTGCCATGGTTTTCTCCTAAAGGTTCAATCCGTTGCGATTCAGTGGTTCGTCGAGACTGCCGAGGGCGGCGTCAGTGGGTTTCGTTGACCCCGCCGGGAGGGGCGGATGTCGTGGCGCCGCCATTGGTAGCGGCGATCTGCTCGTGATGGCGGATCACTTCCTTGATCACGAAGTTCAGGAATTTCTCGGCGAAATCGGGATCGAGATGAGCGTCGCGCGCAAGTTGACGCAACCGCGCGATCTGCTGGCCTTCGCGTGCCGGGTCGGCGGCCGGCAGGTCATGCGCCGCCTTGAGCACGCCCACCGCCTTGGTGCAGCGGAAGCGCTCGGCCAACATGTGGATCACCGCCGCATCGATATTGTCGATCGATGCGCGGTATTCGGCGAGCGCGACAAGCGCCTTCTCTTTCTCGGCCTGGTCACCCATGGTTCTGCTCACTTCTTCTTGCCGAGACCCGGCAGCCCGCCACCCAGACCGGGAAAGCCGCCCGGGAGTTTCATGCCGCCGGGAAGACCGGGCAATCCACCCGGCAGGCCCTTGGGCAGGCCGCCGCCGAGCCCAGCCGCCTCGGCCTGTTTCTGCAGGGCCTCGAGCTGCTTGGGATCCATTTTCGACAGATCCGGCAGGCCGCCCATGCCGCCACCGAGGCCCATCTTCGAAGCCAGGCCGCCCATCATGCCGCGCATCATGCCGGCGCCTTTCCCCTTGCCGCCCATTGCTTTCATCATGTCAGCCATCTGGCGATGCATCTTGAGGAGCTTGTTGATCTCCGCAGCATCGGTGCCGGAGCCGGCGGCGATGCGCTTCTTGCGGCTGTGCTTCAACATATCGGGATTGGCGCGCTCCGCCTTGGTCATCGACGATATGATGGCGAGCTGGCGCTTGAACATCCGGTCGTCGAGACCGGCCGCGGCCATCTGCTCCTTCATCTTGCCCATGCCGGGCATGAGGCCCATGATGCCGCCCATACCGCCCATTTTCTCCATCTGGCCAAGCTGGTCGGCGAGGTCGTTGAGGTCGAACTTGCCCGACTGCATCTTCTTGGCCATCGCCGCGGCTTTTTCCGCGTCGATCGTCTCGGCGGCCTTCTCGACGAGGCTGACGATGTCGCCCATGCCGAGGATGCGGTCCGCGATGCGCTTGGGATGGAATTCCTCCAGCGCATCCATCTTTTCGCCGGTGCCGATGAGCTTGACCGGCTTGCCGGTGACAGCGCGCATCGACAGCGCGGCACCGCCGCGCCCGTCGCCGTCCATGCGGGTGAGGACAAGGCCGGTAATGCCGACGCGCTCGTCGAAGCTCCTGGCGAGATTGACCGCGTCCTGACCCGTGAGAGAATCCGCGACGAGCAGGATCTCATGCGGGCTGGAAGCCCGCTTGATTTCGGCCATCTCGGCCATCAGCGGTTCATCGATATGGGTGCGGCCAGCCGTGTCGAGGATCACCACGTCGTGGCCGCCCAGCCTGGCGGCCTGTACCGCGCGCTTGGCGATGTCGACGGGCGACTGGCCGGCGATGATGGGCAGAGTCGGCACCTTGGTCTGCTCGCCGAGCTGGCGCAATTGCTCCTGCGCGGCGGGCCGGCGCGTGTCGAGCGAGGCCATCAGCACGCGCTTGTTCTGCCGTTCGACAAGCCGCTTGGCGATCTTCGCCGTAGTCGTGGTCTTGCCGGAACCCTGCAGGCCGACCATCATCACGACCACCGGGGCCGGCGCGTTGAGGTCGATCGTCTTGCCTTCCTGGCCGAGCATCTCGACCAGTTCGTCATGGACGATCTTGACGACCATCTGGCCGGGCTTGATCGACTTCAGCACGGCGGCGCCCACAGCCTTTTCGCGCACGCGCTCGGTGAAGGAACGTACGACCTCCAGCGCCACGTCGGCCTCGAGCAATGCGCGCCGAACCTCGCGCAGCGCCGCCGCCACGTCGGCTTCGGACAGCGCGCCGCGGCCGGTGAGGCCGTTCAGGATCGAGCCAAGGCGCTCTTGCAGGGATTCAAACATTCATCTTCCCTTCGTCTCCGGCATCCAGACAATGCCGGAGAGGTAATGCTTCCGCGCCTTTGCTCCAACCGGGCCACCGGCACTTTCGATAGGCCAAAGCCAAAAAGCACCCGGGGGCGCATCGCGCTGCCGGGTGTTGGCCTCCGGGATCGATCAAGGCTCTATGGCGTCCCGGTCGGCTGCTCGGAGTGGAACTCGTCGCGGAATTTCGGGCGGCTTAGACAGGAAAAACCCGTCAAAGTCAAGGCTTGCCGGCTTCAATGGGAACGTGCAAGGCCGCAATGACCTCATCCCGCTCCTTGAGCGTCAGCACGTCGAGGCCGAAGACCTGCATGGCTCGCATGCCTTCCAGCGCGAGAAACATGATGAGCGCGGCGGCCTCGTTGGTCGCATTCGCCTTGAGCCTGTCGAGCAGCAGGCGGTTATATTGCCGGATCGGGGCGATGAAATCCGGATTCTCGGCGAGAGCCGCCAATACGCCCGAAGGCGGTGGCTGCTTCTTGTCGAAATCGGCCATCACGAGGTCAAGATAGGCTGCTAGCAACCCATTGCATTCGTCGCCCTTGGCCTTCTGCTTCTCGGAAAGCATGGCGTCGAAAGCTTCGATATGGTGCTCCACGAGCGCCTCGAGCAGCTTCGCCTTGGACGGGAAATGGTAGAGCAGCCCACCTTTGGAGACGCCCGCGCGATGCGCCACCGCCTCCAACGACAGGTTTCCAGGTCCGAGATCATGGGCCAGCTCGTCTGCGGCAAGAAGGATCTTCAGCCTGGAACTTTTCTTTGACTTCACGATGTCGCGATCACACTTATGTCAGGAACTGTATGCGCCGGAATTGACAATACCGTCCAGACGGTACAGTAACGCGCCGGTTGAATCCAGCCGTGGATTCGCACAGCGGCGCGACGCCGCACGATCGAAAGTCGCACCCTTTTAAAAGACAATCACAGGTTCGCCTCCGTCATGATCAAGCGCTTTGTCATCGCGTTCATACTTCTCGTCCTGGTGGTCGGCGGCCTCGTCGGATTCAACATCTTCCGCGATCGCGCCATCCAGCAATTCTTCGCCAACATGCCGGTACAGCCGGTGACCGTCTCGACGGTCAAGGTCGAACCGATCACCTGGACGCCGGGCGTCGAGGCGATCGGCACTGTGAGTGCCGCTCGGGGCGTCGACCTGACGGTGGAGACGACGGGTATCGTCAAGGAAATCCGCTTCCAGGCCAATCAGAAGGTCGAACAGGGAGCGGTGCTCATCCAGCTCGACGACGCCGTCGAGAAGGCAGATCTCGAGGCGCAGAAGGCACAGGCCGCCAACGACCAGACGGCGCTGACGCGCGCCCAGGAACTGGCGGATCGTCGCGTCGGCTCCCAAGTCACGCTCGACGCGGCCAGGGCACAGGCGGCCGTCTCGGCCGCCCAGGTCGCAAAGCTGCAGGCCGTTCTGGACCAGAAGCAGCTGAGGGCCCCGTTCAGCGGCACTGTCGGCATTCCGCGCGTCGACCTCGGCCAGTTCCTGCAACCCGGAAACCGGGTCGCGACCTTGCAAGACCTCGACACGATGCGGGTCGACTTTTCCATCCCGGAACAGCAGCTGCCGCTGCTCAAAATCGGCCAGCCGGTGCAACTCGGCACGGGAGAAGACGATGAGGGCCTGCCTTTCCGGGGTCAGATTCTCGGTATCGATCCCAAGATCGACCCAGCCAGCCGGCTTGTGGCCGTGCGCGCGGAGGTCGCCAACACCGGCGACCAGTTGAGCCCCGGCCAGTTCGTCCACGTGCGCGTGGTGCTGCCCGAGGAGAAGAATATCGTGGCGTTGCCGCAGACCGCGCTCGTTACCAGCCTTTACGGCGACTATATCTATGTCGTGCGGCCGGCCGAAAAGGCAGGGGATGAAGAGGCTCCGGCCCAGCCGGCAGAAGGCGCTCCCGCCGCCGCGGCCGGTGACAAATCCTCGCTGGTCGCCCACCAGATCTTCGTCAAGCCCGGCCGGCGCAACCTCGGCCTGGTCGAGATCACCGAGGGCCTGTCGCCGGGCGAGGAGGTCGTCACTGCCGGCCAGAACCGGCTCAGCAACGGCGCGCCGGTGGTCGTCGACAACACGCTCGACGTGAACACGCCACCCAATCAGCAGGCTGCCCAGAAATGAGCATCTCCGACATCTTCATCCGCCGCCCGGTCCTTTCGACGGTGCTGGCGCTGCTCATCATGCTGCTTGGCCTGCAAGGCATCTTCAACCTCCAGGTGCGCCAATACCCGGAGGTCGAGGAGACGGTGATCACGATCACCACGACCTATCCCGGGGCCAGTGCCGATCTTATCCAGGGCTTCATCAGCCAGCCGATCGCGCGCGCCGTCTCGACCACGGAAAACATCGACTACGTGACCTCGCAGAGCCGTCCCTCGGCCAGTGTCGTCACCGTGCAGATGAAGCTCGGCTCCGACCCCGACATCGCTCTTACCGAGGTGATGTCCAAGGTGCAGGGCGTGCGCGGCGAGTTGCCGACAGACGCCGAGGACCCGGTCATCGTCAAGGGCACGGGCGAGCAGTTCGCCATCATGTATCTGGCGATCCAGAACCCCAACATGACGTCGGAGCAGCTCACCGAATATATCGAGCGCGTCATCCGTCCCCGCATGTCCACCATCGAGGGCGTGGCCGAGGTCCAGGTCCTTGGCGCGGCAAACTATTCGATGCGCGTCTGGGTCGACCCGATCAAGCTGGCCGCACGCGGTCTGACGGCAGCCGAAGTCATGAACGCCGTCAACGCCTCGAACTTCCTGTCCGCCCCCGGCAAGACCGAAAACGAGTTCGTCGCCTATTCGATCACCGTTCGCTCGACCCTGCAGACCGCGGAGGCCTTCGGGGCGCTGCCGCTCCGATCGGAGAATGGCGACGTGGTGAGGCTGCGTGACGTGGCACGCGTCGAGTTGGCGGCGGAGAACACCGATACGAGGGTGAACTTCAACGGCGAGCCCGGCATCTTCATCGGTATCTTCCCGACGCCGGCGGCAAACCCGCTCGACACGGCCGGCGCCGTCATCAAGGAGCTTCCCGCGCTGCAGGCAAGCCTGCCGCAGGACATGACCGTGACCATGGTCTATGACGCGACCGAGCAGATCGGCGCCTCGATCGAGGAGGTCTTCAAGACGATCGCCGAAGCGGTGGCTATCGTCATCGTGGTCATTCTTTTGTTCCTCGGCTCGTTCCGCTCGGTACTGATGCCGATCGTGACCATCCCGCTGTCGCTGGTCGGCGTCTGCTTCGTGCTCTTCGTCATGGGCTATTCGATCAACCTGCTCTCGCTCCTGGCGATGGTGCTGGCGATCGGCCTTGTCGTGGACGACGCGATCGTGGTGGTGGAGAACATCCACCGCCATATGGAAGAAGACGGCATGTCCGCGATCCAGGCCGCCTTCAACGGCATGCGCGAGATCACCTCGGCCGTGGTGGCGATGACCATCACGCTCGCCGCCGTCTTCGCACCGCTTGCCTTCACCGGCGGCCTGACCGGCTCGTTGTTCCGGGAATTCGCGGTCACGCTGGCCGGCGCCGTTGTCATCTCCGGCGTCGTGGCGCTGACGATCACCCCGATGATGTCGGCGCGCCTGCTCAAGGCCGGCCAGCACAGCCGTTTCCAGAACATCGTCGACAACACCTTCGAGCGGTTCGCCAACGGCTACGAGCGACTGGTGGCGGGCTCGCTGAACTATCGTCCGGTGACGCTGCTGGTGGTGGTGACGCTGGTCGCGCTCGGCGGCTACCTGTTCACCAAAACCTCGAGCGAACTGGCCCCGGAGGAAGATTCGGGCGCGCTGTTCTCGCTGGTGACCGCGCCGCGCTATGCGACCTCGGACTACACCAGCCGCTATGTCGACCAACTCATGGACCTGACCAAGGATCTGCCCGAGCTGCAGTCTTCCTTCTCGGCGGTCGCCTTCGGCGGCGGCGTCACCAACCAGGCCTTCGCGGTCTGGGCGTTCAAGGACTGGGCCGAACGCGATCGTTCCCAGGCCGAGATCCAGCAGGATCTCCAGTCGCGTCTCGTCAAGGGAGCCGGCGTCGAGGCACTGGTCTTCGCGCCGCCCTCGCTGCCGGGCGCCGGCGGCGGGCTGCCGATTTCGGTCGTCATCCAGTCGACCGGCGAGGCGAGCCAGGTCTACGAGGTCGCCGAGAAGATCAAGCGCGAGGCCGAGGCTTCCGGCCGCTTCATCGTGGTGCAGAACTCGCTGTCCTTCGACGCTCCGCAGGTGACGGTCACCATCGACCGCAACCGGGCGGCGGCGCTCAATCTGCCGATCCGCGACATCGGCCAGACGCTCAGCCTGCTGGTGGGCGGCGGCTCCTTCGCGCAGTTCGACCGGGAATCGAACAGCTACGACATCATCATGCAGGTGCCGCAGGAATATCGTGACAACCCCCAGAGGCTGGGCGAGTTCTTCGTTCGCAGCGTGACCGACGAGATGGTGCCGCTGTCGGCGGTGGTGAACATCTCCACCAACGCTTCGCCGGCCTCGATCGAGCAGTTCAATCAGTTGAACGCCGCAACCATCTCGGCGCTGCCGATTCCGGGCGTCACCACCGGCGACGGTCTGGCCACCATCGAGAACATCGCCCGGCAGTCGCTGCCGGCCGGCTTCTTCATCGACTATTCCGGCCAGTCCAGGCTGGAGAAGGAACAAGGCAATACCATCGCCATCGCCTTCGCCCTTGCGGTGATCGTGATCTACCTGGTGCTTGCCGCGCAATTCGAGAGCTTCCGCGATCCGCTCATCATCATGATGACGGTGCCGCTGTCGATCTTCGGCGCCATCGTGCCGCTCAATCTCGGCCTTGGCACGCTGAACATCTACACGCAGGTAGGCCTGATCACGCTGATCGGGCTCATCACCAAGCACGGCATTCTGCTGGTCGAATTCGCCAATCAGCAGCGCGAGCAGCATGGCCTCAGCCGGCGCGAGGCGATCATCGCTTCGGCCAAGGTGCGCCTGCGCCCGATCCTGATGACGACGGCGGCCATGGCGCTCGGCGTCGTGCCGCTGATCATCGCCAGCGGCGCGGGCGCGGCCGCCCGCTACTCCATGGGCCTGGTGATCTTCTCGGGCATCCTGGTCGGCACCGTGTTCACGCTGTTCGTGGTGCCGATGTTCTACACCTTCATCGCCAAGAAGGACCTGCCCGAACCGGCGGAGATGCCGGAAGCGCAGCCGGCCGGATCGCACTGATCCTTCCAGAAGCCGCACTTCTCGACGCCCTCTGTCCCACCGGACAGGGGGCGTTTTCTTTTGGACCCGGCCGCATCGATGAAATCGCCCCCTTGCACGCCGGCAAATAACCTGTACAGTTGACTGGACAACTTGAGCGAAGCATGAATCCCAGAACCGGAGATCGCGAAGGACCGCTTTACCTGCAGATCGCCGACAGGCTGCGCGAGGATATCATCGCCATGGACAGTGGCGCGCGCATCCCGAGCGAGCCGCAGCTCGCCAAGGACTGGGGCGTGAGCCGCTTCACGGTGGCCAAGGCGGTGGAGCAGCTCGTCGACGAAGGCCTGATCACGCGCCGTCAGGGCAGCGGGTCGTTCGTGGCAGAGGCACCGTTGCGCCGCGCGCCCGGCTATCTGCTTTCCTTCACCGAGGCAGTCGAGGCGGCCGGCCGCAAGCCGAGCCACGAGTTGATCGCATTCACCAAGACCGGCTGGCGGGACGGGCTACCCTATCCGGAGGATGCCGAGTTGGTGCTGCTCGACAGGCTTCGCAGGGTCGATGGCGTCGCGGTGGCCCGCCACAGGTCGGTGCTTTCGGCCGAGCTGATCGATTCGATCGGCCTCACCGAGAAGGTCGCCCGCGCAAGCGATTTCTCGCTTTATCGCTACTACGGCGAGCATGGCCTTTCCGTGGACACCGCCACCGAACATCTCGTCGCCAGCGTCGCCGGCAAGGACGATCGCAAGCTTCTCGGGCTGACGGGCGACGCCGTCGTCGTCGCCGTCACCCGTCATTCCTTTGCAGCCGACGGAACGCCGCTCGACGCCGTCAGCGCAATCTACGATGCCCGCCGATATTCCTACGAGGCCCGCCTCGTCCGGCAGCATCGTTCGGGGAACCTCGGACAGGAGAAAAACCATGTTGAAATACTGGATGCAGGGCGCGGCCATCTTGGCCCTCGCCTCGGGCCTTGGGGCACAAGCGGCGACGGCCGCTGAGAAACCTGCCGCGCTGATCGTCGCGCAGGGCGGGCTGGGAGACCAGTCCTACAACGATCTCGCCTATTCCGGTTTCCAGAAGGCCGCCCAGGAGACCGGGATCGAAGGCAAGCCGGTGGAATCGAAGGATGTGGTCGCTCAGGCGGCCGAGATCCTCCGCCGCGCCTCCGATGCCGATTTCGGTCTCATCATCGACCTCGAATATTCCCATGGCGAGCCCATGGTCGAAGTCGCCAAGGATTATCCGGAGACCAACTACGTCATCCTGAATCAGGTTCGTGAAGGCGCCAACATCGCATCGGTCCTGTTCCAGGAACAGGAAGGTTCCTACCTCGCCGGCACGCTTGCCGCGCTCGTAACCACCGACACCTCTATAAAGGGCATCAACCCGCAGCCGATCATCGGCGTCATCGGCGGCACCAAGTCGGCCGGCATCGACAAGTTCATCGCTGGCTACATCGAAGGCGCCAAGGCCGCCAATCCCGATGTCCAGGTCAAGGTCGCATATTCCAACAATTTCGGTGATCCCGCCATCGGTCTCCAGATGGCCAAGGCCATGTTCGAGGAAGGGGCCGACATCATCTACCAGGTTGCCGGCGGCACCGGCATGGGGGTGATCCAGGCGGCGAAGGAAACCGGTCACTACGCCATCGGCGTCGACACCGATCAGGACGGCATCGCGCCGGGCTCGGTGCTGACCAGCATGGTCAAGCGCACCGACGTCGCGGTCGAGAGCGTCTTCAAGGACTACGCGGCGGACAAGTTCCAGGGCGGCAAGACCGTCACCTTCGGCCTCAAGGAGAACGGCGTCGGCCTTTCCGAAATGAAGCACACGAAGGACCTCGTCCCCGCGCCGATCCTCGAAAAGGTCGAAACCGCGAAGCAGGACATCCTGTCGGGCAAAATCAAGGTCTGGAACGTAGTCGATCAAGGCTACCCCGACTACCTCAAGTAGGTTCTTGCCAGGCGTATGATGACCCCGAGACCAGAGATCACGCCCGATCCATCGATCCGGCTGGGTGCCCATGGCGTCACCCGGCGGTTCGGGACCGTCGTCGCCAACAAGGACATAAATTTCCGCGCAAGGCGCGGAACGGTCCATGCCATCGTGGGCGGCAACGGTGCAGGCAAATCGACGCTGATGCGCATCCTGCAAGGCATGGACAGGCCGACTGAAGGCGTCGTGATCGTGGACGGTCTTCCCACTGTCTTTTTGGGGCCGGCGGACGCCTTCGCCCGTGGCATCGGCATGGTCCACCAGGAATTCATGCTCGTGCCCGGACTTTCTCTCCTCGAGAATCTGGTGCTGGCGCACGAGCCCGTCGACGCCCTGGGGCGCCTCGACAGGCAGGCCGCACTCGCCGAAGCGCGCAGGCTCGAAAAACTGGCCGGCGTCAAGCTCGATTGGGGCATGCCGGTGGAGGACGCACCGGTCCATGTCCGCCAGATCGTCGAAATCCTGCGCCTTCTCTATCGCGGCGCCGACGCTCTGATCCTAGACGAGCCGACGGCCGTGCTGGCGCCGCCGCAGATAAAGGAGCTGATCGCGCTGCTACGCAAGCTGCGCGACGAAGGCCGCACCATTCTCTTCATCAGCCACAAGCTCGACGAGGTGCTGGCCGTGGCGGACGAAATCACGGTGATCCGCGCGGGCCAGGTCATCGGCACCATGCCGGTTGCCGAGGCAAGCAAGCCGAGGCTTGCCGAAATGATGATCGGCGAGATCCTGGCGCGACCGACGGCCAGGCCAGGCAATGCGGGCGAAGCGGTGCTGGAGATCGCCGGGCTCGACGTGTGCGATCCACGAGGCCAAGCCGGTCTTTCCGACTTCGACCTGATCCTGCGCGCCGGCGAGATCGTCGGCATTGCCGGGGTCGCCGGCAACGGCCAGGACGAGCTTGCCGCAGCGATTACGGGCCTCCGCCGGGCCGACGCGGGATCGATCCGTATCGCCGGCGCCGACGCGAGAACGTGCTCGCTGCGCCAACGCCGCCTGATGGGCCTCGCCTATCTCAGCCCCGATCGCGCCGCGGAAGGTCTCTGTCTGCCTGCCTCCATCGGCGAGAACGCTATCGCGGGTCACCACCGGCGCTCCGATCTCAGCCGCCACGGTCTGCTGAAGGTCGGCGCCATCGCCCGTCACGTCGAGGCGCTGCTCGATCGCTATTCGGTGGTTCGCGGCTCCGCCGCGCAGCCCATCGGGAGCCTGTCCGGCGGCAATCAGCAACGTGTGGCCATCGCCCGGGAACTGGACGGCGACCCCAAGGTGCTTTTGGCCTGCCAGCCGACACGCGGCGTCGACATCCGCGGCATCGCCTTCATCCACCAATGCCTGCTCGATTTCCGCGATCGCGGCGGCGCCGTGCTCGTCATCTCCGAAGAACTCGATGAGTTGATCACCCTCTCCGATCGCATCGTCGTCATTTACGGCGGGCGCGTCACGGGCGAGGTCGAGCGCGGATCCGCCCGGATCGAGGACATCGGCCGGCTTATGCTCCAGGGAGCCGCGGCATGAGCGCGACCGTCCAATCCATGCCGGCTGCCGCCCGATGGCGGGGCGCGGCGGAGGCGCTCGCTCCCCTTGCCGTCGCGCTGATCGCCGCCGCGCTGGTGCTGGCACTCGCCGGCCATAACCCCTTGGAGGTCTATCGACTTCTCGCGGTTGAATCCTTCGGCGGCGCGAAGCGCATCGCCGCGACCCTCGCGGCGGCGACACCTCTGATCCTGACCGGTCTTGCAACCGCTGTCGCCTTCCGAGCCGGCGCCTTCAACGTCGGCGTCGAGGGCTGCGTTTTCGTCGGCGGGCTTGCCGCCGCCTATGTCGGCTTCACCTATGTCGGCCTTCCCGCCTTCATCCTCCTGACGGCCGCTCTGGCCGCGGCGGTGATTGTCGGCGGCCTGTGGATGCTGGTGCCGGGCCTGCTCAAGGCCAGGCTCGACGTCGACGAGGTCGTCACCACGCTGATGCTCAATTTCATCGCCGTCAGCCTCACCGCCTATCTGGTCAACGGGCCGCTTCTGGCCCCTGGCGCCGCGAATTCCGCCACGCCGATGGTGGTGGAGGCCGCGCGCCTTCCCAAGCTCATGCCTCCCTCGACCCTCAATGCCGGCTTCCTGATCGCCGTGGCACTGCTCTTCGCCTATGCCTTCTGGAGCTCCAGGGCCGCACTCGGCCTCGAAACGAGGCTCGCCGGCCTCAACCCCCGCTTCGCCATAGCTTCCGGCATCAACGTGCCGATGCTCGTGATCAAGATGATGCTGCTTTCCGGCGCGATCGGCGGCCTGGCCGGAGGCATCCATGCGCTGGGCAGCGTCGGCCGCTTCGTTTCCGGCTTCTCCCCGGGTTACGGCTTCACGGGCATCGCGGTGGCGCTGCTCGGGCGCGGCTCCGCTCTCGGCATCTTCCTCGCCGCCATCCTGTTCGGCGCGCTCGCCACGTCGGGCGCCACCATTCAGCTTTTCAGCGACGTTCCGATCGAGATCGTCAGCATATTGCAAGGCATGGTCATGATCTTCGCCGTCGCCCGCGTCGGCTGGATCTTCATCCGAAAAGGGGACCGGCCATGATCGACAACGTCATACACGCCGCCTTCGTCATGACGACGCCGATCCTGCTGGCGGCCCTTGGCGGCCTGATCAACCGAATCGGCGGGCTGGTCAATATCGGGCTGGATTCCATGATGCTCGCCGGCGCCCTGCTCGGGCTCATCGTCGCGTCCCAGACCGGGAGCTGGAGCGCCGCCCTGGTGGTCGCAGCCGCCGCCGGCGGCATTCTCGGCCTCCTCATGTCGCTCACGGTTACCCGGCTCGAGGCAAACGAGATCATTGTCGGGCTCGGTTTCAACATCGCCGTCGCCGGCCTCGTGCGCTTCTTCCTGAAATCCGCCTATGGCAGCTCGGGAACGCTCAGCCTCCCGGATGTGGCGCGGCTGCCGCGCTTCGAAATTCCGGTGATTGCCGATATTCCTGTTCTCGGCGCCATCTTTTCGGGCCACGACCCGCTCACTTGGGCTGCATGGCTGATGGTGCCTCTGACAGCCTGGTTCCTCGCCCGCACCCGGGCGGGCCTTCGCCTTCGCGCCACGGGAGCGGCACCGCAGGCGGCCAGGGCGCTCGGCCTCAAGCCGCTGACGCTGCGCGACATCTCGACCGCCTATGCGGGAATCATGTCGGGTCTTGCCGGCGCGTATCTGTCGATCGGCGTCGTCGGCATCTTCAACGAAGGCATCACCGCCGGACGCGGCTTCATCGCGCTCGCTGCCTTCTATTTCGGACGCAACCGCCCGTGGCTGACCGCTGCCTGCGCCCTGCTCTTCGGCTTCTTCGACGCCATCCAGATCAGGCTCCAGGGCAGAGGCGTTCCCGCCGAGCTGGTGCAGACGCTGCCCTATGTGATGGTGATCGTGGTGCTGACCCTGATGGCGCTCGCCGTGAAGCGGGCACGCGCGAAAGGAACCCAGTGGTGACAGAAAAGACTGCCCTCATCCTCGTCGACGTCATCAATTCCTTCTTCGAACCCGGGCATCCCAACCATTATGCAGGCGTCGAGGAGGTGCTTCCCGCCTTGGCTGCCCTGCTTGCCGCGGCGCGCGATTCCGGGGCCGTCGTCGTCCATGCCGCCGAGAAGCATCGCCCGGCCTTCGACGATTTCGAATGGCGCAAGCTGCCGGTGCACCACCTCGCCGACGCCCCTGACGCCGCTTTTTTCCCCGGCTTCGAGCCGCGAGGCGAGAAGGAGACGACCGTCTTCAAACGGCGATTCAGCGCCTTCTTCGCCACCGACCTGGCGCTTTTCCTCGCCGAACAGAGGGTGACGCGCGTGGTCATCGCCGGCGTGAAGACGAATGTCTGCATTCGCGCTACGGCGCAGGACGCCTTCGCCAACGGCTTCGAGCCGGTCGTTCCGCGCGAAGCGACGAACTCGAACAGGCCGCATCTGGCCGAAGCCTCGCTGGAGGACATCGATCGCTACATGGGCCGCGTCGTGCCGCTCGCCGAGGCCATCGGGATGCTGTCATGATCGTCGTCACGGGTTATGCCAGCCTGGATCACGTGGCCGTGCTCGACGGGTCACCGCGACCCGGACGCACCACCACCATTCTCGATCGTCCGGAAAACGCCTGGCCTCGCCTCGGTGGCGCACCCGCCTATGTCACGTCCGCACTGGTGGCGAGCGGGGTAGCCGACGCCTATCCGGTGAGCTGGATCGGCAACGATGCCGGGGGCGAGACCTATCGCAGCCAGCTTGCCGAGCGCGGCATCCCGGCGGCGGGTCTCGCCGTGATCGAAGGCGCGCGGACGCCCGTCGCCGTGCTAGCCTACGAGCCCGACGGCGGCTGTTTCTGTCTCTACGATCCCGGCATGCCGGCCGGGCTGACGCTTGTCGATGCCCAAAGGAGCCTGGTCGCCAGGGCCGATTGGGTTTGCGTGACGATCGGCCCTCCGCGAGCGACGGAAGCCGTTCTTGAGAACCTGCGCCCCGAAACGAAACTCGCCTGGGTGGTGAAGCACGATCCGCGCGCGCTTTCCACGGCGCTCGCGCGGGAGCTCGCCGGGCGCTCCGACCTGATCTGCTGCAGCCGGGCGGAGCGCGCCTTCGTGGACGACATGCTGCCCGCCGAGCCACGCGAGCGGCAAATCCTGATCGAGACACAAGGCGGCGAGGGTGCGGCGCTGACGCGCGACGGCATGACAAGCTTTGTGCCTGCGACCCCGATCGCGCTCAGCGACCCGACCGGCGCGGGAGACACATTTGCCGCCGGCGTGCTGGCCGCGCTCGCCGGCGGAGCGACCGAGCCCGCTGTGATCCTGCAGGCCGGCCATCGCGCGGCCGCCGCCCTGCTCGGCGCCCGGCGGACAATTGAAATGGAAAGTGCATGACATGAGTGAAGAACGGTCCAACACCGCCTGGTATATCGGCGCCCGTCGTGACGAGATCGGCGAATATGCCATTCTCGTCGGCGACCCGGCTCGCATCGGACGCATCGCGGAGCATATGAGCGATGTGCATTTCGTCTCCGAAAATCGTGGCCTTCGCACGGCAACGGGCACACGCGGCGGCAAACGTGTGACCGTGTCGGCCTTCGGAATGGGAGCACCGATCGCAACCATCGTCATGCACGAGCTCTTCGCGCTCGGTGTCCGGACCTTCCTGCGCATCGGCACGGCCATGGCCGTGCCCCCGGCCAAACTTGGCGACTTCGTGCTGGCAGACGGCGCCCTGCGTGCTGAGGGTACGTCGAACACCTATGCGCCGATCGGCTTCCCGGCGATCGCCGACTTCGACCTCAACACCAGGCTGCGGGAGCGCCTGGCAAGCTCCGGCAGACCCTGGCACGCCGGCATCTACGGAACCTACGACGGTTTCTATACCGAAATGTTCGGCCTTTCCGGCGAGCGCCGGCAAATGATCGACGGGCTGAAGCGAGACATCCAGCGAATGGGCCTGATCGGCACCGATATGGAGACCTCCGCCCTGCTGACGGCGGGGCGCATCCTCGGCGCCCGTGCCTCGACGCTCTGCGTCGCCACGGTCGACGCCTTCACCCAGGAGAAGATCGGCGACGAGGCTATGGCCAAGGCCGAACGCGATCTGTTCGAGATCGCCCTCGACGCGATCACGGCCTGACCGAAAAAGACAAGAAAGGCAATCAGATGACGTCCATCGTCGACCGCTATTTCAGCACGCTGGCCGAAAGGCTGGAAAAGGTCCGCTCGACCCAGGGCGAGGCTATCGAGAAGGCCGCCGAGCTCTGCGCGGAAAGCATCGCCGCCGACAAGCTCGTCTTCACCTTCGGCACGGGACACGGCGCCTTACCGGCGCTGGAGAGCTTTCCGCGGACCGGAACGATCGTCGGTTTCCGCCCGATCGTGGAGAGCACGATGATCTCCTTCCACCACGTGTGGGGCGACATGGGCGCCCGCCAGTACCGGTTCATCCATGCCCAGGAGGGCTACGGAAAGGCGATCCTGCGCTCGCACCAGGTCGACCCGGCTGACACGATGATCCTGTTCTCCCATTCCGGCATCAATGCCGTGATCATGGACATCGCCATGGAGTGCAAGGAGCGCGGCATCAAGCTGATCGGCGTCACCTCGCTGCCCCATTCCTCGGCGACCCCGTCGCGCCACTCGTCCGGCAAGCGCCTGTTCGAGGTGGCCGACGTCGTCATCGATACCGGCATTCCGCTGGCCGACGCCTCACTGTTCATCGACGGGCTGGAATCGCCTGTCGGCGCGAGCTCGACCAGCGTCACCATCGCGGTCGCCCACGCCATCGTCTCGACCACCGCGGAGAAGCTGGTCAGACAAGGGATCAAGCCGCATGTGATGGTCAGCCCCAACACCACTGGCAAGGAAGCTGCCAACCGCCAGAACGACGGGAATTACGAGCAGCTCTGGCGCCGGCTCAAGGCACGGTGATCGCCATGGACCGCAAGCTCTATATCGACGGTGCCTGGCATGAGGCCAAGGAGGCCGGGCACCTGGAGATCCGCGACCCCGCGACATCGGAGCATGTCGGCTCCACCGCGATAGCCGGCCGCGCCGATGTCGATCGCGCTGTGACGGCTGCCACACGGGCCCTGCCGCTCTGGGCGGAAACTCACGCCGACCAGCGTGCTCGCATCCTGCATCGCGCCGCCGATCTCGTCGAGGAGCGGATCGAGGCCATTGCCGAGATGCTGACGCGGGAGCAGGGAAAGCCGGTGCCTGATTCGCGCAAGGAGATCTCCTTCGGCATCTCGGTCATCCGCTACTATGCCGAGGAAGGCCGCCGTCTCGGCGGTTCGATCCGGCCCTCCTCGCGTTCCGATATCCGCAGCCTCGTCACCACCGCCCCCGTCGGCGTGGTCGGCGCGATCGTGCCGTGGAACTATCCGGTCGACCTCTATTGCTGGAAGGTCGCGCCCGTCCTGGCTGCCGGCTGCACGCTGGTCGCCAAACCGCCGCATGAGACGCCGCTGGCGATCGCCATGATGGTCGAGTGCTTCGCCGATGCCGGTCTGCCCGCCGGGGTGCTGAACGATATTCCCGGTACCGGTCCGGAGGTCGGGGCGGCACTCGCCGAACATCCCGGCATCCGCATGATTACCGCCACAGCCTCGGTGCCGGCCGGCCAATCGATCATGCGGGCCGCCGCAGGAAACCTGAAGCGCCTGTCGCTCGAACTCGGCGGCCAGAGCCCCTTCATCGTGCTCGATGACGCCGACCCGGCGGAAGCAGCCGCCGCCGCGGCACGGCGCTCCTTCTCCAATATGGGCCAGATCTGCATTGCGGTGAACCGCATCCTGGTGTCCCGCGGCATCCACAAGGATTTCGTCGAGGCGCTCGTTGCGGAGACCAGGAAGATCAGGCTCGGCCATGGCGTGCTACCCGGCGTGCTCTACGGACCCGTCCTCCATGAAGGAGTGCGCCAGCGCGTCGCCGGCCACGTGGCCGACGCGGTCGCGCGAGGCGGCAAGCTGCTGATCGGCGGGCGGGTTCCCACCGGGCCGGATTATGACCGCGGTTTCTTCTACGAGCCGGCGCTGGTCGACGAAGTGCCCGACACCGCGCTCGCCCTGACCGAGGAGACATTCGGTCCGCTCGCCGCGATCCGGCCGGTCGCCGACGACCGCGAGGCCCTTGCCGTCGCCAACGCGCTTCCATTCGGTCTCGCTGCCTACGTCTATTCGGGCGATCTCGAACGCGCCTGGACACTGGCCGACAGGATCGAGGCCGGCGCGATCGGCGTCAATGTCAACGACACGACTGAGCTCCAGGCGCCCTTCGGCGGCTGGAAAATGAGCGGCATGGGTCGTGAGCTCGGCCCGGAAGGCATCGAAGCCTTCCGCGAATCCAAGCACGTCAAGATGCGAGTGCGGGACAGACTGGGCGGGTGAGGTCCGACGTCACCTTCAACCCTTTTTTCTGCACCTCGGCACGCTGCGCGACGCGGCCGCTCATACCGACGGCGTCGGTGATCGACCATTCGCGCCGCACCCCCCTCTGGCCTGCCGGCCATCTCCCCCTCAAGGGGGGAGATCGGCTGTCACGTATCTTCTCGAAAATCGTCGACGTGGCGGAAGGGGCGCCGACACCAAAGCTGCCAATCTCCCCCCTCGAGGGGGAGATGTCCGGCAGGACAGAGGGGGGTGTTACACAGCCGCGGCCTACGGGGCTCTTACCCCTCGCCTACCCTCCGCGGCTCAGCACCGGCAGTCTCTCGAAATAGTCTTGATGTTCGCGCGCCACGCGCGCCGCCTCCTCGGCATCGCCGCTCGCAATGGCGTCGATGATGGGTTGGTGGCTGTCGGCGATCTCGACGAGATCGAGTCCTTCGACCAGCATGGTGATGGTCGTGCGCGTCTCGATCTGCAGCGACTGCCAGATGTTGAGCAGCAGCCGGTTTCTCGCTGCCTCCATGATCGAGCGGTGAAACTTAACGGAATGTTCGACCACCCCATGCGTATCGCCGGCCAGCGCCGCCTTGCGCATCAACGCCACCTCCTGCGCGAGCAAGTCGAGGTCGCAGGTGCCGCGGCGCGTGGCGATTCGTGTCGCCTGCTCTTCCAGGGCTCCGCGAACCGTGTAGATCTCGCGAAGCCCCTCGCCCATGACTTCCGAGACATAAGTACCGCGCCGGGGCAGGTTCGTGACGAGGCCGGTCGCCTCGAGCTCACGCAGCGCCTCGCGAACCGGTCCCTGGCTGGTGCCGAATTCCTCCGCGATCCTCAACTCGACCAATCTCTCGCCGGGGTCGTAATGCCCGCCGAGGATGCGCCGCAGCAGCACTTCCTTCAACCGCTGCCGCAGCGGAATATTGGAAAAATCCGGTTCCAGCGACGCTTTGAGGACAGGCTTCTCGCTCATAGAACTTCCATCGAATGGCCAGCGTTATTGCGGTTCGACATCCTATTGGCCAGGAGGCGGTTGACAAAGCGATTTTCATTTATCGATAATGGATAATCAAGAGACCGCTAAGGTCCCGGCAAAAGGCTGGTTCTCTGGGAGGAGACGATGCTGCAAGCGGTTGTCGTGCCCGGCTCGTTGGCCGAGGCGCAAGCAGTGCTGGGCAGTCGGGAGAGCGCGGCAATCATCGCCGGCGGCACGGCCGTTATGCCTCTCCTCAACTACGGCACGGACGATTTCACGACGCTGGTGAGCCTGCGCCGGGCCGGGCTGTCCGGCATCTCGATCGATGCAGGCGAGGCGTCGATCGGCGCGGCGACCACGCTCGCGGCTCTGGAGTCCGACGACCGGCTCGCCTTCCTGTGGCCCGCGCTCGACGCGATGGCCTCGCCCACCATCCGCAACATGGCGACGGTCGGCGGCAACCTCTTCGTCAAGCAGCCTTACGGCGACCTCGCCGCCTGCCTGGTTGCGCTCGGCGCCTCGGCGAGCATTGCGGCTCCGAAGGGCATGCGTGTCGCTCCGGTAGAGCAGGTTGTACGCGGTCTCGAGCATGAGGAAATCGTGACCGGAGTTTCTTTTCCCCTCCCGCCGAGCGGCAGTTTCCGGTTTGCCAAGGCTGGGCGGAAGACCGTCAACTCCGCCGCGGTGGTCACCGTCGCGGCGCTGGTTTCGCTGGCCGACGGGCTGGTCACCGAATGCCGGATCGCGCTTGGAGGCGTGGGCCCACATGCCATGCGCGCACCATCGGTCGAAAAGGCGCTTGTCGGACGATCATTCGACAGGGCGAATGTAGAGGCAGCCGCGAAGCGGGCGGTGAACGATATCGCACCCCTGGACGATGCCTATGCCAGCGCCTGGTACCGGGCGCGCGTGACGCCGGTCCATATCCGCCGCGCCCTGCTGGGCGAATAGAACCTCGACGCTACCGGGAGGGCAGCCATGAGGAAATCGATCGTATCTCTCACCATCAACGGTGCCGAGCGGGAAATGCTGGTTGCGCCGGGCGCGACACTGCTGGAGGCGCTGCGCGAGGGGCAAGGCCTCACCGGCACGCGGCGCGGCTGCGAGCAGGGCGCTTGCGGAAGCTGCACCGTGCTGGTCGACGGCCAGTCGATGATGTCCTGCCTGCTGCCGGTCGAGACGATCGACGGTGCCGTGGTGACGACCATCGAAGGCCTCACCCCGACCGCCGGTCTGCATCCGATCCAGGAAGCGTTCCTCGAAGGCTTCGCCACGCAATGCGGTTTTTGCACCCCCGGCATGATCATGGCGACGGCGGGCCTGCTCAGCGAAAACCCTGATCCCACTCGGGAAGATGCAGTGCGGGCGATCTCGGGAAACATCTGCCGCTGCACCGGCTATGAGGCGATCATCGACGCGGTTCTGGACGCCGCTGCCCGGATGCGCGCTTCCCAGACTTCCAGGGCAGCCTGAGGATGCCGGCCATGGAGAAGATCGACACCAGCTTCTTTACCCGCGAGCGCGAGGCCGAACTCAGCGTCGTCGGCGACAGCGTGCAGCGCGCCGACGCGCGCGGCCATGTCACCGGGCGCACCCAATTCTACGAGGACGTCAGCTTCCCCAACATGCTCCATCTCAGGATGGTGCGCTCGACGCGCCATCACGCCCTGATCAAGCGGCTCGACACCGAGCCGGCGACACAGGTTCCCGGTGTCGTGCGGGTGCTGACCTATAAAGACGTGCCCAACAACTGGTACACGATCCTGAAGCTGATCGGGGTCGGGCCGGACGACGAGCCGGTCCTGCCGGAAGACCGTGTTTTGTTCATGGGAGAGCAGATTTGCGCGGTGCTCGCCGAGACGCCTCAGGCGGCTCTCGAAGGCGCTCGCCGTGTCGTCGTCGAATATGAGGACCTCCCGGCCATATTCGACGTCGAGGAGGCCATGATCTCCACGCCGTTCAAAAAACATGGCACCAACTATTTCGTCTACGAAGGCCACGATTGCCGGCGCATCCGATTCGGCGACGTCGACAAGGGTTTCGCCGATGCCGATCATATCATCGAGCACCGCTACGAATCCTCGCCCATCGAGCATGCGCCGACCGAACCCACGGGCTGCATCGCCAAGCCCGAGGGCAATGGCCGCATCACCGTCTATTCCAACACGCAGGCGCTTTATTTCACGCTCGACAACATGGCCCTGATCCTCGGCGTGCCGTTCAACAAGCTCAGGCTGATCGGCGGCACGGTGGGCGGCGGCTTCGGCGGCAAGGTGGACGTCATCGTAGAGCCGATCGCCGCGATCGGCGCCCTGCTGACCAACCGCCCCGTAAAATACGCCTATTCCCGGGCGGAGGAGATGCAGGTCTCGTCGCCGCGCGCCTCCGAACGCCTCTACATAAAAGACGGCGTGATGAAGGACGGACGCATCGTCGCCCGCAAGATCACGCTCTACGTCGATGCCGGGGCCTATTGCCGGCACTCGACCTATGGCACCACCAAGGCGGCGGCCCACATGCCGGGTCCCTATACGATCCCGAACGTCCATGTCGACGCCTATTGCGTCTACACCAACCGCACCCCTTCCTCGGCCATGCGCGGCTTCGGCGTCACCATCGGCGATTTCGCGCTGGAGTCGCAGATGGACCAGATCGCCCGATTCCTCGCCATGGACCCGATGGAGCTTCGGCTGGTCAATGCCTATCGCGACGGGGATATGAAGGCCCACCGCAAGATGGTGGAAGGCGCGGCCCTGGTCGAGGTGATCCAGGCCGCGGCGCGCCAGACGGGCAAGGAGCTGCCGCCGCGTTTCGCAGCGATGTCGTCTTATCAGAGGGAGACGTGACATGGCTTGGCTTAGAGGACACGGCGTCGCCGCGGTGAACTATCCCACCGGGATGAATCTCGGGGGCGACCCCAGCCAAGCGCTGATCCACGCCACGACGACCGGCGGCTTCGTCATCACCCTCTCCTCCGTCGATCTCGGCCAGGGCATCAAGACAGTCGGCGCGCAGATCGCCGCCGAGACACTCGGGGTTCCGTATGAAAGCGTCGTCATCGACACGGCCGATACCGACACCGGTCCTCATTGCATGGGCACCTTCGCCAGCCGCGGCACGCACCGGATCGGCAACGCGATCATGATGGCGGCCCGGGAAGCCCGCGAGGTCATGATGGACGTGGCCGCGACGGAACTCGAAGCCGATGCGGGCGATCTCGTGACCGACGGCAAGGGCCGAATCCACGTCGACGGCGCGCCGGACAAGGGCATCTCGGTGGTCGATGTCGCGCTTGCCGCCCATTTCAAGCATGGCCGCACCATATCCGGCCGGGGAATGTTCCTGAAACCAAAAAGCGAAGTGGTTCCGGAGACCGGTGAGATGGACCCGGACTCGTGCCAGGCTCATGCTTGCACGGTCGCCGAGGTCGAGGTCGACGACGAGACGGGCGAGGTCAGGGTCATCAAACTGACCAATGCGTACGAAATCGGCCGCGCCGTAAACCCGGCGCTCGCTCACCAGCAGATCGTCGGCGGCGCCTGGATGGGGATCAGCCACGCCCTCTATGAAACCACCGAGCCCTATTATCCCGACCGCTCCCATGGTCCGCTCGACTTCTCGCAATATCTGATGCCCGGGCCCGGCGACATCGCCGAAATGGACTCGGTGATCATCGAGCGCCCCGCCGCGAACGGACCCTATGGAGCCAAGGGCATTGGCGAAATGACGGCAAATTCGCCCATCCCCGCTATCGCCAACGCGATCTTTGACGCCTGCGGCGTCCGCGTCACGACGATGCCGATCACGCCGGAGAAGATCCTGCGCGGCCTTGACACGCTACGCGCCCAAACCGACCAAGGAGGACTGCAATGATCAAGGTCATGGCCCTGATGAAACGGCGGGAAGGCATGGCCTTCGACGATTTCAGGAAGTGGATCATGGAGGACCACGTCGCTTTCGCCCGCAACCTGCCGGGGTTGCGCAAATACACCTCGAACGTGCTGCGCGCGGAAAATGCGGACGCTCCTTTCGACGGTGTCTCGGAAATGCATTTCGACGACGAGGCGGCGATGGCGGCGGCTTTCGCCACCGAGGCAGGCAAGGCGGCCGGAGGCGACGCGGCGGCGCATTGCTCCAATCGCTTCCGCATGGTCTGCGAGGAAAAACTGCAGTTTTAGGCCATGCGTCTGGCCCAGGACGAGTTGGACGCAAGACTAGCCGAGGCAGGGTACTTTGCCGACGAAACATTGGTGACGGCGCTCTATCTGGCGCTGGAACTCGGCAAACCCCTGCTTCTGGAGGGCGCGCCGGGCGTCGGCAAGACGGAAGTGGCCAATGCGCTTGCACGGATTCTTGGACGCCAGGCCATTCGCCTGCAGTGTTACGAGGGTATCGACGCGACGAGCGCGCTCTATGATTGGGATCATGCCAGGCAACTGCTTCACATCCGCATCGCCGAGCGCAAGCGGACGCTCGCGACGTCGGATCTCTACGCGCCGGAATTCCTGCTTGAGATGCCGCTGCTCAAAGCGCTGCGCAATGCGGATACGTGCATCCTCCTGATCGACGAGATCGACCGCGCCGACGACGCTTTCGAAGCTTTCCTGCTCGAGTTCCTGTCCGACTTTCAGATCTCCATCCCCGAGATCGGAACTGTGAAAGCGGACAGGCCGGTGGTGACGATCCTCACATCCAACCGCACACGGGAGCTTCACGACGCCTTGCGGCGGCGCTGCCTCTATCACTGGATCGATTATCCAGATCCGGCCCGCGAGCGCGCAATCGTCGAGCGTCACGCGCCGGGCGTCGCCAGAGAAGCCGCGGAAAGGCTTGTCGAAGCGGTCGAGGCCGTGCGGCGGTTGCCGCTCATCAAGCGTCCTGGAGTCGCCGAAAGCATCGATTGGGCGCGCGCCGCCGAAGTGCTCCATCGGGACGGCGTGGCCTGGCCCGATGCGCTCAGGCGCTCGTTGGGCCTGCTGGTAAAAGACCAGGAGGATTTCTCGGTGGTCGCCCAGGCGGGTGTGCTATGAGGGTCGTGACGGGAATCGCGGCCGATCGTCTTGCCGGCTTCCCGTCGGCGCTGCGCGAGGCGGGCTTGTCCGTCGATCCCGGCAGCGCGGCCGATTTTCTGCGGGCCGTCAGGCTTTGTCGGCTGCGCGGCATCGCCGATCTCCAACGTATCGGCCGGGTTACTCTGACAAATGGCCCGAATGATTTTCCGATCTATGAGGATACGTTCGCAGCCTGGTTCGGCCGCGGAACCTTAGCCGGCAAAGTGAGTAGGCCGGAACAAGACGAAGGGCCCCGCGCCGAGAAGGCGAAGGGCTCCGAAACGCTTCTGCCACAAGCCGAAGGCGCCGCAGCCGGCCGGGTGGCGGCCGACGACATGTCGCGTGGCCACAAGGCATTCGGGCGGCTTGCGCAAGACCCCAGCGAACTCGCCCGCCTGAAGCGCGCTCTCGACCTCTTGCCGACATTGGAGCGCCGTGCCTGGCGCCCCTCCCCGGCAGGGCGGCGGATAGATCTTTCGCGCACGATGCGCGCCGCGCGGCGTACCTTCGGCGAGACCTTGCGGCTCTTCCGGCTGGCGCGCCCCCGGCGGCGGCGAAAGTTGCTCCTGCTCATCGACGTCTCCGGTTCGATGAAGGCGCAGTCCGAGACCTATCTGCGATTCGCGCATCTTGCGACACGACGCGCCCAGCGCGTGGAGACCTTCTGCTTCGGGACCCGGCTTTCCCGCGTCACGGCCACGCTCCGTCATGGGGACAGCGACGAGGCTTTGTCGCGTCTCTCCGGCATCGTCCTCGATTTCGACGGCGGCACGCTGATCGGCCGCTCGCTGGAGGAGTTCCTTTCCGTCTCGCGTTATGCCGCGCTGGTAAGGGGCGCTATCACCGTCGTCCTGTCGGACGGCCTCGAACGAGGCGATCCATCGGCCATGATCCACGCGATCGGCCGGCTGGCGCGCCTCAGCCATCGCCTCGTCTGGGCGACCCCGCTTGCGGCAGATCCGAATTATCGGCCCGCAACACGCGGGATGGCCGGCGTTCTGCCCTTCATAGACGGGCTGTTCGACGGCAGCGGACTGCCGGCGCTGGAACGGATGCTGCGCGCACTCGGCCGCATCTCGCGGCTGGCGCGCGGGCAGGCGGCACGGTCTTTCGCGAGGTCTGGATGATGATCCCTATTGTCGACGCGCACCACCACATCTGGAGGCAGGCCGATCTGCCGTGGCTGCAGGGCCCGATGGTACCCCGCATCTTCGGCCCTTACGAGCCGATCCGGCGCGACTACCCGATCGAGGAGTTTCTTGCCGACATCGGGGGAACAGGCGTCGAACGATCGGTCTATGTTCAGACCAATTGGGAAAAGAGCGGCGCCGTGGAAGAGGTCGCCTGGGTCCAGTCGGTCGCCGAGGCATATGGCTGGCCGCATGCGATCGTCGGCTACGCCGATCTTCTCGATGAAGGAGTCGGAAAGACGCTCGAGCGACAGGCGCGGTTTCCGTTGATGCGGGGCATTCGCATGCAGCTTCACTGGCACGAGAATGAAATGTACCGCTTCGCGGCTCGTCCCGACCTGATGGACCATCCGATGCTGCGCCGGAACATGCGCCGGCTTGCCGACCATGGCTGGTCCTTCGACCTGCAGGTGTTCACGGGCCAGATGGCGGAGGCGGCAAGATTGGCGGCGGACAATGCCGACATCACCTTCGTTCTCCAGCATTCCGGCATGCCGGAGGACCTGTCGGCTTCTGGCCGCAGCGCGTGGAGGGAGGGGATCAGACGTCTCGCCGGGCAGGAAAACGTCGTGGTCAAGCTTTCCGGTCTCGGGACCTTCATCCACCGCAACGACGCCGGTCATATCGCCGATATCGTAACGGAAACGATCGCCGTCTTCAGCCCCGAGCGCTGCCTGTTCGGTTCCAATTTTCCGATCGAGAAGCTATGGACCGATTATGCCGGCTTGATTTCCACCTATCGATCGGCGCTGGCTGCCTATCCGGAGGAAGAGCAACGGGCGATGCTGCGGGACAATGCAGTTCGAACTTACCGTATCGGAACTTGAATGTTCTAAAGAAGTCATTAGGTATTCGTCCGGCTGGCGGGCTGTCACGAAGTTGACTTGCCTCGGGTGATAACGTCTTATGGCCGCCCAGGGGCGCCCTTTTCCAAGGTCTTCATGGCTCGATCCGCCAATCACCGAATATTGATGTATAGTCACGACACGTTCGGCCTTGGTCATTTGCGCCGCAGCCGCACGATCGCCCACGCTCTGGTCAGCCACTTCCCCGACCTGGAAGTGTCGATCATCTCGGGTTCGCCGGTTGTCGATGCGTTCTGGTTCCACGACCGGGTCAGCTATGTGCAGATCCCAGCTGCGCAGAAGCTTTCGAACGGGGAATATTCCTCCGCCAACAGCGCCCATTCCCTCGAAGAGACGCTGGCCGCACGGGAAGCAATCATCCGCGACGCCGCCGAGCGCTTGCGCCCCGATATGGTCATCGTCGACAAGGAGCCGCTCGGGCTCGGGCGCGAAATGCTGCCCACCTTGCGCTGGGCCAAGGCACAGGGAGCCATCGCCGTGCTCGGTCTGCGCGACGTGCTCGACGCCCCCGAGCTCCTCCAGGCCGAATGGGAGCGCAAGCAGAACGCTGCCTTCACCGAGGAAATCTATGACGAGATCTGGGTGTACGGCCCGGGCAGCTTCTACAATCCTCTATCCGCCATCGACCTTCGCGAGGAGCTGCTCGCCCGCACCCGCTACACTGGGTTCCTCGCCCGCTCCTTGCCGCCGATGGACGACGGCACGGCACGGCATTTCGGCAGCGGCTACATCCTCGTAACCGCCGGCGGCGGCGGCGACGGGTACGAGCTCATGGCGGCTGCGCTGAATGCCGCGAAACGCAACGCCGGCAACGACAACCGCTATCTATTCGTGCTCGGTCCGTTCATGACGGAACGGCAGCGTTTCGAGATCACGGCGCGGGCTTCTTCGCTGCGCAATGTGGATGTCGTCGATTTCCACGTGAACGTGGAGACCCTCGTTGCCAACGCCGCCGCGGTGGTCGGGATGTGCGGCTACAACACCTTCTGCGAGGTCATGTCCTTCGACAAGCCGGCTTTGTTCGTGCCACGCACGGCGCCGCGCCGGGAGCAGAGCATTCGCGCCCATCGCGCGGCCGAGTTCGGATGGGTGGACGTGCTTGACATCGAGAAGGCGAAGAACCCGTCGACCTTCGTTTCCGCGATCGAACGGCTGAAGCGCAATCCGCTGCCATCGGAAGCCGTCGCGAGCCCGGACCTCGACGGTCTTTCCCGCGTCTGCGCGCTGACCGAGATCCTGTTCGAACAGCGCAACGAGGGGATCATGCCCATGCGGGACGCAGCGAGAGCATGATCCGCCCATGACAGATCCACGGCGCCGGGCCTGAGTCATGCGGGCCAACACCATTGCGGTGGTACTTAAATGTTATCCCCGCCTGTCCGAGACCTTCATCGCACAAGAGCTCCACGCGCTGGAGCAGGCCGGTTATACGCTGCGGCTCGTCTCGCTTCGCCATCCTACCGACAAGAAACAGCATCCCATCAATGCCGAGATCCGGGCGCCGGTGAGCTATTTGCCGGAATATCTCTATCAGGAGCCCGTCCGGGTCCTGCGCTCATGGCTCAAAATGCGCAGGCTTCCGGGCTACGCGAAGGCTCGCCGAAGCTGGCTGCGTGATTTTCGCCGCGACTTCACGGCAAACCGCATCCGGCGCTTCGGCCAGGCCCTCGTCTTTGCCGCGGAATTTCCGGACGATGGCGGCTGGATCTACAGCCACTTTCTCCACACCCCGTCTTCCGTGGCGCGCTATGCGAGCGAGATTCGCCGCGTGCCGTGGAGCGCCTCGGCCCATGCCAAGGACATCTGGACCTCTCCGGACTGGGAGATCACGGAAAAGCTGCAATCGGCGGAATGGGCGGTCACCTGCACGGCATCCGGCGCCCGACATCTGAAGGCGCTCGCTCCAAGGGCGGATAAGGTCGACCTCGTCTATCACGGGCTGGATCTCTCGCGTTTCCCGAAACCCGCCGACATCCCTCTCGGACATGACGGGAATCCCGACCGGCCCGCTCGGCTTCTCACGGTTGGGCGGGCGGTCGAGAAGAAAGGCCTCGACACGCTGGTCGAAGCCCTCGCCCTCCTTCCCGACGATCTGCACTGGCACTGGACGCATGTCGGGGGCGGCGAGCTCTGGGAGGAGCTCAAGGCGCATGTCGCGCGCCGCGGCCTGCAAGACCGCATCTCGCTGCTCGGCTCGCGCGCGCAGGCCGAAATCCTGTCGGCCTATCGCTCCTCCGACCTCTTCATCCTGCCCTGTCGCGTAGCCGGCAATGGCGATCGCGACGGGCTGCCGAACGTGCTTGTCGAAGCACAGAGTCAGGGCTTGGCCTGCCTCTCGACGCCCGTTTCGGCCATTCCGGAATTGATCGAGGACGGCGTCAACGGCGCGTTGGTTCCGCCCAACGATCCCAAGCTTCTTGCCGCGGCGATCGACCGTCTTGTCCGCGACCCCACCCTGCGGCAACGCTATGCCGTGGCCGGCGCCAGCCGCGTCCATGCGAAATTCGACCATCTGGCGACGATCGGCACGCTGATCGGCCGGTTTGAAAACTCCGGCATCGGCGGCGCCAAGACTCTCGAAACGGTCCAGCCATGACCCGCATCCTGTTCTATGTGCAGCACCTCATGGGTGTCGGCCATGTCTTTCGCGCCATGCGCATCGTCAAGGCGCTCACAGCCGCCGGCATGGAAGTCGAGCTCGCCTACGGTGGCGAGCCCATCCCGAACTTCCAGGATAATGGCGCCCGCGTCCATTTCCTGCCGCCGGTGCGCGCCGTCGGAGAGGCCTTCAACAAATTGGAGGATCCTTCCGGCAATCCGCTGACCGACGAATACCGGAACCGGCGCCGCGAGATGCTGCTCGGCATCCTTTCCCAGGCGGAGCCGGACGTCGTCATCACCGAAGCCTTTCCCTTCGGGCGGCGCCAGATGCGCTTCGAGCTGCTGCCGCTGCTAGAGACCGCTCGGCGAATGCAGCCCCGGCCAGTCATAATTTCGTCGGTGCGCGACATACTTCAGGAGACCGGCAAGATCGAGAAGGACCGGGACACGATCAATTATGTCCGGTCGCTGTTCGACCATGTCCTGGTGCATGGCGACTCGCGGCTGGTGCGCCTCGAGCGGACCTTTCCGCTCGCCGGCGAGATCGCCGACAAGGTGCTTTACACCGGCATCGTCGCGCCCGAGGAAACGCCGGCATCCTCGGCCGGAGAGACTTACGACGTGGTGGTATCCGTCGGGGGCGGGGCCCTAGGGCGCAAGCTCGTCATGGCAGCCGCGGCGGCGAAGGAGCTCTCGATTCTGCGCGATGCGCGCTGGTGCATCGTCACCGGACTGCGTTTCTCTAGGGAAGACCGGGCCGAACTGCTGCGTCTCGTCTCCGGTGACGTCGTCCTTCGCGACTTCCTGCCGGACCTGCCTTCCGTGCTGAAGAGGGCCAGGCTCTCCATATCGCGGGCCGGCTACAACACGGTGGCCGATCTCTGCATGGCCGGCTGCCGGGCGATCGTCGTCCCGCTTTCCGACGGCATCGAGACGGAGCAGATACGTCGCGCGGAAATCCTGGACGCGAACGGCCTGGCCGAAACGCTGAGCCACGACATGGAGACGCCGCAGGAAATTGCTGCGGCAATAACGCGTGTCATGGCGCGCCCTGCCCCGGACCGGCCGCGGATCGATCTCGAGGGCGCGGAAAATACGGCGCGCATCATCTCCGAACTCGCGGCGGGCAGGAGCGTGGCGGGATATCGATGACCCCATGAAGATTGCCTTCTATGCGCCGCTGAAGACACCCGATCATCCCATTCCATCCGGTGACAGGGTGGTCGCACGGCTGCTCATGGCTGCTTTGGAAAAGGCCGGCTACGAAGTCGAGCTCGCTTCGCGCGTCATATCCTACCAGAAGCGGCCATCGGCCGAGATCGGCGCGGAACGGCGGCTGGCCGCGGAAGCGGAGGCCGGTCGGCTGATCGACGCGTGGGAAAAAGGCGTGGAGCCCGGGCCCGACCTCTGGTTTACCTATCACCCCTACTGCAAGGCGCCGGACTGGATCGGCCCGCAAGTGGCGGTAAAGCTCGGCATCCCCTACGTCACCGCCGAAGCCTGCCGGACCCGCCAGGCGACCGACGAGGACTGGCTTGTCTCCCGTCAGGCTGTCCAAGCAGCGGTACGGCAGGCGGCGGTGAACTTCTGCCTGAAGCCTTCGGACGGGGAGTATCTGCAATCCTTCCTGCCGGATATGAGAACGGTCGTGCGGCTCCTGCCCTTCATCGATCTCGCCGCGATCGATGCGGTGAAGGACAAGCAGGTCGGGACAGAAAGCTTCTACAGCCCTGCTCCGCTCATCGTCGCCGTCGGCATGATGCGGCCGAACGCCAAGTTCAGCTCCTACCAATTGCTGGCGGCTGCCCTTGGCCGTTTGGCCGACACCCCCTGGAATCTGGTCGTCATCGGCGACGGGCCGATGCGGCCGGATATCGAGGCCCTGTTCGCGCCGCTTCCCGCCGGCCGCATCCTGTTCACCGGCGCGCTGCAGCCGGATGAAGTGCTGCGCTGGATGCGGACCGGCGACCTCTTCGCCTGGCCCGGCTTCAGCGAAGCTTTCGGCATGGTCTATCTCGAAGCCCAGGCGTGCCGACTGCCGGTCGCGGCATTGCGCACGGCCGGCGTGCCGGTCGTGGTCGAGGAGAACGTGACGGGATTCCTGACGGGCGAAAGCGCCGAGGCTTACGCCGGCGCGCTACGCACGCTGCTTACCGACCCTGCGGCACGGCAGGAACTCGGTGCCGCCGGCCGGAGCAAGGTGGAGCGCGACCACGATATCGCCAACGTCGCCCGGCTGCTCGCTTCGCATCTGGATCCCCTGCTTTATGGGCGGGACGATCAGGGGCATTTCACGTGAAACATTTTAGGGCGGTCAGCGCCGAGCTCGACATTTGGCGCGACGAGGGCCTGCAGGCCCGTTTCTGGCTGCGCGACGACGATGCGACCGAACCGAGCGACCGCCTCGACCGGCTGATCGACCTTGTCCGGCGTTTCGACGTCCCGCTTCTCCTCGCCGTCATCCCGGCCCTTGCCACCGCGGCCCTGGCCGACCGTCTGTCCGATGAGCTGCTCGTCACCTCCTGCACCCACGGCTACGCACATCGCAACCACATGCCCGAGGGCCAGAAGGCGGTCGAGCTCGCCGGCCGAGATGTGGAAGCGGAGCTTGCCGAACTGACGTCTGGGCGCCGCCGCCTGCTCGGCTTGTTTCCCGGCAGCCTGTCGGGCATCCTGGTACCGCCCTGGAACCGGATAGCCCCGGAGCTGGCGGCGCGCGTGCATGAATGCGGCTTCACCGCTCTTTCCACCTGGTCCTGGCAGAGGACCGGTACGACGCTGCCCGAGTTGAATACCCAGATCGACGTGATGAACTGGACGGGCGGCCGCACTGGCCATGGTCCGGAGGCGATCGCCGACGAACTGCTGCGCCGGCTTCGCCAGGCCCGCGGCCGCGGCGGCGCTCCACTCGGCATCTTGAGCCATCATCTCGTGCACGACGAATCGGCGTGGTCGACACTCGAAGCCCTGATCTCCTATTTGCGCCTAGAGCGCGGCTTGTCGTTTCACGAAGCGGATGAATTGGTTCGTTCTTCGAGGCCTGCTTCGCTCACGCAGGATTGACCTTCGGGCAAGCCCCTCATCGGCCTGCCGGCCACTTCTCCCCGTGAACGGGGAGAAGACCGCTGTGGTCCCGACTTTCGCCAATCGCCAACGGCTCCGATTGGCGAAACCCAAGCGGCCGTCGTCTCTCTCCCCGCGCGCGGGGAGAGATGTCCGGCAGGACAGTGAGGGGCAACGCGCGACCGCTCAAAGACCAACTTGGTCTGGTACAACTTCTTCGTCCGGAAGCCCGCGAAGCGGGCCTCGAAGGATCACCGATAGGGATCGGCCGCGTCCCTTAGCCCATCACCCAGGAAGTTGAAGGCCAGGATGACCAGGATCACCGGCACGACGGGCGCGATCAGCCATGGATAAAGCGCGACGACATTGATGTTCTGCGCTTCGTTGAGAAGCACGCCCCAACTCGTGACGGGTGGGCGAAGGCCGAGGCCGAGGAAGCTCAGCGCCGTCTCGCCAAGGATCATGCTTGGGATGGTGATGGTGGCCGAGGCGATCAGATGGCTCATGAAGCCCGGGATGAGGTGCCGGAAGATGATGCGTATCGGGCTCGCCCCCATCAGTTCCGCCGCCATCACATAGTCTTCTTCGCGCAACGACAGCAGTTTCGAGCGCACCGCGCGCGCCAGTCCCGTCCAATCGAGAAGCCCCAGGATGAGCGTTATGCCGAAATAGACCAGGATCGGGCTCCATGTGACGGGCATGATGGCCGCAAGCGCCAGCCACAGCGGGATGCTCGGCAAGCTCTGCAGAACCTCGATGATGCGCTGCACGACGTGGTCCAGCCACCCACCGTAATATCCCGCCAGCCCGCCAATCGTGATGCCGAGCACGAAACTGATCGTGATGCCGATCAAGCCGATGGTCAGTGAGATGCGCGTGCCGTAGATGATACGGGACAGCACGTCGCGCCCCAGGCGATCGGTGCCGAGCAGATAGGCCGTGCCGTTCTCGGCTGCGCAAAACAGGCGTCGGTTGGCCTGCCACAGGCCCCAGAAAGTGTACTCCTCGCCCTTACAGAAGAAACGCAGCGGATAGACCTTCGTGCGATCCGTCTCGTACTTCCGCTCCAGCGTCTCCATGTCCAACTCGAACGAACTACCGTAGACGAACGGCCCGACGAAGCGGCCCTCGTGGAAAAGATGCAGCCGCTGCGGCGGCATGTAGATGTGGTCGACCTGACGATGATTGAGGTTGTAAGGGGCCAGGAATTCGCTGAAGGGAATCGACAGATAGAGCAGCGCAAGGAAGAGGCCCGAGACCACCGCTGCCCGGTGTTTCCGCAGCTTCCACCACATGAGCCTGAGCTGCGAGGCGAGATAGATGCGCTCCTGTTCCGGCGTCAGCTTCTCGATCGCCTTGGGATCGAACGGCTTGTCGGAAACGAAATGGGCGAGCGGCGCGCCATCGGGTGGGAGGGCCGAACTCATCGGCGACGCCCTCCCTGCAGGCGGATGCGCGGATCCAGTATGGCAAGCGCAATGTCGGAAATCAGCACCCCGATAACCGTCAACGTGGCAAGGAACATGAGGAACGAACCTGCCAGATACATGTCCTGGCTCTGCAATGCGCGGATGAGCAGCGGGCCGGTTGTCTCAAGCGAAAGCACGATGGCCACCACCTCCGCGCCGGAAATAACCGCCGGCAGGATGCTGCCGATATCGGCGATGAAAAAGTTGAGCGACATGCGCAGCGGATATTTGACCAGGGCCCGCAGCGGCGGCACACCCTTTGCACGGGCCGTCGTCACATATTGCTTGTGGAGCTCGTCGAGCAGGTTGGCCCGCAAGCGGCGTATCATGCCGGCCGTGCCCGACGTGCCGATCACGATTACCGGAATAACCATATGCGCGGCTATCGACCGGAACTTCTCCCAGCTCATCGGCTGATCGAGATATTGCGCATCCATCAGATGGCCGATCGACGTGCCGAACCAGATATTCGCCAGATACATGAGGATCAGGGCGAACAGGAAATTGGGTATCGCCAGGCCGAGCAGGCCGAAGAAGGTCAGGCCGTAGTCGCTCCACGAATATTGATGGGTCGCCGAATAGATGCCGATCGGAAAGGCGATAAGCCATGTGAAGATGATGGTTACGGTGGACACGAGGATGGTGAGCCAAAGCCTGTTGCCAACCACATCCGTAACCGGCATCTCATATTCGAAGGAATAGCCGAAATCCCCTTGCAGCATGCCCCATAACCAGGTGCCGTAACGCACGATCGCCGGTTGGTCGAAGCCATATTGATGCTTGAGATATTCGATCTTCCTGGGATCGACGGTTTCGCCCTGGGCCTGCAGCTCCGCAATGTAGGTCTCGAAATAATCACCAGGCGGCAGCTCGATGATGAAGAAGATCAGCGCGCTGATCAGCAGAAGTGTGGGGATCGCCGCAAGGAGTCTGAATCCGATATAGCGGAGCACGAGCGGCTATTCCTGGTACCAGAACGTATCCGGCATATAGAGGCCGAAATAGGCGCTCGGCGAGAAGGCGTAGACGCCCTCCTCCGGTACGTTCTGAAGCTTGGCGTGAGTCACGACCGGTTGGCGCACGCTGTTGACCGTGCCGATGGTGAAGACCTGATCGGTAAAGATGGCGAGCATTTTCTCCCAGATCTCCCGGCGCTGCTCGGTGGTCTCCGACACCCGCCAACTCCGGTAGAGATCGAGAAGCTCCTTCGCCGCCGGCAGATCCACCGGTTCGCCGGCCTTGCCGGCGCTGTCGGTATGTTCTCCCCATTTCGGCCAGTTGCCCTGGACGCCGGAAACCGGAGCGAGCTCCTCCGGCGGCAGGTCGGGCGTAGCCTCGCCGACGCTCAGTCCGCTCCAGACCGAGATGAGCGTATCGCCGGCAAGGAAGCGGCGCCTCAACATGTCGAGCTGGTAGGGCCGCGCATAGACCTTGAGGCCGAGCGCGCCCCAATGTTCGCGCACCAGCTCGACGATATCGGTCTCCTGCGTATCTCCCGCGAATTCGATGATCAGTTGCGCTGGCCGGCCGTCCGGCAGCACCCGCGTGCCGCTGTCGTTTCGCTTCAGGCCGATCCCGTCCAGCAGCGCATTCGCCTGTTCGGGATCGTAGGCGGCCCAGGCCTGGTCGAATTTCTCGTTGTAGAGGGGCGAACTCTGCAGCACCGAATTAGCCCCCTCATGCGCCAGGCCGTAGAAGAACTGCTGGTTGATCTCCGATCGGTTGATGGCCAGTGACAGCGCGCGCCGAAACTCGACCTTGCGGAAGATCTCCCGCCAGACGGCATCATTGGTGTTGAGGTTGGGCAGGAAGGCCGCCTTCGAGCCGGTCCCGTCGCGCCACAGCTTCACCTTGATGGGATGGGTTTTCGTCGCCTGCTTCAGGAAGGTGTAGTTGTCGAAGCGCAGATAGCGCGCCTGAAGATCGCTTTCGCCGCTGCCCGTCTTGGCGGGGATGATGTCGTTCGAGCTCATGGTCATCGACACCGTGCCGATATAGGGCAATTGCCGGCCCGAAGCGTCGACGCGATGGAAATAGGGATTGCGCTTGAAGACATAACGTTCCGCCGGCGGCCGGGTCGTGTTGGCCCAGGGCTCGAGCGTGGGCAGATCCGGATTTTCCGGCCGGTATTGCCGCGCCTTCACCGTATGGAGCGCGATCCAGTCCCGCGATCTCTCCTTGGCGACTGCCCCGGCGAGCTTTTCGGGATCGGCATAACGCTTGTGGAACTGCTTCATGTAATGCGCGGGCAGATAGATGTAATTGGGGCTGGCCCCAGCAAGCGATGGCAGGAACAGCGGGTTGGGCTTGTCCCAGGTGTAGCGGACGGTCAATTCGTCGACGACCTCGAAGCGAGGCGGCTTGCCGTCGACCAGCATCTGCTGGTCCGGACCGCCGCGCGACAGCTCCTCGTTCAGCGCGACGTCTTCCCAGAAATAGCGGAAGTCCTCGGCCGTGAGTGGGGCGCCGTCGGACCATTTGTGCCCGCGTCTCAGATGCAGCGTGAAGATACGCCCCTCCTCCACGTCGAAGGACTCGAGGATGTCCGGAACGAGGTTCAGGTCCTTGTCGAAGACGACCAGTCGCGAATAGCCGTAGATGGTCATCATGCGGATGTCCTTGGCATCCGCCATGATCAGGCGCATCGTGCCGCCATAGCGCCCTTCGGTCTTGCCCAGCGCGGCCATATCGATAATACGCGGCTTCTCCGGGAGCCTTTCGGCGACCGGCGGCAGCGCGCCGCTCTTCACGGCATCCGCTATGTCGGCGGGCTCCTCGGCCGCGGCCGGAACGGCGAGCCACCAGAGGGCCGCCAGGGTGGCGAGCATCTTGAGACGGAGCGAACGGGCTGGGGTCATGCCGAAAGCCTCTCCTTGAAATGGGCGCGCGACAGCACGAAGTGACCGTCAGCGACCTTCTGTAGCGACAGTTCCGCCGGGTCGTCGGATTTGAAGGCCGGGTCCCAGCATTCGGTCTCGTCCTGGGTCTCGTCGATCTGGTGCTCGAAATCGAGCTTGTGGTCGAGATCGGCATGAGGCACGGCGTTGAGAAGCGCCTGGGTGTAGGGATGGACGGGATTGCCGAACAGGGCGGCCGTCGGCGCGATCTCGACGATCCGGCCCCGGCGCATCACGGCGATGCGGTTGGCGAGATATTTCACGACGGCCAAATTGTGCGAGATGAAGATCAGCGTCAGGCCGAGCTCGGCCTGCAGCTTCTTGAGAAGGTTCAGGATCTGCGCCTGGACGGAAACGTCGAGCGCCGAGACGGGCTCGTCGCAGATCAGGAGATCGGGCGACAGGGCGAGCGCGCGGGCGATCCCGATTCGCTGGCGCTGGCCGCCCGAGAAGCTGTGGGGGTACCGGTTGAGGTAACTGGGTTGTAGCCCCACCAATCCCATAAGCTCGGCGGCGTTCTTTTTGACCAAAGCCGGCGTGCCGATGCCGTGGATCTCGAGCGGCTCTCTCAAGATGTTGAGCACCGTGGAGCGGGGGCTGAGCGAAGCGAAGGGGTCCTGGAAAACGATCTGGATACGCTTCCGGAATTCCATCAGCGCCTTGCCGGCGAGTTCCGTGATCTCGCAATCGATGTCGCCGTTGTCGAAATGGATGTGCCCGGCATCCGCCGAGAGAGCCCGCATGATTAGCTTGCTGACCGTCGTCTTTCCAGAACCGCTTTCCCCGACGATGGCGAGGCACTCTCCGGCAAAGACGTCGAAGCTGACGTCGTCGACCGCCATCACCTTGCGCTGATGCCCCAGCAGCCAACCCTCCTTGCGGATGTTGAAGCCTTTCGACAGATTGCGCACACAGAGCAGGGGCTTGCCCTCACGGTCGGCCACGACCGGTTTTTTGCGCATCGAGGCCGGAATGACGTGCTCGTGGTCACGCAGCGCAACAAGCTTCTCGTGCGGGCCCATGGACAAGGTCGGCACGGCACGCATCAGCGCTTTTGTGTAGGCGTGGCCAGGCCGCCGGAAAATGGCCTCCACCGTCCCGGCCTCCACCACCTCGCCCTGATGCATCACAATCACCTCGTCCGCCATGCTGGCGACGACGCCGAGATCGTGGGTGATGAGCAGCAACGACATGTGCAACTGCTTCTGCAGGTTCTTCAGGAGGCCCAGCACCTGCGCCTGGACCGTCACGTCGAGGGCGGTCGTGGGTTCGTCGGCAATCAGCAGCGCTGGCCGGCAAATCAGCGCCATGGCGATCATGGCGCGCTGCCGCAGGCCGCCCGACAGCTCGATCGAATACATGTCATAGGCTCGCGAAGGATCCGGGAACCCGACCCTCCTGAGCATCTCCTCCGTCATGGGCCGTGCCTGACCGCGCTCGACCTTGCGGTGGAGCACGAGCGCCTCCTCCACCTGATTGCCGATCTTGTGCAGCGGCGAGAGCGAGGTCATCGGCTCCTGGAAGATCATCGAGATGCGGCCGCCGCGCAATTGCTGCATATCGGCGCTTCTGGGGTCGAGCGCGGCGATATCGATCTGCTTTTCCGGCATCTTCGGATCGCGAAAGAGGATGCGGCCGCCGGTGACGGAGGCGACCGGAGGCAGAATCCCCAGGATCGCTTGCGCGGTGATCGACTTTCCGGACCCGGATTCGCCGACGATCGCGACGGTCTTACCGGCGGGAACGCGGAAGGAAACGTCGCTTACGACCTCCAGCATCGAGCGCTGCAAGGCGATTGATACCCGTAGCCCTTCGACTCTTAGAAGATCCGTCCCTTTGTCCATTCCCTGTCCCTGGCCCGGAAGAAACACACGCCGGTTTCGAACCTGTTCGGATCGCCGAGAGTGTTTCTCCACCCGTCCCGTACTGTTGCAATGCGCGACATCGGACGCAAGGGGAAGTTTACCTCGCGTCGCGTGGGTTTGCGCCTGGCGGAGCCGTCCGATTCCTTACGGCGGCGAGCCGATGCTCAGCCAGAACGACAGTGTGCCGGCCTCGCTTCGCCCGGCGATTGCAGGGACACACATTGCGAAGCAGGGGGAACTGAACCTAAATAGGCGGATGAGCGTATCCGCGGTTTGGCGGAAGCGGGAAAGTGCAGCCGCGCCAGGAGTCAGGTTCTTAGCGATGATTGGCATGTGCAGTCGGCGGGCCACCGTCTTCATCCGATGGCTTTTTCCCATTTTCATCGCAGCCATTCTGGCGACGTCCCTCGGTGCCACGGTCGCCTCCGCCCAGTTCCTGCCGCTTGCCTCATCCGGCAAGCAGGCCGGCACCGGAACTTCCTTCGACCAGTTCCTCGACGATGCACGCAAGGCCGGCTCGACCGTGATCGTCGTGCAGCCGCAGCAGCCGAAGGCGGAGGAGTCGCCTTCCATGTCGATGGTGACGGCTCTGTCGAGCGAGCAGCTCCTGATTGCCCGGCAGAAGCTGCGCGGCATGATCGCAAACTCGGCTGGTTTCCTGAAAAACTTCGACGAAATGCTGAAAGCGTCGAGCCCGCAGGGCACGCTCACCTGGATTCTCGTCGCCGTCGGCACGGCCTTCAGCGGATTGTTCCTCGGGCTCGAGACCTATCGTTTCACCACCGGATGGGCGCGCGAGCATTTCAAGGAACTCTATCATCCCAACGAAACACGACGGTCGCGAAAGCTCTCCTTTCTGCTCGGACGGGCCGCGGTCATGCTGCTCAGCACGGGAATCAGCGTCGTCGTCGCCATGGGCGTTGCGTTGATCTTCGACACGGGTCACGAACCGACGCGGCAAACGACTTTCCTGATCATCTCCGTCTTCGCGATCTACCGCATCGTCAGGTCGGTTATCCTATGGAATTTCTACGCCCCCGACACGCCGGCCCATAGGCTGATCAACGTCGACGACGAAGCTGCCCGCAGGCTCCACCGCGACTGGTCGCTCGTAGCCGCGGTCGCGGCCTTTCTTATCGGTTTTTGTCGCTGGACGCAGTTGCTCGGCATCGACGACGACGCCTATCGCCTCGCCTTCATCGTGGCGATGCTGATCTGCGCCGTCATGTTCAGCGCCGTTGCGATCCTCCACCGCCGGGAGCTGCACGCCATCCTCCTCGGCAAGGGCGACCCCGCTTCCAAGCCGGCCTGGCAGCGCTTCGCGGCGCGGGCCGCCTTGTCGTTGATCCTGGTTTATCTCGGCATCGCATGGTTCGTGAGTTCGCTGCGGCTCATTCTAGGTCTTCCAGGCGGCTATGTGCTGGTCGGCGCGCCGCTGCTCGTTTTCGTTGTTGCCATCTTCGTCTACGGCGTCGCGATCCTGGTGCTCGATTCGATCTACGAGCGCCTGGAACTATCCTTCTATCGGCGGCTGGCCCGCGAGGAAGCAGCCGATAGGCGCGCCCAGCAACGGGAGGAGGAGGCCAAGGAGAAATTGGCCGCACTGAGCGAGCACGAACGAGATATTCTCGAGGAGGGCGAGGAGATCACGGTCTTCAAGCCCGAGCTCCTGGTGAAGAGGCCGAGGCCGCAGAAATTCAATCCCGTCTTCAAGTATTTCTTCGAAAACGCCGTCTTCGCGGTCGTGCTCGTCCTGTCCATGGGCCTGCTGGCGCGACTGTGGGGCATCGACCTCGGACGGGAGGGGGGTCATCCTGTTTCGGCGACCCTCGACATATTGCTGGTGATCTTCGTCGCGGCTTCGGCCTATAGCGCCGTCAACAACTTCATCGACATCAAGATCGTCGAGGAAGGCGGCTCGCTCGAGGACCGGCCATTCAACCCCGGCGAAAGCGAAGGGGAGAGCGGCAAGGGGCAGTCCCGCCTGGCGACTCTGCTGCCGATCTTCCGCTACGCCATCGTGGCGTTGATCGTTGTCGTGGCCACCATGATCGTGCTCGCCAATCTCGGCGTGGCGATCGGGCCGCTCTTCGCCGGCGCGGGTGTGGTCGGCATAGCCATAGGCTTCGGCGCCCAGACGCTCATTCGGGACATCTTTTCCGGCGCCTTCTTCCTGCTCGACGACGCGTTCCGCAAAGGTGAATACATCGAAGTCGCGGGCGCGAAGGGCGTGGTCGAGAAGATCTCCATCCGCTCGTTCCAACTGCGCCATCACCGCGGCGCGGTGAACACCATTCCCTTTGGCGAAATCCGCCAGCTCACCAACTATTCGCGCGATTGGGTCATGATGAAACTGCCGCTGCGGCTCACCTACGACACCGATGTCGACAGGGTCCGCAAGCTGATCAAGAAGCTCGGCCAGCAATTGCTGGAGGATCCCGTCATCGGCAAGATGTTCCTGCAGCCGCTGAAGTCGCAAGGCGTCTATGCCATGGAGGACTCGGCCATGATCCTGCGCGTCAAGTTCATGACCCGTCCCGGCGATCAGTTCGTGACACGCAAGGTCATCTATGCCGCCATCCGCGAGCTCTTCCAGAGGGAGGGCATACATTTCGCGCATCGGGAGGTGACCGTGCGACTGGCCGACGGCGAACAAGTCGAGGATCTCACGCCGGAGCAGAAGGAGGCGGTCACCGGCGCCGCGCGCGCCGCTCTGGACGAACCGCAGCCCAAACGTTCGATATCCGTGGCCCAATGAAAACAACCGAGCTGGACGCGGAAACGCTCTTCGGCCGACGTCGGGCCTCGCTTGGCGCCCGCTTTTCATGGTGGCTCGCGACGCATCGTCTATTCTCCGGCTCGACACGCCACCGCCTGCGCAAACGCATCCGGCGCAAGTACCGGGGGCCATACGACGTCACGGTGGGCGGGCTGAATTTCAGGACCTACCCGGCCGAGAACTATTGCGACCGCGTGCTTTTCGGCGCCGGCCGACTGCCGGAAACGGCGGAACGGCGGCTGATCGAGCCCTACATTCGCCCGGGGATGAGTTTCGTCGATATCGGCGCCAATATCGGCACCTATGCGTTGTGGGTCGCCAGCCTGGCCGGGCCGCCGTCGCGGATCCTGGCGTTGGAGCCGCATCCCCGCACATTCGCCAAGCTGCGTTTCAACATCGAAGCGAATGGCGCTCGCAACGTCGTCGCGCTCGATCTCGGCGCCGGCGAAAGGAGCGCCGTCATGCAGCTCTATTTCGACGGTGGCGGCAATGTCGGCCAATCTTCCATGCTGGCTGCCGGGGCCGGCGCCGACGCGAAGCCACAGGATGCGCGAATCGAACCGTTGCCGGACCTCCTGGCAGCGGAAGGTTTCTCGACAATCGACCTCCTCAAGATCGATGTCGAGGGCTACGAGGACCGAGCGCTTCTGCCCTTGTTCGCGAAAGGCCCAGCCGATCTCTGGCCGGCCGCGCTACTGATCGAAACCGTCCAGCGCGATCTATGGGAAACGGACTGTATCGCCTTTCTTGCGGCGCGGGGCTACAGGGAGGTGGGCGCCACCGGCCAGAACCTGCTTTTGGTCCGAAGCTGAAGCTTCACGCCTTGCGATAGAGGGTGTCGCCCACCACGAAACCGTCGAGCCCAGTCTGACGGGCGTAGAGGGCAAGATCGCTCATGCGGTTGATGAAACCCTTGCCGTTGAAATTGAGCGAGGTGTTGCAGAGAACACCATAGCCGGTCAGCCGCTTGAAGGCGGAAAGGAGATCGTAGATCCGGCTGTTCTGGACGCGGCTCACCGTCTGGACGCGGGCGGTTCCGTCGACATGGGTCACTGCCTTCAGCGCGTCGGTCTTCACCTTTTGGAAATAGAGCATGTGAGGGCTCGGCCCATGATTGTGGAACAGCCGGTTTAGCTCCTCCTCCATCATGATGGGTGCGATCGGACGGAATTCCTCCCGCCGCTTGATCGCGTTGAGCCTCGCGTGGGTTTCCGCGGTGAAGGGAGCGGCAAGCAGCGACCTGTTGCCCAGCGCGCGGGGCCCGATCTCGTAGCGCCCCTGCACCCAGGCGAAGACGGCGCCGTCGGCGAGCCGCCGCGCGATCTCGGCATCGTCCCGCCGCTCCGCCACGAAACCATCGAGATCGGTGGCATCGACGACGAAATCTTCACCCGCATAGACGGACCAGTCGAGCTTTGCGTTGCCGGTGAGTGCGAATTGCGCATCCGCGGCCGTACCGATGGCCGACCCGGAATCATTGGCGCAGGGCGGCACGAAGACGTCGGCAAAGAGCCCGGTCGCGCGCCAGTCGCTGTTCCAGTCGCAATTGAGCCCGCAACCGCCCGAGACGAGCAACGGCAGGCCGTCGCGCATGTTTTTTAGCGCGAAATCGTGAAAGCGCTCGAAGATCTCGCGCTGATAACGCCTTGCCAGGTCCCGAAACGCCTGGGTCTCCAGGCCGATATTGAAAAAGGGCGAATCGGTGAAGTCGGCTTTCCTCAGCGCCGACGCCACCGCGTCATGCGAAAGCACGCGGTCCATCAGCCGCCTTTCCTCGGCCGTCTCCCCTCCCTCACCGCCGAAACCCGCCAGGGCCATCAGCTTGCCGGCATCCTCGCGGCGCGATTTGCGGGCGTCCGCCGGATAGGTCGGGTCGGCGAGCCCGTAGATGAAGGCATATTTGTGCCCGGGTCCGCTGAGCGGCGTGCCGAGGCGCGTCACCTTGAGATCAGCATCGATGCGGTAGAACGTGCCGATGACTCCTTCCCAGACCAGCGCATAGCAAGGTTCGCCCTGCGGAAAAGGCGACAGGGCGTAGCTGCCCACGATGTGGGATCGCTCGTGGCTGGAAGAGAAATAACGGGCTTCGCGTCCCAGCAGGCGATGGGGCCTGTCTTCGGTTTTCGACCCGTCGGCATCGAAGTAACCCGCACCGATCGGATCAGCCATCGGCCTGAAGGATTTGAGCCAGCCCGATACCGCGACGACGTCCGGGATCCCGTCGATTAGGGAAAGCCCGTGAAGAATGTCCTCGGGCGAGAGCGGCGCATAGCGCGGACCAGAATCCTTCTCGGCCTCGATGGAGAAAACGAGGCTGCCATCCTCGACGAGGGTCACGTGGCCATCATGACCGGGCTTGTACGCGAAGATTTTCATGTCGACCGCCCCAGCCTTGTTTTCGCGGCGTCAGAGGCGCGCATCGACGCCATCCATTGGAAAAATCCCCTTGACGTCGAAGACGATGCCTTGCGGCTTCAGCAATCGGCGAACCCGTTCCACGCCCATTTCGCGGATGCTCTTGTGGCCGACCGCGACGATCGCCGCGTCATAGGTCCCGGCTTCGAGCGTCTCGCGGAGTTCGAGCCCGTATTCCTGGCGCACGTCGCGCGGATCTACCTCGGGATCGTGGACATCGACCGCGACGTTGAAGCCTCTCAATTTCCTGACGATGTCGACGACGCGGCTGTTCCTGATATCGCGGCAATTCTCCTTGAAGGTGAAGCCGAGGACCAACGTTCGGAAAGGCGGAGTCAGCTTTCGTTCGAGGAGCAGCCTGACCGTTTCGATCGCGACGTGCTCGCCCATATCGTCGTTGATGCGCCGCGCTGCCTGCACCATCTCCGGATGGAAGTTGAGTTGGCGCGCCTTGTGGGTGAGATAATACGGATCGACGCCGATGCAGTGGCCGCCGACAAGGCCAGGGCGGAAGGGCAGGAAATTCCACTTGGTGCCCGCCGTCTCCAGCACCTGCAACGTGTCGATGCCCATCTTGCCGAACAGCACGGCCAATTCATTCACCAGAGCTATATTGACGTCGCGCTGCGTGTTCTCGACGATCTTGGCGGCTTCCGCGACCCGGATCGACGGCGCCTTGTAGGTGCCGGCCGGGATGGCCTGGCGATAGGCGCTGTCGACGAATTCGGCCGTCTCGGCGGTGCCTCCGGAAGTCACCTTGACCACCGTCTCGATCTTGTGGGTCGGATCACCTGGATTCACGCGCTCGGGACTATAGCCGACGAAAAAGTCGCGATTGCAACGCAATCCGGAAACGGACTCGATCAGCGGCACGCAATCCTCTTCCGTGGCGCCGGGATAGACCGTCGATTCGAAGACCACGGTGGTGCCCTCGGTGATCACCTCTCCGACGGTCCGGCAGGCGTCGAACAGAGGCCGCAAGTCCGGCTGCTTGGCTTGGTCGATCGGGGTCGGCACTGCGACGATGATCAGCTTGCAGTCACGCAACACCCCGCGGTCAGCCGAAAAATCAAGATTCTCGCTCGAGAGCTCCTGCGGCGTGGCTTCGCCCGTACGGTCGATGCCAGCCCTGAGAGCCGCGATACGAGCCTCGTCGACGTCGAAACCGGTGACGCGGAAATGCTTGGCGAAGACGATCGCCAGCGGCAGGCCGACATAACCCAGCCCGATAATGCCGACATGCAGGTTGTCGAGCGCCGGGAAAGCAGAAGACGTGGTCAGGGAAGACATCGCGTAGTTGGAATAGCCGCTGGATTTCGCAACTTCTTAGTCGCTCAGGCAGGCGCCAGCAACAGTGCCGGCCTCACCTTGAAGTGAGTGACATCGATCGCCCGCGCCCAGGCGCGCGCCGAGAATGAAATGTACAATGTCGCGGATTGGCGTTCGCATCCAGCGTGGAAAATACGCGCTATGCCTTCAATCGGGCGACGCAATGCGCGCGCAAGACGCGGGCCGCCTCCGCATAGCTCGCCTGACCCGCGTCGAGGGCAAGTTCGTCGACATCGCGCAACACTGCGAGCACGTCCTCCAGGACACGCATCGGCAATATATCGGTGCATGTCCGCATTCGCCCGAACACCGCGCTGATGGCCGTCGGCCGGCCGTCGCAATCGACCGCTGGTTCCGGTGCTTCGGGGGCCCAGTTCTCGAACGCTTCCACCGCATCCTCGAAAGCCTGATGGAGAAAGATCGGCGCGTGGCCCTCGTGAAGCGGGGGGAGAAGATATCTCATCGGTTCCTCACCTGTTGGTTGGCGGCTGTTCCCCCGCCCCGTCAACGCAACTCAAACGACGCGACTTTCATGACACCCGAAGGCCCGGGACAAGGCAGGGTCGGTCATGGCACGAAAAAACGCAACCCGTTTCTGCCGCTCCCCGCGATTTTGCATCGACGCCTGTCTTGGCTGGCGGTCAGCTGGCCCGCCGGGGCAGGTCGCGCGGAGGTGGCAGCGACATGGCCGCAAGATCGCCGGTATGCCTGCTCCGGTGCCGATCGGCGTTGCGAATCAGCGGGATGACTTGGCGGCCGAACGCCGCCACCTCCTCGCCTGTAGCGAAACCATGCATGACCAAATGGGAAACGCCGATCGCATGATAGTCGAGGATCGCAAGCGCGACCTGCTCCGGCGTGCCGGCGACCAGTGTTGCGGCGCTGGCCCCGCGGCCCGGCCCAGCTTTTGCCCTGGCTTCTGCTTTGTTTCGGCCGATGGCCGCGCGAAGCGGATATGAGAACTGAATGGCACTTGCGCGCCCGTGATTGGCCGCAGTGCGCCGAACGCGCTCTACGGTGAGACCGGCGCCGGCGACCGTCGACGAGGGCAGCGCGAATATGTCTGCGTGACGGGCCGCCACCTTGATGGCCAGTCCCGAAAGCCCCCTAAGCATAATCGGCACGCGACCGTCCCGGCAGGGCTTCGCGGTCGTGAAGGCACCTGCAACCCGATAGTACCGGCCTTCGTGGTCGAAGGGCACGTCATTCGCCCACAGCCGCTTGAGCAGAACGAGATATTCGTCGAGACGGCCTTGCCTTTCCTCGTGATTCTGCGTGCCGTTTTCGGCAACGGCGATTGTCAGCCGCCCGCCGCTCAACCGATCGAGAGCCGCGATCTGCCGGGCAGCGATCTCCGGAGCGACGAGACCGGCTTCATGGGCGGCCGCCACCCTGAGCTCGGCGGTAGAGTGCAAGATGTAGGACGCTAGCAAGATCGCATCCTGCCCCTGGATGCCGAAGGGCAATGCGACCTCGTCGAAGCCGTTCTGCTCGGCGGCGGCCGCGAAGTCACGCAGCCTTCGCGCATCGGCGGATCCGTGCACCGCAGGGATGCAGGCGTCGGCGACGAATTGGATAGTCATGGCATTTCTCCTCCGCTGGCTCGATCCGGTCTAAGCCGAAAATTGAATGAACCTGGATGGAACTGCCCCTCCCCAACTGCTCTCAGTCGCCCTCAATGGCCGAGAACGCCAAAGACAAAGGCCGCCGTGAAACCGACGGCGAGAAGGAATGCGGTCGTGGCCGCCACATGCCTGAGCACTTGGACGTTCGACCGGCGAGCAGCGTTTGCCACCGTGCGACGGCCAGCAGAATTGGAAGGAAACGTCATAGGACCTCCGTTACTTCCTCTTAGTCTAGCGTTTTAGTAGACTTTGTCGATTTTAAAGTTTCGCATTCGGGTAGGCAATGATGCTCCAGATCGCGCGCGACGGAGAATGACGTACTTCCGGGCGCTACGATCAAAGTTCCCCTCATGATTTTGATGCGCGCGCGGCTGTCGCGTGCTAGCGAGGCCTCATGGCACAGAAAAAGGCGCATGAGGTCGACGGCTGGCTGGCGCGGCCCGACGGAGCGGTGAAGATCGTCCTTCTCTACGGACCCGATCGCGGGCTGGTCTCGGAGCGGGCGCGGCTTTTCGCCGGCAAGACGGGTCTTCCCCTTGACGATCCTTTTTCCGTCGTACGGATCGACGCGGGCGAAGCCGAACAGCAACCGGGGCGCCTCATCGACGAGGCGCGCACCGTCCCGATGTTCTCCGACCGCCGGTTGGTTTGGATCCGCAACGCAGGCGCGGGCAAGACGTTCGCCGAGGAGATTAAGGTGCTTGCCGGCGATCCGCCGCGCGACGCAGTCATCCTCATCGAGGCGGGGGACCTCAAGAAAGGCGCGGCGCTGCGTAGCGTCGTCGAAGGTGCCTTCGCGGCGATCGCGCTGCCTTGCTACGCCGATGAGGCGAAAGGCGTCGATGCCGTCATCGATGACGAGCTGCAGAAGGCAGGAATGACGATCACGCTGGAAGCCAGGCAGGCGCTGCGGCGCAGCTTGGGCGGGGACCGCATGGCCTCGCGCGGCGAGGTGGAGAAGCTCGTGCTCTATGCACAGGGCAAGGATCAGATCAGCCTGGAGGATGTCGAACTGGCGATTGGTGACGTGGCCGGGCTGTCCGTCGACGAGGTGATCGATTCCGTGCTCGATGGCCGGCTCGATGTCTTGGAGACCGCTTTCGCGCGGCTGGTGGCCTCCGGCAACAACCAGATCTACCCGATGCTCGCCGCCGCGATGCGTCAGTTCCAGACCCTGCACGCACTGCGCGGGGCGATGGATTCCAAAGGGCAATCCGCGGCTGCGGCCGTTGCGGGCGCACGGCCACCCGTCTTTTTTTCGCGACGCAGGACCGTCGAAAACGCCTTGCAACGCTGGAGCGCCTCCGGCGCCGCCCGCGTTCTGGAGCGCCTGCAAAACGCGGTGCTCCAGACCAGGCGCCGGCCCGAATTGGCCGAAGCAATCGCCCGGCACACATTGCTCGCTATCGCGCTCGACAGCGGTAGAAGATAGATCGGGCGCTCCGCGCGCGGAGACCCGCCACGGTCATGCCGTGCATCCTTCGAGGCCCGCTTCGCGGGCACCTCAGGATGAGGAGCGTTGGCGACACGGAAGTTTACGGCACGTCGCGGGAAAAGGATTCACGCCCGCGCTGTAGAATCTTGATTTTACGCATGCCTTTTCCAGAGGCCGGCTTTCCGGGTTCAGGAAGGCAAACTGGGGCCAGCGGACCTCATCCCGAGGTGCCCGCGAAGCGGGCCTCGAAGGACGCACCGCGCTTCAATCCTGAAGCTTGCGACAGAGTTCGTCGAGCTGCTCGAGCGTGCGATACGCGATCCTCACCTCGCCACCCTTGTCCTTGTGGCTGATGGTGACGCGCAGGCCGGTCACGTCCGTCAGCAATTTCTCGAGCGCAAGCGTATCGGGATCCTTGTCCTGACCGGCCGACGGAACGCGTTCTTTCGTCGCCGCTTGCGGCTGCTGTGCGAGGGCTTCGGCCTGGCGAACGGACAGCCCCCCCTCCACGATACGCTTGGCGAGGCCGGCCGGGTCCTCGGCGGTCACCAGGGTCCGGGCATGGCCTGCGGAGAGGGAGCCGTCGACGAGCATATCGCGAACCGCGTCGGGCAGCTTCAGCAGCCTCAGCGTGTTGGCGACATGGCTGCGGCTCTTGCCGATCACCTGGCCAAGATCGGCCTGGGTGTAGCTGTGCTCGTCGATCAGTTGCTGATAACCAAGCGCTTCTTCGAGCGGGTTGAGGTCGGCGCGTTGCACGTTCTCGATGATTGCCAGTTCGAGTGCGACGCGATCGTTCACGTCACGGATGATAATCGGGATCTCCGTGAGGCCGGCGCGCTGAGCTGCGCGCCAGCGCCTCTCGCCAGCAATGATCTCGTATCGGCCACTCTCTGATGCTGGCCGCACCACCACGGGCTGAACGACGCCGTGCTCGCTGATGGATTGTGCGAGGTCGGCGAGGTCGGCATCCCCGAAATGGCGCCGCGGGTTGCGCGGATTGGGTGACAGGAACTCGATCGGTGCCCGCCCGTCAGCGCTGACGGGACGGTTCTCGGCCGCGGCCGGCTTGTCGATTTCGCCGATCAGCGCGGCAAGGCCACGGCCAAGGCGTTTGCGCGAAAGGTCGTCACTCATCGTCTCGTTCCGGTCGTTTCGTTGGCAGGTCGGGTGGTCATGCCGCGCGCAGCCTCCGCTCGCGCCGGATCACTTCCGAGGCAAGCTGGAGATAGGCCTGGCTGCCGCTGCATTTCAGATCGTAGAGGATGGCCGGTTTGCCATAGGACGGCGCTTCGGAGACACGCACGTTACGGGGAATGACGGTTTCGTAGACCTTGTCGCCCATATGCGCCCGAACGTCTTCCACCACCTGGTTGGCAAGATTGTTTCGGCCGTCGAACATGGTGAGGACGATGCCCTGTATCGCCAGATTGGGGTTGATGGTGCGGCGGACTTGGTCGACGGTCTGCAGCAACTGGCTGAGCCCTTCCAGTGCGAAGAACTCACATTGGAGCGGCACCAATACGGAATCGGCGGCCGCCATGGAATTGAGCGTGAGGAGGTTGAGTGAGGGCGGGCAGTCTATCAACACATAGGAATAAGGCACGCCCTTGTCCTCGCGCAGCGCATTGCGGAGTCGCACAACCCGATCGGGCGCTCCGGCGATCTCCATCTCCACGCCCAGGAGATCGAGGGTAGAGGGAACGATCGACAAGCCGGGAACAGCCGTCGGCAGGGCCGCCTCTACGATCCCCATTGCCCCTGTCAGCACGTCGTAGGACGAAACGCTGCGGTCTTGCCGATCGATGCCCAGGCCCGTGCTGGCATTGCCCTGAGGATCGATGTCGACGATCAGCACGCGCTCGCCGATCGCGGCAAGGGCGGTGGCCAGGTTGATGGCGGTCGTTGTCTTGCCGACGCCGCCCTTCTGATTGGCGACTGTAATAATGCGAGGACGGTTCTTCATTTTCCGAAACTAGGTTCTCTGAGGCCGTTCAGCGGTGACACCCTCTTTGCGTTACCGCGGCCGGAGGTTTCGAATTTCCAGGATGACGCTTTCAGGGTCGATCCGACTTTCATGTTCTACCAGATCGAGATTCCACGCGTCACGGCTTTCTTTCACTTCGCCGCGGTAATCCCGTCCTTTATGAAACAGCCCCGTTGCGCCGGCCATGAGCCAGGGCGAGGTAAGGTTCAGCAGCATAGAAAGAGGCGCCAGCGCGCGTGCCGTGACGATCTCCGGTTGCCGAATGAGCTCGTATGCGTCTTCGATTCGGCGCGCATGCACGCGAACCGTATCTCTGTAGCGCCCAAGTGCGGTCTGGAGGAAGGCAGCCTTCTTTCGGTTGCTCTCGACCAGGTCGATTCGCGCGCCCTCGCGATCTTGAAGGATGATCGCCATCACAGCGCCGGGAAACCCGCCGCCCGAGCCGAGATCCAGCCAAGCCCTGGCATCGGGAGCCAGCGATGCCAGCTGCGCGCTATCGAGGATGTGCCGCTTCCAGACATAGGAAAGGGTCGATGGAGCAGCAAGGTTGATTCGATCCGCCCATTTCAGGAAGATAGCTTCGTATTCGGCGAGACGCTCGAATGTTTCACGTGAAACGGGGCCCGCGACAGCTCGCAGGCCTTCAAATCGAAGGTCGCTCACGCGGCGTTCCGCGATGCGGCCTCTTCAGCATTGCGTATGTGCGCGATGATGAGCGAGATGGCCGCTGGCGTCATGCCGTCGATTCGCTGCGCATCGGCGATCGAACGCGGGCTGCGCTCCCTGATCTTCTGCTTCAATTCGTTTGACAATCCAGGTACCTGCGAAAAATCGAGATCGCTCGGGATCATCCGTTGTTCCTCCCGACGAATCGCAGCGAAGTCGGCTTCCTGCCTGTCGAGATAGACGGCGTAGCGCGCCTCCGTTTCCAGTCGCTCCGCCGTCACGGGATCCACATCATTCAGGTCAGGCCATATCGATGCCAAACGGGCGAAATCGATTCCCGCATAAGCGAGCAATTCATATCCACTGCGCCGCACGCCATCTTGGCTGATCTCGATGCCGTTTCGTCTTGCTTCATTCGGCGTCAGGCCAAGCCCCTTGATCAGCGTGCGGGCATGATCGAGCGACTGCCGTCGTTCATCAAACCGTCGCCCACGGGAATCCGACACAATTCCAAGTCGTATACCCGTCGGCGTCAGCCGTTCGTCTGCATTGTCTGAACGCAGCGAGAGCCTAAACTCCGCCCGCGACGTGAACATCCGATATGGCTCGCTCACGCCGCGACTGACGAGGTCGTCAATCAATACCCCGATATAGGCTTCGGTTCGGCTGAGAGTCACGCCCTCCGCTCCCCCTGCCCGCCGCGCCGCATTGATGCCGGCGAGAATACCCTGTGCCGCTGCCTCTTCGTATCCGGTGGTGCCATTGATCTGCCCCGCCAGGAAAAGCCCTTCCACGCGCCGCGCCTCGAGGGTCTGGTCGAGCTCTCGCGGGTCGATGTGATCATACTCGATCGCATAGCCAGGCTGGAGCATCACGGCTCGTTCGAGGCCTGGAATGCCCGCGAGAATGGCAAGTTGCACGTCTTCAGGAAGCGACGTCGAAATGCCGTTGGGATAAACCGTGTCGTCATCCAGCCCTTCCGGTTCCAAGAAGATCTGATGCCCGTCCCGGTCGCCGAACTTCACGACCTTGTCCTCGATGGATGGGCAATAACGGGGGCCTATTCCTTCGATCGAACCGGAATACATGGCCGACCGATGGATGTTCGTCCGGATGATCTCATGCGTGGCCGCCGTGGTGCGCGTAATACTGCATTCGATCTGCGGCGTCGTGATACGATCCGTCATCAAGGAGAAAGGAACGGGATCGATGTCCGCGGCCTGCTTCTCCAGCGACGCCCAGTCGATCGTCTTACCATCAAGCCGAGGCGGCGTTCCCGTCTTCAGGCGGCCAAGCCTGAACCCGGCCCGAGCCATCGTCTCGGACAAGCCGAACGAGGCCTTCTCGTTCATGCGCCCGGCTGGAAACCGTCTTTCCCCAATATGGATAAGCCCTCGCAGGAACGTTCCTGTGGTCAGCACCACGGCACCACAGGAAATACGCTTCTCGCCTTCAAGAACCACGCTGGCGACACGCCCATTGGAGATCTCGATATCCAGGACCTCGCCTTCCACGACGTCCAAACGAGGATGCTCCGTGATCGCTCGCTGCATGGCAGCCTTGTAGAGCTTCCGGTCGGCCTGGGTGCGCGGTCCCCTCACCGCCGGTCCCTTGCGGCGGTTGAGCAGCCGGAACTGGATTCCTGCCGCGTCGGCAACCCGCCCCATCAGCCCATCGAGCGCATCCACCTCGCGCACGAGATGCCCTTTACCAAGGCCGCCAATAGCAGGGTTGCACGACATGGCTCCGATCGTTGCGAACTGGAGCGTGACAAGCGCTGTCCGCGCCCCGCCGCGAGCAGCAGCGGATGCGGCTTCGCAACCTGCGTGACCTCCACCGATCACGACGACGTCGTATGTCATTTCCATCGAAGCATACTCTTGAATCCTGGGGAGCAGATGCGCTCTCCGCCGTCTCAAGTCAAGAAAGGGACTACCGAAGGCGTTGAAAGTTTCACGTGAAACGCTTCATGCCCTGCTCCACAAACGGGCAACTCAATGTTTCACGTGAATCTCTTGGCACGAACAGATGATGTTTCACGTGAGTCACTTGGAATGGCTTCGTCCCGCGCCCGGACGGCGTCATGAAGCCAGCAATTCATGTTTCACGTGAGTCACTTGCCGATGCAAAACTCCGAAAAGATCGTGTCGAGCAGATCCTCGACATCCACCGCGCCCGATATCTTCCCTAGGCTGGAACCGGCATCCCGCAATTCCTCTGCCCTGAGTTCCAAGGCCATGCTTTCCTGTGCGACGGCTGCGTCCAACGATCTTGCGCATCGTTCGAGCAACGCGACGTGCCGCACCCTTGAAGGAAGGACGTCAGCCATCTTTTCCGTAGCATCTTGCGCCCGTCTGCTGATCTCGCTCATCAGCCCATCGATGCCGTACCCGGTCTTCGCAGAGATCAGCACATCAAACGCATTCGCGTCACGTTGGGAGTCAATTAGATCGGCTTTCGTACCAACCCGTATGCGAGGCGCAGTTCCCGTTATCGCCACATCGACTGGTTCATCCAAAGCCTGAAGTTCGAGAACGAGATCCGCGCGTTCGGCGCGTGCCAGTGCGCGCTCTATACCTATTGCCTCGACCCGCCCCGCCCCTTCCCGAATCCCGGCCGTATCGACCAGGACCGCCTTCAATCCAGAAAGATCAAGCGCGACTTCGACCAAGTCGCGCGTCGTGCCGGGTTCATCTGTGACGATGGCCGCTTCTCGGCGCGCCAGGGCGTTGAGAAGGCTCGATTTTCCTGCATTGGGTGCGCCCACTATGACCACCTGATACCCCTCCCGGATGATCTCCGCGGTGTGGTATCCGGAAAGGTGCGCTCTGATATTCCTGGCCAACGCGGCCATGTCTGCCCAGACCTGGTCCGATACCGAGCCTGGAACGTCCGCTTCGTCGGAAAAATCGAGCTCAGCCTCGATCATGGCGCGCCCATGCACGATCCTTCGGCGCCACTCCGCATAAAGCGTCGCTTGTGCGCCTTCTGCATTGGCAGTGGCGAAGCGGCGTTGCGCCTCCGTCTCGGCGCTGATCAGATCAGCAAGCGCCTCGGCTTCGACGAGATCGAGCCGCCCGTTCAGAAAAGCCCGCTTCGTAAACTCGCCCGCTTCGGCGTGCCGGAAATCCTCGAATGTCCCGAGCGCCTGGAGAACTGCCGCCACGACCGCCTTGCCTCCATGGAGCTGCAGTTCGGCGCTGTCCTCACCCGTGAAAGACCCCGGCCCCGGCAGGAAGATCACAATCCCGCGATCCAGAACCTCGCCCGACCGTCCCCGGATTGGACGATAGCTGGCATGCCGTGCTTCCGGCACCATGCCGACCATTTCCCGCAACGCGCGCTGCGTACCCGGCCCCGAGAGGCGGATCACCGCCACGCCCGCCGGCAGCCGCCCGCTCGACAGAGCAAAGATTGTGTCCTTGAAGATTGTCGCCGACATGCCTGCGCCCTACTGTTTCAGTGTCCCAGCCGGAGTATGACCGTGCCGCTTCCCGCATCAAACCTGCTTGCCCAGGAAACCAGTCCTTATCTGCGTCAGCATAAGGACAACCCAGTCCATTGGCGTGGCTGGTCCGCCAAGGCCCTCGCCGAGGCCCGGGAACTCGACAAACCGATTCTTCTGTCCATCGGCTATGCCGCCTGCCATTGGTGCCATGTCATGGCCCATGAGAGTTTCGAGGACGACAGCGTCGCCGGGGTCATGAACCGGCTTTTCATAAACATCAAGGTCGATCGGGAAGAACGGCCGGACATCGATCAGATCTACATGGCCGCGCTGTCCGCGACAGGCGAACAAGGCGGCTGGCCCCTTACCATGTTCCTGACGCCCGAAGGCAAGCCCTTCTGGGGCGGCACCTACTTCCCGAAGCAGCCGCGATATGGCCGACCGGGGTTCGTGGAAGTCCTCGAAGCAGTTCATCGCGCCTGGACCGACAAGCGCAAGGAGATTGACGAAGGCGCCGATATCCTTACCGGCCATGTCTCGGCTCAGTTGGCGATGACCCGCCAGCCCACCCCGCTGGATCCGGAACATTTGCCGGCCCTTGCTCGGGGGATCAACGGGATGATCGATCACGAGCGGGGCGGCTTGCGGGGAGCACCGAAGTTTCCCAACGCGCCCTTCATGCGGACGTTGTGGCTGAGCTGGCTTGGCCGGGGCAATGTCGAACATCGCGACAGCGTTCTTGTCAGCCTTCGCAAGATGCTGCGTGGCGGCATCTACGATCATATCGGCGGCGGCCTCAGCCGCTATTCGACCGACGCCGACTGGCTGGTCCCCCATTTCGAGAAGATGCTCTACGACAACGCCCAGCTTCTGCAGCTGGCGGGATGGGCTCATGCCGAAACAGGCGAAGACCTGTTCAAGGTCCGCATAGAAGAAACGGTGTCCTGGCTCCTGCGCGAAATGCGGGTCGACGACGGCGCGTTCGCCTCGAGCCTCGATGCCGATACGGAAGGCGAGGAGGGCCTCTTCTATACCTGGAGCCGCGACGAAATCGAATCGGTCCTTGGAAGCGATGCGGCGATCTTCCTTTCTGGTTACGAGCTGGCTGCGCCGCCTGGCTGGGAGGGCAAGCCCCTCATCCGGATCGATCCGTCGCTCCTGGACATCACTCCCACACTCGCGCCGCAACTCTCCGTCATGCGGGAAGCGCTCCTTGAGGCACGCGAGAAACGCACGCGGCCGGGTCGCGACGACAAGGTCCTTGTCGACTGGAACGGACTTGCGATTGCGGCATTGGCACAGGTCGCCAGGCAATTCGACAGGGCAGACTGGCTGAATGCAGCCGAGGCGGCCTTCCGTTTCGCTGTGCGATCTAAGGACGCGGCCGGCCGACTGCCCCATTCGATCCTTGGTGGAAAGCGGCTTTACCCCGCTCTTTCCTCGGACTACGCCGCAATGATCACCGCCTCGATCGCGCTCTTCGAAGCGACGCGGGACCGTGCTTACATCGATCATGCGAAGGAGTTCGCAGATCTGCTCGATCTCTGGCATTCAGACGGCGCCGGGAGCCACTATCTCAGTGCTTCCGACAGCGGCGACGTTTTGGTGCGCATCCGAGGCGACGTCGATGAAGCCGTGCCCTCGGCGACAAGCCAGATCCTCGAGGCGATGACCAGGCTCGCCTCCCTGACGGGTGAAACTGCTCGACAGGAGAAGGCCTGGGCGGCCGCCGAGGCCGCCGCCGGCAGGGCCGCCGGCCTGACCTATGGCCAGGCCGGGATCGTGAATTCCTGCGCGCTGACGCTCGATCCGATCAAACTCGTCGCGATCGACACTCCCGAACAGAGAACTCTTGGCGAGGTTGCCGATCACCAACCCGATCCGCGGCGCGTCGACATCCTGTTGACGGTCGGCGACCGGAATTCGCTACCCGCCTTGCCCGGCGGCGTCGTGCCCGATCCCGCAAAGGCTGGAGCATGGCTCTGTAGCGGCAATGCCTGCCTGCCGGTCATTACCAGCGCCCGGGAGCTTGAGTCCTCCTTGGCAGGAGGGAGATAAAAAAGCGCGCCAATCGAGGCGCGCCTTTGAACAAAGGAATAAATCAAGATCTCTCCAGAGAAGAGATCAAGTATTCATCGAATCAAAGAATTCTGAATTTGTCTTGGTCTGCTTCAGCTTGTCGATCAGGAACTCGATAGCGTCCGTCGTTCCCATCGGTGCCAGAATACGCCGCAACACGAAGATCTTCTGAAGATCGGCGCGCGGTACGAGCAGGTCTTCCTTACGAGTCCCGGACTTCAGAATGTCCATGGCCGGGTAGATGCGCTTGTCCGCCACCTTCCGGTCGAGCACGATTTCGGAGTTGCCCGTGCCCTTGAACTCTTCGAAGATCACCTCGTCCATGCGGCTTCCCGTGTCGATCAGCGCCGTTGCGATGATGGTGAGAGAACCGCCTTCTTCTATATTACGCGCGGCACCGAAGAAGCGCTTCGGGCGCTGCAGGGCATTTGCGTCGACACCGCCGGTCAATACCTTGCCGGAGGAAGGCACGACGGTGTTGTAGGCGCGGCCGAGACGGGTGATCGAATCGAGCAGGATGACGACGTCGCGCCCATGCTCGACAAGGCGCTTGGCCTTTTCGATGACCATTTCGGCGACCTGCACATGTCGCGCCGCCGGCTCGTCGAAGGTGGAGGAAACGACCTCGCCTTTCACCGAACGCTGCATATCGGTCACTTCTTCCGGGCGCTCGTCGATCAGAAGCACGATCAGATAGCATTCCGGATGGTTCGACGTGATCGAATGGGCGATATTCTGCAGGAGCACGGTTTTGCCGGTGCGCGGCTGCGCGACGATCAGGGCACGCTGGCCCTTGCCGAGCGGCGCCACCAGGTCGATGACACGCGGCGAAATATCCTTCGTCGTCGGATTCTCGACCTCCATTTTCAGCCGTTCGGTGGGATAAAGTGGCGTCAGGTTGTCGAAGTGGATCTTGTGCCGGATCTTTTCCGGATCGTCGAAGTTGATCGTGTTGACCTTGAGAAGGGCGAAATACCGTTCGCCTTCCTTGGGGCTGCGGATCGGCCCCTCGACCGTATCGCCGGTCTTGAGTGAAAAGCGGCGGATCTGCGAGGGAGAGATGTAGATGTCGTCAGGCCCCGGCAGATAGTTCGCATTGGCCGAGCGGAGAAAGCCGAAGCCGTCCTGCAAAACCTCCACGACACCGTCGCCGATGATCTCGACGTCCTGCGCGGCAAGCTTCTTGAGTATCGCGAACATCAGCTCCTGCTTGCGCATCACGCTGGCGTTCTCGACCTCGAGCGACTCGGCGAACGCGATCAGGTCCGTCGGTTTCTTATTCTTGAATTCGGTAAGTTTCATTTCCTGCATAGTGCGGACTCTGAAGCTGCTCTGGAAAAAAATCGGCGATACGCGATGCATGCCGGCCGCGCTCGAAAAGGTGAAAAAGTCGGCGCATGGCGGGGAGGGAAGGATGCCCTTTTATCCCTCCCGCTCCTAAAGAGCAAGCTGCGTTTTCCAACCGCGCCTACTTTCGCAGGGCCTCCTCGGGGGGACGCGCAGCCTAGCCGATCGCGTCCGTCAGAAGGGCTTCACCACGACCAGGATGACGATGGCTATCATCAGTAAAGTAGGTACTTCGTTCATGATTCGCCAGTGCCTGGCGGATTTCGTGTTCCGATCTTCGGCAAACATGCGGACCGCGCGCGAATAATAGCCGTGCACGGCCGACATTCCCACCACAAGGCCGATCTTGGCGTGCAGCCAGCCGCCGGAAAAACCAAAGCCCCGCCATGCCAGCCACAGGCCGAGCACCCAGACAGCGGTCATGGCGGGATTGATGATGGCCCGAAGCAGGCGCCGTTCCATGACCTTGAAGGTCTCGGAGGCGACCGAACCCGGCTCGGTCTCGGTGTGATAGACGAAAAGCCGAGGCAGATAGAGCATGCCGGCCATCCAGGCGATCACCGCGATTACGTGAAGCGCCTTTATCCAGAGGTAGAGGCCGGCCGGATCGAGCCAGAAGAGAAGCGCCGCCAGGACCGCAAAGACGGCGATCGCCGCGGCTGCCCGTTTCATGGCCGTGGCGCCGCTCTTGCCCGCCATGTCGCGCGCCGTTTCCTTGCTCATGGCCTGCTTGCCCCCCGAATCCGAGCAAGCATTGCCTCCACGTTTCGGATAGGAGCTTCAGGCGTGATGCCATGACCGAGATTGAAGACCAGCGGCCCCTGCCCGAGCGCGGCAAGGATCGTGTCGACCCCTTCCTCCAGGGCGCGGCCGCCGGCGACGAGACGCAGCGGATCCAGATTGCCTTGGACAGCGCCTTCCTTCTGGAGCCTCCGGGCCTGCGAGTGAGGTACCGACCAGTCGAGTCCGAGCGCCGTCACTCCTGTCTCACGGCGATATACGTCATAGAGGCTTCCGGCACCCTTGGGGAAGCCGATAATGGGTACGTTCGGGAATTTCGCCCTCACGCGCTTCACCATCCGGGCAACCGGGTTGACGCAGAAGGCTTTGAAGCAAGGCTCGTCGAGCACACCCGACCATGAATCGAATATCTGCACGGCGTCCGCACCCGCTTCGATCTGCCGGATGAGATAATCCGCGGAGCAATCGGCAAGGTGGGTCAGCAGCTGTTCGAAAGCCTCGCGGTGGCGATAGGCGAACAGCCTGGCAGGGGCCTGATCCGGGGTCCCATGCCCGGCGATCATATAAGTCGCAACCGTCCAGGGAGCACCGCAGAAGCCGAGCAGCGTGGTCTTGTCAGGAAGCTCCGAACGCAGCCGCCGTACCGTCTCGTAGACCGGAGAAAGATTCACGTGAAACGTCGTGTCGTTCAGTCTCGGGATCTCGTCGGCTTGGATCGGGTTCATCAACGGCCCCCTTCCTTCTTCGAAGCGAAGTTCGCGACCGAGCGCATGGGGAACGACGAGGATATCCGAGAAAAGGATAGCAGCATCGAAGTCGAACCGCCGGATCGGCTGCAACGTCACCTCGACGGCAAGATCCGGATTGTAGCAGAGATCGAGGAAGCTCCCCGCCTGCCGGCGCACCTCCCGATATTCGGGAAGGTAGCGGCCCGCCTGCCGCATCATCCAGACGGGCGGAGGGAATACCGTCTCGCCTTTGAGCACGTCGATGACGATCCGTCTCGAAGCCATGATTGTCGCGTTCTCCAGTCCGGCTCTCCTTAAATCAATTCCTTGGAAAAGAGTCTTCTGATTCTATGACTCTGTAGGAATCGGGAATTCCGGCTTTTCGACTCCAGCCTCCCGAAAGTCGGGATCCCCCTCGTCGGAGGAAAATGTGACAAGCCCCTGTTAACATTGCGGATAGCGACAGATTTGTTCACGATTCCAGATGCTTGCAGCAAGCTTGGCCGAGCAGTCGCGAATCGACCGTTGTGACAAAGAGACGCTGACCCCGAATCTCTCCACAGGCCCGTTTCGAAGTTCACGGCACCCCGGATTGTGGAAAGATGGCCCTCTGATACAGTCCCCTCCGACCCGGCACCCCGGCCGGCCGGGCTTATCCACATTAGGCCACAGCAGGGCGTGAATCGTGTGAACAAGCCGCAGAGCTTCTTCCATCTTCATCTGATTTCCGATGCGACGGGCGAGACTCTTCTGGCAGCCGGCCGTGCCGCTTCCGCGCAATACAAGGATGCGCGCGCCATCGAGCACATCTATCCGCTGATTCGGACCGAACGGCAGCTCGCCAAGGTTTTCGAGGAGATCGATCAGGAACCCGGCATTGTCCTCTATACGGTCGTCGATCAGAAGCTTGCGCGCATGATCGACGAACGGGCGGCTGCCATGGGCCTGCCCTGTGTTTCCGTGTTGGAGCCGGTGCTGACGGTGTTCCAATCCTATCTCGGCACACCCGCCGGCCGCCGCGTCGGCGCCCAGCATGTGCTGGACGCGCAATATTTCCGGCGCATCGACGCCCTGAACTTCACCATGGAGCACGACGACGGCCAGTTGCCGCCGGATATGGAAGATGCCGATGTCGTCCTTATAGGCATCTCGCGTACATCGAAGACGCCGACCAGCATCTATCTGGCCAATCGCGGCATCAAGACCGCAAACATTCCGATCGTGCTCGGCGTATCCATGCCCGAAACTCTGATCAGAGCGCGACGCCCGCTGGTCGTCGGCCTCGTCGCCACCGCTGAGCGGATCTCCCAGGTTCGCCAAAATCGCTTGCTCGGAACCACTGCCGGCTATGACGCACGAAGCTATGTCGATCGTTCTGTCATCGCCGAGGAACTGGCTTACGCGAGACAGATCTGCACGCGGCACAACTGGCCGATGATCGATGTCAGCCGCCGTTCGATCGAGGAGACGGCCGCCGCCATCGTTGCGCTGCGGGGAAAGACGCGATAGGCCTTTTTGCATGACCAAAGCCATAGTCCTCGCCTCGGGAAGTCCGTTTCGCCGCGCATTGCTGGCCAATGCCGGGCTCGATTTTTCGACAGTCAGGCCAGCGATAGACGAGCGGGCTGTCGAGGCCGCCATCACTGGCGAGGTGACGCCGGAGGACGTTGCCTCGATCCTGGCCGAGGCAAAGGCGCTCGATGTCAGCGAACGTCATCCGGAAGCGCTGGTGATCGGCTCCGACCAGACACTTTCGCTGGGTGACGAGATATTCCATAAGCCGGTCGACATGGAAGGCGCGCGGCGCCACCTGCTCAAGCTGTCCGGCAAGACCCACAGCCTGAACAGCGCTGTCGTACTCGCCCAGGGCGGCGAGACCTTGTGGCGCCATGTCGGCGTTGCCTGGCTGACCATGCGCAAGCTCCAACCCGCCTTCATCGGTCGTCACCTCGCCAGGGTCGGAGCCAAGGCGCTGGAGAGCGTCGGGGCCTACCAGATCGAAGGCGAGGGCATCCAGCTCTTCGACAAGATAGAAGGCGACTATTTCACCATTGTCGGCCTGCCGCTCCTGCCGCTGCTCGCGGCTCTGCGCGAGCGCGGTGCGATCGATGGCTGACCTCCCACGTCGGGCTTTTGTCTGCGGCCATCCGATCGCGCATTCGCGCTCGCCCATCATCCATTCCTACTGGCTCGACCGATACGGCATCGCCGGATCGTACACCGCAATCGACGTCGCTCCTGAACGCTTCGCCGATTTTCTCGCGGGCTTAGGCGAAGCAGGCCTTGCCGGAGGCAACGTCACCATCCCGCATAAGCAGGCAGCCTTCGCAGCTGTTTCGCGCCGCGATGCAGCGGCCGACGCGATCGGCGCCGTGAACACGGTATGGTTCGAGGACGGTATCCTGCATGGCGGGAATACTGACGCCTACGGTTTCGCGGCCAATCTCGACGAACGTGCCCCCGGTTGGGTGCAAAGCCGCTCGGCCGTTGTCGTCGGCGCGGGCGGCGCGGCGCGGGCCGTCGTCCACGCCTTGATCGACCGCGGTGTCGGCGACATCCGGCTTGCCAACCGAACCGCCGGCCGGGCGGTTGAGCTTGCGGCCCGTTTCAGCGGGCGGATTTCCGCCCATGCGACGGAGGCCCTGCCCGAAATCTGCGCCGATGCCGACCTGCTGATCAACACGACCTCGCTCGGCATGGCCGGCGACATGGGCTTGCCCGCCGATCCGGCCTGGCTCCCCGATCATGCCATCGTGAACGATTTGGTCTACGTTCCGCTCGAGACGCCGCTGCTTGCCGCTGCGGCGGCGCGTGGGCTGAAGGCGGTCGACGGCCTGGGCATGCTGCTTCACCAGGCCGTTCCGGGTTTCGAGCTTTGGTTCGGCCGGCGCCCTGAAGTGTCCCCGGCCCTGCGCGACAGGATCGTCGCGGATCTGGACAGGAAGAAATGATCGTTCTCGGCCTCACCGGATCGATCGGCATGGGCAAATCGACAACGGCCCGCATGTTCGCCGAAGCAGGCGTGCCGGTGCACGATTCCGACGAGGCCGTGCACCGGCTCTACGCTGGGGAGGCCGCGCCGTTGGTCGAAGCGGTCTTCCCGGGTACCGTCGTGGATGGCGTGGTCGACCGCACGCGGCTTGCGAAGCGTGTGCTCGGCGATCCCGCGGCGATCCGCAAGCTCGAGGGCTTGATCCACCCGCTGGTCAGACGGGATGCCGACGCTTTCCTCGAAACGCACCGCAGGGCCGGCGCGGCGCTGGTGGTGCTCGATATCCCCCTGCTGTTCGAAACAGGAGGCCGCAGCCGCGTCGACAAGGTGGTGGTCGTGACCGCGCCGCCCGAAATCCAGCGCGAGCGCGTTCTTGCCCGGCCGGGCATGACCGAGGAGAAGTTCGGGGCGATCCTTGCCAAGCAGGTGCCCGACGGGGAAAAGCGCCGCGCGGCCGATTTCATCATCGACACCGGCTCGGGAATGGAGGCGGCGCGAAGCGCCGTGCGGGAAATCATCTCCGAACTCACCGGGGACAACTGAGAAGGACGCTTCTCACCCGTTGCGGAGGAAGCGCCTCGCCTGCCATTCTTGCGCCCTGGAGTGATTCGGTGCGTGAGATAATCTTCGATACGGAAACCACAGGCCTTGATGCGCGGCTCGACCGCGTCATCGAGATCGGCGGGGTCGAGCTGGTCAACCGCTTTCCCACCGGCCGGACCTTTCATCACTATATCAATCCCCAGGGACGCGAGATCCATGCCGAGGCCGAATCCGTCCACGGCATCAGCATGGCCCAGCTCGTCGATAAGCCGATCTTCGACGCGATCGCGGAGGAATTCCTGGCTTTTATCGATGGCGCGCGCCTGGTTGCGCACAATGCCAGCTTCGACATGGGTTTCATCAATACCGAGCTGGAGCGCCTGGGTTACCCGGCCATTGCGGTTGATCGCGTCGTCGACACCTTGGCGATTGCGAAGCGCAAGCATCCGATGGGGCCGAATTCGCTGGATGCGCTCTGCCGTCGCTACGGCATCGACAACAGCCGGCGCACCAAACACGGCGCATTGCTGGATTCCGAAATCCTGGCTGAGGTCTATATCGAGCTGATCGGCGGCAAGCAGGCTGCCTTGAGCCTGGAAGTGGCGGAGGAAGGCCCGATCGTGCTCGGCGAAGAGACGGTCGGCGTCGTGGTGTTGCCGCCGCGTCCGAGACCGCTGGCTTCGCGCCTTTCCGAAGCCGAGCGCGCGGCCCACGCCGAACTGGTCAGGAAGCTCGGCGAGAACTCCGTGTGGGCAAGGCTGACGGACACGCCGGCCGTCGCCGTGAACTGAACCCGCAAAACGAAAAACCCGGCCGAAGCCGGGTTCTCGTATCACCTGTGAAGCGACCGCGCGTCAGCTCACTTGCACCTTCGCCTTCGCCTGATCCTCGGCGATCTTCTGCTGGAACATCTGCGCGAAGTCGATCGGATCGAGCATCAGAGGCGGGAAGCCGCCATTACGCGTGGCATCCGCGATGATCTGCCGCGCGAAGGGGAAGAGAAGCCTCGGGCATTCAATGAACAACAGCGGCAGCATGTGCTCCTGCGGGAAGCCTGCGATGCGGAAGACGCCGCCATAGACGAGCTCGACATTGAAGAGCACGTCCTTCTCGTTGCCGGCACGCGCCGACAGCGTCAGGTTAACGTCGAACTCGGTATCCGAGAGCGGATTGGCGTTGACGTTGACATTGATGTTGATGCCCGGTGCCTGATCGCGGTTGCGCAGCGAGTTCGGCGCGTTGGGGCTCTCGAAGGAAAAATCCTTCACATATTGGGCGAGCACGCTGAGGGTAGGCTGCGCGCCGTTGCCGGCCTTCGGTGCCGCTGCTTCGTTTTCATTGTTGGCCATCAGCCGATTCCTCCTGGAAAGGCCATCGGGGGCCTCGTTGAAATCGCGCGTTCGCTAGCATGGCGGCTTCGGCCTGACAAGTTACAGTGCGTTCTCCAGGGGCTGCCCGACCACCGGAAAAACACCGCCCGCGCCTCACTGTGCCTGGTTCTGCTGCGTGCTGGGCGGAGGCGCGTCTTCCATCGGGTTCGTCGGCTCGATCGCACCGCCGTAGATTTCCACCGCCCACCAAGCCACGGCTGCCAGAATCAACGCGGCGACCAGCACCATCAGCACCCGGCCTCCCCATCTTCCCTGGCGCGCCTTCTCCGCAGGCAGTTTCGGTTGGCGGTCGTCGCCGCTGTCTTGCGGTGATCGGAAATCCGTTCGGTTTTCAGGGGACATGTCGTCGTCCCTCTTTCCGTCACGACTTGGAGGCATGTTCCGGCTTGCCCTTGCGTTTGGTGGAAGCCATGTCGTGAAGTTCCTTCTCGCTCATCGACTTCACCATCGACTTCGAAGCCCCCTTCAATTCGCTCTTCTTGATCTCACCGCGCTTGGCCGCCAAGGCTGCTCCGGCTGCCTTCTGCTGGGCCTTCGACTTTGCCGGCATGATTATTCTCCCTTTCGCACAGATGACGGCTCGACGCCGCCTGGGTGCTAACGCGTCAGCTTGGGGATGGTTCAACGGCGCGGGCGATTATCGACCTTATCGCTTCGCTCCGCAGGAAGCTCTTCCTCTTTCTCTTCCTCGGCGTTGACGTGTCGGGATTTCAGAAGGCGGACTATCGCGCCCACCGAAGCATTCTCTGCGTCCGCAGGTTGCGGCCGTTTCTCGAAGAAGTTCCACAAAGACCATCGGCCCTTGCGCATGGCTCGATCCTCGACGCAGCGTAGAAACCAACGCTCGCCGTCGAGGTTTGTTCCGTCGTCTATTCGATCTCGGGGCGGCGCCAAGGGGAGTTGGGATCAGGCGTCTTGGTATATTCGTCTTCATCGAGGTCGATGGTGCGCTCGCGATCCCGGTTGCCGGGTCGGCCGAAGCCGCGCGCTCCTGCGCTGAAACCGGTCACGACGGTGATCCTGCTGCTGAAAAAACGCCAGGCGGCGTCGCGCACGGCAGGGATGAAAAGCAGCAGGCCGAATACGTCGGAAATGAAGCCCGGGATAAGCAGCAATATACCGGCGAGCATGATCATGGCGCCATGAGCCAGTTCGCGCCCAGGCGTGCCGCCCTGCTCCACCTCACGGCGAATTCGCTGCATCGCGCCAAAGCCCTGCCAGCGCAACAGGAATGCACCTACCATACCACTGAGCACGATGAGCCCGATCGTCGGCAAGACCCCGATTTCGCCGCCCACCAGGACGAAGACGGCGATCTCCAAAAGCGGAAAGGCTAGCATGAGGATTGCGATGAGCGTCGGCACGGTCTTCTTTCAGCTAGTGCGGCGAGGAGTGGATACTGGCATAATGCCGACTAGATAGTTATGGATGGCCCGGATTTGAATGATAGCGCCGGGCGTTCTATATGAGAAAGAGTGCGCATTCGCGACGCGGAGGCTGGACGTCGTGTCAGCGCGGCGTGTGGGCCGAAATAGAGGTCACTTGGCGGAAGATATGGAATTCTTCGATTTCGGTACCGTTTTCTTTCTTGTCGCGGCCGTCGTGATCTTTTTCCAGCTGCGCAACGTGCTGGGGCGACGCACCGGCAACGAACGACCGCCCTTCGATCCCTACACTGCGGCGCGCACCCCCGACAAAAGCAAGGATTCGGCAAAATCGCCGGAGAATGTCGTCGCGCTGCCCCGCAAACGTTCGGCCGGGGAAGCAAACGACGACGCCTATCGGCCCATCGATGCCGTCGCACAGCCTGGCACCGATCTGAACAAGGGCCTTCGCGCCATCAAGGACGCCGATCCCGGTTTTGAACCGAAGACGTTCCTGGAAGGCGCCAAGATGGCCTATGAAATGATCGTGATGGCCTTTGCCGATGGCGACCGCAAGACCTTGAAGAATTTGCTGTCGCGCGAGGTTTTCGAGGGCTTCGTCGCGGCGATCGCCGACCGCGAGTCTCGCTCCGAGAAGATCCAGTCGTCTTTCGTGGGCATCGACAAGGCGGACTTCGTCTCGGCGGAAATGAAAGGCAGCGAGGCTCATGTCACGCTGCGCATCGTCAGCGAGCTCATTTCCGCGACCCGTGACAGCGCCGGCACCGTGATCGACGGCGATCCTGAAACGGTGGCGGAAGTCAAGGATGTCTGGACCTTCGCTCGCGACACGCGCTCGCGCGATCCCAACTGGAAGCTCGTGGCCACCGAAGCCGAGGACTGATCCGCTCCGGTGGCGCTCCCCCCGCTTTTCCGAAAGATTTCCTTCGATGACATGCCGGGCTGGCGGGAGGACGATCCTGCGCCGGCCTTCGCCGCATTTCGGCGCTCCGCTGTCCGGAGCCTTGAGAAACCCTATCGTACCGGAACGCTCGGCGTCGAAGCCCAGGCTTTCGCCGCCGCCTTCGCCGAGGCGCGGGCGGTGCCGGAACTCGGCTCGGCACCGGCGCGGGATTTTTTCGAGCGGCACTTCGTGCCGCATGCGGTGAAGCCTGATGGGAGGGACCGCGGCTTCGTCACCGGTTTCTATGAACCGGAGGCGGAGGCTTCTCCAGGACGCACCGGCCGTTTCCGCTTTCCCCTGCTGGCGCGGCCATCGGACCTCGTCGATGTCGACGACGCGAACAGACCGGCAGGCTTCGATCCGTATCTCGCCTTTGGCCGGGCCGCGGAGGAGGGGATCGTCGAGTACCACGATCGTCGCGCCATCGAGCAGGGAGCGCTGGCCGGAAAAGGCCTCGAGATCGCATGGCTGGCTGATGTCGTCGATGCCTTCTTCATCCATGTCCAGGGCGCAGCCCGCCTCGTCATGACCGACGGCACCAGGAAACGGGTGACCTATGCCGCGAAATCCGGCCACCGCTTCACCGGTCCGGGCGGCATTCTTGCCGAACTTGGCGAGATCCCGCCGGCCGACGTAACCATGCAGTCGATCCGGCGCTGGTTCCGCGACAATCCAAACAGGATCGACGAAATATTGTGGCGCAACCGGTCCTACATCTTCTTTCGAGAGGCTCCGGTGGATGACGATGGTCTGGGACCTGTCGCCGCGGCCAAGGTGCCGCTTACGCCAGGCCGCTCGATTGCGGTCGATCGGCTGCTTCATACATTCGCCACGCCTTTCTTCATCGTCGCGCCAACTCTGGGCGCCTTCGGCGGCGGCGGCTTCAGGCGTCTGATGATCGCCCAGGACACCGGCTCTGCGATCACCGGCCCCGCCCGCGGCGACCTGTTTGCGGGCTCAGGCGCCCAAGCGGGCGAGATCGCAGGCATTGTTCGCCATCCCGCCGATTTCATAGCCCTTTTGCCACGGCCCATGCTGGCGGAGGGACGATGAGCCGACGCACCCGGGAGCTCACCGACGAGGATCGTGTCCTGTGGAACCTCGTGGCGCGTTCGGCCACGCCGCTGGCCGGGAAGGAGCCTGTGGCACTACCGCCGGAACCTTCCACACGGGAAGAGCGGGCCGCACCGGCGCCACGCAGCGAGGCGCGAGAGGAGCCGGCCGCGAGACCCAAGACGTTGAAGCTCGCGCATGTCTTCGACACGCAGACGCGCGACAAGCTCGCCAAGGGCCGCCTTCCCATCGAAGGCCGGGTCGATCTCCACGGCATGACCCAGGACGAGGCCTATTGGCTGCTCCTTTCCTTCCTGCGTCGCGCCCAGCAGGGTGGCGTGCGCTACGTGCTGATCATCACCGGCAAGGGCTCATCGTCTCGCAGCGAGGGCGTCCTGCGACGCTCCGTGCCGCAGTGGCTGGCGACGCCTCCCTTCCGCGCCCTGGTCAGCGGCCATGACGACGCTTCACGCCGGCATGGCGGCAGCGGAGCGCTTTATGTCCGCATCAGGCGCGGCCTCCCATGACACCCTTCGGTGAAAGGCTGCGGAAGCTGCGCCGCGAGCGAGGCGTTTCGCAGAAGGATATGGCTGACGCCATCGGCGTCAGCGCGGCCTATCTGTCGGCGCTGGAGCACGGCCATCGCGGCGTGCCGAACTGGGCCATGGTCCAGAAGATCATCGGCTATTTCAACGTCATCTGGGATGATGCGGAGGAATTGCAGCGCCTGGCCGAGGCGTCGCATCCCCGTGCCGTCATCGACACGTCCGGCCTGTCGCCCAAGGCCACGGAGCTCGCCAATCTTCTTGCTGACGGGATCTGCAGGCTCGACGAGGCCGCAATCGAGCGGGTGCTCTGCGAATTGCAGGCCGCGCTGCGAGACGTGCCGAAGCGGGAACGGTAGAGCATCTTGCAGCCGAGCGGCCTGCGAAACGGCCGAGGAACGACACCTGAAGGTCGCGCGTCACGCCCTTGCAGCGAAGGCCCACCGACCCGTTCCCAGCGTCGGGGCGGAGTGTTGCAGCTTGAGCCCGCTTCGGGAAAAGTCGATAGGTGTCCTGAGGCCGGCTATGCCTTCAGGCTCGATGCGCAGCCCGCGCTCGCCGGTCTGCGGATCCGCGAGCGCCTCGGGAACCGTGTTGACGGGACCGGCGGGAACGCCCCCCGCCGTCAGCGCATCGATGAGATCGTTGCGTGTTCGCAGGCGCGTCGCTTCGGCAATGATCGCGCAGAGTTCCTCACGGTTGTGAACGCGCAGCGCGTTGGTCGCAAATCGCGGATCGGCGGCCAGTGCCTCGCTCCCGAGGACGCGGCAGAGCGCGCTGAACTGACGGTCGTTGCCGCAGGCGATGATCAAATGTCCGTCTTCGGCCGGGAAAAGCTGGTAGGGCACGATGTTGGGATGAGCGTTGCCCAGCCGGCGCGGGACGCTGCCGCCCAGGAGGAAATTGGCCGCCTGGTTGGCGAGGACGGCGACACCGCAGTCGAGCAGCGACAGGTCGACCTGCTGTCCCCTCCCCGAGCGGGCGCGCTCCGCCAGGGCAGCCTGGACCGCGATTACGCCGTAGAGGCCGGTGAAGATGTCGATCCAGGCGACACCGACCTTCTGCGGCTCGCCGTCGGGCTCGCCCGTCAGGTCCATGATGCCGCTCATGCCCTGGATCATGAAGTCGTAGCCGGCCTGCTGCCGGCGCGGACCGGTCTGGCCGAAGCCGGTGACGGAAGCGTAGACGAGGCGCGGATTGAGCGCCGACAGCGTCTCGTAATCGAGGCCGAACCTTGACAGGCCGCCGACCTTGAAATTCTCGATCAGGACGTCCGCCTCGGCGATCAGGTCTTTGAGACGCGCCAAGTCGTCGGCGTCATTGAAATCGCATGTGACAGACGTCTTCCCCCGGTTTGCGGCGCAGAAATAGGCCGCCACCTCCTCGGTCGTCCCGTCGGGGCGCGACCGCCGGATGAAGGGCGGTCCCCAGCGCCGCGTATCGTCGCCTTCCGGAGCCTCGACCTTGATGACCTCGGCGCCGAGATCGGCCAGCGTCTGGCCGATCCATGGACCGGCCAGGATCCGGGCCAGCTCGACGACCCGGATGCCTTGCAGCGGATATGCCTGCTCGCCCATCAGAAGAACGCCTGCAGCCCGGTCTGCGCGCGACCAAGGATGAGGGCGTGCACGTCATGGGTGCCCTCATAGGTGTTGACGGTCTCCAGGTTCTGAGCGTGGCGCATGACATGGTACTCGACCTGGATGCCGTTGCCGCCATGCATGTCGCGCGCCTGGCGAGCGATGTCGAGCGCCTTGCCGCAGTTGTTGCGCTTCACGATCGAGATCATCTCCGGCGCGAACTTGCCCTCGTCCATCAGCCGCCCGACCCTGAGGCTCGCCTGCAGCCCCAGCGCGATCTCCGTCTGCATATCGGCCAGCTTCTTCTGGTAGAGCTGCGTGCCGGCCAGCGGCTTGCCGAACTGCTTGCGGTCGAGACCATATTGCCGCGCGCGGTGCCAGCAATCCTCGGCCGCGCCCATCGCGCCCCACGAGATGCCGTAGCGGGCGCGGTTGAGGCAGCCGAACGGCCCCTTCAGGCCCGACACGTTGGGCAGGAGCGCTGCCTCGTCGACCTCGACATTGTCGAGGACGATCTCGCCGGTGATCGAAGCCCGGAGCGAAAGCTTGCCGCCGATCTTCGGAGCGGACAGGCCCTTCATGCCCTTTTCCAGCACGAAGCCGCGAATGGCGTCCTTGCCGTCCTCGCCCCGGACTTTCGCCCAGACGACGAAGACATCGGCGATCGGTGCATTGGAGATCCACATCTTCGAGCCGGTGAGACGCCAGCCGCCGTCGATCTTTTCGGCACGAGTCTTCATCCCGCCGGGGTCGGAGCCGGCGTCGGGCTCCGTCAGGCCGAAGCAGCCGATCCACTCGCCGGAAGCCAATTTAGGCAGGTATCGCTTCCGCTGCTCCTCCGAACCGTAGGCGTGGATCGGATACATGACCAGCGAGGATTGCACGCTCATCATCGAGCGGTAGCCCGAGTCGATGCGCTCCACTTCGCGAGCCACCAGCCCGTAGGCCACGTAGCTGGCGCCGACGCCGCCATACTCTTCCGGAATGGTCACGCCGAGCAGGCCCGCCTCGCCCATCTCGCGGAAGATCGCCGGGTCGGTCTTCTCCTCCAGATAGGCTTCCTGCACACGCGGCGCGAGCCTGTCGGCCGCAAAGGCAGCCGCCGTGTCGCGGATCATCCGCTCGTCTTCCGTCAGCTGGTCGTCGAGGCGAAACGGGTCGTCCCATGTGAAGGTCGCATGTGTCGACGCGCCAGCGCTCCTATTGGCTTCGCTCATAAGTACTACCTCTATATGGTCGAACAGGAAGGTCGAACGCCCTTTTACCGAAACGGGTGCGGCGGCGATAACGAGAAAGAATTTCCAGCTTATGAAATTTCCTCATATGATAAGGCGATGCGCGATCCATTCCTGCCCACCATAGGCGAGCTCGTCGTCCTTTCGGCCTGCGTGCGCACCGGGGCCACGACACGGGCGTCGGAGGAACTCGGCCTGACCCAGAGCGCGGTCAGCCGCGCCCTGTCCACTCTCGAGCAGCGGCTCGGCGTTCGCCTGTTCCACCGGGTCCGCCAGCGCCTCGTGCTTTCCGATGCCGGACGGGCCTTCGCCGCCGAAGCCGAACTGCTCGTCCAGCAGCTGCGGCAGGCCTCGATTGCAGTCATGGCGTTCGGGGGGCGCGCCGATCTGGTACGGCTGGCGGTCCTGCCGACGATCGGAACCACTTGGCTGGTTCCGAGGCTGGTCCGGTTTCGGCAGGCCTGTCCCGACGTGACGATCGACATCGTCTCCCGCCTCGACCCGGTCAATTTCGAGGAAGAGCCGTTCGATGCGGCGCTCCAGCGACGCGACATGCGCCCGGCTGGCGTACTTCACGACGACATCATGGAAGAGCGCCTGGTGGTGGTCGCCTCCCCCGGACTGGTGCCCTCGCCTGTCTCCGACGAGGAACTCGTGCGCTTGCCGCTGCTGCAGCAGACGACCCGGCCGACCCTCTGGCTCGACTGGTTCCGCGATACCGGCATCGACGCGCGGTCGATCCTGCGTGGCGACCGGTTCGAGCATTTCGGCATGCTGATCGCGGCCTCCGTCGCGGGTATGGGCGTCGCCCTCGTTCCCGAAAAAACCGTCGAGGACGAGATTGCAGGATCCAGGCTCGTCCTGGCCTCGCGCAGGCATCTTTCCGTCGGCGAGTCCTACGCGCTCTTCTATCCCGAAAGCAGCACCCGCAACCCGGCCTTCACCGCGTTTCGCACCTGGCTCCATGGCGAGATCCCGACGAACTGACCGCCCAGGCCGCGATCGCCGGGGCCGTGCCGCGTATGCTGCGCCGAAGTGCGGCGGGACGCTGAGATCATCCGGCAATTCCTGATCGCGAACAATTACGTGATCGCGGCCTGGAAGATCAAACGCCGCCTCATTTTTGGTCCTGCTTGCATCTTTGCGACAGAACCCGTTCGAATTTCTCGACAATGGAAGAAAGTTACAAAAGACATAAATTTATGACCTTATGCATTGACGGCTGTCACCTTTGGCGTGACATTGCTCGTCAGACGTTTGATGGAGAAGCTGGAGGATGGTTGATAACTCGGCGCAAGGTGGCGGCCGGATCGCCGTGATCGGCGGGGGGCTGATCGGCATAAGCTGGTCGGCGCTGTTCCTCGCACATGGTCACGAAGTGGTGCTCTACGAACCGGCGGAGACCGTGCGCGCCGCGATTCCCGACAAGATCGCCCTGCCGATGGCCCAGCTCGGCGAGCTGGAACAGGACCTGCCGGCGCCCGGCCGGCTGCGGTTGGCCCAAAGCCTTGAAGAGGCGGTCGACGGCGCGACCTGGATCCAGGAGAACGCGCCGGAAAAGGTGCCGTTGAAACGCGAACTCTATGCCGCGGTCGAGGCCAATGCGCCGACAGGGACTACCATTGCCTCCAGCACCTCCTCGCTGGTTTGGTCCGAGCTGAGCGCCGAGATGACGGACCCCTCCCGGCTGATCACCGCTCATCCGTTCAACCCGCCGCACCTGATGCCGCTGGTCGAACTCTATGGCAGCGATCCGGAACGCGTGCAGGCGGCGGCGGCGTTCTTCCGCGGGCTTGGGCGTCATCCGGTGTTCCTGAAGCGCGAGGCCGTGGGACATATCGCCAACCGTCTGTCCTCGGCGCTCTGGCGCGAGGCGGTGAACATGGTGGCCGAAGGCATTGCCGAGGTCGAGGATATCGATTCCGCCCTCGTCTACGGACCGGGCCTGCGCTGGTCGGTGGTGGGTTCGCACTTGGCCTATCATCTCGGCGGCGGCCCAGGCGGCATCGGGCACTATCTTTCCCATCTCGGCCCCAGCCAGGAGCGGCGCTGGCAGGATCTAGGTAACCCCAAGCTCGACGAAGCCACGCAGGAGAAGCTGGTTGCGGGCATCGCCGCCGAGTCGCGGGGGCGCGGGATCGCCGAACTCGAAGCGGCGCGCGATGCCGGACTGATCGCGGCGCAGCAGGCCCTGCGCGGCCGGCGGCCCTGAGCAGGTTCATTCGTGGGGCGCCCCTCGAATCTGCTCAGGCTGCACTTTTTCGCCAGTCGGCCCATTCCGAGGCGGAGCGAGGCGCCCGGAAGCTGTTGACTTGTTGCCGTTTCGGGTTGTGTAAGGTCTGCCCTTTGGCGTGAGGTTATTGTCAAAATGCTCGAGACGAACTCGCCGACTCCGCTCTATCATCGGATTTACGCGGTCATGCGCGAGCGGATCGTCAATGGCTATTATCGCAGCGACATCCCGGTTCCGAGCGAGGCCGAACTGGCCGAAAGCTTTTCCGTCAGCCGCATCACTATCCGCAAAGCGATGGAAATGCTGACCACGGAAGGCCTCGTTACCCGTACGCGGGGACGCGGCACCTTCGTCAACGACCGCGGCCAGAAGAACAGGTTCAACCGTGCGGTGGTATCCAACATCAACGGCCTGTTCAGCTACCTGAACGCCGTGGGGCAGAGCACGCGGCTGAAAGTCGTCAGCCTCGACCGAGGCGAGGCGCCGCCGCGAATCTGCGTGCAGATGGGGGTGCCTCCCACCGACGAACTGGTGCGCTCGGTGCGGGTACGCCTGCTCGACCGCAAGCCCTATTCGCTTTCGATGGCCTATCTGCTGCCCGAGGTCGGGGGTACGCTGCGCCGCCAGGACCTGGCGACGACCAATATGATCGATCTCGTCCAGCGAACGGGCGCCGTGGTCGAGCAGGTCGAGCAGACACTGACCGCGACCCTTGCCGACGAATATGCCGCCCAGCATCTCGAAATCCCGATCGGCGCACCGCTGATGCGGGTGAACCGGCTGTTCTTCAATGCCGAGATGACCCCGTTCTACGCGGCCGAGATTCTCTACTGCGCGGACCGCTACGAATATCGGGTTTCGCTGAAGCGGGAACAGGGCAAGGATTTCTCGCTGGGCGGTGCACAACCGGACTGAGATCCCTGCCCGCCACTACGGTGTTAGGAAAGGATGGCGCAGAGCGTGGCCGAGCCGGGTGGGCAGGTCCGCAGGCGCGGCGTTCTCGACGCTGTCGATCAAGGCACGGATCATGCCGCCATGGCCCTCGCCCCAGGCGACGTCCATCAGGCGGCCGGCCTTGGCATCGACATCCAAGCGCGTGAGGGCACGCGGGCCGTCGCCCTTCGGCACCAGCACCTCGGCACTTTCCTCGTGCCCGTTCGCCAACACCAGCGTCACCCGGGTCGGCCGGTTTGCCGGATAGAGCGCATCGAGGCGCGGGTCGGCCTCCAGCGCGACTTTCGCGGCAAGATCCTCGATCTCGGGACGGCGGAACCGCTCGGGAAAGAAGCTGTCGTGTCGCAGCGGCCCGAAGCTCAGGGCCAGCGCCGCCGCATGGCGGAAACTGAAGCGTGCGGCAAGGTCGCTTTCCGGCCGGGGCGAATCGTATTGCAGCGCGGTCGCGTAGATCTGCACGCGCACGTGGTCGATCCGCTCCGGGTCGAAGCCGCCGAGACGTTCACGCAGCGCCTCGATGCAATCGATCATCGGACCGAGGTGGGCACAGACCGGATGCCATTTCAGGTAAGCGGCCGCGATCTCGTGGCGCGACCAGGCGCCGTCGGCGCCAATGCCGTCGGCAAGCAGCCCCGGGTCAAAAGCTTCGCCCGCGCATGGTCCAAAGAAACGTTCGAGCGTGGCCGGCGACGGAAAAAGCCCTGCCAATGCCGCCTGGGCCGCCTGGATGCCGTTTTGCACACCGAGGCCGACGAAGAGATGATGGACGCCGGCCCCTTCCATGCAGGTGTCGCGGAAGGGAAAAAGGGCGATGGCGGCGGCGTTTCCGATCGCCGCCTCGATCAGTGCGGCGCGTCCGGCCTCGTCGCCTTCCCGGCCGAAAAGATGCGCCGCCGCCACCGCCGCGCCGATGCAGCCGAAGGTTCCGGTGTCGTGCAGCAGAGGCTGCATGCCGCCCAAGGCCGTGCCGATCCGTGCAGAGATCTCGTATCCAGCCATCACCGCGTCGAGGAAGGCCGGCGCCGGGGCATCTGTCTCCTCGGCAATGGCGAGGGCGGCGGGTAGCACATGGCTCATCGGATGGCCGCGCGCCCGGCGATGCCCGTCCTGCAATTGCAGCACCGTCATCGCCGCGCCATTGACCAGGCCCGCGATCCCGGCAGGACCCCCTTCGGGGAAACCCGCGGCCGAGGCCCGCCCGGCTCCGCCCGCGGCGAGAAAGGCCGCCCGGGCCGGCGCCAGGGAGGGATGCGCCGCCCCTGCCGCCATCACCGCGACGGTGTCCAGGAGGAAGTCGCGATAGGCTGCCCGCACCGCGTGCGGCACCGCCGCGAAACGACCTATTGCGGCGGCCGATGCAAGCCGGCGGGCAGCGCTCTCCATGGTGTCAGCCCTTTGCCGCGTTCTCGGCGGCCGCGCCGGCCTTCATCATGGCCCGCAGCATGTCGAGCCGGGGCTCGACCGGAGCGGGATAGGCTTCCCGCCCATGGGTCAGCCCCAGGGCGAGGAAGGTCTCGACGAGCTTGTAGGTGAGCGGGCCCGGATTGACCACGGGTACCGGCAGTTGCGCAGCGAGGTATTCGCCGGCCTGATGCATGGTGGTGGAGCCGAGGCAGATCACCTCCGCGCCGTCCTCCTCGATGCAACGCATGGCCACGTCGCGCATGCGCGGGAAGACCTTGTCTTCCTTGCCGCCGAGCAGGTTCGAGAAGTCCGGCGGCTGGTCGAAGCTGCGCACCGAGGCGCATTGCCGATCGAATCCGTATTCTCGGATCGCCTTCCTGTAGCGCGGAAGCGCCGGCTCCCATTGGGCGAGGACCGAGAACTTGCTGCCGAGCGTGAGGGCATAGAGCATGGAGGCCTTGCCCGCGCCGATCACTGGAATGTCCAGAACCGACCGCAGCATGACCATGCCGCTGTCGGACATGGTGTCGATGCAGACGGCATCGAAACCCTCGGTCCCGGCGCTGCAGCCGGCCTCGAAGATCGCCATGTCCATCAGGCCCCAATCGTGGGGCGACATGAAGGAGGTGGGCCCGCAGGTGACTGGGCGATAGGTCAGCTCCCAGTCCGCCGGCAGCGGCACATAGCCGGACTGCGCCTCGCGGTTACGGATGCCCTCTGCATCCAGCGCAAAGGGTACGATGACGAGGATACGGGTCATTGGTTGCCCTCCAGGAATGCGGCGCCCGCTGCGCCCATGGCGCGGATCATGTCGTGCTTGGGCGTGAGCGGCGCGGGCCAGGTGGCCTTGCTGTGGGTGAGCTTCAGGTCGAGCGCGATCGACGCCAGCTTGTAGGTCAGTGGACCCGGATTGATGACCGGCACGCCGACGCGTTCGGACAGCCAGGCATGCGCTTCGTGCATCGTGGTCGAGCCGAGGATCAGCACCTGCGCCCCGTCCTTGTCTATACAGGCGCGCGCAGCGTCCAGAAGCAGCGGAAAGACCTGATCCTCCTTGCCGGAAAGCAGCGTCTTGTTGTCGGGCGTGATGCCGATCGAGCGCATGGAGGCGCATTTATGCTCCATGCCGAGTTCGCCCAGCGTTTTGGTGTAGAGCATCTTCCACCGATCCCACATCATGAGGATCGAGAACTTGTCGCCCAGCATCTGGGCGACAAGCATGGAATGCCGCCCCGGCGCGATGACCGGGATCGTCAGCACGGACCGCAACATCGACATTCCGCTGTCGGACATCGTGTCGATGCAGACCGCGTCGAAGCCCTCGGCCTGCGCGTCCAGGCCGGCATCGACGATCGAGAAATCGGCGAGCGCCATGTCGTGCTGGCTGGAGTAGTTCTTCGGGCCGACCCGAACCGGGCGGTAGTGGAATTCGATCCCCGGGCCCAGGTTCACCGCTTTCATCTGCGCCTGGCGGCGGGCGAGGTCCTCATCCCCCATCGAGAATGGCACTATCACCATGACCTTCTTCATCGCTGTCTCCTATAGGAAGTGATTGCACCCCGCTGGCCGGTAGCCGGCGGGACGGGACGTCGTCAGCCTTCGGCGACGATGCGCGCTGCGCTGATCCCGGCCAGACGGCCGAAGGTGGTCGCGGCCAGCAGGCCGTTGCCGGACAGGTAGCCGTAGTTGGAATCGCCCGAGACGCCGCGAGCGGCACCGCCACCGGCCATCAGATTCGGCAGCGGTGAGCCGTCCTCGCGCAGCACCCGAGCGTTTTCGTCGATGACCAGCCCGCCCTGGGTATGGAAAAGCGCGCCGTTGACCTTGACCGCGAACCAGGGCGTTTTCAGCAATTCGTCCTCGGTGAAGCGACGGCCGAAGCGATCCGGCTCGCCCGCGCGGGCGGCGGCGGCGATTGCGTCGAATTCGGCTTTGAGCGCCTCGAACGGCAGGCCGGTGACGCCTGCCAGTTCTTCCAGCGTGTTGGCGGTCTTGACCGCGCCCAGCTTGCGGATCTCGCGATAGTCATAAAAGCCCATCGCGGCTTCTTCGCCTCGGGAATCGAAGATGTCCCAGGCGATGTGGCCGGGCTGGGCCGCGACCTCGGCTCCGTGTTCCGAATAGCCGCGCATCTCGTTAGAAAACCGCCTGCCTTCGGTGTTGACGAGGACCCCGCCCTTGGTGATGACCGCCCAGGTCAGGGGTAGCGAATGGGGATGCGCGACCGAGCCATGACCCTGATAGGCCCCCATGTCGGCAATCGCGGCCCGCAGCGCCAGTCCCCATTTCACGGCGTCCCCGGTGTTCGAGGTGTGGCCACAGCATTCGGCATCGGCGATTTCGGGGATATACTGGCGCACCATGGCGGGATCGCCGGCAAAGCCGCAGCAGGCCAGGATCAGAGCCTGGCAGCCGAGATTTTCCGTCGCCCCGTCCGGGCGGCGGAAGCGGACTCCCTTCACGCGGCCCGAGGCGTCGGCATAGAGATCCTCGACAGAGGCACCGGTGATGAGGTCGATCCCGGCATTCGAGACCGCCGCGAGCAATGCCTGTTGGAGATCGGCGCCCGTACGGCTTTTCGGCCCATGCATGCGCAGGCGTGAATGGCCGGGATAGAGAAAGCCAGTGACCAGCTCGAATTCGATCCCGTGCGTCTCCATCAGCCAGTCGATCATCGGCCCGGCGGCGCGGGCGGCGACCAGCGCCATGTCATGTGGCGTGCGGTCATGGGTCTTGGCGACCAGATCGGCGGTGAACAACTCAGGGCTGTCCTCTATCCCCGCTTCCTTCTGCAGGCGGGTGCACGGAGCCGGGATCAGCCCGGCGGAAAGCGAGGTGGAACCTTGCGGATTCTCGTCGCGCTCCAGCACCATCACCGTCTGGCCCGCGTCGTGGGCGGCAAGTGCCGCGACGAGGCCGCAGGCCCCGGCGCCGACCACGACCACCGGTATTTCGAAATCGAATTCCACGCCCTCGGCGGAAACAACTGACATTTCTTTAGCCTCCTCATCTCTCAAGCCGGGAGGCGATCGGACGCCCCCCGGGGGCGTTCAATAGTTGGTGCGGCTCTCCTCGGGGGTGCCGTAGCGGGCTTCCAGCTCCTGTATTTCGGCCATGCGGGCGGTATCGAAGAACTGCTTGAAGCTCATGACATTCGGCGCGACCGAAGCGATGGTCTCCTCGCTCTTCAGCACCTCGAGCGTGCGGCGCGCCGCCTCGCAGGCCGACAGCAACAGCCAATTCGGATAGATGATCAGCTTGAAGCCCAGCGCCTCGATCTCCGAGCGGGTCAGGAACGGAGTCTTGCCCGAGGTCGCCATGTTGTAGAGGAGCGGCACGCCCGGGAAACGCGGCGCGATGTGGGGGAGGTCGTCCGGACCGGGGCTCTCGACGAAAATCACGTCGGCGCCGGCCTCGCGATACATCTCGGCGCGGTCGAAAGCGGCGTTGCGGCCATGCAGCGCCAGCGCGTCGGTGCGGGCGATCACGACGAAGTTCTCGTCTATTCGCGCGTCCACGGCCGCCTTGACCTTGGCCACCATGTCCCCGGCCGAGATGAGCTGTTTGCCGGCGAGATGCCCGCAGCGCTTGGGCAGCACCTGGTCCTCGATATGGACGGCCGCTACGCCGCCGCGCTCGTAGAGCTGGATCGCCCGGCGCACATTGAGCGGTCCGCCGAAACCGTTATCGGCATCGGCGATCAGTGGAACGTCCGAGGCGTCGGCGATACGCGTGGCATTGTCCACCATCTCGGTCATGGTGAGGAGACCGACATCGGGATAACCGAGACGCGTGGCCGAGGTGCCGGCGCCGGTCATGTACATGGCCTCGAATCCTGCCTCGGCCACCAGGCGGGCATACATGGCGTCGACGACGCCGGGAGCCATGAGGGCTCTTCCGCCTGCGAGCGCCTGCCGCAGACGTTGGGTGCGGGTTAGAGACATGTTTCCGATACTCCGTTGATTTCATCCGCCCTGGGCCGTGCTCGGTCCGGAGCGGCCGGTTCACAGGCCGAGATAGGCTCGGCGCAGTTGCGGATCGGCCAGCAGTTCGGCTGCCTCGCCCTGCATGACGAAACGGCCCTGCTCGATCACATAGGCGCGCTGCGCCACCCCGAGCGACTGCATGACGTTCTGCTCGACCAGCAGCACCGCCACGCCCTCGGCATTGATTTTCGTGATCAGGCCGAACATCTCCTCCACCATGATGGGCGAGAGGCCGAGCGAGGGTTCGTCGAGGACCAGCAGCTTGGGTTCCGACATCAGGCCACGGCCGATGGCCAGCATTTGCTGCTCGCCGCCGGAAAGCGTGCCGGCAAGCTGGCCGAGCCGCTCGTTGAGGCGCGGGAAAATCGCGCAGATGCGTTGGAAATTATGCTTCTTGTTGGCGCTCGCCCGGCGGAAGGCGCCGAGCTCGAGATTTTCGCCCACGGTGAGATTGGGGAATATCTTCCGTCCCTCCGGCACTTGGGCGATGCCGAGGCCAACGATGTCGCGCGGCTTCTTGCCGGTGATCGTCTCGCCCTCGAAGGATATGGAGCCCGCCGTCGGGCGGATGAAGCCGGAGATCACGTTGTTGAGCGTGGTCTTGCCCACCCCGTTCGAACCGAGGAGGGCGACGATTTCGCCCGCCAGGATGCGCATGTCGATGCCCTGGAGCACCGCCATCGAGCCGTAGCCCGCCTTGATGCCGGAAATCTCAAGCATGGTTTTCCTCCTGCAGGCGGGCGGCGGCGCCATGGCCCAGATAGGCCTCGACAACGGCCGGGTCCTTGACCAGCTCGTGCGGCGTTCCATGGGCTATCATCTTGCCCTGGTTCAGCACGTAGGCGGTTTCGGCAAGGCTCATCACAGCCTGCATGACATGCTCGATCAGCAGGAAGGTGTGTCCCTCGTCGCGGATCTGGCGGATGATGCCGACGATCTCGCTGACCTCCGAGGGGATCAGCCCCGCCATCACCTCGTCGAGCAGCAGGAGCTTCGCGTCGGTGGCGAGCGCGCGGGCCAGTTCGAGCCGCTTGCGCCCGGCGATGGTCAAGGAGGAGGCGGGCTGGTCGAGCACGCCGCCCATGCCCAATCGGGTGCCGACGTCGCGGGCGAGCGCCATGGCCTCGCGCCGGTCCCGGTGATGCAGATAGGCGCCGACGGCTATGTTTTCCTGAACGGTGAGCCCCGCGAAAGGCTGGACGATCTGGAAGGTGCGGACCATGCCGAGGGCGCAGATCCGGTGCGGCGGCAGGCCTGTGATGTCCTCGCCCCGCAGCCGCACCGTGCCCTCGTCCGCCCGGGTGAAGCCCGCGATCATGGTGAAGCAGGTGGTTTTGCCCGCGCCGTTCGGGCCGAGAAGGCCGACGATCGAGCCTTCGGGCACGTCGAGGGAAGCTTTGCTGACGGCCGTGAGGCCGCCGAAGCTTTTCGAAAGGTTGCGGACCTCAAGCATTGTCGTCCTCCTTCTTGCGGAAGGTGCCGAGCCTGGCGGCGAGCCCCATCAGACCCTGCGGCAGGAAGCGCAGCGCGCAGATCAGCACGACGGCATAGAGCACGAAGTTCAGGCCCGGCGCATTCGACAGCAGGTGCTTGGCTCCTTCGCCGAGGAGATGCAGGCCCAACGTGCCGAGCAGCGGACCCCAGATGGTGCCGGCGCCGCCGATGATCGGCCCGATCAGCGCTTCGATCGACACGGCGCTCCCATAGACGACGGTGCTGTCGATGAAGAGCCAGAGCTGGAGGTAAAGCACCCCGGCGAGGCCGCCGAAAGCCCCCGCGATCGCCATCGCCTGGACCTTGATCCGGTAGGTGTCGATCCCCAGCGCCCGCGCCGCGTCCTCGTTTTCGCGAACCGCGATAAGGTAGGCCCCGAAGCGCGAGAACTTGAGCAGGGCCGTCAGCGCCATCACCAGGGCCACCACCGCCAGCAGGATGGTGTAGACCACGGCGCGATCGTTGAACTGCAGGGTGGAAAGACCCGGTTCCAACTTCAGTTGCAGCCCGCTGCCACCCCCCGTGAAATCGAAGGAGGAGGCGCAGATGCGCAGCACCTCGGCGAAGGCGAGCGTCACGAGGGCGAAATAGGAGCCTTTCAGCCCGTAGCGGAAGGCGAGCGCGCCGATGAAAGCGCCCATCGCCGTGCCGGCAACGATGCCCGCGCCGAGGGCAAGCCAGGCGTTGACGCCGTATTTCACCTGGAGAATAGCCGAGGCATAGGCGCCGGTGCCGTAGAGCGCCGCATGGCCGAACGAGGTGAGCCCCCCGAAGCCGCCGGTGACGTTCCACGAAAGCGCCACCACCACGACGATCAGCGCATTTATCGTGAAGCCCATCCAGACCGGAGAGGACATGAAATAGACGCTGACGAGATAGAGGAGGGCTGCCGCAATCAGGACGATCTGGCCCAGGGATTGCAGTTTCATCATCTTGCCCTCTTGCCGAGCAGCCCGGACGGTTTGAAGAGAAGGATCAGGATGAAAGCGAGGAAGATGCCGATCTGGCCGAGGCTTTCACCCAGGAAGAGGCCGCAAAGCGACTCGATCACACCCAGAAGCAGCCCCGCGATCAGCGCGCCCGGCAGGCTGCCCATGCCGCCCAGCACCACCGTGGTGAAGGCCACCAGCACGAAGGTGTAGCCGACCTGGGGCGTGACGTAGAAAGTGGGCAGCAACAGGCAGGCGGCAAGCGCCACGCAGGCCGTGCCGAGGCCGAAGCAAATCGCATAGGAATGGTTCACCTCGATGCCGACGATCTCGGCCCCGCGCTTCTCGATCGCGACGGCGCGGATCGCCGAGCCGGTACGGGTGCGCGTCATGAACAGCCACAGAAGCGGCGCCGCCGCCAGGGCCGCCACAAAGCCGATGACCCGGCCGAGGGGCAGATACGCCCCGAGGATCTCGACGGTGTCATAGGCATAGGGAATGTCTATGGTGCGGGTGTTCGAGGTCCAGAAATAGAGTGCGAGGTTGTCGATGATCATCGACAGCGCCAACGTGACGAGAAGCACGTTTTGCTCGGACCCGCCGCTCATTGGCGCGATCAGGCCTCGCTGCAGCGCATAACCGAGCCCGAAAAACACCGGCAGCATCAGCGGAATGGCGAGGTATGGATCGACGCCGAGATGAAAATGCAGGAAGTAGACCGCATAGAGCGCCAGCATCAGCAGGCTGCCATGCGCGAAATTGATGATGTGCAGCACGCCGTAGATCAGGGTCAGCCCCAGCGCCACAAGCGCATAGACCGCTCCCATCATCAGGCCGCTCAGCACGGCGGGAAAGATCAGACTGGACATGGGGCTTGCCTCTCCTGGTCTCGCTGGGCGCCCCTCGCGGAAACGATCCGCGGGGGCGCGGCCGCGTCAGCCCTTCTGGGGGATCGGGAAGACGGCTTCGGCGCTGGCGTATTCCTTGGGGAATACCACCTCGATCTCGTTGCCGCGGATCTGGGTGTTCACCGGCCGCGAATTGACATTGTCGCCGTTGACGAACTTCGTCGGCCCATAGGGCATGATCGAGCCGTCGAAGGTCGAGGCGGCCAGGGCCTCGATCATCTTCTGCCGGTCGGGCGAGGCGCCGCGCTCCAGCGCGTCGGCGATGACCTGGATCGTCGCATAGGAGACCATGATGTCGTAGGTCAGGTCGAGGCCGGCTTCGGCCACCTTGGCAGCCAGCGCCTTCGATTCGTCCTTCGTCGGATCGAACCAGTGGTTGCAGTCCATCACATACTGCGCCACCTCATTGTTCTCGCGCACGAACTTGATGTTCGAGGCCGCACCGCCGAGTATCGAGTAGATCGCCTTCAACTCGGCGCGCTGCTGATGCAGCGCCCGGGCCATCAGCGTATATTCGTTGAGGTAGTTCGACGGGATCAGTATGTCGGCTTTCGAGGCTTTCACGCGCAGCGCGATGTTGGAGAAATCGCGCTGGGGCGTCGGATGCGAGATGGTTTCAACCACTTCGATGCCTTGCTGGGGCAGGCGCTCGGCGAGGATCTTCGCCATGTTGGAGCCGAAGGGGCCATCCTCGTGCACGATGGCCGCGGTCTTGACCGGGCTGCCGGCGCTTTCGTTCAGGAGCTTCAGGTTCTCGAGCGCCACGCTGGTGCACTTGTTCACGCCCGGCGTGAAGCGAAAGACGTTCGGCAGGCCGCGCTCCACCACTGTCTCGGCGGTGCCGATGGAGAAGACCTGGGCGAGATTGTACTTGGCGGCCGCCTGCGAGGAAGCGAGGCCCAGCGCCGAGGCCGTCGCACCGGTGAAGGCGCACACGCCGGCCTGGGCCAGCGTGTCGACCGCCGAAGCCGCGACTTCCGGACGGCTCTGCGCATCGACCACGACGAGTTCGATCTGGGCGCCCCCCATGCTCTTGATTCCGCCGGCGGCGTTGATCTTCTCGGCGGCGAACTTTGCCCCGGCGGCGCATTGGGTGCCGTTGTAGGCGAGGTTGCCGGTCAGCGGCTCCAGCACGCCGACCTTTACCGCTGGGGTCTGCGCTCGCAGGACCGTGGGCATGGCAAGGCCGACTGCCAGGGCTCCCGAGGCTTTGAGCAGGCCTCGACGATCAATCTTGTAGTTCATTTCTTCTCTCCCAGGTTTTTTCTGACGGTAGAATGGTTGTGGTTATCACTGGTCCGCCCGTCACCGGCCCAGCCAAGGATGCGAGGAGATCCGGGCCGCCTCGAAGGCCTCGATCTGCTCCAGATAGGTGATCGTCATCTCCATCTCGTCGAGCCCGCGCAGGATGCAGTCGCGGGCAAAGGCTTCGATGACGATGGGATGGGTGCCGAGATTTCCAGGCAGCATCAGCTCGGATGTTTCGAGGTCGACCGTGACCTGCGCATCCGGAAACTCCGCAAGATGCTTGGCCAGCGCCTCGCAGACCACCGTTGGCAGGCGCACCGGCAAAAGGCCGTTCTTCAGGGCGTTGTTGTAGAAGATGTCGCCGAAGCTCGGGCCGATAACCGCGCGGATGCCGTGATCGGCGAGCGCATAGACCGCGCCCTCGCGCGACGAGCCGCAGCCGAAATTATCCTCGACGAGAAGGATCGTCGCCGCATCCGCTCCCGGGCGGTTCAGCGGGAAGGCGGGATCGGGTTCTCCCTGGGCATCGCGACGGATGTCGTGGAACAGGAATTGGCCGTAGCCTTGCGCGCGATCGGCCTTGAGGAAACGGCCGGGGATAATCTGGTCCGTGTCGCAGTTGACCCCGGCAATGGCGACGACGGTGGATGTCTCTCGGGTGAAGGCCTTCATCTCAAGTCCTTCCTCTCAGATCCGCCGGACATCGGTGAGACGCCCGGTGATGGCCGCGGCGGCGGCCATGGCCGGGCTGACCAGATGGGTCCGCGCGCCGGGGCCCTGGCGGCCGACGAAATTGCGGTTGGAGGTGGAGGCGCACCGTTCGCCCGGGCCGACCACGTCGCCGTTCATCGCCGCACACATGGAACAGCCCGACTCGCGCCATTCGAAACCCGAGTCGCGGAAGGTGGCGGCGATGCCCTCGGCCTCGGCCTGTTCCTTCACCCGGGTCGAACCCGGCACCACGACGGTCTGGACAACGGCTTTGCGGCCCTTGAGCACGGCGGCGGCGGCGCGAAGATCCTCGATCCGGCTATTCGTGCAGGAGCCGATGAAGACCTTGTCCACCTTCAGCCCGTCGAGCGCCGTGCCAGGGGTGAGGTCCATGTATTCCAGGGACTTCGCCGCAGCCTTGCGCTTCTCGGCATTGCCGAAGCTCGCCGGGTCCGGCACGCGGCCGGTGATCGCGACCGCGTCCTCCGGGCTGGTGCCCCATGTCACCATCGGGGCGATCTCCGCGCCATCCAGCGTGACTTCGCGATCGAAGATCGCCCCCTCGTCGCTCGCCAGCCCCCGCCAGTGATCCAGCGCCATGTCCCATTCCTGCTCGGCAGGTGCGAAGTGGCGGCCGCGCACATAGGAGAAGGTGATTTCGTCGGGGGCGATCATGCCAAGGCGTGCGGCCGCCTCGATCGACATGTTGCAGAGCGTCAGCCGCCCCTCGATGGAGAGGTTGCGTACGACCCGGCCGGCATATTCGATGGCGTGGCCGCCCGCCCCGGCCGCGCCGATCTTCGCGATCAGCGCCAGCATGACATCCTTGGCGGTGACCCCCTGGCCGAGCACGCCATCCACTGTCACCCGCATGGTTTTCGGCCGCACCTGCCACAGGGTCTGGGTGGCCAGCACATGGGCATTTTCCGACTGGCCGATCCCGAAGGCGATGGCACCGAGGGCGCCCTGCGTCGAGGTATGGCTGTCCGAACAGACGATGGTGAGGCCCGGAAGGGTGATCCCCTGCTCCGGGGCCACGACATGGACAATGCCCTGGTCGCGGCTCGTCAATCCGAAATGGCGCATTCCGCCCCATTTCATGTTCTCGTCGAATGTGTCGATCATGCGGGCAATGGCCGGACTTGCGGCGTCGGCCGCGCTGCGCCCGAGTGTCGGCACGTAGTGGTCGGCGATGCCGAAAATCTGCTTGGGGCGCCGCGGCTTCAGCCGGCGCCGCTTGAGCTCGGCGAAGGCATGGAAGCTGCCCTCGTGGATCAGGTCGCGATCGATATAGAGCAGCGACGGCCCCGAGGGGTGGCGCAGAATCTCGTGCTCGTCCCAGATCTTGCCAAACATCGTGCGCGGTGCGGTAGCGGGTGCCTGCGCCATGGCCATTGTTCCTGTAGCTTGCCTGCGTTCCGGCAGCCCCCTCACGGGCGCCCCCGCCACACAGGAGGTGTCAGCCCTGGGCGCGGAAAGCTGCGGCGATCTCGCCTGCCGGAGCGTTCCAGACGCCCTCGTGCGCGAGGATGTGGTCCAGAACCTCGCGCAGATATTCCACGCGATAGGGCATGCCCGAGACCCAGGAATGCAGCGGCAGGCTCATGATCCGGCCGCCGTACTCGGCGCTTTCGCGATAGAGCACGTCGAAGCGGTCCTTGACCTGCTGCACCCATTCGGTTTCCGACTGGAAATACTCGTTGGCCACGACCTGATCGTCGGTCTCGTAGGCCAGCGGCATCGCCAGGAGCGGGCCTTCCTTCGTCCGCATTTCGTAGGGCAGGTCGTCGTTCGCCCAGTCGAGGCTGTAGGTTACGCCGTTCCTTGCCAGCAGCTCCGGGGTGTTGAAGCCCTGTGCCCGGCCGGGCGAAAGCCAGCCCTCGACCTTCTGGCCGCTTGCCCCGCGCAAAAGCCGCAGCGCCTCGGCGATGGTCGCGCCCTCCTCCTCCAGGCCGAGCCCGGAGTGATGCACCTTGCCCATGTCGAGTCCATGGGCGACGATCTCGTGCCCGTCCTCGACAACCGCCCGGATCAGCGCGGGATAGCGCGCAGCAATGATGCCGTTGACGGCGAAGCTGGTCTTCAGCCCCTTCTCGCGCAACAGCTTCAGCACGCGGAAGACGCCGACGCGATTGCCGTAGTCGCGATTGGTGTAGTAGCGGAAATCGGGATAGGGCATCGACAGCGCGCCGGGCGCCTTGAACGGCTTCGCCGGCATGTCGAGCGGAAAATGCTGCACATGTGTGACGACGGAAAGCGCGATCCGCGCGCCATGCGGCCATGCGACCGGCTTGCGCTTGAACAGGTCGGACCAATCATAGCGGTCATGATCCATCCCGTAACGGCGGGCGGCATACTCGAGATAGCTTTCGGGCATCGACATCAGCGGACCCCCTCTGCGGCCTGGTGGGCAGCGATGGCGGCGCTCATCTCGTCGTAGGCGCCGCTGGCGTGATAGGCTTCGGCGATCTCGCGGCCGGTGGTCTGCCAGACCCCGTCATGGCCGGCGATGTATTCGATGGCCTGGGCGAAGGCGTCGATCCGGTGTGGCTGGCCTACCAGATAGGGGTGCAGCGGGATGCACATCACCGTGCCGCTGTCGTCGCCTTCCTTGTAGAGCTGGTCGAACTGGCGCTTGATGATTTCGCCGTAATGGCGGGGCGTCACCTTCTGGGTATTGTAGACGATGACGTCGTTCATCTCGAGCGAATAGGGCATCGAGATCAGCTTGCCCGACTTCACCTTGACCGGCATCGGCTGGTCGTCGTGGAACATGTCGCAGGTGTACCGGATGCCGGCCTCCGCCAGGATGTCCATGGTCCACAGATTGTTCGACAGCGCCGGCGAGAGCCAGCCCGCCAGTTCCTGCCCGGTATGCTTCCTCACCGTATCGAAGGCGTCGCGGATGATCGCGCGCTCCTGCTCGATGGTCATGTTGTAGACGTAGCGCGTGTTGTAGATACCGTGCGAGAAGAACTCCCATCCGCGATCGGCGCAGGCCTTGATGATCTCGGGATGATGGTCGCAGAGCGCGACGTTCAGCGAGACCGAGCCGCGGAACCCGCATCGGTCCATGGCCGCCATCATGCGCTGCCAGCCGGCACGGTTGCCGTAGTCGCGGTGAGAATATTGCAGGACGTCCGGGTTCGGCCGGGCCCAGGGCGTGCGGGTCGGGTTGTTCGGCGGGTCGTATTCGTAGAACTCGATATTGGGCGCGATCCAGACCGCGATCTTCTTGTTGCCGGGCCAGACGATCTTCGGCCGGTTCGGCCAGGGCAGATAGTCGTAGAGGCCGAGATCCGAGCGCAATGCAGTGTCTGCGGCCGTCATCTCAGCGGGCCTCGGGCTGGTAGGCTTCGTACCAGGCGATGGCCTCCGCCACCGGGATCACGTCGCCGTATTTCACCGCAATGTCGTAGAGATTGGCGAAATGCGGGCTCTCGTGCTTGTCGGCCACGCATTCCTCGGGAACGATCACCCGGTAGCCGCGCGAGATCGCGTCGACCACGCAGGCGCGCACACAGCCTGAGGTCGAGCCACCGGTCAGCACCACCGTGTCGCACTGATGCCAGACCATCAGCGACTGCAGGTTGGTCTCGTGAAAGGGCGAGGCCATGCGCTTGTTGATGATGATGTCCTTCGTTCGGTCGATCTCCAGGCGCGGGTCGAATTCGGCCCGGCGCGAGCCGACTTTGATGTTCTGCAGCGAATCCGGCGTGTTCGTCCGGGTGCCCCAGACGCCGCAATCCTCGCCCGATTCCATGTAGGCCACATAGGTCCAGGTGATCGGCAGGCCCTTCCGGCGGGCAAGGCCGGCAAGCGTGTTGACGTATTCCATCTGCTTCGGATCGGTCTCGTAAGCCGAGACGAATTCGCCGACCGAGGTATAGGCGCATTGCAGGTCGATGTTGATCAGCATGGGCTTGCGGCCGAAGCCAAAGCGCTTGCGCGTCGGGTTTGCCTTGGCGTGTTCGAAGAGCTGGCGCGCGGTGAGCGCTGACGTTTCCATGATGACCTCCTGTGCCTCCCGGCCGCCTCTCCGGCAAACGGCCCGCGCCGTTCCCCCCACCGAAGGACGCTGATTATCTCTATTGTTATCACTTTATGTCATTTGTAAAGCGGAAATTCCGGGCGTTGCGCGCGGCCCTGCCGCTTGCCGTTTTCGAACGGCCGTGGAAGAGACGTTCCCGATCCCCCTGCAAAAAGGAGACTGCGATGATCCGCTCCCCCTGTCCGCCGATTTCGGATGCCGACTGGCCAGATTCCGTTGCCGACCTGCGCGACGGATTCGCCGGGCAGCTCAATGTCTACCGCACTATGGCGCATCACCCTGCGCTGCTGCGCGCCTGGGCGCCCCTGCGCCAGCATCTGGTGAAGGACAGCGCGCTCGGGCCGGATCGGTCGGAGGTGGTGATCCTGCGGACCGGGCATCGCCTCGGTTCGCACTATGAATGGGCCCATCACGTCAGCCGAGCGCGGGCGCTTGGGTTTTCGGACGAGCGCATCCGTGCCATTGCCGCCATGCCGGAGGGCGAGGACGGACTGATCGTGCGGGCGGTCGATGCGCTGTTCGACGCGCATCGCATTCCGGCGGAGCTGGAGGTTGAGCTGACAGCGGCTATCGGGCGCGAAGCGGTCTTCGACCTGATCGCTACCGTCGGCTTCTATTTTACTCTGGGCGGAATTCTGCTGACTTACGAGACGCCAGTCGATCCGGCGATCGCGCAAGAGCTGGAGCGTTCACCGATCGATGCCGATTGTTCCTGAATCGTGCGGTTCAATGGACAATCATGCGATCGCGGTCGTCATTTTGGGCTAAAACGAAGAGATGGAGCGCCGTTCCGTGTCCGGGTGGACGCACGGCGCCTCCGGCACCTAGAAAAGGGCCCGAAGTTCCGGCAGCTTCTCGTTGACGAGCCAGCCGTAATAGTTCTCTTCGGGAAGCCTCGGCTCGATGCCTTCGGCCAGTCTCGTCTCGTTCTCCACGGCGAGCGCACGGGCCCGCGACAGCGGGTCGCCGACATTGTAGAGCGTCGCGGTAATGCCGGGGTTGCGCGAAATGTCGAAGCCGGCAATGTCGCGATAGGCGTCGATGGACTTCTTCAGCGTCGCCGCGACATAGGCAAGCGTCAGGTCGGGATCCATGATGGTCTGGTAGACCTGCCCCGGCTTGGTGTAGCTGAGCTTCGGCAAGCCGGACACCTGATGCACGAGATCGCTCATCTGAAGCGCCGTCAGCGGGTTGAGCTGGCCGAGGCCGAAGGTCTGGCCGGCATAGAAGGGCTGGAAGAAGGTCTGGCTGAAGCGCTGGTTCGGAAAGGCCTTGCCGTCGACGGTCTTGCCGCGGAAAGTGCTGTTCCACACGGCCTCGCGGCAGGTCCAGGCCTCGTAGCTTCCGTCGGATTCGCGACAATGGGAAAATTGCGGTCGGTGGATGAAATCGCCGATGTCCTCCCCGCCATAAGCGAAGGACATGCCATTGTTCAGGTAAGAGACCGCCTTGACGTAGTAGGTCTGCAGCCGGTCATAGGCGTCGACATTGTAGGTGTGCTCGCCGACGATGGCGCCCACGATGTGGATGGGATCCATGCCGTAGACAGCGGCAGTCTTCACGATCTTGCCGCGCAGTTCGTCGTCGTTCCTGAGAAGCTTGTAAACCCTGCGGTATTTGGCGTCATAGGTGGTCTTGAGCGCCCTCGTGCGCGAGGCCGAAGCACCGGGGACCTGCGGCTGCTCGACATGGCGGTTGCCTTCGGGGACAAGCGTGGCGGCGCCGGCGCCGAGCGTGCCCGACAGAACGAAAAGCAGCAGGGATGTCAGGCGCAGCATCATCAACGGGCACCACGGGGCAGGTTTTCGGAGCGCGCGCAAACTAGGGGTTGCGCTCGGCGGCGTCGAGCGGGACTTTAGGCCTGCGCCGTCAGTCCCGCCCTCGTCCGTTCGGGGAAGCGTTTCCTAAAGGATGAATCGCGACAAATCTGTGTTCTTGGCGAGATCGCCGACATGTTCGCGCACATAATCGGCGTCGATCTCGATCTCCGTCCCGGACCGGTCGGGCGCATCGTACGAAATCTCGTCCAGGACACGCTCCATCACCGTCTGCAGACGGCGAGCGCCGATATTCTCGACATTGGCGTTGAGATCGACGGCGATGCCGGCCAGCGAATCGATGGCGTCGTCGGTGAATTCGAGCTTCACGCCTTCGGTCTGCATCAGCGCCACATACTGCTTGATCAGGCTCGCTTCGGTTTCCGTCAGGATACGCCGGAAATCCTCCTTCTCGAGCGCGCGCAGTTCGACGCGAATCGGCAGGCGGCCCTGCAATTCGGGCAGGAGGTCCGACGGCTTGGAAACGTGGAAGGCGCCCGATGCGATGAACAGGATGTGATCCGTCTTCACCGGCCCGTACTTGGTCGCGACCGTCGTGCCTTCGACCAGCGGGAGCAGGTCGCGCTGCACGCCCTCGCGGGAAACGCCGGCTCCGATGCCGCCGTCGCGCGCGGCGATCTTGTCGATCTCGTCCAGGAAGACGATGCCGTCGTTCTCGGTAGCCTCCAGGGCCCGGCGCACGACCTCGTCCTGGTCGAGCAGTTTGTCGGATTCGTCGTTGATGAGCAGTTCGTACGATTCCTTGACGGTCGTCTTACGCATCTTGGTGCGCTTGGCACCCATCGCCTTGGACAGCATGTCGTTGATGTTGAGCACGCCGATATTGGCGCCGGGCATACCTGGGATCTCGAAGCCGGGCATGCCGCCGCCGGCATCGGCCACCTCGATCTCGATCTCCTTGTCGTCGAGCTCGCCGTCGCGCAGTTTCCTGCGGAAGCTGTCCCGCGTCGCGGGGCTTGCTGTCTTTCCGACGAGAGCCTCCAGCACGCGCTCCTCCGCGTTGACATGCGCACGCGCCTGGACGTCCTCGCGCATTTTCTCGCGCACCAGGCCGATCGCGACCTCGACGAGGTCGCGCACGATCTGCTCGACATCGCGGCCGACATAACCGACCTCGGTGAACTTCGTCGCCTCGACCTTCACGAAAGGCGCGCCGGCGAGCTTGGCGAGACGACGCGAGATCTCGGTCTTGCCGACGCCCGTGGGGCCGATCATCAGGATGTTCTTGGGCATCACCTCCTCGCGCATCTGGCCGTCGAGCTGCTGCCTGCGCCAGCGATTGCGCAGCGCGATCGCCACGGCGCGCTTGGCGTCCTTCTGGCCGATGATGAAGCGATCAAGTTCCGAAACGATTTCGCGGGGAGAAAATGTCGTCATGTCTACGCACCACTTTGCTACTGCCTGATGAACTCGAACGGATGCAGCAGCATGATCACGTTGAGTGTGAGATTATCGCGGATGACGGCGCCGACGCCGATTTCAAAGACGATGGCGAACACCACTATGGCCCATATAGGAAGCCTTGCCGCCATGACAAAGCCCAGCACCATCCACAAAGTATCGGCGATGGAATTTACTATGCTGTCGCCGAAATAGTCATAGGAAATGGTTCCTTCCCGGTAGCGACTGATGATGAAGTCGCTGTTTTCAAGAACTTCCCAGGAGCCCTCCAGTAAGATCGCGATTGCAAGACGGAACCAGATGGACCGCTTGGGGAAGACGAGCCGCGTGCCGGCGTAGAACAGGAAGCCGTGGATGATGTGAGAGAAGGTGTACCAATCCGCAAGGTGCTGAGAATTTTCCGAACTGTTGACCACGCCGTGCCAAAGCTTGACCGTCCCGCATTCGCAGATCGGGATGCGGCCCATCGCATAGAGGATGGCGGCCTGCAGGACGATCAGGGCCAAGGCCACCGCCATGCCTGTGCGCCAGAACAGCCGCCAGCCCGGCGCCTGTCGTCCGAATGCCGGAGCGGTCATGCGGCGTCCCCGGCGTCGATCGCCATCATCAGTGCCGGGCCATAGACAGAGCTGCGCAACTCGAAGGCGCGGAAGCCAGCCTTCTCATAGGCTCTGATCGCCCTGGCGTTTGTCGGGTCAGGGTCGATGATCACGCGCGGAGTGCCTTCGGCGAAAAGCTGGGCGACGAACTGCCGGAGCAGGGCTGATCCGTGACCGACGCCGACAAGCGTGGGCTCGCCGATGGTGAGGTCGAGGCCGATCGTGCCGAAGGGCTGGTCCTGATAGGGATGATCGTCTTCCAGGTGCGGATCATAGGCCTGGAGGTAGGCGATCGGCTTGCCATCGAGCTCGACGATGAGCGGCTCGACGGAGACGCTGTCGATGTGTTCCCGGATCTCGGCGATCTCCCTTTCCGGATCGCCCCACCAGGCGGCGGCGTGCGGGGCCGCGATCCAGGCACCGATCATCGGCAGATCGTTCTCCGTCACGGCGCGGAAATCATAGGGGCTGGCAGGCATGTCCGGCACCGCCTACGCCAATCGGACGGCAGGTGTGCGGTTGCGCAATTCCTCGACAAGCACCCTCGTGTTCTCCGAATAGTCGATGGGCACGTCGACGACATGGACGCCGCCGGCCACAAAGGCGGCTTCGAGCGTCGGGGCTAGCTCGGCGGCTCCCGTGACGCGGGAGCCTTTGGCGCCATAAGCCTCGGCATAACGCACGAAGTCAGGATTGCCGAAAGTCAGGCCGAAATCCGGAAATTCGTCCACGGCCTGCTTCCAGCGGATCATGCCGTAGGCGCTGTCGTTGAGGATGACGACCACCAGGTTGAGGCCGAGCCTGACAGCCGTCTCCATCTCCTGCGAATTCATCATGAAGCCGCCGTCGCCGCAGACCGCCATGACCCGGCGGCCCGGATAGAGCATCGCGGCCATCATCGCCGAAGGCAGGCCGGCGCCCATGGTCGCCAGCGCATTGTCGAGAAGCAGCGTGTTGGCGACATGGGTGCGGAAGTTGCGCGCGAACCAGATCTTGTACATGCCATTGTCAAGGCACACGATGCCGTCGTCAGGCATGACCTTGCGGACGTCGTGCACGATGCGCTGGGGCGTGATCGGGAAGCGATCCTCTTCGGCTCGGTCGTTCAGCCTTTCGAGGATCCGCTGGCGCAGTTCGAGCAGCGCTGGATCGGGATCGAGCTTGCCGCCGAGCCGGTCGGCCAGTGCGGTCACAGTCGTCCCGATGTCGCCGATCACCTCGGCATCGGGGTGATAGACCTGTTCGACAGTGGCGGAGCTGTACCCGATATGGATCACCCGCGGGCCGCCCTCGCTCTTCATCAGGAAGGGCGGCTTCTCCACCGTGTCGTGCCCGATGGCGATGATCAGGTCGGCCATGTCGATGGCCTCGTGAACATAGTCGCGCTCGGAAAGGGCGGCAGTTCCGACATAGAGGTTCGAGCCGCCGTCCACCGCGCCCTTGCCCATCTGCGTATTGAAGAAGGGCACGCGCATGCGACGAACGAAGGCGGACAGCGCCTCCACCAGCCTCGGCCTGTTGCCGGCCGCGCCGACCATGATGAGCGGCCGCTTCGCGTTCTGGATGAGTTCCACCGCCCGGTCGATGGCGGCCGGCGGAGCAACCGGCCGGTCGAGCGGGTGAATGGGGACGACAGGCACCTCGGCAATCGCCTCGCCGGCGACGTCCTCCGGCAGTTCCAGATGGACGGGCCCGGGCCGCTCTTCCATCGCCACCCGGAAAGCGTCGCGGACCACCGAGGGAATGCTCGACCCGCTGACGATCTGGCGCGTCATTTTCGTAAGCGGCCGCATCGAGGCGATGACGTCCACGATCTGGAAGCGTGCCTGTTTGGCGGTCATGATCGGCTTCTGGCCGGTGATCAGGATCATCGGCATAGCGCCGAGATGGGCGTAGGCGGCACCGGTCGAAAAGTTCAAGGCTCCCGGGCCGAGCGTCGCCATGCAGACGCCCGGCTTTCCCGTGAGCCGCCCATGTGTGGCGGCCATGAAGGCGGCCGCCTGTTCATGCCGGGTCAGGACCAGCTCGATGCTGGATTTGCGCAGCGATTCGACCACATGCAGGTTCTCTTCGCCGGGCACCCCGAAGACGCGGTCGACGCCTTCGTTCTCCAGCGCCTCGACGAGGATGTCGGAACCCTTCTTCATCACCTCCGGCCTTTCATCTCACACCCTGAGCTCGCACGCTGCCACAACAGCGGCGGCTTTTCCAACCGCAGATCACAGGACAGGCATGCAACTCGCGGCGACTCATGGATAGCGTCAAAGGAGGGCGACGGGACGCCGACCCGCGCGACTGAATCGGCGCTGGCGGCGATCAGGCCGCGTCCAGCGTTTCGACGACCACGCTGTGGTTGGTATAGACGCAGATGTCGGCCGCGATCTCCATCGCCTTGCGGGCGATCGCCTCGGCGTCGATATCCGTGTCCATCAGCGCGCGGGCGGCGGCCAGCGCGTAGTTGCCGCCCGAACCGATCGCCATCACGCCATGCTCCGGTTCCAGCACGTCGCCGGTGCCGGTCAGCGCCAGCGACACGTTCTTGTCGGCCACCAGCATCATGGCTTCCAGCCGGCGCAAATAGCGGTCGGTACGCCAGTCCTTGGCGAGTTCGACGCAGGCGCGCGTCAACTGGTCGGGATATTGCTCCAGCTTGGCTTCGAGGCGCTCGAGCAGCGTGAATGCGTCCGCTGTCGCGCCGGCAAAGCCGGCGATCACGTTTCCCTTGCCGAGACGACGGACCTTCTTGGCGTTGCCCTTCATAATGGTCTGGCCGAGGCTTACCTGGCCATCGCCGGCAATGACGACCTTGCCGGCCTTGCGGACAGTCACGATCGTCGTGGCATGCATGCTCAATTCATTCGACATTATCGGCTCCGATGGCGCGCGGCCCCGAAGGCAGCCGCACGATACGAGGGTTGTTCGCGTCTTATGTATGGCCCGGCCGCGCATTTGCAATCCGCTTCCAAAGCCAGCTGGAAATCCCGGAACCTTGCTGTTAGAAGGCCCGGAAGCTAAGCAGGTTTCGGAAAACAGTCCCACGGTTTTCCGACAAAAACCTGCGGTAAATGAAGAAGCCAAGCAGATGAAGCGGGCGAAGCCACGCGAACCTGCCTAGTGGCGGAGATCGGGTGATGACGTCCGGCATCGAAAAGCGCAAGGCGAGTGTCAGCCGCAAGACGAAGGAGACGGAGATCTCCGTTTCCGTCGACGTCGACGGAAGCGGGCGCTTCGACGTCTCCACTGGCGTCGGCTTTTTCGATCATATGCTGGAGCAATTGTCCCGGCATTCGCTGATCGATATCACGGTGAAGGCCAAGGGCGATCTCCATATCGACGATCATCATACGGTCGAGGACACCGGCATCGCGCTCGGCCAAGCCATCGCCAAGGCGCTCGGCGAACGACGCGGCATCACGCGCTACGCCTCGATCGACCTCGCCATGGACGAGACCCTCACCCGGGCGGCGGTCGACGTGTCCGGCAGGCCCTTCCTGGTCTGGCATGTGGCTTTCTCCTCCCCCAAGGTCGGCACCTTCGACACCGAACTGGTGCGCGAATTCTTCCAGGCGCTGGCGCAGAATGCGGGGATTACGCTGCATGTTCTCAATCACTACGGCGCCAACAACCATCACATCGCCGAGACCTGCTTCAAGGCGGTCGCGCGGTCCCTGCGCATCGCACTCGAGCCAGACCCGCGGCAGCCCGGCGCGATCCCGTCAACGAAGGGCACGCTGAGTTCCTGAGCAGGCATCGTTCCAAGGATGCCGGCGTGTGTTGTTCGTTACAGGGTCTCGTCGCAAATCTGGACACTTCCGAGGAACCTGCTTAGGGAAAAACCGATGGCAGTCTACGTGATCATGGAGCCGCGGCAGAAGACGCCAGCGACAGTCGACGCGGTATTCATCCGTGACGGCTTCGCGTTCCTCGCCTTTCTCGTGCCTTTCATCTGGTTGCTGTGGCATCGCCTGTGGATCGAGGCCGCGCTCGCGCTGGGCGCGGTGCTGCTGATCGGTGCCCTGGCGGAAGTCGGCGGCTATGGTTTCTATGCCTCGCTGCTGTCGCTCCTGGTCTCGATTTATGTCGGGCTGGAAGGTGCCGCCTTGCGCATCGGAGCGCTGCGCCGGCGTGGCTGGCGGGATGTGGCAGTCGTCGAGGCGGATTCGGCTGCCGAGGCGGAAATCCGCTACTACGGCGCCGTGGCCGCGGAGCCTGAAGCCGACGTTCGGTCGATGTCCGAGCCGGTGCAGCGGCCGGCTGCCATCGCCGCCCCTTCGGGCCCGGCGCTCGGTCTTTTCTCCTACCCAAGCGGGCGCTGACATGCGTGTTGCCATCATCGACTACGGATCCGGCAATCTGCGCTCGGCGACCAAGGCATTCGAGCGCGCCGCAAGGGAGGCCGGCATCTCGGCGGAAATCGATCTCACCGCCAATCCCGAGCGCGTACGCCTGGCCGATCGCGTCGTGCTCCCTGGCGTCGGCGCCTATGCCGATTGCCGCGCAGGCCTCGCCGGCGTCGGCGGCATGGAAGAGGCGATCAACGAGGCCGTCGTCAAGGCGGGCAGGCCGTTCCTCGGCATCTGCGTCGGCATGCAGCTCATGTCCGAACGCGGACTCGAAAAGACCGTCACCAGGGGGTTCGGCTGGATAGGAGGCGACGTGAAGGAGATCACGCCCTCCGACCTGTCGCTCAAGATTCCGCAGATCGGTTGGAACACGATCGAGTTGCGGCAGCGGCATCCGCTCTTCGAGGGGATCCGCACCGGCCCGGACGGGCTGCACGCTTATTTCGTGCATTCCTATCATCTCGATGCCGCCGATCCCGACGACGTGCTGGCCGTCGCCGATTATGGCGGCCCGGTCACCGCCGCCGTGGCGCGCGACAATCGCGCGGGCACCCAGTTCCACCCCGAAAAGAGCCAGGCGCTCGGCCTTGCCCTCATCGCCAATTTCCTGCGATGGAAGCCTTGAGGCTCCCCAAGCCGCGGAGCAAGAGGAAACTATGATCCTTTTTCCGGCCATAGATCTCAAGGACGGCCAGTGCGTGCGCCTGAAGCTCGGCGACATGGACCAGGCCACTGTCTACAATGCGGACCCGGCGGCGCAAGCCGCAGCCTTTGAGAGCCAGGGCTTCGAATGGCTCCACGTCGTCGACCTCAACGGCGCCTTCGAGGGGCGTTCGGTCAACGGGCGGGCGGTGGAGGCGATCCTTCGGGCCACGAAGAATCCGGTTCAGCTCGGCGGTGGCATACGCAACCTGGCCCATGTCGAGAACTGGCTTGACAAGGGCCTGGCGCGCGTGATCCTCGGCACGGTGGCCGTGCGCGATCCCGATCTGGTCAAGGAGGCATGCCGGGAGTTTCCGGGCAGGATTGCGGTCGGCATCGACGCGCGCGGCGGCAAGGTGGCCGTCGAAGGTTGGGCACAGGCCTCGCAGCTCGGCGCCGTCGAACTGGCGAAGAAATTCGAGGGCGCCGGTGTGGCGGCCATCATCTATACCGACATCGATCGCGACGGCGTGCTGGCGGGCATCAACTGGGAATCGACCATCGCGCTCGCCGATGAGGTCTCGATATCGGTGATCGCCTCCGGCGGGCTTGCCTCGCTGGCCGACATCGTCCGCATGACCATGCCGGACGCGGGCAGGCTCGAAGGGGCGATCTCGGGACGCGCCCTCTATGACGGACGCATCGATCCGGCCGAAGCGCTTGCGATCCTGCGAGGTACCGCGAATCGCCCGCGGGGCCTGTTCGATGGAGGTGACGCATGACCTTGAAATCGCGCGTCATCCCCTGCCTGGACGTGAAGGACGGCCGCGTCGTCAAAGGCGTCAATTTTGTCGACCTGGTCGACGCGGGAGATCCGGTGGAAGCGGCCAAGGCTTATGACGTGGCTGGTGCCGACGAGCTCTGCTTCCTTGACATCACGGCGTCGTCCGATGGCCGCGAGACGATCTTCGACGTCGTCGCCCGCACGGCCGAGCAATGCTTCATGCCGCTCACCGTGGGTGGCGGGGTGCGTCAGGTCTCCGACATCCGCAAGCTGCTGCTGGCCGGCGCCGACAAGGTGTCGATCAACACGGCGGCGGTGAAGGACCCCGATTTCGTCGCCGAGGCGGCCGACAAGTTCGGCAACCAGTGCATCGTCGTCGCCATCGACGCCAAGAAGGTCTCGGGCCCGGGCGAATCCGACCGCTGGGAGATCTTCACCCATGGTGGCCGCGAAAAGACCGGGATCGACGCTGTCGAATTCGCGCGCAAGGTCGTCGAGCTCGGCGCGGGCGAGATCCTGCTCACTTCCATGGATCGCGATGGCACCAAGGCCGGCTACGACATTGCTCTCACCCGGGCGGTCGCCGATGCGGTGCGCGCCCCGGTGATCGCGAGCGGCGGCGTCGGCAATCTCGATCATCTGGTGGAAGGTATCCGCGACGGCCATGCGACGGCAGTTCTGGCCGCCTCGATCTTCCATTTTGGCACCTATACCATCGCCGAAGCCAAGGCCTACATGGCGCAGGCCGGGCTGGCGATGCGACTCGACAGTGTCGCTGCTCCGAACTAGACGACATTCCATGACCGCATTCTCGCTGGCCGACCTCGAAAAGATCATTGCCGAACGGGCGCGCTCCGGCGATCCGGAGTCCTGGACGGCGAAGCTCGTTTCAGCCGGGATGGACAAGGCCGCCAAGAAACTCGGCGAGGAAGCCGTCGAAACCGTCATTGCCGCCGTGCGCGGCGATCGGGAAGGGCTCGTCTCGGAAAGCGCCGATCTTCTCTACCACTGGCTGGTGGTTCTGGCCGTAGCCGGCGTTCCCCTTGACGAGGTGCTGGCCGAACTGGAACGGCGCACGAGCCGTTCCGGTATCGCCGAAAAAGCGTCGCGCAGCCGCGACTGACTATTTTCAAAGCGTAACGGGAAGCAGGCTTCTTGATGGACCAGCTCGTTGAGACCGAAAAATATTCTCCCTACCGCTTCTTTTCAGCCCAGCAATGGTCCGAGTTTCGGGCGGATACACCGCTTACCCTGTCTGCCGAAGAGGTTCGTCGGCTGAGTTCGCTCTACGACCCGATCGATCTCAACGAAGTCCGCCGGATCTATCTCTCCATGTCACGGCTGCTTTCGGCCCATGTCGAGTCGAGCCAGCTCCTGTTCAGGCAGCGCCAGCTCTTCTTCAACCCGGCCGACGGTGTGAAGACGCCCTACATCATCGGCATGGCCGGGTCAGTGGCCGTGGGCAAGTCGACCACGGCACGCGTCCTGAAGGAGCTTCTCGCCCGCTGGCCGTCGAGCCCGAAGGTCGACCTGGTGACCACGGACGGCTTCCTCTACCCGAACGAGGTGCTGCGACGCGAGAACCTCATGGAGCGCAAGGGGTTTCCGGATTCCTACGATGTCGGCGCGCTCCTGCGCTTCCTCTCGGCGATCAAATCCGGTCAGCCCAACGTCCGCGCGCCGGTCTATTCTCACCTGACCTATGACGTCATGCCCGGCGAGTTCGTGACCATCGACCGCCCGGACATCTTGATCTTCGAGGGGCTGAACGTCCTTCAGCCGCGCGAGCTGCCGAAGGACGGAAAGTTCGTTCCCTTCGTTTCCGATTTCTTCGACTTTTCGATCTATATCGACGCGGAGGAAGCGCTGATCCACAATTGGTATATCCAGCGCTTCATGCGGCTGAGGGAAACCGCTTTCCGCAATCCGCAGTCCTTCTTCCATCGCTATTCGCAATTGTCGGAAGAGGCCGCCCGCGCAATCGCCGAAGGCCTGTGGAGCAACATCAACCTGAAGAACCTCAGGGAGAACATCCTGCCGACGCGGCCACGCGCCGACCTCATCCTGAAGAAGGGTCCCGACCACCGCGTCGTGGAAGTGGCACTCAGGAAGCTGTAGCGCGGCGCTGGTGCGTGAACGGCTGATCAGTCCTGCAAGAGGTCAACAGGACATAGAAACCTTGGGTGCCTTTCGGCGATGAGCGGGCACGGAAAGCCATTATGACGCCGATGGCAGCAGGGAGCTGCCGGATGGGATCATTCGTCGTTGTCGAGTTCAGGCGACGGTGCTTTTCAATCAATTAGCGCCTCAATGAGAAAAGGACCGGTGCCGCGAAGCGCCGCATCGAAAGCGGCAGAAAACTCGCGGAGACTTGCGACACGCCGGCCCTCGACGCCCATGGATTCGGCCAGGCGGATCCACGAGATTTCGGGGTTTCCGAGGCTGAGCATCGACTTGGCATTCCGGCCGAAATCGCCGATGCCCATCTTCTTCATTTCGTTCTGGAGGACAGCGTAGCGGCGATTGGCAAAGACGATGGTAATGACGTCGAGCCTTTCGCGCGCTTGCGTCCATAAACCCTGCGCGGTGTACATTCCGCTTCCGTCCGCCTGAAGCCCGATGACCTTACGTCCGGGTGCGGCAATCGCCGCACCCACTGCGAGCGGTATGCCTATGCCGATCGCCTGGCCGGTCAGTTGCAGGTAGTCGTGCGGCGCGGCGCTGCAGGAAAGATTGAAGAAATGCCGCCCCGAGGTGACGGACTCGTCGCAGACCACAGCACCTTCCGGGAGCCGTTGCGCGACAATCGCGGAAATTGTCTCCGCCGTGAGGGGCCCCTCAACCGGCACTTCCTGCCGGATGGAAGGCTGGTTCTCTCTCGCGGCCTCTCCCTTCGCCGGGAAGGCATCCACAAGGGCAGCGAGGGCCGCGGCGTGATCCTCGGTGCTGGCGGTCAAGGTGAGGATCTGGCTATCGTCGGAGACCAGTTGGCTCGGCAGATCGGGATAGGCGAAGGCGGCGACCGGCAGGCGGGCACCAACGAGAATGATCAGGTCGAAGTCGTGAAGGAAATTGCGCGCCTGCATGATGTCGTAGGGAATGCGGCGCAAAGCCGGCAGGCCCGCGCCGCGTTCCATGCGGGAATTCGACGCCGGGGCGATCAGCGGGATTCCGGTGCGGGCGGATAGTTTTGCGGCCTCGGCGAGGGGCTTTCGGCGCAATGCCGTGCCGCCGAGCAGCAACACCGGCCTCCTTGCCGCCAGCATCGATCCAGCGACCGCGTCGATCCGTTCGGTGGAGGCAGTGGAGACGGGTCGCGCCGCCGTCGCCTTCAGCATTTCGTCCGCCCGCACCTTGCCCCAGGCGACATCGGCCGGCAGGATCACTGTCGCGACGCCGCGCTCCTCTACGGCGTGGCGATAGGCTGCGGCCGTCAGCGGAGCGACGTCCCGCGGGAAAGCCGCCCTGCCGAGCCACTTCGACACCGGCCTGGCGAAACTCTCTATGTCGCTGGCCAGCGGAGGATCGAACTTGCCGTGATAGGTGGCATGATCGCCGACGATGTTGAGCATAGGCGTTTCCGCTCGCCGCGCATTGTGCAGGTTGGCGAGGCCGTTTGCCAGGCCGGGCCCCAGATGAAGCAGCGTCGCTGCCGGTCGGTCGGCCATGCGGGCGTAGCCGTCCGCAGCGCCAGTCACGACCCCTTCGAACAGCCCGAGTACGCAGCGCATTTTCGGCTGCCGATCGAGCGCAGCCACGAAATGCATCTCCGAGGTTCCCGGATTGGCGAAACATACGTCGACCCCGTTTGCCAACAAGGTTTCGCAGAGGGCATCGGCACCGTTCATCGTTTCATACCTCGGCCGCGCTTCTCCTTCCGGAGAAGCGACTCTTCTCGAAATGTTTATTATTGTTCCGTCAGGCTCTGAGCGCGGCCGTGACGCTGATCTCGATCAGGCAGTCCTTGCCGAGATCGGCCACGCCAACGGTGGCGCGGCCGGGCATGTCGGCCACGTCCAGCCATTCTCCCCAGATCCCGTTCATCCCATCCTTGTCGGCCATGTTCGAGAGGAAGATCAGCGCGGTCAGCATGTGCCTCTTGCTGCTGCCGTTCTGATCGAGCAGGGCTTCGACCTTGCCGAGCATTTCCCTCGTCTGACCCGCAATATCGGCGCTGAAATCGCTTGCCGTGACGCCTCCGAGATAGAGTGTTCCATTGTGCTTCACTGCGCGGTGCATGAAGGGGAGCGAGCCGCTTCTTTCGATGGTCATGGCAGGTCCTTTCAGAATGCTTCATGGACGATCGCTCCCTTGAGGAGCGTCGCGAGAACTGGGGTTGCAAGGATGTCATGGCGGTCCAGGGACAACAGATCGCCGGAAAATAGGACGGCGTCCGCGTCCATCCCGGCCCGCAGGATGCCGATCCGCTTGTCCATGCCGGCAGAGCGAGCGGCATCCAGAGTATAGCCGGTGAGAATTTCCTCCAGCGAGAGGGCGAAACGGTGCCGCCAGGCACTCGCCGCGTCATCCTGCGGCTCGAACTTCCGCGCGCAGGCAAAGGTCAGCCGCGGGTCTGGCGGAACGACCGGAAAATCGCTGCCCAGCGCAAGCTGCATTCCGGCCTTCTTCAGACGGCTCATGCCATAGGCGCGCCGCGCCCGGTCCGGCCCCAGCCGATCGAAGATCCACTGAGAGGCGAGCTTGGCGTGCTGCGGTTGAACGGAAGCGAAGCAGCCAATGCGGCCCAGGCGCGACAGCGCTTCGTCGCTCGGCATGACGCAATGTTCGACCATCAGCCGTTCTGCCCTCGCCGAATCCTCCGCGACGAGCGGCTCCCAGATCGACACGAGCCGGTCGATGGCCCGGTCGCCGATGGCGTGGACGGCAAGCCGCCAGCCGGCTTCGAGCGCGGCGCGCGATGCAGCCGCGACGAATTCGTCCGGCAGCATCAGATAGCCGCTCGTATCCTCCCGGTCGCTGTATGGCTCCAGAAGGGCCGCACCGCGCGGCCCCATGCCGCCATCCATGACGAAGCGCATGAACGATAGGCTGAACCGGCCGTCGAACTCGTCCGCGAACATGGTTTCCCGGGCAATCTTGACTGGATCGTCGCTGGGGTGTGCACGCATTTCCCCGATGATGCGTGGCATCGACGTGCCCTCTCGAAGCAGATGACGGATGTCGTCGATCCAGTCAGCCTCGTCGATCGCGTCGAAAATGCTGGTGATACCGAGGGACAAGAGCTTCCGGGCGGCCAAGGCCATGCAGTCCCGCCTTTCCGGCGCTCCCGGTTCGGGGATGACCGTTTCGACCAGCCTTCCGGCTGCCTCGATGAGAAGCCCGGTCGGGCGCCCTCCGCGCCTTACGATTTCTCCGTCGGGCGGGTTTGCGGTTTGAGCCGAAATACCAGCGGCGGCGAGCGCCGCTTCGTTGACGATCGCTGCGTGGCCGTCGTAGCGTTTCAGATAGACCGGATGGTCCGGAACCGTTTTCGACAGCAGGTCGATATCGACCTCCTCGCTGCCCCAAACCGCGGGATCCCAGCCCCTCCCTTCGATCCAGCGGCCCTTCGGCAGGGTCTCGGCGAAAGCCGCGGTCCGTTGGACGAGCTTTTCGAAGCTTTCGACCCCCTTGAGGTCCAGCCGCACGAGGCTTTGGCCGTAGCTCAGGAGATGGGCGTGGCAGTCGATGAGGCCGGGAAGCAACGTCGCACCGTCCGCTTCGATGACCCGCGTCGACGCTCCGGCAAGCGCCATCGCGCCCTTGTCGTCGCCAATGAAACTGATCGTTTCGCCGGCGATTGCGATTGCGGAAGCACGCGGGTGGGCTGGATCCATGGTCAGGATGCGCGCGCCGCGAATGACAAGCGATGCCGTGTCGGTCATGGGGGGAACTCCGCGTGATCAGGCGTGATGGCAGGCGACGCCGTGGCGTTCGCCCCTGGATTGCAGCGCCGGCATTGATTTGCGGCAAAGATCGGTCGCGCGCTCGCAGCGTGGATTGAAGGGACAGCCAGGCGGCGGATCTATCGGGCTCGGCAACTCGCCTTTCGGTGCCGCCCGGGCCGAGGCGCTGCGGCCGGGCCCCGATGGAGCGGCAGCGATAAGCGCTTGTGTGTATGGATGAAGGGCCCGGCGCGTGATGTCGTCATAGGCGCCCCGCTCCACCACCTTGCCGAGATACATCACGATGATGTCGTCGCAAAGATATTCGACCACGGCGAGGTTGTGCGAGATGATGACCATCGAGAGGCCGAGATCCTTCTGCAATCTCAGCAGCAGATTGAGGATCTGCGCCTGTACCGAAACATCCAGGGCGGACACCGGTTCGTCGCCGACGAGGATCTGGGGCGACAACGCAAGCGCCCGCGCGATGCAGAGCCTCTGGCGCTGCCCGCCGGAGAACTGGTGAGGAAAGCGGTCCATATGCTCCCCGCGAAGTCCCACCGTTTCGAGCAGACTTGCGATCCGCGTGCGCAGATCGGTCCCCTCGGCCAGGCCGTGCAGCCGCATCGCGCGGGAGATGGTCGTGTAGATCGTGGCGCGGGGGTTGAGAGAGCTGTAGGGATCCTGGAAAACCAGTTGGACGAGCCGGGCCGCGCGCAAGCGGTCGACGCCGTATACAGGCTCGCCGTCGATCTTGATCTCACCGGAACTCGGAGCCCGCAGGCCGACCATGGCGAGCGCCGCGGTGGTCTTGCCGCAACCCGACTCCCCGACGATGCCCAGCGACCGGCCTTTCTCGAGCGCGAAGCTGACGCCGTCGACCGCCTTCAGCAGTTTGGGTTTTTGCAGCAGCCCGCCTCCCTTCAGCGGGAAATGGACCTTCAGGTCCTTCACCTCCATCAGCACGCTCATGTCGTCACCTCTTGCGGCCTGTCGAGGATGCAGCGGCTGCGTGCCGCCAGGGTTCCGCGGAACAGTGCCAGGTCCTCGGCGCATTCGGCTTGGCGCAGCGCGCAACGCTCGCGGAAGCGGCAGCCCGTAATGCGGTCCGGCCTTGACGGCACGCTTCCCGCAATTTCGGTGAGCATTTCCCGTGTGTCGCCGGAGCGTGTGCCGAGTTGCGGCATCGAGTGGAAGAGGCCGCGCGTATAAGGATGATGCTGTGCCGCATATATTTCAGCGGCAGCGCCCTCTTCGATGATCTGTCCAGCATAGGCCACGGCCATGCGGTCTGCAACCTCGGCGACCAGCGCGAGGTCGTGGCTGATGAGGAGGACGGCCGTGCCGAGTTCCTTCGTCAGTTCCTGGACCAGCTCCAGGATCTGCGCCTGTACGGTCACGTCGAGAGCAGTGGTCGGTTCGTCGGCGATGAGCAGGGCCGGCTTGCAGGCAAGCGCGATGGCGATCATCACGCGTTGGCGCATGCCGCCGGAGAGCTGGTGCGGATAATCTCCGGCCCGGCGCGCGGCGGCCGGAATGCGGACCATGTCCAGCGCTTCGACGGCACGCTTCCAGCTCTCGCGGCGGTCCAGCTTCAAATGGGTGCGGAAGACTTCCGCAATCTGGTCACCCACCGTGAAGACCGGGTTGAGCGACGTCATCGGCTCCTGGAAGATCATGGCGATCTCCCGGCCCTTGATGCTGCGGCGCTCGCTTTCGTTCATGGTGAGAAGATTGCGGCCCCGAAACAGGATGCGCCCGTTCTCGAAGCGGCCGGGTGGCGTCGGCACCAGCCCGGCGATCGACAGCGCGGTGACGCTTTTGCCACAGCCCGATTCACCGACAAGGCCGAGGATTTCGCCCCCGTCGAGTTTGAAGGAAACATCCTCGATCACCCTTGACCGCCCTTGCGGCCCGGGAAACGACAAGGTGAGATTTTCGACTGACAGGAGAGGCGCCGCCGTCATTTGCCGTGATCCACCTGCATATGGGGATCGAGCAGGTCGCGAAGCCCGTCGCCGAAGAGATTGAAGCCGAGAACAGCGAGAAAGATCGCGAGTCCCGGGAAAACCGACATCCATGGCGACGTGAAGATCACTTCGCGTGCGGTGGAGAGCATCAGGCCCCAGCTCACGCTCGGCGGTTGGGCGCCAAGGCCGACGAAGGAAAGCGACGCCTCGAGCAGGATCGCCGCTCCCATTCCCAGTGAGGTGATGACCAGCACCGGGCCGGCGATGTTCGGCAGGATTTCTCGTAGCATGATGCTGCCGCTGCGAAAGCCGATGAGATGGGCTGCCTGCACGTAACCCAGAGAGCGTACGACGAGGGTCTGGGAGCGCGCGATGCGGCAGGTATAGGCCCAGTGGGTCAGGCCCAGTGCCAGGAACACGTTGACGAGCCCAGGTCCGAGCACCGCCATGATCGCGAGGGCAAAGATGAGAGTCGGAACGGTGAGGAAGATGCCGGTCAGGCCGCTGACGACGTCGTCCCACCAGCCGCCGAAATAACCCGCCGTGACGCCGAGCACGATGCCGATGGCGGCGTTGACGAGCTGCGTGCCGACACCGATGCCGAGGGAGACCCGCGCGCCATGGACAAGAAGCGACAGGATATCGCGTCCCTTGTCGTCCGTGCCAAGCCAGAACATCGGCCCTGGCGGTTCGTTCGCGTAGAGTAGATTGCCGCCGGAAGCCGGATCGTACGGCGCCATCAGCGGTGCGAAGATCGCACACAAGGTGAGTACTAGGACGATGCCGCCACCGGCGACGAGGCTGGGGTTTCGGAGCGCCTTTTTCAGCGTCATTTGTACTCCACGCGCGGATCGATCACCCGATAGAGAAGATCGACCGCCAAATTGACGAGAATGAAGAAGAGGATCATCACGACGATACAGGCCTGCGCGGTCGGCAGGTCACGTCCGACGATCGAATCGAGCAGCAGCGCGCCGACGCCCTGCCAGCCGAACAGCTTCTCGATGATCACCGACTTGCCCATGATCGCGCCGAACTGCAGACCTGCGGTCGTCACGATCAACATCATGGCGTTGCGCAGGACATGCTTCCCATAGACCGCCAGGCGAGACAGGCCCTTGGCGTTGGCCGTGCGGATATAGTCGGCGTGCAGGATCTCCACGACGGCGGTCCGTGTCGTTCGCGCCAGCAGCGCCATGAAAGCGAAGCCGAGGCTGATCGCCGGCAATATGAGGTAACGCAACCCACCGTCGCCATAACCCGAGGCCGGCAGCCAGTTCAGCGTCACCGCGAAGAGGTACATCAGCAGCAGCCCGAGCCAGAATTGCGGCATCGAGGTGCCGGAAACGGCCACGACCGTCGCAGCCGTATCGACCCAGCTGCCCCGCTTGATCCCCGCGACGAAGCCGAGCGGGACCCCCACTGCTATTGCAATCATCATCGCGAAGATGGCGAGCTTTAGCGACGGCCAGATGCGCGGCAGCAGGAGATCGGAAACAGGCTGGCGCGTCGTCAGCGACGTGCCGAAATCGCCGCTGGCGAGATTTCCGACGAATTCGGCGTATCGCATGTACAGGGGCTGGTCGAGTCCGAATTCCTGGCGCAGCCGCTCCACCATGACAGGGTCGAGCTGGTCGACGTTGCCGGCGGTGATGGCCGAGCCGGGGATCATGCCGAACAGCACGAACACGAACAGGCTGACGACGAGCACCGTCGGGATGAGCTGGAGAAGACGTCTGGTGGTGTAGGCGAGCATGGGCAATCCCGGGCGGGCGTGGTGGATTCTTCCACCACGCACTTGTTCCTGATCAGCTAGGCGCGTGCAAAGCTGACGGTCTTTTTACGGCCCGCCCTGCGAGCGGGACCACGAGGGCATGGCTCAGCGTTGCGGGGCCGTGTCGTCGAGCCAGATCAGATCGGGATACTGGTACGTGATGTGGACCGAGTTCTTCTGCAGGCCGTGCACATAAGGTTTGTAGGCGAGCGTATTGACCGAGTAGTTGAAGAACCAGCCGGGCGCGTCTTCCGCAAGGAACCGGTTCGCCGCTCGCAGCGCCGCGATTCGCTCTTCGCCACTGGTCTCGTCCACCTTCTTCATCAGGGCGTCGAATTCGGGATTGGCATAGCCGACCGCATTGCCGCCCGGCCGGTCGGTACCGGACAGGAAGCGCTTCAGCGCGACATATGGGTCCGGCCCAGACGAATAGGCCCATTGGTAGGCGTCGAAGTCGCCGGTCCCGAACATCACTTCGACCGCGACGGAATTCTCGACGATGATCGGCTTCACCTCGATATTGATTGCCTTGAGGAACGGCCGGATCACTTCGACGATCCCTACGCCATATTCCTGGTTGTTGTTGGTGAGTATCTTGAGTTCGAAGCCGTTCTCGTAGCCGGCTTCCTTCATTAAGGCCTGCGCCTTCTCGGGGTCATAGGGATAGGGGTCGAAATCAGGTTCGAAGACCGGATTGGTCGCCGGAACCCAACCATTGGCCTTCTTCGCCTGGCCGTTGAGATAACGGTCGATGATGAGTTGGCTGTCGATGGCGTAGTTGATCGCCTGGCGGACGCGCATGTCCTTGAGAGGCTCGAATCTCTGGTTGAAGCCCATGTGCCGCGTATAATCGACGACGGCGTCGAGCAGATTGGCGGAAAGCGAAGGATCGTTGCGGTAGGCTGCTATTTGCGCGGGGCTTACCGTGTTAATATCGATCTGGCCCGAGCGGAAGGCGATATCGCGGGCCGCAGCTTCGCCCATGATGGCATAGGTGACCCGATCCAGATAAGGCCGGCCCTCGTGGAAATAGTCGTCGAACCGATCCAGAACGACACGGCTGCCGCTCACCATTTCGGTGAACTTGAATGGACCGCATCCGACCGGCTCGGATCCGAAGCGGTCGCCGCGCGCGGCGACTTCATCGGAAGGCAGGATGGCCGTTGCGGGCCAGAAGAACAGATAGCCTGGGTCGATATTCTCGGTCAGTTCGAATTCGAGCGTGTGGTCGTCGATTTTCTTCAGCCCCGAAAGCGTCTTGGCCGTCCCGGATTGCACCGCATCCGCGCCGACGACCGAGCGTACATAGCGCGCCCCGGCCAGGCCCTGGGCGGGATCGATGGCTCGGTTGAAGCTCCAGATCACGTCGTCGGCGGTAACCGGCCGGCCATTGTGAAATTTCGCGTTGGGGTGCAGACGCACGCGATAGCGCGGGCCGTCTCCCACGCGCTCCACCGATTCGGCGAGGTCCGGGATCGGCTGCCCTTTGTCCGAATCCCACCGATAAAGGGCGCAATGCAGCGCAAAGGAAATCATGTAGTCCTGGGTGCGGGTGGATTTGTGTGGGTCGAGCGTCGAAACGCTGTCGCCATGCGGGGCGATGGCCGAAAAGGTGCCGCCGCGGCGGGGCGCCTCGCCCGCTTGCGCGGCGCTCATTGCGCCTATTGCCAAGCACAGGGTCACCGCGCAGCCTTGCGCAAGCCGGCTGCGATGTTTCAAGCGCGATTCGAAATTGCTTTCCATGGCTTGATTCCCCTCCCTGATCAAACTTGCTGTTGCAATTTTTTGAGTATGCATAGCATATCTGTGAAAGTCCACCCGAAAAATTTCACAGAAACATTAAGATGGATGGGAGAATTGCGTGACGATTGAAACCAGAAGGGGGACGGTCCCACTTCACGCGGCCGAAACCGATGCGCGCGTAGGCGAGCGGGTGCGCGAGTTGCGCAAGGCTCGCGGTCTGACTCTCCAGGAAGTTGCGGAGCGTTCCGGCTTGTCGCTCGGCTTCGTCAGCCAAATCGAGCGTGGCAAATCCTCGCCTTCGGTCCGAGTGTTGGCGCGCCTGGCCGATTCGCTCCAGGTGCTGATCGGAGATCTATTCGAGCCCGCCGCCCGCTCTGACGCGAACCGCATCGTGGCCAAGCAGTCCGACTTCCAGACGATGTCGCTGGCAGAAACGGGCGTGGAGAAAATACTGCTGACGCCTCTGGGGCCGGACGAGACGCTCGACCTTTATCTGATGCGCCTCAGCGTCGGCGCGTCCTCGGGTGAAGAAAACTACACACACGAGGGGGTTGAATGCGGTTATGTCCTCGAGGGCACCCTCGACCTCTATGTCGACGACGTGAAATACGTCGTCCTCAAGGGAGAGAGTTTTCGCTTCTCCAGCCAGCGCCCGCATCGGTTCAGCAACGACGGCACGCGCAAGGCCGTTGTCCTCTGGATAAACTCACGGCCGCCGGAGCGCTGAGGGACGTTCCATCGCAAACCTTGAGGGGCGGGGTTTGGCGGAGGATTTACGTGCGACGCGATCGGTCTTCGGCGTCTTTGAGCTGTTCCCCGAACGCCGATCTGGTCACTCGCCTCAGCGTCAGGTTGATCCGCCCGCCATTCTTCAGCAGCGCCGAGGTCGAAGGGTAGATGCGGTCGACGCCATGGAAGGCAAGCCGCCCCTCCCCGCCGAGAATGACGACATCGCCACTGTCCAGCCGGAACGAGGTCGTGCGGCCTTCCCGTCGTGTCTGCCCTACCCGGAACAGGCAGGAATCGCCGAGCGAAATAGACACCACCGGCGCGGCGAACTCGGCTTCGTCGCGGTCCTGATGCATGCCCATGCGGGCGTCTTCCCTATAGAAATTGACGAGACAGGCTTCCGGCGCGCCGGCATAGCCCGAAACCTCTTCCCAGATCCGCAGCAGCCTGTCGGGAATCGGCGGCCACGGCTTTCCCGTCACCGGGTGCTCGGCCTGATAGCGATAGCCGTGGTCCCTGTCCGTGACCCAGCCGAGCGATCCGCAATTCGTCATGCGCACGCTCATCGGCTTGCCGGTGCGCGGCATGACCGGAGTGTAGAGCGGCGCAGCCTGCACCACCTGGCGGATGTTCTCGACCAGGGCCTCCTGGGCCTCGCGTCCGAGGTACCCCGGAATATGTCTGACGCCTTTGGGCAATACCTGCATAGGACGGGCTCTCCTCAGCAAAACGGCGGCCTTGCAGCCGCCGTGTCATTGCTTCGCAAGGAATGGCAACCCGATTCAAGCCTGATCGATCTCCGGGATGCGCAGCACCTGGCCGGGATAGATCTTGTCGGGATGGGTCAGCATGGGCTTGTTTGCCTCGAAGATGATGTTGTTCTTGGCGCCCTTGCCCTTGCCGTAGTGATGCTCGGCGATCTTCCAGAGATTGTCGCCTTTCTTGACCGTGTAGAAGACGGGCTCCTTGGCGGGTGTCGCAGCCTGCACCAGCGCGGTCATGTCGGCACTGGCGTCGAGCTTCAACCCCGATTCCGGCGCGACGACCTTGAGTTCGCCCGCCTCGACCTTGTTGACGCCGAGCGTGTTGCCGACCGCGATCACCGCCTTCTCGAAGATCGACTGGTCAGCGACGACGCCTTTGAGCACGGCCTTGTCGCCCTGGACCTCTACTTCGACCTTGTCGGTGCCGAGCTTGTAGGAATCGAGTTCCTTCTTCAGGTCCTCTGCCTTCGGCGCCTCGTCGTCACCGAAACCCAGCTTCTTGCCGACGCTCTTCACGAAGTCAAACATGCCCATGGCAGCTCTCTCCTCTTGCCGCATTAATACCTGTCGACTTTTGCACCGACAGTGCCAAATTGAAAGGCTTCGATGGAGGGCCGGTCAATCGCCTTCAACTTTGCCGCGCAGTCGCTTGACCGTGGATCGACCGGCCTTGGCCTTCAGCCTGCGCTCGACCGCACCTTTTGACGGTTTGGTCTTCTTGCGCGGCGGTGGCGGCGGCTCAGCGGCTTTGGCGACGAGCGCCGCCAGTCGCGAGCGGGCGTCGGCCCGGTTCTGTTCCTGCGTCCTGAAACGGCCGGCCTCGATGACGATGACCCCGTCCTTGGTGGCGCGCTGGCCGGCAAGCTTGATCGCCCGCTCGCGCACGCGCTCGGGAAGCCCCACGGCGTTGCGCGCGTCGAAGCGTAGCTGTACGGCGGTCGCCACCTTGTTGACGTTCTGGCCGCCCGGGCCGGAGGAGCGAATGAAGGTTTCGACGAGATCGTCCTCCGCGATCGTCACCCCAGCGGCGATTTCGAGAGCTGTCATTCGCGCCAGACGATGACCTCGTCCGCCTCCTTGCGACCGATATCGGGCACCCGCACGGCATCGGCCGGGTAACCCGCCACCAGCAGGATCAGGGCCTTTTCGCTTTCCGGCCGGCCGCAAATGGCATTGAGGAAACCCATCGGAGACGGAGTGTGGGTCAGAGTCGCGAGCCCCGCATTGTGCAGGCTGGCGATCAGCAGGCCGGTGGCGATGCCGACGGACTCCGGCACGTAATAGTGCTTCACGCGGCTCCCGTCCGGCCTCGCTCCGTAACGCTGGGCGAAGATGGTGATGAGCCAGGGAGCCGTCTCGAGGAATGGCTTCTCTGCATCGGTACCGAGCGGCGCCAGCGCTTCCAGCCATTCCGCCGATGCCCGGCCGGCATAGAAGGTGCGCTCCTCTTCCTCGGCGGCAAAGCGGATCTGCCGCTTGGTCGCGGTATCCGAGATGCAGACGAAGGTCCATGGCTGCTGATTGGCTCCCGACGGCGCGGTGGCGGCGGTCATGACGCAGTCCTCGATCAGGCCACGCGGCACCGGCCTGGCGGAAAATTCGCGGACGGTGCGCCGTCGGGCCATTTGCCGACGGAAGCGATGCGCCCGCTCGATCATCTCCTCGGCTGTCAGCTCTTCGAAAGTTAGCGGGATATGGGCGTGGTGGTTCATCGGCTCTCCTCCTCGCTCTTGAAATGCTATTTTCCCACGCAAAAGGAAAGGCCCGGACTGTGCCGGGCCTTTCCAAACGACGAGTGTCACGGGAAACCGGCTATTCGGCAGCCACCATCACGCGCGGTGCCGCGTCGCGCACGGCGGCGTCGACATGGGCTTCGAACTTGCCGAAATTTGCGACGAACATGTCGACGAGGCGGCGGGCCTGGCTGTCATAGGCAGCCTTGTCGGCCCAGGTCGAACGCGGATCGAGGATCGCGCTGTCGACGCCGGGCACGGATACCGGGACGGCGAAACCGAAATTGGGGTCGGTCCGGAACTCGGCTCCGCTCAGCGAGCCCTCCAGCGCGGCGGCCAGCAGCGCGCGTGTCGCCTTGATCGGCATGCGCTTGCCCGTGCCATAGGCGCCGCCCGTCCAGCCGGTATTGACCAGCCAGCAATCGACCTTGTGCTCTGCGATCAGTTGGCGCAGCAGGTTGCCGTATTCGCTGGGATGACGCGGCATGAAGGGCGCCCCGAAACAGGTCGAGAAGGTCGCCTCCGGTTCGGTGACACCGCGCTCGGTGCCCGCCACCTTCGCCGTGTAGCCGGAGAGGAAGTGGTACATGGCTTGGGCCGGGGTCAGCTTGGCGATCGGCGGCATGACGCCGAAGGCGTCGGCGGTGAGCATGATGACGTTCTTCGGGTGGCCGGCGCGGCCGGTATCGCTGGCGTTCGGGATGAAATCCAGCGGATAGGCGCAACGCGTGTTCTCGGTCAGGCTGCCGTCGTCGAAATCCGGCACGCGCCGGGCGTCGAGCACGACATTTTCCAGCACCGTGCCGAAACGACGCGTAGTGGCAAAAATCTCCGGCTCGGCCTCGGCCGAGAGACGGATCGTCTTGGCGTAGCAGCCGCCTTCGAAGTTGAAGATGCCCTGGGCCCCCCAGCCATGCTCGTCATCGCCGATCAGGGTGCGCGATGGGTCGGCCGACAGCGTCGTCTTGCCAGTGCCGGAAAGGCCGAAGAAGATGGCCGAGTGGCCGAGGTCGTCGACATTGGCCGAGCAATGCATCGGCATGACGCCGTGTGCCGGAAGGATATAGTTGAGCGCCGTGAACACGGACTTCTTCATTTCGCCGGCATAGGCGGTGCCGCCGATCAGCACGATCATGCGGGTGAGGTCGACCGCGATCACCGTCTCGGTGCGGCATCCATGGCGCCCCGGGTCGGCGCGGAAGGACGGCAGGTCGATGATCGTCATGCTCGGGGCGAAGGAGGCGAGCTCCTCGACCTTCGGACGGATCAGGAGATTGCGGATGAACAGCGAATGCCACGCGAACTCGGTGATGACGCGGGTCGGCAACCTGTGCTTCTCGTCGGCGCCACCCACCAGATCCTGCACGAACAGGTCCTTGCCCTGGGCATGCTCCAGAAAATCGGCATGAAGCGTGTCGAACTCGGTCTGCCCGATCGCGTTGTTGTTGTCCCACCAGACATGCGGCTCGGAGGCGGCGTCGCGAAGGACGAACTTGTCCTTGGGCGAGCGGCCGGTATGCTGGCCCGTATAGGCGACAAGCGCGCCATCGGCCGTAAGCTTCGCTTCGCCGCGACGGACGGCCTCTTCGGCGAGCTCGGCGGGCCCGAGATTGTAGTGGACCTTGCCGGGATTGCGAATCCCCGCCTTGTCGATCCCGTAGGCGGGGTTGCGTTTGCCAATTTCGTTCATACTCGCTCCCGAGCCTATGAGTTTGTCCGCCCGACAGGGTGCCCGGGCGCGAAAATGCCCTCCCGAGTTTAAGGAGGATAATTGCTGAGAAACAGAAAAGTTCAGCGATTTCAAATCATTAATCGATTTAAAATTTTGAAAATCGTTTAAACCGGTTATAATTGCCGGGGATCAATGAGCTCTGCTCGACGCCGGGCGAAAGCCGCCGTGCCTGGAGCGGTCGAATTGCGGCAAGTCCAGGCCCAGGGCTTGCCGGCCGGACGCCGAGGGCATATGCCACATTTTGTACCTAATTTGTACGCCAGAAGCCCTTCCTCGACCAAGGAAGGGACACCCGCTCATGAGGGAGCCGCTTGACATGGCAACAATCGCGCTTGTCGACGACGATCGCAACATTCTGACTTCGGTCTCGATCGCGCTCGAATCCGAGGGCTACAGGGTGGAGACCTTCACCGATGGCGCATCGGCGCTGGAAGGCCTGTCGGCCCGGCCGCCGAATCTCGCCATCCTCGACATCAAGATGCCGCGCATGGACGGCATGGAATTGTTGCGCCGGCTGCGCCAGAAGTCGGACCTCCCGGTGATCTTCCTGACCTCGAAGGACGACGAGATCGACGAACTCTTCGGCCTGAAGATGGGCGCCGACGACTTCATCCGCAAACCGTTCTCGCAGCGCCTGCTTGTCGAGCGGGTTAAGGCCGTGCTGCGCCGGGCGAGCGCCCGCGACGCCGCCGCCAAGACCCCGAGCCAGCAGTCCCGCTCGCTGGAGCGCGGTCAACTCGTGATGGACCAGGAGCGGCACACCTGCACGTGGAAGGGCGAGCCGGTGACACTCACCGTCACCGAGTTCCTCATCCTGCATTCGCTGGCGCAGCGTCCGGGCGTCGTCAAAAGCCGTGACGCGCTCATGGATTCCGCTTATGACGAGCAGGTCTATGTTGACGACCGTACGATCGATAGCCACATCAAGCGGCTGCGCAAGAAGTTCAAAGCGGTCGACGATGACTTCGACATGATCGAGACCCTCTACGGGGTGGGGTATCGATTCCGCGAAGCCTGAGAAAGACGTCTGCGTGCGGCCATGCCGGGCGGACGCTGCGGTGGGAACGAGCTCATATGGCGGTTGATGCAGAGCTGAGGAAGGCGGCGACCGCGGCAAAGCGGCCGGCGCGGCGGCCTGCCGTCCTGACGCGTCTCGCCGTTCCGCTGCGCCGCTTCCTCGGACACTACATCTTTTCCAGCCTGACCCGGCGGATCATTTTCCTCAATCTCGCCGCGGCGGGCGTGCTGGTCGTCGGCATCCTCTATCTCAACCAGTTCCGCGACGGGTTGATCGATGCGCGCGTCGAAAGCCTCATGACGCAAGGCGAGATCATTGCCGGGGCCATCGCCGCGTCGGCGACGGTCGAGACGGATTCGATCAGCATCGACCCTGAGAAGCTGCTCGAGCTTCAGGCCGGAGAGAGCCTTGCGCCGGGCTCCGACCAGCTCGACAGCCTCGATTTTCCGATCAATCCGGAACGCGTGGCCCCGGTACTGCGACGGCTGATCTCCCCCACCCGCACCCGGGCGCGCATCTACGACCGCGACGCCAACCTCCTGCTCGATTCCCGTCACCTCTATTCGCGCGGCCAGATCCTGCGTTACGACCTGCCGCCGATGCAGGAGGAGGAGCCCGACCTCTTCGAGCGCGTCCAGAAGTTCGTCTTCGATTTCTTCCGCAACTCCAACCTGCCTGTCTACAAGGAGCAGCCCGGCGGCAATGGCTCGGCCTTCCCCGAAGTCATGAACGCGCTGACCGGCAGCCCCGCCACGGTGGTGCGCGTCAGCGAGCAGGGCGAACAGATCGTGTCCGTGGCTGTGCCGATCCAGCGTTTTCGCGCCGTGCTCGGCGTATTGATGCTCAACACGCAGGGCGGAGACATCGACAAGATCGTGGCGGCCGAGCGCAAGGCGATCCTGCGCGTCTTCGCCGTCGCGGCGCTGGTCAACGTGGTCTTGTCGCTGCTGCTTGCTTCCACCATCGCCAATCCGCTCCGCCGCCTTGCAGCTGCCGCGGTCCGCGTGCGGCGCGGCGCGAAGGGCCGCGAGGAGATTCCCGATTTCTCGGATCGTCAGGACGAAATCGGCAACCTGTCGATCGCCGTGCGCGACATGACAAACGCGCTTTACGCGCGCATCGACGCGATCGAGAGCTTCGCGGCCGATGTGTCTCATGAGTTGAAGAACCCGCTGACCTCGCTGCGCAGCGCCGTCGAGACCCTTCCTCTTGCCAAGAACGAGCAGTCCCGCAACCGGCTCATGGAGATCATCCAGCACGATGTGCGGCGGCTCGACCGACTGATCACCGACATCTCCGACGCCTCGCGCCTCGACGCGGAACTGGCTCGGGAGGATGCCGCCAAGGTGGATCTCAAGAAATTCGTCAGCGACCTCGTGAGCGTCTCCCGCGAGGCGGGGCGGCACAAGAAATCCGTCGAGATCGAGTTCCACGCGAGCAAGCTGCCGCAAGGGGTAAAGGGCTACACGGTGGTCGGACACGATCTCCGGCTGGGACAGGTCATCACCAACCTGATCGAGAACGCCCGCTCCTTCGTGCCGGACGATAGCGGGCGGGTCACGATCACTTTGTCGCGTGCCGGAAAGCACAATGTGATCACCGTCGAGGACAACGGACCGGGCATCCGCGCCGAAAACATCGACCGCATCTTCGAGCGCTTCTACACCGACCGGCCGGTGGGCGAGGCGTTCGGTCAGAATTCGGGCCTCGGCCTCTCGATCAGCCGCCAGATCGTCGAGGCTCATGGCGGCACGCTGACCGCCGAGAATATTGCCGGCACCAAGCCCGGCGACATCAAGGGCGCGCGGTTCGTCGTCACGCTGCCCGCGGAAGAATGAGCCACCTGCACGCAACGACGCTTCTCCTCGGCGACCGAGGGCTTCTGATCCAGGGCGGCTCGGGGGCGGGCAAGTCGACGCTCGCCCTGGCGCTGATCCGGCGCTCCGGCCCTGCCTGTCGTTTCGCCAGGCTCGTCTGCGACGACCAGATCGAACTCATCGCCAGGGCCGGGCGACTTATCGCCCGCGCGCCGTCGACCATTGCCGGGCTGGCGGAGGTCCATGGGCTTTCGCCCGTCCCCATGACCCATGAGACGCGCGCCGTAATCGATCTTGTGGTCAGGCTGGTCGACGCCGGGCAGGCGCCGCGATTTCAGGAAGAAGGACAAGTCGTCATCGAAGGCTGTCGGCTGCCGGTGCTCGATCTTCCGGCCAGGAATGTCGAGGCGTCCGCCGCCGTGATCCATGCCCGGCTTAGGCTTGAGCCCTTTTCGTGAGCGCGACGGAAGTTGCACCGATCCTCCCGCGACGCCATATGCGTCAAAATGGCAGGACCTAGACCAATTTTTAACTTGTCAACTGAACGCGCCTGGACAAGATAGCGCTCCTGCCGCGCGGTGCCGCCGCGTTCGGTCAAAGGGATGCGTCCCCGTGGGGGCGCTTGACGGGAGCCAAATCAGAAATGATCGGACTCGTGCTGGTCACGCACGGTCAGCTGGCCGAGGAATTCCGCCACGCCGTTGAACATGTCGTCGGACCCCAGGAGAGCTTCGAGACGGTCGCCATCGGCGCTGACGACGACATGGAGCAGCGTCGCCAGGACATCGTCGATGCGGTCGGCCGGGCCAACACCGGGGCAGGCGTCATCATCCTGACCGATATGTTCGGAGGAACGCCGTCGAATCTCGCGATCTCGGTCATGGAGGCGGGCCGGATCGAGGTTATCGCCGGCATGAACCTGCCGATGCTCATCAAGCTGTCGGGCGTTCGCAAGACCGACAACATGGCTCAGGCGCTCGACGAGGCCCAGGTGGCCGGGCGCAAATACATCAATGTCGCCAGCCAGCTTCTGACCAGCAAATGAGCAACGCTACGGCGCCATCGGCAAACGGCTCGCTCACCCGTGACTTGCTGATCGTAAACCAGCGCGGCCTGCACGCGCGCGCCTCGGCCAAGTTCGTGCAACTGGTCGGCAGCTTCCAGGCCGATGTCAAGGTCGAGAAGGACGGCATCTCCGTCGGCGGGACCTCGATCATGGGGCTGATGATGCTCGCCGCATCGCCAGGCTGCCACATCCGCGTGACCGCGTCCGGCCCGGATGCCGAGGCCGCGATGACAGCGCTCGAGGAGTTGATCGCGTCGCGTTTCGGCGAAGAGATCTGATCTTCCGCCACCGTTTTCGGCCGGCGGGCGATATGCACGCATAAAGATTTCTTTATATCCTATTGTCGAGTGAGGGGCGATCTGCTAGTCAGTCGGCCATCTCGGGCCCGTTGCATTCGTGGAAAGCATGAAGGCGCTCCTGGGCGCCGGTCCGGAAGTGGCACGCATTTTCGGCGCCGATACCAGGACGAACAGATCGGGCATTCATCATGGGAGCATTGCCGTGACAGGTCACAAGGACTACGTCGTCGCCGACATTTCGCTGGCCGATTGGGGCCGCAAGGAAATCGAAATCGCCGAGACCGAAATGCCGGGGCTGATGGCCTGCCGCGAGGAGTTCGGCAGCGCCAAGCCGCTGAAGGGCGCCCGGATTTCCGGCTCCCTGCACATGACCATCCAGACGGCCGTGCTGATCGAGACGCTGAAGGCGCTCGGCGCCGACATTCGCTGGGCCTCGTGCAACATCTTCTCGACCCAGGACCATGCTGCCGCCGCGATCGCGGCGTCCGGCACTCCCGTCTTCGCGGTCAAGGGCGAGTCGCTGGAGGAGTATTGGGAATATACCGACCAGATCTTCCAGTGGGCTGACGGCGGCACGTCGAACATGATCCTCGACGACGGCGGCGACGCGACCATGTACATCCTGATCGGCGCCCGCGCCGAGGCGGGCGAGGACGTCCTGTCCAAGCCGGGCAGCGAGGAGGAGGAGATCCTCTTCGCGCAGATCAGGAAGCGCATGGCGGCGACGCCCGGCTTCTTCACCAAGAACAAGGAAGCCATCCGCGGCGTGACCGAGGAGACGACCACCGGCGTCAATCGCCTCTATCAGTTGCAGAAGAAGGGCCTGCTTCCCTTCCCGGCGATCAACGTCAACGACAGCGTCACCAAGTCGAAGTTCGACAACAAATACGGCTGCAAGGAATCGCTGGTCGACGGCATCCGCCGCGCCACCGACGTCATGATGGCCGGCAAGGTCGCGGTCGTTTGCGGCTATGGTGACGTCGGCAAGGGTTCCGCTGCTTCGCTGAACGGCGCCGGCGCCCGCGTCAAGGTCACCGAGGTCGATCCGATCTGCGCTCTGCAGGCCGCCATGGACGGTTTCGAGGTCGTCACGCTCGACGACGCGGCGCCGACCGCCGACATCGTGATCACCACGACCGGCAACAAGGACGTCATCACCCTCGATCACATGCGCAAGATGAAGGACATGGTGATCGTCGGCAATATCGGCCATTTCGACAATGAGATTCAGGTCGCCGCGCTGCGCAACCTGAAGTGGACCAACATCAAGCCGCAGGTCGACATGATCGGTTTTCCGGACGGGAAGCGGATGATCCTTCTGTCGGAGGGCCGTCTGCTCAATCTCGGCAACGCCACCGGCCATCCGAGCTTCGTCATGTCGGCATCCTTCACCAACCAGGTACTGGCGCAGATCGAGCTATGGTCCAAGCCGGGTCAGTACAAGAACGAGGTCTATGTGCTGCCCAAGCATCTCGATGAGAAGGTCGCTCGGCTGCACCTCGACAAGCTGGGCGCGAAACTTACCGCCCTCTCCGAGGAACAAGCTGCCTATATCGGTGTGACGCCGACGGGCCCCTTCAAGCCTGAGCACTACAGATACTGATCTTTTTCTAGTTACCTACAAGATATTGATGCCGGGCGATTGACTTTTCGCCCGGCATCTTTTTTGGGCCGCCGCCTTCTTCCCGTCGATTCGCCCAAGGGTTATTGTGCATTGATTCGCAAAGCCTTCGCTTCCGGGGTCCGGGGAAACGAGGGCCGCGCGTGGAGCGATCCGATATCTCATCTCGCTCTGGTCGGTCTGCATTCAGGCGGCGGAGAGGAACAAGACATGCCGGGTGAAGACCCGCTTCTGGCGGGAAGGGCCGTAACCGGCGGCTGCAACGATTCGACCGGCGGCGTTGGCGTCAGCTGGCCGCCGTCCATCCTCTCGCGCGCCACGGCCGGCCTTCTGCCGGCGATGACCGGCTTCGCCGCCCCGATGATGCCGGTCCTCGCCCACGCACAGCAGGGGGCCCGTGCTACCCAGGCTTTTGGAACTTTCGAGATCATCCAGGGCGCCGTTTTCGCGGGCGTGCTCGGCGCGGCGCTTCTCTCGGCGGTCTGGTTGATCCGCGAGCGGGGAAAGGTCGCAAGGGAGAATGTCGAACTGCGCGGCCAGTTGGCCGATCTCGGCGCTTCGCTTCATCGCTCGGACGCCCTCCTCAATCTGCGCGACCAGCGCATCGTGGCCTGGAGCAGCGACAGCCGCAGGCCGGAACTGCTCGGTTCGCTCCCCGGGGAGACCGGCGCGCCGGACGATCGCGGCGCGTTCCTCGCCTTCGGCCGCTGGCTTGCGCCGCGCTCGGCCGCCGCGCTGGAGCATGGGCTCATCGGCTTGCGCGAGCGGGGCATCGATTTCGACCTGACAGTGGAGACGCAATGCGGTGCGCCGCTGGAGGTCCAGGGGCGCAAGAGCGCGCGCCATGTCTTCGTTCGTTTCGTGTCGCTGTCGGAGGTCCAGCGGTCCCAGGCCCGGCTGAAGCTGGAGAACCAGCGCCTGGCCGCCCAATACGATCTGATGATCGGCCTGATCGACGCGCTCAAGATGCCGTTCTGGCTGCGCGCCCCCGATGGGCGGCTGAAATGGGTGAACCGGTCCTATGCCGAGGCGGTCGAGGCGCCGAGCCAGGTAGCGGCTGTCGAGGACGGACGCGAGTTTCTCGGCACACAGGCACGGGAAGGCATCGCCCAACAGCATCTGGCCAGTGCGGTATTCGAAGAGAAGCTGGCGACTGTAATCGGCGGCGACCGTCGCGTCTTCGCCATCACCGATTTCGCCAGCCGCGACGGCTCCGCCGGCATTGCCGTCGATCTCAGCGACGTTGAAGGTGTTCGCGAGGAATATGAGCGAACAGTGCGCAGCCATGCGGACACGCTCGACCAGCTCACCACTGCCGTGGCCACCTTCGACACCGGGGAGAAGCTGCGCTTCTTCAACCAGGCGTTCCAGAAACTGTGGGATCTCGACCAGGGCTTCCTCGACAGCGCGCCGGACAATGCGCTTCTGCTCGACCGGCTTCGCAGCGAAGGCAAGCTCGCCGAGCAGCCGGAATGGCGCCGATGGAAAGAAACGGTGCTTTCGGCCTATCGCTCCGTCGAACCGCAGGAACATTGGTGGCACCTGCCTGACGGCCGCACGATCCGTGTCATTGCCAATCCTCAGCCGAAGGGCGGGGTCACCTGGGTCTTCGAGAATCTCACGGAAAAGTTCGCTCTTGAAAGCCGCTACAACGCGGCGGTGCGCGTTCAGGGCGAAACGCTCGACAATCTGGCGGAGGGGGTCGCGGTCTTCGGACCCGACGGGCGGCTGCGCCTCTCCAACCCTGCCTTTGCCGGCCTGTGGGGCTTGAACCACGAGAACCTCCAGCGCGACACGCATATCGCCGCGATCCGGGCCGAGTGCGACCGGCTGGCTCTCGACAGCCCCTGGGGAAGCTTCGCCGCCTCGGTTACCGGCTTCGACGAGGAGCGTCGCGATCGCCACGGCCAGGTCGAATTGAGGAATGGCACCGTGTTGCGTTACGGCGTCATCCACCTGCCCAACGGCCAAGTGATGATAACCTTTGTCGACGTGACCGACAGCGTCAATGTCGAGCGCGCCCTGAAGGACAAGAACGAGGCGCTGCAGAAGGCCGATCAACTCAAGAACGATTTCGTTCAGCACGTCTCCTATGAGCTGCGCTCCCCGCTGACCAACATCATCGGCTTCACAGATTTACTGCTGCTGCCGGGACCTGGCGCCGGCCCGCTCACGCCGCGCCAGCGAGAATATATCGACCATATCGGCTCCTCCTCGTCGGTGCTGCTCACCATCGTCAACGACATTCTGGACCTCGCCACGGTCGATGCCGGCATCATGGAGCTCGACATGGGCGAGGTTCCCGTCGAGCGCACCATCGCCGCCGCGGTGGAGTTGATCTCGGAACGGTTGCGCGAGCATGGCATCGAGTTGCGCCTCGAGTCGCTCCAAGCGCCGAAGAGCTTCAACGGGGACGAGAACCGCGTCCGGCAGATCCTGTTCAACCTCCTGAGCAACGCCGCCAACTATGCCCCTGAGGGCAGCACGATCACGCTTTCCTGTGGTATGGTGCGCGGCGACATCGAATTCGCCGTGCATGACGACGGGCCGGGCATGCCGCCGGAGGTGCTCGATACCGTGTTCCAGCGCTTCGAGTCCCACCCGAATGGCGGCCGCAGGCGCGGCGCCGGCCTCGGCCTCTCCATCGTGAAGAGCTTCGTCGAGCTGCATGGCGGCTCTGTCGCCATCGATACCGGGGACGGTCGCGGCACAACGGTCATATGCCGTTTCCCGCTTGTGCCGTCCGGTGTCAGGGTCGCCGCGGAGTAACCGACGGGATGCTGGTGCTCGAACGCCGTCTTCCCGATGAAAGGGCGACGATACGCCTGGGCGAGGACATCGCCGCGGCTCTTCGCCCGGGCGACGTGATCGCGCTCCAGGGCGATCTCGGGGCGGGCAAGACGACGCTGGCGCGCGGCCTGATCCGGACTTTGGCGAACGACCCCGAGCTGGACGTGCCGAGCCCGACCTTCACCCTGGTTCAAGGCTACGAGGGCCGCATACCGCTCCAGCATTTCGACCTTTATCGCCTGTCCTCGCCCGACGAGCTGGACGAACTCGGGCTGGACGAGGCTGCGGCCTCCGGCACGGTGCTGATCGAATGGCCCGAGAAGGCCGGAGACCGGCTGCCGGCCGATGCCGCCATGCTGCGGCTCGCCGACGAAGGCGAGGGGCGGATCGCCCGCATCGAAGGACCGCCCGAGTTCATGTCACGCATGGAGCGCTCGCAGGCGATCAGGAATTTCCTCGAGCGCTCCGGCTGGGGCGATGCGGTCCGCGCGCATCTGACGGGCGATGCGTCGGCACGCTCATACGAAACCGTCTCGCTGGAAGGCGAGCCCGAGCGGATCCTGATGAACTCTCCGCCCCTGGTGCTCGGGCCCCCGGTGCGCGACGGCAAGCCCTATGCCGAGATCGCCCACACCGCCCAGTCCGTGCACGCCTTCGTCGGCGTGGCGAAGCTGCTGCGCGACGCCGGCGTCTCCGTGCCGGAGATCTTCGCGCAAGACCTGGAACAGGGCTTGCTGCTGATCGAGCATCTCGGTTCCGGCGGTTTCCTGTCTCCAGCCGGCGAGCCTGTCCGAGAGCGCTACGAGGCGGCGGGGCGGCTCCTTGCGTTCATGCATGAAAAGCGCTGGCCGGATCGCGCCGAAGTGGAGCCGGGGCTGGTCCATGTCGTTCCGCCCTTCGATCGCGATGCCATGCTGATCGAGGTCGAGCTGGTGCTGGACTGGTACATCCCGGCTTTCAAGGAGCGTCCTGCGCGGGCTTCCGAGCGCAAGGCGTTCGTCGCAGCGTGGAACAATGTGCTGGATCGTCTCGCCGGAACGGAGACGACGCTCATGCTGCGCGACGTCCAGTCGCCCAATTTCATCTGGCGGCCCGAGCGACACGGCCTCGACCGGCTAGGCGTGATCGATTTCCAGGATGCGCTGATCGGCCCTTCCGCCTATGACGTCGCCTCGATGGCCCTCGATCCGCGCGTCACGATCCCGCCGGAGATCGAACGCGCGACAGTCGAGGCCTATGTCTCTGCGCGGGGCCAGGACTTCGATCGGCCTGCTTTCGACGAAGCTTACGCGATCATGGGCGCGCAGCGCCATTCCAAGATCCTGGGCCTGTTCGTTCGCCTCGATCGCCGCGACGGCAAGCCGATCTATCTGAAGCATCTGCCGCGCATCCGCAACTATCTCCGCCGTACCTTCGCCCATCCGGCGCTCCGCGAAGTCCGAGACGTCTATTTCAAAGCCGGGTTGCTCGACGGAACCCCGGAATGACAGCACCAGTTCTCGATACGGCCATGGTCCTCGCGGCCGGCCTCGGCAAGCGCATGCGGCCGATCACCGACACAATCCCGAAACCGCTGGTGAAAGTTGCCGGCAGGACATTGCTCGATTGGGCGCTGGACGGTCTGGCCGAGACCGGCGTCACCCGCGCCGTCGTCAACGTCCATTATTTCCCGGAACAGATCGTCGCGCATGTCGCGGGAAGGCAACATCCGCGTGTCGCCATATCGGATGAAAGCGCCGAGCTTCTCGATTCGGCCGGCGGCATCGTCAAAGCCCTGCCCCTTCTCGGCGCGTCGCCCTTTTTCATCCTCAACGCCGACACTTTCTGGATCGACGGCGCCCGGCCCAACCTTCCGGCCCTCGGACTTGCATGGAACCCGGCCAGAATGGATATTCTGCTCATGCTTGCGGACATGCAATCGGCCACCGGCCATTCCGGCAAGAGCGATTTCCTGCTCGGCGCGGAGGGGCGCCTCCAACGCTCCAAGGGTGCCCCGGAGGGGCTGATCTATGCCGGAGCGGCGGTGGTCCATCCCCGGATATTCGACGGAGCGGCGGTCGTGCCGCAGTCGCTGAACCTCTATTTCGACCGAGCCATTGAAGCGGGTCGCCTATTCGGCTGGCGCTTGGACGGCCATTGGATCACAGTAGGTACGCCCGACGCCATCCCGGCGGCGGAGGCCGCCGTCAAGGCAGCCTGGGAAGGGCGATGACCGGCTCTTCCCCGCGGGTCTTTTCCATTCCGCCGGGCGTCCGTTTCCTGCCGACGCTCGCCCAGGCGCTGCTCTCGGGAGAGATCGTGCCGGGCTTCAGACCTGGCGACGATCCGCTGGAACTGGCCGATGCCACGATCTATGTGCCGACACGCCGCGCCGCCCGCGCGCTGCGCAGCGCCTTCGTCGATCATGCCGGCGGCCGGGCCGCGATCCTGCCCACGATTCGGGCACTGGGCGAAGTCGACGAGGGCGAAGCGGCCTTCGACGAGGCGGGCGAAGGCGATCTGGATCTGCCGCCGCCCATCGATCCGATCGAACGTCTCCTGCTCATAGCGCCGCTCGTCCGCGCCTGGAAAGGCCGTTTGCCGGCCCATGTCGCCGCGCTTTTTTCGGAAGAGCTCGTCATCCCGGCCTCCGCCGCCGACGCGGTCTGGCTGGCGCGGGATCTCGCCGCTCTGATGGACGAGATTGAGACCGAAGGCTCCGATTGGACCCAGCTCGGAGAGCTGGTCACCGGCAATCTCGCGGGTTGGTGGCAGGTCACGCTCGACTTTCTGCAAATCGTCACGGCCGCCTGGCCGAAACTTCTGGAAGAGCGTGGCCGATCGAATCCCGCTGCCCATCGCAGCGCGCAAATCCGCGCCGAGGCGCGGCGTCTCGCCCGCAATCCGCCGAGAGGCCCGGTCGTCGCGGCGGGGTCGACGGGTTCGATACCGGCCACGGCCGAACTGCTCTCCGTTATCTCGAGGCTGGAGCGAGGCGCCGTCGTGCTACCGGGTCTGGATCAGGCGATCGATGGACGATCCTGGGCAGCGATCAGCGAAGCCACGCCCCCGCCCTCCGTGCTCGGGCATCCTCAATACGGCCTGTCGCGTCTGATTGGAAAGATCGACATAGCGCGGGAGGATGTCGTGGAGATCGGCGCGGCACGGCCGGCTCTGGCGTTGCGGGCATCGATCCTCAACGAGGCGTTGCGGCCCGCGGAGACGACCGATCTCTGGGCCGCGGGCAGGGCCTCGCTCGACGGGTTGCAAGCGATCGAAGCCCTCTCCGGCCTCACCCTTCTCGAGGCAGCCAACGAGCGCGATGAGGCGATCGCCATTGCGATCGCGCTGCGGCTTGCCGCTGCGGAGCCGGGGCGGACAGCCGCCTTGGTGACGGGCGACCGCAACCTGGCGCGACGCGTCTCTACGGAGCTCCTGCGCTTCGGCATCCGGGCCGACGATTCCGGCGGCGCGCCGCTGATCAATTCCGCACCCGCGACGCTCGCCGGCCTCATGCTTCAGGCCGTGTTCCGGCCGGGCGATCCGGTCCCGGTGCTCGCACTTTTCAAGCACCCCCTGCTCGGCCTGGGCATGGAGCGGCCGGCCGTGCGCGGTGCAGCCGAGACGATCGAACTGGTCGCCCTTCGTGGTGGAACCGGCCGACCCGACATCGCCACATTGCCGGACATGTTCGAGGACCGGCTGCGCGCCCTCTCCGCCGGCACGCGCCCGCCCTTTTGGCTCCCCCGGCTGTCCGCGCGGCGCCTGTCGGATGCGCGCGAGGTGCTTGGTCGCCTCCGCAGGGCCCTGGAGCCACTGATCCGGGAACGCGGCAATCCCTCTCTTGCCTTGGCCGATCTGCTGCGCCCGACGGTGGTCGCGTTGGAGGAACTGGCGCGCGGCGCCGAAGGCGATGTCACCGAGCTCTACGCGGGCGACGCCGGCGAGAAACTCGCCTCGGTCCTGCGTTCGTTGCTGGCGGCCGCCTCCGGATTTTCGTGTGGCGCCGATGAATGGCCGGACGTGATGACGGCGCTCCTGGCGCCCGAAGTGGTCAAGCCGGCGGCCGGAGGTGACGGTCGCGTTTCGATCTGGGGCGCGCTGGAAGCGCGGCTGCAGTCGGTCGACACGCTGGTTCTCGGTGGCCTCAACGAGGGGTCCTGGCCACGGCGGGCGGAGGCGGACCGCTTCATGTCACGCATGATGAAATCGGGATTGGAGCTGGAGCCGCCCGAGCGCCGCATCGGCCAGGCCGCCCATGATTTCATGATGGCGATGGGCACCGAAAAGGTGATCCTGTCGCGCGCTTCGCGTGCCGGCGATGCGCCGGCTGTCGCTTCGCGCTGGCTGCAGCGATTGCTCACCTATGTCGGACCGGATCACGCCGCGCGGCTGCGCAAGCGCGGCGAGGACTATCTCGCTTATGCCCGCATGATCGATGACGGCGGCAGGGCGACGGAATTCGCCAGGCCCAACCACGCCCCGCCGCTGGAGGCGAGACCCCGCAACTTTTCCGTCACCGAGATCGAGACGCTTCGCCGCGATCCCTACGCGGTCTACGCCAGGCGCATCCTCGCTCTCGCGCCCATGGAGCCGTTGATCCGCGACCCCGGCGCGGCCGAGCGCGGAACGCTCTTCCACGACATTCTCAACCGCTTCGTACGGTCCGGCACCGATCCGATGGCCGACGATGCGCTGGACGAATTGCTGGCGGCGGGGCAAGCGGCCTTCGCCGAAGCCGCCCTGCCGGACGATATCGCGGCCGTCTGGTGGCCGCGGTTTCTCGCCATGGCGGGCAATCTCGTGGCGTGGGAGCGCGGCCGCGGTCACGATACGCTGAGCCGGCATTCGGAAGTGCGCGCCGAGTCGACCGCTGTCGCCGCGACCGGAGTCACGCTGTCCGGCTATGCCGATCGCGTGGACCTCCTCACCGGCGGCTTCGCAGACATTCTCGACTACAAGACCGGGATGTCGCCATCAAAGGGCCAGGCCCATACGCTGCTCGCCCCGCAGCTCGCCCTCGAAGGAGCGCTGCTCCAGCGCGGTGCTTTTGCCGCCATCGGGACGAAAATGCCGTCGAAGCTCGCCCATGTGCGGCTTCGCGCCAATGGCGAGGTCGAGGAGGAATCGATCCTCGAATTCAAGCGGCAGATACGGACGGCCGGCGACCTTGCCGAGGAGGCGTGGCAGCGGCTGGAGAGGCTGCTTGACCACTACAACATCGCGAGCACGGGGTATCTGTCGCGCGCCTTGCCATTTCGCGAGGGCGAGACGGACGGCGACTACGATCATCTGGCGCGGGTGCTCGAATGGTCGGCGGGCAGCGACGACGGCGAAGGTGGGGAGGAGGGGTGAAGAAAATTTATCCCGTCCCCGAAGAGACCGCGATGCGCCAGGCCATGGCCGCGGATCCGCGCAATTCCGTCTGGGTGTCGGCCAATGCCGGCTCGGGCAAGACGCATGTGCTTTCGCAGCGCGTCATCCGCCTGCTGCTCGAGGGGACCGATCCATCGAAGATCCTGTGCCTCACCTATACACGTGCGGCGGCCGCCAATATGGCCAATCGCGTCTTCCGCGATCTCGCCGCCTGGGCCGTGCTCGACGAGGCGTCGCTTGCCGAGCAGATCGCCGCGATCGAGGGTGGCAGGCCGTCACGCGAGCGGCTGGCACGCGCCCGCCGCCTCTTCGCCGAGGCGCTGGAAACGCCCGGCGGGCTGAAGATCCAGACCATCCACGCCTTCTGCGAGGCGGTGCTTCATCAGTTCCCCCTGGAAGCAAACATCGCCGGGCATTTCGAGATGCTCGACAGCCAGATGGAGACGGCGCTCTTCGCCGAGTCGCGCCGCGACATGGTTACCGGAGCTTCGGGTCAGCATGATCGAAGGCTTGCCGAGGCATTCGCCGCTGTGCTGGAGCGGGGCGGCGAATGGGGGCTCGATGCGCTCCTTGCCGAAATCGTCGCCAAGCGCGACGGGTTGCGCGGGCTGATCGACCAGATCGGCTCGGAGCGGTTGGACTACGCTCCGCTTTTCGAGGAGTTCGGTTTCGTCCCTGGCGAGACGTCGGCCACCGTCGCCGGCCAAGCCTGGCCGCTGCCTGGATTCTCCGCCGGAGAGTATGCGCAGTTCAGGGACGCGGCGGCGGCCGCCGATGCCCGCAAGGCCTTGAACGACATCGTCCCCTATGCCGACGAGGCCTTTGGGGAGGCCGATCCGGTCCGGCGGTTGGCGCTGCTCGCCAAAGGCTTCCTCAAATCGGACGGCGAGCCCTACGACCCCGCCAAGACCTTCAAGAAGGCACTGCACGAGCGCCTGCCCGACCTGGCAGATCGATATGCCGCGGCGGCCGATGCCATCGTCAAGGCGCGCGAAAGGCTTGCGCTGTTCGGCATGCTGGAAGGCACACGCGCCGCGCTGGTCCTGGCCGATTGGCTCATTGCCCGTTACGAACACCTCAAGAATGTGCGCGGCTTCCTCGACTTCAACGATCTGATCATGCGCACCGTGCGCCTGCTGTCGCGCCGCGATGCCGGGCCATGGGTCCAGTACAAGCTCGACCAGGGCATCGACCACATCCTGATCGACGAGGCGCAGGACACCAGCCCCCCGCAATGGGAGGTGGTACGGAAGCTGGCGGAAGAGTTCTTTGCCGGCTACGGAGCGCGACAGAACGTTCATCGGACGGTGTTCGCGGTCGGCGACGAGAAGCAGTCCATCTATTCCTTCCAGGGCGCCGATCCCGACGCCTTCGCAGAAAGTGGCCATGCCTTCGCCGGCAAGGTGCGAGCGGCGGAGGGGAGTTTCGAGCAGGTCAGGCTGACCTGGTCTTTCCGATCGACCGGCGACGTGCTGGCCGCCGTGGACCGCGTGTTCGAGCGCGACGCGGTGCGCAAGGGGCTGACGCGCGACGCCGAACAGATCGATCATAAGGCGATCCGCTTCGATGCTCCGGGTTTCGTCGAGATCTGGCCGCCGATCGGCGCCGATACAGTGGAAGAGCCCGACGACTGGACCGTTCCCGTCGATCACGCCAGCGCACCGGCGGTGAAGGTGGCCGAGAACGTCGCCAGGACGATCGAGGGCTGGCTTCGTCGCGGCGAGATCATCGAGGGCACCGGCAAGAGGTTGAGGCCCGGCGACGTGATGGTGCTCGTGCGCAAGCGGGACCGCTTCGTCCATGCCCTGTCGCGCAGCCTGAAGAGCCGCAACATCCCCGTTGCCGGTGCCGACCGCCTCAGCCTGCCCGGCCATATCGCGGTCAAGGACCTGATCGCGCTCGGCCGTTTCGTGCTCCAGCCGGAGGACGACCTCTCGCTGGCTGCATTGCTGCGCAGCCCGGTCTTCGGCCTCTCCGAGGAGGCGCTGTTCCGGTTCTCGTGGAACCGCGGCAAGGGCGTATCGCTTTATACGTCGCTTCGTCGGGCCGCCGAAGGCGACGAGGCGGCGGCGGCGATCGTGCGCCGGCTCGAAGCCTGGGCCGATGCTGCGGCCTTTCGTCCGGTCTTCGAGTTCTACGCCGGGGTGCTCGGCCGTGATGGTGTGCGCCGGGCCATGATTGCTCGGCTTGGCCATGAGGCCGGCGACATACTGGATGAGTTCCTGAGCTTCTGTCTTGCGCAGGAAAGGACGGGACTTCCCGGCCTCGAAGCATTCCTGTCGACGCTCGAGAATGCCGGTCCTGAGGTCAAGCGCGAGATGGACCAAACGCGCGACGAGGTGCGCATTCTCACGGTCCACGCTTCCAAGGGCCTTGAAGCGCCAGTCGTGTTCCTCGTCGACAGCGGCAGCGCGCCGTTCAGCGAGCAGCATCTGCCACGGCTGATGTCCTTCACGCCGGCGAAGCGTCTTTGGAAGGGGGACGGCTATCTCTGGCGCGCATCGAGCGACGTCGCCAACGATTTCTCGAGAGCGGTGGGGTCGGCGGTGCGCGAAAAGGCCGAGGAGGAGTATCGTCGCCTGCTCTATGTCGGCATGACGCGCGCCGAGGACCGGCTGATCGCCTGTTCCTATCATGGCAAGCGCCAGCCGGGACCGATGACCTGGCATGCCATCGTCAGTGCGGCCCTTGTCGGCGCGCCGGAAAGCGAGGCGCTGACGGAACCGTCGACCGGGCAGGTCGTGCATCGCTTCCGGGTCACGAAGCCGGTCGCCGCCGCGCTCCGCGAGGCTGCCGGCCTGGAGCCGGAGCGGCTGCCGTTCGTATTTCCGGCCGAACTCAGTGCGCCGCTGCCCCCGGCACCGCCGCTGCCGCGGCCGCTCGCGCCGTCGGGCGCCTCCGTCCTGATCGACGAGGAGCGCCAAACCGTCATTTCCGGCAGATCGCCGGTGTTCGATGCCGGCGGCGAGCCGGTCTTCGCCATCGCCCGGGGATTGGCCGTCCATCGCCTCCTGCAGATGCTGCCGACCTTGCCGGCGATCGAGCGCCATGCCGCCGGCGAACGCTACCTCGCCCGGATCGGCGCGGGCTGGCCCGATGGCGAGCGGGAAGCCGCCCTGGCCTCGATCGAACGGTTGCTTGGGGACGCGCAATTCGCGCCGCTTTTCGCCGAAGGCTCGCGCGCCGAAGTCTCGCTCATGGGCACGCTGACCGTCAAAGGGCACGAGCGGGCCGTCTCCGGTCAGATCGACCGGCTCGCGGTCACGCCGGCCGGGGTGCTGATCGCCGACTACAAGACCAACCGGCCGGCCCCATCCTCGCTGGCGGAGGTGCCGCCGGCCTATATCGTCCAGCTTGCGCTCTATCAGGCGCTATTGCGGCCGATCTATCCCGACAGGGAGATCGCGGCCGCGCTGGTTTTCACGGAAGCCCCGCTGCTGCTTGCCGTTCCGCAAGACGTGATGGACGATGCCCTTGCCCGACTCACGCGGCCGTGACACAAGCTTTGCTTGAACGCACGCATCTCGAATACCACATATTGTGGGACCTCAGATCACTCGAAAGGAACGACCGCATGGCCACCGTCAAGATCGACAAGAACAACTTCCAGTCCGACGTGCTCGATGCGAAGGAGCCGGTCGTGGTCGATTTTTGGGCTGAGTGGTGCGGCCCCTGCAAGATGATCGCTCCGGCCCTTGAAGAGATTTCGACCGAGCTCTCCGGCAAGGTGAAGATCGCCAAGCTCAACATCGACGAGAATCCCGAGCTCGCTGCCCAATTCGGCGTGCGATCGATCCCGACCCTGCTGATCTTCAAGGGCGGCGAGGTTGCCGACATGAAGGTAGGCGCGGCCCCGAAAACCGCCCTGTCCCACTGGATCAACGGCGCGGTCGCCTGATCGGTTATTCTGAAAACCGAAACCGGCCTTCCAGGCCGCGCGGAAAGTGGATCCGAGCTCCGGGGATTGTCACCGGGGCTCTCTTTCTATCAGGCGGTTGCGACCCTGCTGGTTATGCCTCCAGCACGGACCCGCCATCTCCTCCAGATCGCCCAAGGGCGAAAAAATTGTGGGCCGATATCGGCGGGCGCATAGCGGGGTCGCCGGGCCTACCCCGCGGCCGCCCGTCGCCTTCTACGGCGGCTCGCAATCTATGTGATTCAGGGGCGGCGTAGATCTCCAGCGATATGGACAGGTCTGCCAAATACTGCAATGGTGGACAGCAATCACTGTAGAGACATAATTCCATTATAAGAGACATTCGGGAGGGTGAATATGGCAGACGCAACGGCCGCCTTTGACATCGTTGTTCGCGGCGGAAGGGTTCTCGATCCTGAAACCGGGTTCGATGCGATCGCCGATGTCGGCATAGTCGGGGATCGCATCGAAGCTGTCGGCCCCGCGCTCGCCGCCGGCGCGCGGGAAATCGACGCCTCCGGCCTCGTGGTCGCGCCGGGGTTCATCGATCTTCATGCGCACGGGCAGTCCATTCCCGCGGACCGAATGCAGGCCTTCGACGGCGTTACCACCGCGCTGGAACTCGAAGTGGGCGCGTTGCCGGTCGGCCGCTGGTATGAAAGCCAGAAGGCAGCCGGTCGCGTCCTCAATTACGGCACCGCGGCGGCTTGGCTGTTCGCTCGCAAGGCAGTGATGATTGGCCTGGATCTGAACGGCAAGTTGGCCCCGATAGAGATGATGGGTGCCGGCGCGAATGACATGCGCTGGTCCGTCGAGACGTCGTCGCCCAGCCAGACGGAGGAGATTGTCGCGATCACCCGTGAAGGTCTCCAGCAGGGTGCCCTGGGTATCGGCATTCCCAACGGCTATGCGCCGGGCGCGGGCGTGAAGGAAATGACGCGGATCTGCGAACTGGCGGTGGAGTTTTCCATGCCGACCTATACGCACATCCCTTATATGTCCAACCTCGACCCGAAGAGCTCGATAGAAGCGTATGTTCGGCTGATCGGGCTTGCCGGTGCGACAGGCGCGCATATGCATATCTGTCACCTGAACAGCACCAGCCTTCATGACGTGGAACATGCGGCGGCCCTCATCCGCAAGGCTCAGGAGCAGGGTCTGCCCGTCACGACGGAAGCCTATCCGTACGGCACCGGCTCCACCGTGATGAGCGCGGGCTTCTTCATGGAGACGGATTTCGCGGAACGGACCGGAACAGGCTACGATGCCATCCAGGAAGTAAGCACCGGCAAGCGCTTCAAGAGCCGCGACGAGCTTGCGGCGGCGCGGACCGCAACGCCTGGTGCACTGGTGTTGTGGCATTTCCTCGACGACAAGAATCCGCACGACAGCGAGCTGCTGGATGTCTCAGTCATGTATCCCGGCGGCGCGATTGCGTCGGATGCGGTGCCATGGAGCAATCCGGACGGCACCCTATATTCGGGCGACGAATGGCCACTTGGGCCGGATAAGTCTTCGCACCCGCGCTCCTCGGGCACCTATACGAGGTTCCTGAACCAGTGGGTAAACGAGCGTAAGGTCGTGCCGCTGCTGGAGGCGATCGCCAAATGCACACTCATCCCGGCCAGGATCGTCGAGAGCTGCAGCGAGCAATTCCGTCGCAAGGGGAGGTTGCAGGCCGGATGTGACGCCGACATCGTGGTCTTCGATCTCGCCGACGTGCGCGATCGGGCATCATTCGAAGAGATGCACCTGCCGGCGGATGGCATGGTTCACGTCCTGGTCAATGGCGAGGCTGTCATCAGCGAGCGTGAACTGGTCCTCGATGCGCGCCCAGGCCGGGCGATCAAGAGCGACCCTCGATGACAACCCCGGTTCTTGTCATCACGGGGTTTCTCGGGGCTGGCAAGACCACGCTCATCAACAACTTGCTGGCGAAAGCCGATGGTCGCCGCATCGCGGCCGTCGTCAATGATTTCGGCGCGATCAACATCGACGAGGAACTGATCAGCGGCAGGGCGGATGCCGTCATCGGCCTCGCCAATGGCTGCATCTGCTGCACAATGCAGGGCGACCTGCTGCGTACGCTCAAGCTGCTTCTGGCACGCGATGCGGCGCCGGACCATATCGTCATCGAAGCGAGCGGCGTGGCTGATCCGTCCGGTATCATCCAGGCTCTGTCCGACCCGGTGCTGTGGAAGAGCGCGAGGCTCGATGCCGTCGTTTGCGTGGTGGATGCCCCGGACATCCACGACACGCCCTCGCGGAGGGCCGACGATCTATGGCGCGCCCAACTCTCGGTCGCCAACTTCATTGTTCTGTCGAAGACCACGGAACTAGCGAAGGAGCAAGTGGAAGCGCTCGTTTCGTCCCTGTCGCCATCAGGCAAGCCTCCGGTCTTCGACCCCGCAAGGGAGCCACTTCCAAGCGATGTGTTTTTCGACGTCGGCGAGCCGGTATCCAGGTTCACGGCCACCCCGGTATCGGCGACCGTCAGGGCCGACCGTTTCACGAAGCTGGAATGGCAAACGAAAGCCTCGCTTCCGCTGGAAGGATTCCAGTCCCTCATAGCCGAATTTGCCCCATCGCTTGTTCGGGCCAAGGGAATACTCCGATTTCGCGAACGTCCGGGACAGGGCTATCTTTTACAGATGGTGGGCTACAAGGTGACGCTGGAACCCACGAGCGGCGAAGAGGACGGCTGCAGGCTCGTCATGATCGGCGAACGGGGGCGTCTGGCCAGCGAAAGTCTGCAAGCGCGGCTCGATGCACTCCTTTCCGACTCGTCTCGCAGCAGCCACTCGATTTAGTGAGGGAACCATGCAGGGGGAACATGTCGTGCATCGAGCCAAGGGTACGGACAGAATTCTCGACATTCTCGAACATCTCGAGAATGTCGTGGAGCCGGTCAGCCGTAACGCGCTTGCCAAGGCGCTCGATTGCCCCCGTTCCACGATCTATTCCCTGGTCGAGCAGTTGGTGGCGCGCGATTGGCTGGTTGTCGATGACGATGGCAGCATCAGCCTCGGCCACCGCGCGGGACTGCTGGGCCTTGCCTATTCGCGCAACGCTCGCTTCGAGCAGGTGGCGCGCGAGGTTGTGCAGCGCGTGGCGGTCGAGACAGGCGTCGTCACTGAAATCAACGTCGCAGATAACTGGCAGCAGCTCGTGTTGATCTCGGCAACCGGGCGTAGCCGCAACTATCTGCGAACCGTCGAAGGCTCGCGTTATCCACTGCCGATAACCGGTTCGGCGCGACTGCAACTGGTCGATATCCCGTGCGAAACGATCCGCCGGAACATTCCCGACGAGGATTTCCGTCTCGGCTCGGGCGGGCTTCTTCCCTTCGATCGCTTTTGCGAGGAAATCGAACAGGCCAAGCGGGATGGCTACTTTATCGCCCGTGGCCTCATCGAGCCCTATGTAGGAACGGCCGGGACGCCGATCCTGAACCGCAACCATGAGTGCGTCGCAACGCTGAGCATCATCTTGCCGCAGGCCGATCTCGATGCACGGCAGGATGAGCTGATCGACAGGCTAAGGCGTGGCGCCGAAGAACTGTCCAGCTATCTGCGCGCCGCGGTGTGGTCGATGGGCGACCGAGCCCACAATCATCTGTTCCGCGATAGGGAAGCCTTGCCTGACCGCCTCTCGGATTGAGGTGGCGGCCGCTTCAAGCAACGAAAGCATGTCGTTTGCCCAAAACCGCTGCACACTCTTAGGCGACATGCATGAGTTGTAGCTCGGCGGGAAGGGGTCCATCGCCCTCCATGGCCCGCGCGAGCATTTCACCAGTTGTCGGCCCGAGCGTGAAACCCTGATGGCCATGTCCGAAATTCAGCCAGAGCCCCTGATGTCGCGGCGCACGACCCACGACCGGCAACATGCCCGGCATACAGGGTCGGTTCCCATACCAGGGCCGTGCTTCCACCGGGTCGCCCAGTTCGAACAGCTCTCCTACCGCGCGCCTCACATGGCGCGCCTGGTGCATCGAGGGAGACGATTCGAGCCATGTGAGTTCGGCGCCTGTCAACAGCCGAAGACCCGCCTTCATCGGCGAGACGACGGCTCCCTTGTCCGCGTCGATCATCGGAAGGTCGGGCCCTTTCCCCTGATAGTGCCGGTGATAGCCTCGTTTGAAGAACAGCGGCACGCGATAACCGAAGCGTCTCAAGAACTCGCCGCTCCAGGGACCCAGCGCAACGATGGCGTTCTCCGCTTCTACCACCCCCTCCGGCCCGTCGATGCGCCACCCTTTCCCTGCCCGGACGAGACTGTAGGCATCGGCACGCATCACGCTTCCGCCGCGCGCTGAAAACAGCTTCGCATAGGCGGCTACGAGCCCGCCAGGATCGGAACAGCTCCATGCCTCCGTCCAGCGAACCGCACCTGCAAGGCGCCTGCGCAGATTGGGTTCAGATGCCGCAAGCTGATCGGCGGATTCGATATCGGTTCCCACGCCATATTCCCTGGCGATGCGTTCCGCGTCGCGTGCCGCTTCCTCGAAGCTGCGCTGCGTGCGATGGACCTGCCTGAAACCATCACGTCGGACGATCGCCTGTGCGCCGGCGGCCTCGATCAGGGGAGCGTGATCGCTGCCCGCTCGGCGGATCATTCGGCTATAGACTGCTGAAATGCGCCGATGGTTTTCCGGTGACGAGTGGATGAAATACTGCGTCAGCGGCAGTGCCCAACGGTGGATGGACCCGGCTCGCCACCGCACCTGGTCATTCAAACCCAAAGCCGCGGAGACAATCTCCCCGGGCGAGCGGGGGAAGGCGTATGGCTCGACCGCCTCCACCTGGATGATTCCGGCGTTCCCGTAGCTCGTTTCCTCGCCCGGCGCGCGCCGGTCGGCCAGAACCACGCTATTCCCTCTTTGCTGAAGCGCGAGCGCCGCGCCGACGCCGACCATGCCGGCTCCCAGAACAATGCACTCGGCCATGGTCAGGCGCTTATGTTGGGCTGCGATATCGCGCGACAGGCGGCGAAGTCCCACCCTCGCCCTGGCGCAGCGGCGATCAGGGATCGCGTATAGGGGTGCTGTGGCGAAACCAGCACCGCTTCGGCGGTACCGTGCTCGACGACGTTGCCGTGCTGCATCACGATCACCTCGTCGCATATCTGCGCCGCCACCCGAAGGTCGTGGGTGATGAAGAGAATGGCAATGCCCAGATCACGCTGCAGGTGCTCGAGCAGTTTCAGAACCTGGTCCTGCACGGAAACATCGAGCGCGGAGACGGCTTCGTCGGCGACGATGACATCCGGCTCCATGGCCACGGCCCGTGCGATGGCGATGCGCTGGCGCTGCCCCCCGGAAAACTGGTGAGGGTAGCAGTCGAGCGCATCGGATGGCAGCCCGACGATTTGCATCAGCTGGCGGGCGCGGGACAGTGCCTTCTCGCGCGGTACGCCGAAATTCGTTGGCCCTTCGATCAGGCTGCTGCCGATCTTGCGGCGCGGATTCAGCGAGCGGTAAGGATCCTGGAAGACGATCTGTATTCTTTCGCGCTGACGGCGCAGCGCGCCATGCGAGAGGCGACCGATATTCTGCTGGCCAAGGCGGATCGTGCCCTCGGTCGGGTCGATCAGCCTGATGACGCAGCGCGCCACGGTCGACTTGCCCGACCCGCTTTCACCGACGATGCCGAGCGTACGGCCGCGATGAAGCTGGAAGGTCACCTTCTCTGCCGCCCGTTTTTCGGAACGGGGCTTGAGGAAGCCACCGCTGCTATAGGTTTTGGAGAGTTCCGAAACATCGAGCACCGGTTCGCCCGCTTCCGCCGGACGCGCCGACCGCGGCTGCAGGCTTGGCACCGCCTTCAGAAGTGCGCGCGTATAGTCGTGCTGAGGGGTTTGGAAGAGGGCTTCCGCCCGCGCCGACTCCACGATCCTTCCCTGACACATCACATGCACCGTGTCGGCGATCTCGGAAACGACGCCCATGTCATGGGTAATGAACAGCACAGCCGTGCCATGGCGGCGCTGCAACTCGGAAATCAGCGCGAGGATCTGCTGCTGTGTTGTGACGTCCAGCGCGGTGGTCGGCTCGTCGGCGATAAGCAGCGCCGGTTCGAGTATGAGCGCCATCGCGATCATGATGCGTTGCCGCTGGCCGCCCGAAAGCTGGTGGGGGTAGGACGAATATACGCGCTCCACATCCGGCAGGTGCACTTGCTGCATGATGTCGAGGACGCGACGGCGCGTCTCCTTCTTCGACACGCGGCCATGTGCCTCGAGCACCTCGGCTATCTGGTCGCCGACGCGCATCACCGGGTTCAGCGCGGTCATCGGTTCCTGAAAGATCATCGAAATCCTGCTGCCGCGCATCGTCCGAATTTCTCGTTTCGAACGCTTGAGCAGATCGGCGTCGCCAAGCATGATGCGCCCGGACGTCACCGCGAGGACGCCCGCGGGCAAAAGACCCATCACCGCCAGCGAGGTAAGCGACTTGCCCGATCCGCTTTCGCCGACCAGGCAAGCGGTTTCGCCGCGACGAACACGCAGGCTGACATTGTCGAGGACGGGGCGAGAGCCTTCGGAGGTGTTCAATTCGATGCACAGGTTCTCGATGGAGACGACGTCCTCGGCACCATCGAAATTTCCAGTCTTGAAACTTACCATCGGGTTCACCCTTCCCGCTTGCGCATACGGGGGTCGAGCATGTCGCGTGCCGCGTCTCCGAGGATGTTTACCGACAGGACACAAAGAGAAAGCAGCAGGCCGGGCCAGAAGATCAGGGACGGTTTCAGAAGGAAGTAGGCGCGTCCTTCGGCCATGATGTTGCCCCAGCTAGGTGTCTCCGTTCCGATGCCGAGGCCCAGGAACGACAGGATCGCTTCGATCAGGATGGCCGATGCGCAGATATAGGTGGCCTGCACGATCAGCGGCGCGAGCGTGTTGGGCATCAGATGACGCCACAGGATGACGGGCATTCGCGTGCCGAGCGAAATGGCGGCCTCGACATAGGGCTCCTCGCGCGCGGACAGCACGACGGAGCGCACGAGTCGCACCACGCGCGGGATTTCCGAGAAGGTGATGGCCAGCACTACCGAGCCGACGCTTGCACCATGGATGGCGACGATCGCGACGGCCAGAAGCACCGCCGGTATGGCCATGAAGGCGTCCATCACCCGCATGATCAGGGCGTCGGCCACGCGGAAGAAACCGGCTACAAGCCCGATGAAGAGCCCGATCGAAACACTGATCGCCGCCGCTCCCAGCCCGATGAGAAGGGATATCTGCCCGCCATGGAGCACGCGTGAGAGCAGGTCGCGCCCGAACATGTCCGTTCCCAGCGGAAACTCTGCGGACGGCGGCTTCAGCCGGTTCGCGGAGAGAGCTATCGGATCGTGCGGCGCCAGCAGGGGGGCAAAGATAGTGGCGAACACGATCACCACGAGAACGCTGGCGGCGGCGACGGGAAGCATGCCGGGGCGTGTGCCGGGCGGCAGACCGAGGGAACTCAGAATGCTCCGAGAGGGCATTGTCGGGCTGGTTGTCTGCGGCATCAGTAGCGAATCCTCGGATCAAACAGCGTGTAGGCGATGTCGATGACGAGATTCACCAGGACGTAGATGCCGCTGGTGAGCAGGATTATACCCTGGATGACGGGATAGTCCCTGGCCATCACCGCATCGATGGTCAGGCGGCCGATGCCGGGTATGTTGAAGACGCTTTCGACGACGACGACGCCTGAGAGCAACATGGCGAAACCGGTGCCCACCACCGTCAGTATCGGCACTGCCGCGTTGCGCAGTCCGTGCCGCAACAGAACCTTGATCTCGCTGACACCCTTGGCATGGGCGGTGCGGACATAATCTTCGCCAAGGACGTTCAGCAGACTGGCACGCGTCATGCGCGCGGTCAGCGCCACATAGGCGGCGGTCAGTGTCAGGGCAGGCAGAATGGCATGGCGCATGAACTGCAGGAAATCCTGCGAGGGCGCCGTGTAGCCCTGCACCGGGAGCCATCTGAGATTGGCGGCGAATATGCTGATGAGCACATAACCGACGACGAAGGCAGGCACTGAAAAGCCTGCAACGGAGATCGCCATCACGATGTGATCGCTCGTGCGTCCGTGACGCCAGGCGGCGAGGGTGCCCAGCGGCACGGCCACGAGCACGGACATGACGATCGTCAGCAGCGCGATGTTGAGCGTCGGCCAGATGCGGTCGGCGATGAGGGCGTTGACCGATGTGCCGGAAATAAGCGAGGTACCGAGATTGCCTTGAAGAAGCTGCCCGATCCAGTGCAGGAACTGCATGTAGATCGGCTCGTTCAAGCCCATCGCTTCGCGCAGTTGGGCAATCTGCTCAGGCGTGGCCGCGTCGCCGGCGATGATGGCGGCGGGATCTCCCGGGGTCAGCCGCAGGATGAGGAAGACGATCAGGGCCACAATCGCCATCACCGGAAGAACCGACAGGATGCGCTTGAGGATGTAAAGCGGCATGGTGGCCTGAACTCCGTATCGGCAACGCCATCCGGCATGGAGCGACCCACTGCCGGATGGTCTATTGTTGTCAGTCGGCGAGCTTCACGTTCCAGAATACCGGGATCGCCGTGGGCAGCATGTCCGTCAGCTTGTTGCTCCGGGCCTGTACGAAGGAGTAGTTGCCGAGCGGCACGAAGATCACGTTGTCGAGGACGCGAGCCTGGACCTTGTGGGCGATTTCTTTTTGTTCGTCGAAGGTCGCTGCCTTGAGATAGGCCGCGCGCAGCGCTTCCAGCTCAGGGTCGGTCGCCCACCCGAACCATCCGGTATCGCCGGTCGAAGGCAGGATCGGATGCACGAGCGGGGTGTTGGCTTCGACGCCGCTCGCGAAACTGGTGAAGATGTTCCAGCCACCTTCCGAGGGCTTGTTCATGCTGGCACGCCGGGCCACCAGCGTCTGCCAGTCCATCGGCTGAAGATTTACGTTGAAGCCGGCTTCGCGCAGCTCCGATGCGACCACGACCGGCACACCCCCCATGGCGCCTATATCCGTCGGCTGCAAGATGACGACAGGGGTGTTGTCGTATCCGGCCTCTTCGAGCATTTGACGAGCCTTGGCCTTGTCGCCGCCGGCCTTGAGCGATTCCGCACCGGTTTCGTCTCCGAGTGAGGTGCCGCAGCCGAAAATCGCACCGCAGAGCCAATAATAGTCGGGGTTGCCGACCATCGTGGACATGACCTGCTCCTGACCCAGCGCGGTCAACGCCGCGCGGCGGATACGGACGTCGTCAAAGGGCGGGTGCTTGAAGTTCATCCGCACGAACCCTTGGTAGCCGAGTGGATCGCGGACCTCGACGGTGACGTCAGGGCTGCTCTCCAGGATCGGCAGCAAGTCGATCTGAGTGTTCTCGATCAGGTCGATTTCACCGGTCATCAGCGCGCTGATGGCGGTCTGACTGTCGGGCATGGTGACCCATTCCACGCGATCGACATTTACCACCTTGCCGCCAGCCATGCCGGAAGCAGCCTCGTTGCGCGGCTTGTAATCTTCGAAGCGCTTATAGACGATCTTCACGCCCGGCTGGAATTCCGAGTCGACGAAAACGAACGGACCGGAACCGACATACTCGGTGATTGCCGTGTCGGAAGGCGTGGCGGCGACACGCTCGGGCATGATGAAGGCCGGCACCGAAGACTGCTTCGCCAGCACTTCGAGCAGAAGCGGGAATGGCTCCTTCAATCTCCAGACGATCGTGGTCTCATCGGCAGCTTCGATCGAGCCCGTCGCGGCCATGAGGAAGGCGGCGGCTCCGTCGCGCGAGCCCCAGCGCTTCAGCGATGCTACGGCGTCGGCGGCAGTAACTTTCTTCCCGTCATGGAACACCAGGCCGTCGCGCAGCTTGAAGGTGTAGGTGAGACCATCCTCGGCGGTCTCCCAGCTTGCCATCTGTGGCTGGACCACGCCCTTCGCGTCGACGCCCACGAGCAGGTCATAGACCATGTATCCATGGTTGCGCGTGATGTGCGCGGTGCTGACGATCGGATCCAGCATGCGCAGCCCCGCATGCATGACCGCGGTAATGGTTTTTTCCTGCGCATGCGCAGCCGTGGCTGCGAGCGCGATAAGGCTCGCTGCGATGAGACGGCCGGCGCCTCGTGCAAAAGATCGCGCGGCACGGATCCCCTCCGCGCCCAAATCCGTGGAGAACGGCATTTCAATCACCCTCCGCTAGGAAGCCGGTGGCCCGGCAGAAAAATTGTGAAGTTTCGGATAGCCAGCTCATTTGGCCGAGATTGGCCATTTCGGCAGCTCGATGCGGCGATAGGGCAAGCTCGAAAGATCTGATGTCACCGTACCCCGGACCGAAGCATAGAGCACCTTCTTCGCGACCTTCGAGAATGAGGCGTAGAAGTGCTGGGTTGATTTGACGACGACGATGTTCTTGCTTTCCAGCGCACAGCCGAGCTGCGAGAAAAGATCGGTGTCCATGGCCTGGGAGCGGATCGTGGTGAGCACGACGTCGATCCCCTCTACCTCGACCAGGGCGCAGTCGCCGAGCGCGACGGGCACGCCGCCGAGTCCGCCCATCGTCATGTTGCGCCTGAGGGCTTTGATTGTGCAGACGACATCCAAGGGATCGCCGGACTCGGGACCCACCTTGCCGCCGATGCGCAGCGGAAGGCGAGCACCCTCTTCCGCGTCAAATGCAAGCTGGACCGCAACAGGGTCCCAGATCGGACCCAGGGCGGCATTCCCGATGCTTCGTTCAAGCATGCGGCGCAGAAGGAAGGTGGAATCGCTCGCCGCGCCACCTCCGGCATTGTCGGCCCCATCGGCGATCACAACCGGACCTTCATCCTCATCGAGAGCGAGGTCGAGCGCCTCATCGATTCTGGGTTGGTATTGGTTGATCTCCTCGCGCATGGCGTAGAGGTCGTCCGCGAACTCACGCGCAAGCGATTGCGCGAGCCCCTCGTCGCCGTCCGTATAGACGACAACGCGCGTCCCCATGTCCGGCACATCCGCCCAGGGAAAACCCTGAATGATGGACACCGACAGCACGCCTTCGCGCTGCTCCATTTCCTTCATGCGCTTCACGAGCGAAATTCCGGGCTCGCTCGTCGTGAAGATAAGCGTGGCCATGCCTGTATCGGCCACCGCAGCCACTGGCCGGATACGCTTTTCAACCTGGGCCGTGCAGAGATCCACGAGCTCGACGGCGCGATCATAGAGATCGGTGTGCGGGTACTCTTTGAAGGCTATGAGCATGTCGGCATTGTCCACCATCACGCGTGTGAAATGGCAGTGCGGATCCAGCTCCGCGCCGACAACCGTCTCGGGACCCACGATCTCGCGGACCTTCTTCAAGAGATCGCCTTCACAGTCGTCATAGCCTTCGGCGACCATCGCGCCGTGGAGGCCGAGCAGCACCATGTCGACCGGACCCGCCTTGCGAAGGTCGCCGAGTAATTCGTCTCGCAATGCCTCGTACGCCTTGCGCGTGGTCTTGCCGCCGGGCTGCGCAAAAGCAACCATGCCCTCGGCAACCGTCCAGCCCTTTTCTCGCGCGCGCTCCCGCGCAACCCACAGGGGCGCACCGAACAGCGTCATATAATCCGGATGATGGCCCGCGGCGTAATACTCGCCTTGTAGTTTGAATGCGCCAAGCCCGGTTGGGATAGGCGAAAAGGTATTGGTTTCCGTCGCGAGGACGGCCGTGAACACACGCATGGTGAGCCCGCTCCCCTTCTTTTCTGTTAGGCTCCGGAGAATGTGTGTCCACTGTAAGGGACCCACATTCTTTTCAGTGATCACGTTATTTTATTGCGGACAAAAGTCAACGCCCAGAAATCCCGGCCGGGTGGCTTCGGCAGGATGAGTCTGTTTCCGTGCGGGGCCTGAGCGCTCCGGATGCTTCGCGACGGGAACGCCAATGCCTGAAAACTCGGATAGAGCAGGATCATCGACGGATCGGGCGCCGCCTTCGCTTCGCCTTCAGGCGCGATACTGTCAGGCTGGCGGGGTTCCGTTCTCCGCCAAGACCGCGCCGATCAGATAGAGCGAGCCTCCGATCAGGATGCGCGGCGGCGTCTCCCCGGGATCCCAGGTGTCGCGCAGGAGCATCAGCGCGTTGGCGACGGAATTGACCGGCTCGGCCGACAGGCCCGCTTCGGCGGCGCGCACCGCAAGCTCCGTGTTGGCAACGCCGAACTCGCTGGAAGCGACAGGCACGGTGTAGACGTGCCGCGCCATGCCGTGGAAGGCGTGGAAGTAGCCGGTCTGGTCCTTGGTGTTGATCATGCCGGTGATCAGGAAGAGCGGGCGCGGGAATTTCTCCTCCTGCTCGGTCAGCGCCTCGGCGATGACGATCCCGGCTCCGGGATTATGACCGCCGTCGATCCACACCTCGGCGCCGGCCGGCGCCAGCTCCGAAAGGTGGCCCTGCGGCAGCTTCTGCATGCGGCCCGGCCAGTCGACCGTCGCCATGGCGCGGTCGACGGCGGCGTGGCCGAGCTGGAAGCCAGCCGCTTTGACGGCGGCGATCGCGGCCGCCGCGTTGGCGTATTGGTGTCGGCCGATCAGTCGGGGCGGCGTCAGATCCATCAGGCCCTCATGGTCCTGGTAGATCATGCGGCCATTTTCCTCGAAGGCTATGAAGTCCTGGCCGTAGATCGAGACGGGGCAGTCCAGGCGTTCGGCCGTTTCGGCGAGCAGCTCCTGCGCGGCGTCGAATTCCTGAGCGCCGATCACCACCGGCGCACCGGGCTTGATGATGCCGGCCTTCTCGGCCGCGATCAGCTCGACGCGGTCGCCGAGATAGGCCTGATGATCGAGCGAGATCGGCATGACGAGGGATACGGCCGGGGTCTTGATGACGTTGGTCGCATCGAAGCGGCCGCCGAGCCCGACTTCGATGATCGCGGCGTCGGCCGGATGCTCCGAGAAGAGCTGGAACATCACGGCGGTCAGGATCTCGAAGACGGTAATGGTTTCGCCGCCATTGATCGCGGCGACGCGCGCGATGGCGTCGGCAAGCACCTCGTCCGCAACGAGCTTGCTGCCGCCCGGCGCGCCCATGCGATAGCGTTCGTGCCAGTTCACCAGGTGCGGCGAAGTGTGGACATGGACGCGCTTTCCCTCCGCCTCGAGCAGCGCCCGCGAGAAGGCTGCAGCCGACCCTTTGCCGTTGGTGCCGGCGATATGGATGACCGGCGGCAGCCGGTCCTGCGGATTGCCCATCCGGTCGAGAAGACGCGAGATACGCTCCAGCGAGAGATCGAAGTCTCTCGGATGGAGCTTGGTCAGGCGCTCGATTTCACGGTCGGCGGCGGAGGTGGCGGAAGTCACGATCATGTCCTGGTGCCGTACTGGATTCGAAATTCCTGCTCGGTCGATGGCATCGGTGTCCAGGAATTTCCAATCCCAACCACATCAACCCCCGAAAAACACGCGGGTGCGCCGCGCGGAGCGAACCGCGCTTGGATCAGGCGTGCGGACGCGTTTCCGCCGATACCACGGAAGGTGGCAGGACCTCCGGCTCGATTGCGTCGGGAAGCGGCGTCTTCAAGAGGATCTTGAGGAGCCGTGCGATCGTGTCCTTCAGTTCAAGGCGCGAGACGACCATGTCGACCATGCCGTGCTCCATGAGATATTCGGCGCGCTGGAAGCCTTCAGGCAGCTTCTCGCGGATCGTCTGCTCGATGACACGTGGTCCGGCGAAGCCGATCAGCGCGCCGGGCTCGGCGATATGGATGTCGCCCAGCATCGCGTAGGAGGCCGTCACGCCGCCGGTGGTTGGGTTGGTCAGCACCACGACATAGGGCAGCCCCGCCTCCTTGAGCCGGTCGACCGCGACGGTGGTGCGCGGCAACTGCATCAGCGACAGAATGCCCTCCTGCATGCGCGCGCCGCCCGAGGCGGCGAACAGAACCATGGGGCGTTTCTTCTTCAGCGCCACGTCGAACGCAGCGATGATCGCCTCCCCGGCGGCCATGCCCAGCGAGCCGCCCATGAAGGCGAAATCCTGAACGGTCGCCACGATCGGCAGGCCGTGGATCGTGCCGGTGCCGCTGAGGATGGCGTCCTCCAGGCCGGTCTTGGCCTTGGCGTCCTTCAACCGGTCGACATAACGCTTCTCGTCGCGGAACTTCAGCGGGTCGACGGTAACCTTGGGATTGTCGATCGTCTCGTATTTCCCCTCGTCGAAGAAATATTTGAGCCTCTCCTTGGCCGAGATCTTCATGTGATGGCCGGAGGAGGGAATGACGTACTGGTTCTCCTCGAGGTCCTTGTGGAAGACCATCTCGCCCGACTCGGGATCCTTGATCCAGAGATTCTCGGGCATCTCGCGGCGGCCGAGCATCGAATTGATCTTCGGTCGGACGAAATTGGTGATCCAGTTCATGACGACGGTTCCCGTTTACCGAACAGATGGGAAAACTATCGGGCCGAAGCAAGGCGCGCTGCACGAACGCCCTGAGCCAGGCCGTTCACCAACGTGGCGACGGCTTCCGCCGGGTCGGCGGTCTTCTCGCCCTTCGGCCCAAGCACATTGGCGACGGCATTGACCACCGCCGTTCCGACCACCACGCCATCCGCCGAGGCGCCGATGACGCGCGCCTGCTCGGCGGTCTTGACACCGAAGCCGACACAGACGGGCAGGGTTGTGTGGCTCTTGATGCGTTCGACCGCCGCCGCGACCTTCGACGTGTCGGGGAGCGCCGAGCCGGTGATGCCCGTCATCGACACGTAGTAGACGAAGCCGGACGTGTTCTGGAGCACTGCGGGCAGCCGCTTCTCGTCCGTGGTCGGGGTGGCGAGCCGGATGAAGTTGAGCCCGGCCTTGAGGGCGGGGATGCAGAGCTCGGCGTCCATTTCCGGCGGCAGGTCGACCACGATGAGCCCGTCGATGCCGGCGTCGATCGCATCGGTTATGAAGCGGTCCACACCGTAGATATAGATGGGATTGTAATAGCCCATCATGATGATCGGCGTTTCATTGTCGTCCTTGCGGAACTCGCGGGTGAGCTGGAGCGTCTTCGCGAGCGTCTGTCCGCCCTTCAGGGCGCGCAGCCCCGCCGCCTGGATCGCCGGGCCGTCGGCCATCGGATCGGAGAAGGGCATGCCGAGCTCGATCACGTCGCTGCCGGCCCTGGGCAGCGCCTTCATGATCGACAGCGAGGTTTCATAATCCGGGTCGCCGCCCATGAAATAGGTGACGAGGGCAGGGCGGCCCTCGGCCTTGAGCTTCTCGAAACGGCGGTCGATGCGGGTCGTCATGATCAGATCTCCATGCCCATCATCTTTGCCACCGTATGCACGTCCTTGTCGCCGCGGCCGGACAGATTGACGATGACGATCTGGTCCTTGCCCATGGTCGGCGCGAGCTTCACCGCCTGGGCGATGGCGTGAGCCGATTCCAGGGCCGGGATGATGCCTTCCACCTTGGTGGTGAGCTGGAAAGCGTCGAGCGCCTCGTCATCGAGGATAGGGACATATTCGACCCGGCCGGTGTCGCGCAGCCAGGAATGCTCTGGCCCGACGCCGGGATAGTCCAGGCCCGCCGAGATGGAATGGCCGTCCAGGATCTGACCATCGTCGTTCTGCAGGAGGTAGGTGCGGTTGCCATGCAGCACGCCGGGCGAGCCGGCATTCATGGAGGCGCAATGCTCGACGCCTTCGAGCCCACGCCCGCCGGCCTCGACGCCGATGATGCGCACGCCCCGATCGTCCAGGAAGGGATGGAAAAGGCCGATGGCGTTGGAGCCGCCGCCGACCGCGGCGATGATGACGTCAGGCAGCCTGCCTTCCTGTTCGAGGATCTGGGCGCGGGCTTCCGTGCCGATCACCGACTGGAAGTCACGGACGAGCTCCGGATAGGGGTGCGGTCCCGCGGCTGTGCCGATCAGGTAGTAGGTATCCTCGACATTCGTCACCCAGTCGCGCAACGCCTCGTTCATGGCGTCCTTGAGCGTGCCGTGCCCTGACGACACCGGGCGCACTTCGGCGCCGAGCAGCTTCATGCGGAACACGTTGGGTTTCTGCCGGTCGACGTCGGTGGCGCCCATATAGACCACGCAAGGATAGCCGAAGCGGGCCGCGACGGTGGCCGAGGCGACCCCGTGCTGTCCCGCGCCGGTTTCAGCGATGATGCGTTTCTTGCCCATGCGCTTGGCGAGCAGTATCTGGCCAAGACAGTTGTTGATCTTGTGCGAGCCCGTATGGTTCAGGTCCTCGCGCTTGAAGTAGATCCTGGCGCCGCCCAAATGCCGCGTCAGGCCCTCGGCGTAGTAGAGTTTCGAGGGTCGGCCCGCATAGAAGGTCGACAGCGCCTGCAGCTCTTCCCGGAAGGCCGGATCGTTCTTGGCTTCATGCCAGTGCCGCTCGAGATCGAGGATCAGCGGCATCAGGGTCTCGGCGACGAAGCGTCCGCCGAAAATGCCGAACATGCCCTGTTCGTCGGGTCCGGTGCGGAATGAGTTGGGCTCCGCCGGCTTGTTCATCAGCCGATCTCCTGTTGCTGCGCGCCGGGGAAGGTTCCATGGCCGCCCCGGCAAGGCCGAAACCATGGCTATGTCGCGGACGGGACAAAAAGTAAACCGTGCCCTAAGCAGGTTTCGGAAAAGTGTCCCACCGTTTTCCGATAAAAACCTGCGGCAACACAGGAAGCCAAGCAGGTGAGGCGCGGGCGGCGCCACACAAGCCTGCTTGATCGTTCACGCTCCGCTTTTGTCCTGGGCGGCGTGCACGGCGCGAAAAAACTCGCCGATCAGGGCTGTATCCTTGACCCCCGGCGATCGCTCGACGCCGGACGAGACGTCGATGCCCGGCGGGTTGGCCAGACGAATGGCCTCGCCGACATTGGTGGCGTTGAGCCCTCCGGAAAGCATGTAGTCGATGCCCTGGTCGAGTTGCCGCAGCAAACGCCAGTCGAAGGCGATGCCGTTGCCGCCCGGCAGTTCCGAGCCGGCGGGGGGCTTGGCGTCGAAAAGCAGCCGGTCGGCGACGCCGGCATAGGCCGCGACTTTCTCGAAGTCGGCAGGGGTGCTGACGGAGAAGGCCTTGATGACCGGCAGGCCGTAACGCGCCTTGACCGCCGCCACGCGATCCGGCGTCTCCTTGCCGTGGAGCTGGAGCATGTCGGGCGCGACCGCCGCCACGATCCCGTCGAGCGCGGCATCGTCGGCGTCGACCGTCACCGCGACGGCCTTGGCCCTGCCGCGCGCCGCCTGCCGCAGCCGGCCGGCCTGCGCCGACGCGATGTTGCGCGGGCTCTTCGGGAAAAAGATGAAGCCGACATGCGAGGCGCCGGCGTCGAGCGCGGCGGTCAGGGCATCAGCCGTCTTCAGGCCGCAGATCTTGATGTCCATGGCAGGGGAAGTGGCATGAAACGGCGGGCGAGTCGAGAGCCTATAGCGAGTAGTCAGTGGCGACTAGTGGAAGGTTGGCTTGTGCTTGCGAGCGTATGGGCCTGTTACGGCCGCGCTATTGCCTGCGCGGCGCATGATCGCGCGCTTGCAAGCCGGGGAGCCGATCATGGAACATTCGACGACAAGTTAGGTTGTAAGCGCACCAGCGGCTTAGGAATGCGGCACCGACCAAGGGAAGAAGAATGTCACGCGGCGATGAAATGCAAGCCGGACATGGAAGCGGGAAGCACCGCGGTCACGGCCGACCCTATTTCATGTTTTGGGTCAACATGGCTCTCGGCCTGGCCGTCATGTATGTCGTCATGTTCTCCATGATCGACGGCTGGGGTGACTTCAGGAACAACCTGAACATGTTCTACATGGCCGTGACCATGTGGGCGCCAATGGGCATCTTCATGCTGGCCACCATGCCCGGCATGTATCCGAACCGGAGAGCAAATTTCGTCCTCTACGTTCTCTTCGCCGCGCTGACCGCGGGGTCGTTCTGGGCGACGCGCGCACAGGCATTTATCGATGACCGTCAGTTCATCAGCTCCATGATCCCGCACCATTCCGGCGCGATCCTGATGTGCCGCGAGGCAGACCTTTCCGATCCCGAGCTCGTGACGCTCTGTGGCGAAATCACCAAAGCGCAGCGGACGGAGATCGAGCAGATGAACAAAATCGCTGCGAGGATCCGCACGCAATAAGAGCAAAGTATGACCCTAAGGCTTGATCGGCATCCGTTCTGCCCAGGCGTTTTGCGGTTGCGCGGATCAGGAACACGATTGGCAGCAGGCGCCGGCAGCCGGCCGAGCGGGAACATGCCGCCAGCCGCCCGGTTGGGCGACATGTTGACCAACCGGCGGAAGGAGAGCCCCATGAGACAGGATATGACTGCGGGAGCAAGGTTCCCCGATTACGTCCTTCCCGACCACACCAAGGCGCCCCGGCGCCTTTCGGATCTCCAGGGCGATCAGCTCATGATCGTCATGCTCACACGCGGATTCTTCTGCCCCAAGGACCGTCAGCACATGCACGAACTCGTGCGGTTTCACCCGCAGTTCGTGGTGGGCTACACCCAGATTGTCACCATCACCACCGATGATTGGCACATCACCAACAACTTCCGGCAGCAGACCGCAGCTCCCTGGCCTTTCCTCTATGACGAGGAGCGGATCGTGCAGAAGGATCTCGACATCAAGGAATACACCGACACCACCCACGATGTGATGATCCCGCACACGATCGTGCTGGGCCGGGGCCTCGAGGTCTTCAAGGTTTACAACGGCTATTACTATTGGGGCCGGCCCTCGATGGCGGAACTGCACGGGGACTTGCGCGAGTTGGCTCGGCAAACCTATCGCGACTGGGACATCACCAAGCCCGAACTGAGGACGAAATGGGAAAAGGGAGACAAGTCCGACTTCTATCCCTACGGAGACGATTCCATCTCGATGGAGAGGCTGATGCTCGAGATGGCGGGCGCTACTGATCAGTATGCGGGTCGAGCGGACCGGACCTGATCCGATGATCGGCCGACCGTTCCGATCCGCATGCGCCCTTCACTCCTCGAAGCGGATCGCCTGGAGCGCTCCGCCATTGCGTTTCAGCCAGTCCTTGCGGCGGTCGGTGTCGGGGCACAACTCCTTGCAGAGCTTCCAGAATCTCGGCCCGTGGTTCATTTCCTTGAGATGCGCCACTTCGTGGGCGACGAGATAGTCGACCACCGGAAGCGGCGCCATCATGATGCGCCAGGAGAAGGACAGCGTCCCGTCCGAGGTGCATGAGCCCCAGCGGCTCGACGTGTCGCGAAAGCGGATCGCCTTTGCGCGGCGCCCCACTGCGCGGGTGTGCTTGTCCACCAGCGCCTCGATGTCGTGCTTGGCCTCGCGTTTCAGGAAATCGGCTAGGCGGCGCCCGAGATGGCGGCGGTCGCCATGGACGATGAGCACCGGCCCATTCTCGTCCTGGGATATGGTTACGCTCCCGCGCGTGCCGGGCTCGTGCACGATGAGATGCGGCATGCCGCGCAACGGGATCTTGATGCCCGGGCGCACCTGAGGACGATCGGGCACCCGAGCCAACCGCTGCTCGAGCCAGCCCTGGTGGCGGTTGAGGAAATGCTCGACCTCTCGGGCGGAAATGCCGGGTGGCACCGTGATGCGCAGGCCGCGCCCTCCGGTATCGATCCTGAGCGTCAGGCGGCGGGCGCGGTCGTTCTCGACGATCCTGAGCGGCAGCGTGCGGCCAGCCACCTCGTGCAACCTTTCCCGCGCGGGCGCCGGTTTCGGTGTCTGCAGGCGTTTCAGGAAGGACAGGGGCATGGCGGGAGCAAACACTGATTCGCGTCGCGTGACGAGTGGGGATCCCACGCAGCCGGCAATGAAAAACGGCGCCGTTGCCGGCGCCGTGGCTACAGAGACGTCAGGCTGAACTCAGGCCTCGTCGAGCAGGCCCGTGGACGATCCCTTGCCGCGCGGCTTGGGATTGGCGGGGGTCGACTTGGAGCGGCTTGCCATGAAGCGGTCGAACTCTTCCTGGTCCTTGGCGCGGCGCAGTTCGCGCATGTATTCGTCGAACTCGCTGAGTGTCTCATCGAGCTTGCGGCGCTCTTCGGCGAGCCGTTCGAGCTCCTTCTCGCGCCAGTCGTCGAAGGCGACATTGCCGGTCCGACCGTAGCCGTTACGGCGGCGACCGCGGCAGCCCGAAAAGACGCCGTCGGTGGCGCGGTTTACGTCGCGCTTGAAGCCGTCAAGCCGGTCGCCCCAGATAATATAGGCGAGCATGGCGAGGCCGAGCGGCCAGAACACCATGAAGCCGATCACCATCAAGGCGATGGTCGCCGGCGTCCAGGCCGGACGGATCAGTGCATTCGTGTTCATCTTCTCCCGTTCCTTCCGTTGGGGGGCAACCATTTCATGGCTGCTCCAATCGACATGGTAGCGGGAAAATGGCGATTCAAGACGGCTTCGGCGAAAACCCGACAAAAGCCTGATTCGTTTAATGCTTTTTGGCGGCTTCCAGGCCGAGCACGGTCAGGCCGGCGATCAGCCCCCAGAAAGCCGAGCCGATGCCGCCCAGCGTCAGGCCCGATGCGGTGACGACGAAGGCGGTGACGGCAGCCATACGCTCCCGCTCATGCCCCAGCGCGATAGAGAGGGCGTTGGCGAGCGGCGCCATCAGAGCGAGCCCGGCGACCAGCACGATGAGGCTCTGCGGCAACACGGCGAAGATGGCGACCAGCGATGCTCCGAATGCTGCGAAGACTAGATAGGCAAGGGCATAGAAGGGGCCGGTCTTCCAGCGCTGGGCAGGATCCGGATGCGCGTCCGCGCCGGTGCAGATCGCAGCCGAGATGGCGGCAAGGTTCGTCGTCAGGGCGCTGAACGGCGCCGTAAGCAGCGAGACGAAACCCGTCGCGGTGATCAACGGGCCCGCATCCGGCCGATAGCCTGCGGCCCGCAGCACGGCGAGGCCGGACAGGTTCTGCGATGCCATCGTCACGAGATAGAGCGGGACGGCGAGGCCGACCGTCGCAGCGACGGAGAACTCCGGCATGGTCAGCGTCAGGGTCGAAAGCTCCGGCGCGGGCAGCCCGCCGATGCGTCCCGAAACAAAAGCAACCATTCCGCCGCCGACCAGCACGGCCAGCACCGAAAGTGCGGGGTTGAAAAGGCGGATGGTGAAGAACGCGGCGACCAAGGGCACGACGAGCCAGGGGTCGACGGGCACCGTCCTCGCGGCATTCATGGCAAAGGTGACCACGATGCCGGCCAACATGCCCGACGCAACAGAGGCCGGGATGCGTGAGACGAGTTTGGTCAGCGGCTTGAACAGGCCCGTTGCCATCAGAAGGAGTGCAGTCACGACGAAGGCTCCGATGGCATCCGCCATGGTGAAGCCGCTGGATGCCGCGACAAGGGCCGCACCGGGCGTCGACCAGGCGGTGATGACGGGCATCCTGGTCCGCCAGGAAAGCCATGCCGTCTCGACGGCCATCGCGAGACAGATGGCCGTAACCCAGCTCGCGGTCTGCGCCTGGGTCGCCCCAACCGCCTCTGCCGCCGCGATGATGACGGCAAGCGTGCCGCCGAAACCGACGATCGCCGCGACGAAGGCCGAGATCGGGACGGAGGCACGCATTGCTTATTGTGCCGCCTGCTCGACCATCGCCGAGACGGTCTTGATCAGCATGTCGAGATCTTCAGGGCGCGACAGGCGGTGGTCTCCGCCTGGAATGAGCGAGACCGTCACGTCGTCGGCGGGCAGCAGGCTGACCAGCTTGAGCGCATGGGTGTGCGGCACGTCGGGATCGGCGAGGCCCTGCAGGACATGGACAGGGCAGTGTGTGTCGATCGGCCCTGTCATCACGCGGTTGGCGGCGCCGTCTTCGAAAAGCGCGCGGGTGTAGATGTTGGGCTCGGGCGAATATTCCGACGGTTCCTCGAAGAAGCCTTGCTCGGCGAGCGACCGCCGGTGGGCCGGTGTCAGCTGCGGCTCCATCAGCTCCGTCGTGAAATCCGGAGCCGGCGCGAGCAGGACAAGCCCGCCGACCCGGCTGCCCTCGCCCGCCTTGTTGAGTTCGGCGATCATGCGCAGGCCGATCCAGGCGCCCATCGACGAGCCGACCAGCACTTGCGGGCCCGTCGTGTAGCGGCGAAACACGGCGAGGCTTTCGGCGAGCCAGCGCGAGATCGTACCGTCACGAAAGGTGCCGCCCGAGACACCGTGACCCGAATAGTCGTGGCGGGTATAGGCATGGCCGGTTTCGGCGGCCCACTGGTCGAGCCGTTCGGCCTTGGTGCCGATCATGTCCGAGCGGAACCCGCCGAGCCAGACGATGCCTGGCGCCCGCCCCTGCCTGTGGCGAACCGCGATCCGGTTGCCGTCCACCTCGATGCTTTCGCTTCTTTCTTCCATCATGCGCCGGTCTCCATCGGTCCCGCGACTTTTGGCACAGCCGTCATGCCACGGAAAGTGCCGCCGAAAAGCGCAATGTCGGTTCATGTCGGCATGTGCGGTTTCGGATGATTTATTGTTGCACCTGTGCTATTGACTTGCGCCGCGCCGACACGACATAGGCGCGACAAGCAACCAAGAAACTCAACGGCTCGAGGAGACCACGACCATTCGCAGACCATTCAAAGCCGCGGCGCCCACCAAGGAAGGCCCGCGCGCAAACAGGGACATCCGGGTTCCCCGGGTGCAGCTCATCGACGAGACCGGTAACAATCGCGGCGACGTTTCGATCAACGACGCGTTGCTGGCCGCTGAAGAGGCAGGCCTCGATCTCGTGGAAATCTCTCCCAACGCAAATCCGCCCGTCGTCAAGATCCTTGACCTGGGCAAGCTGAAATACGCCAACCAGAAGAAGGCGGCAGAGGCGCGCAAGAACCAGAAGGTCATCGAGATCAAGGAGATCAAGATGCGCCCGAACATCGACACGCATGATTACGACGTGAAGATGAAGGCGGTGCGTCGCTTCTTCGAGGAAGGCGACAAGGTCAAGCTGACGCTGCGCTTCCGCGGGCGCGAGATGGCGCATATGGAGCTGGGCATGCAGCTCCTGAACAAGGTCCGCGAAGAGGTCGCCGCCATCGCCAAGGTCGAGGCGGAGCCGAAGCTCGAAGGCCGCCAGATGATGATGGTGCTTGCTCCGCGCTGAGCGGGGAAGCACGTCATGCCAACACGCGGGAAAGTCGTTCGGGAAGGCAGTTGCGCTTTTCCGGACCACTCGCTATAAGGCCGCGTTCCAAAGAAAGCCGCCCGGCAGGGCATGCCGTGGCGGCTTCGTATGCTTTTCGGACTTTGGTCGGTCCGGAAACGGCAATCAACAGGCCGTCAAGGCCGATAGGAGATAGCAAAATGCCCAAGATGAAGACCAAATCCGCTGCCAAGAAGCGGTTCAAGATCACCGCGACCGGCAGGGTCAAGGCGCAGGCCGCCGGCAAGCGCCATGGCATGATCAAGCGCACCAACAAGTTCATTCGCGATGCCCGCGGCACGATGGTTCTCGCCGAGCCGGATGCCAAGAAGGTCATCAAGAATTTTCTTCCCAACGGCGGCGGCCTCTGAGCCCGGCCTTCGGATCAAGCGTTTAAGGAGATCATGACATGGCACGCGTAAAGAGAGGCGTCACCGCCCACGCCAAGCACAAGAAGGTCCTGAAAGCCGCCAAGGGTTTCTACGGCCGTCGCAAGAACACTATCCGCGTCGCGAAGCAGGCGGTCGAGCGGTCCAAGCAATACGCCTATCGCGACCGCAAGAACCGCAAGCGTTCGTTCCGCGCGCTTTGGATTCAGCGCATCAACGCGGCTGTCCACGAGCAGGGCCTGACCTACGGCCGCTTCATCGACGGCCTGAACAAGGCCGGTATCGAGATCGACCGCAAGGTTCTGTCGGACCTGGCGATCCACGAGCCGCAGGCTTTCGCCGCCCTAGTCGCCAAGGCCAAGGTCGCGCTCGAATATCTGAAGAACACCACCCCGAACGCGTTTGAGAGCGCTGTCGCCTAAGACCAGCGCTTCCCAAGCTTTCGAAATTCTGATTTGGGAAACCCGCGCTGGCAGGGCTGGCGCGGGTTTTTTCTTTGCATGATCGACAGGCCGCTTGGCCAGGACAGGTCCGGAACATGAGCGAACTTGCCACTCTTGAAGCTTCCCTTCTCTCCGAGATCGCCGCGGCCGGCGACGAGCAGGCGATCGAGGCCGTGCGCGTCGCCGCGCTCGGAAAGAAGGGGTCCGTGTCGGAGATGCTGAAGACGCTGGGCTCGATGAGCCCGGAGGAACGGCAGTCCAAGGGCCCGGCGATCAACGGGCTGAAGAACCGCGTGACCGAGGCGCTCGCCACGCGCAGGGCGGAGCTTAGGGATGCGGCGATCGCCGCCAGGCTTGCCGCCGAGACGGTGGACGTGACGCTGCCCGTGCGCCAGTCGCCGGCCGAGCGCGGCCGCATCCATCCGATCAGCCAGGTGATCGACGAGATCACCGCGATCTTCGCCGACCTCGGCTTCTCCATCGCGGAGGGGCCGGATATCGAAACCGACTACTACAATTTCACGGCGCTGAACTTCCCGGAAGGGCACCCTGCACGGGAAATGCACGACACCTTCTTTTTCCCGCCCGACGCCGACGGCGCCCGGAAGCTGCTGCGCACCCACACCTCGCCGGTCCAGATCCGCACCATGGAAGTGCAGAAGCCGCCGATCCGCATCGTCATTCCCGGCAAGACCTACCGACAGGATTCCGACGCCACCCACTCGCCCATGTTCCATCAGGTGGAGGGGTTGGTCATCGACAAGACCGCCAATGTCGCCAACATGAAATGGGTGCTGGAGGAATTCTGCAAGGCGTTCTTCGAGGTGCCGTCGGTCAAGATGCGCTTCCGGCCGAGCTTCTTCCCTTTCACGGAGCCGAGCCTCGAGGTCGACATCCAGTGCGACCGTTCGCGGCCGGGCGAGGTGCGCTTCGGCGAGGGCTCCGACTGGATGGAGATCCTGGGTTGCGGCATGGTTCACCCGAACGTACTGCGCCATGGCGGACTCGACCCGGACGAGTATCAGGGCTTTGCCTGGGGCATGGGTATCGACCGCATCGCCATGCTGAAATACGGCATGCCGGATCTGCGCGCCTTCTTCGATGCCGACGTCCGCTGGCTGGCGCATTACGGCTTCCGGCCCCTCGACATCCCGACCCTGTTCGGGGGGCTCAGTTCGTGACGGCACTGCATTCCGGTGGCTGCCGCTGCGGCGCCGTGCGCTTCGAGGCGTCGGCCGATCCGCTCCACGTCAGCTACTGCCATTGCACGGATTGCCGCAAGGCGTCGGGCGCGCCGGTCTCGGCCTTCGTCGGCTTCATGGCCGACGCGGTCGTCATCTCCGGCGATACGCTGAAGAGCTACGTCAACGGCCCGGTGAGCCGCAGCTTCTGCCGGAAATGCGGCTCACCGATCGCCTATCTCGACGCGCGCCTGCCCGACAGCATCTATTTCATGCTCGGCGTCATGGATCTGGCCGCCTACTACAAGCCGACCCTGCATGCATGGGTGCGCGAGCAGCTTCCTTTCGTGCACATGCCGGACGGTCTGCCGCGCCATCTGACGAGCAGCGTTCCAAGACCCTAGACCTCAATGAAACCGGAAGACCTCCGGAGGATTGCCTGATGAAACTTACTCTTTCCTGGCTGAAGGATCATCTCGAAACCGACGCGTCGCTCGACGAAATCGTCGAGCGGCTGACCGCCATCGGCCTCGAGGTCGAATCGGTCGACGACAAGGCGCAGTTGAAGCCCTTCGTCATCGCCAAGGTGCTGACAGCTGGCCGGCATCCCGACGCCGACAAGCTGCAGGTGCTCACGGTCGACACCGGCGATGGCAGGCCGATCCAGGTCGTGTGCGGCGCGCCCAATGCGCGGGCGGGGCTGGTCGGCGCCTTCGCGGCACCCGGCACTTATGTGCCCGGCATCGATGTGACGCTGTCGGTCGGCAAGATCAGAGGGGTCGAAAGCCATGGCATGATGTGCTCGGAGCGCGAGCTGCAGCTCTCAGACGAGCATGACGGCATCATCGACCTGCCAACCGACGCGCCGGTCGGCCAGTCCTTTGCGGCCTGGGCGCATCTCGACGATCCGGTGATCGAGATCAACCTGACGCCCAATCGGCCGGATGCCACCGGGGTCTACGGTATCGCCCGGGATCTGGCGGCGAGCGGCCTCGGCCGCTTGAAGACGCCGCCGGTTGAGGCGGTTACGGGCAGAGGCAGGACGCCGGTGGCGGTGACGCTCGAGTTCGGCGACACGCCACCGCTCTGCCACGGTTTCGCGCTGCGCCTGGTGCGGGGCGTCAAAAACGGGGCCTCGCCGAAATGGCTGCAGCGTCGGCTGCTCGCCATCGGCCTCAGGCCGATCAACGCGCTGGTCGACATCACCAACTACATGACCTTCGACCGCGGCAGGCCGCTCCACGTGTTCGATGCGGCGAAGGTCGCTGGCGACCTTGTCGTCCGCCGCGCGGCGCAAGGCGAGAAGGTGCTTGCCCTGGACGGGCGCGAATATGAGCTTACGCCCGAAATGTGCGTCATCGCCGATCGCAACGGTGTCGAATCGATTGCCGGCATCATGGGCGGCGAGCATTCCGGCTGCGACGAGAATACGACCGATGTGCTGATCGAGTCGGCGCTCTGGGAGCCGCTCAACATCGCCCGCACCGGCCGCACGCTCGGCATCATCACCGATGCGCGCTATCGCTTCGAACGCGGTGTCGATCCGGAATTCATGGTTCCCGGCCTGGAACTCGCGACGCGGCTGGTCCTGGATTTCTGCGGCGGCGAGCCGGCCGAGACGGAAGTGGTGGGCTATGCCGGTCACAAGGCGAAGCTCGTTTCCTTCCCCGTCTCGGAGGTGAAGCGGCTGACCGGCCTCGACGTGCCGAAGGCCGAGAGCCTCGATATCCTGACGCGCCTCGGTTTTCAGCCTCAGGGGTCGGGCGACGTCGTCGACGTGGCAGTCCCGTCCTGGCGCCCCGATGTGGAAGGGAAGGCCGACCTCGTCGAGGAAGTCATGCGCATCCATGGCGTCGACAACATCGCGCCGGAACCGATGGTCAATCATGACGCTGTCAACGCGAAGATCCTGACGACGCTGCAGATCCGCACCCGCGCCGGCAAGCGGGCGCTCGCGGTGCGCGGCATGATGGAGGCCGTCACCTGGTCGTTCATTCCTGCCAAACACGCGGAGTGGTTCGGCGGTGGCCAGGCGGCGCTCAAGCTCGCCAACCCCATCGCCGCCGATATGTCTGATATGCGGCCGTCGCTGCTGCCCGGCCTGATCGCTGCTGCGCAGCGCAATGCCGACAGGGGCATCGGCGACGTGGCGCTGTTCGAAGTGTCGGGGACCTATGAGGGCGATACGCCAGACAGGCAGCGCCGGGTCGCCGCGGGCGTGCGGCGGGGCACCGCCAGGCTCGAGGGCGCGGGCCGCCACTGGGCCGGCAACGCCGCCCCGGTCGGCGTGTTCGACGCCAAGGCCGATGCCCTTGCCGCGCTGGAGGCTTGCGGCGCGCCGGTCGACAAGCTGCAGATCGAGGCGGGCGGGCCGTCCTGGTATCATCCTGGCCGTTCCGGCACGATCAAGCTCGGTCCCAAGACGGTTCTCGGCACTTTCGGGGAATTCCACCCGAAGACGCTCGAAGTGCTCGACGTTGCCGGCCCGCTTGCCGGTTTCGAGGTTTATGTCGACGCCGTCCCCGAGCCTAAGGCGAAGCCGACGCGCACCAAGCCGAAGCTCGAGCTCTCGCCGTTCCAGGCGGTGAAGCGCGACTTCGCCTTCGTGGTCGACAAGCCCGTCGAGGCGGGCGCACTGATCCGTGCAGCCCTGGCCGCCGACAAGAAGCTGATCACCGGCGTCTCGGTCTTCGACGTGTTCGAAGGCGCATCGCTGGGCGCCGACAAGAAGTCGGTGGCCATCGAGGTTTCGATCCAGCCGGTCGACAAGACGCTGACCGATGAGGATTTCGAGGCGCTGGCCGGCCGCATCGTCGAGAACGTGAGGAAGCAGACGGGCGGCGTGCTGCGCGCCTGATCGGATACCGGGCCTCGAATTTGCGCATCACGTCCGAAAATCGACTTCGGGTGCGATGCGCAGGGGAAGACCGGCGCGCCTCCTGGCGTTAACATCGCCTGGAGGCGCCGGTCATGATGCGCAACAGCAGGCAGGCATACGGGCTGGTGGCGATCGTCCTTCATTGGTTGATCGCGCTGCTGATCCTCGGGCAACTGGTGTTCGGGACGATCATGGTGAGGATCGCCGACCAGCGCCTCGCCTTCGAGCTGATCCAGTGGCACAAATCCTTCGGCTTCCTGACGCTGGCGCTGGTCTGCGTCAGGCTCGCGTGGCGGTTGGCCAGTCCCTTGCCGGTCTATCCGGCGACGCTGCCCGACTGGGAGATTCGCTCGGCGCGCGCCGTGCACCGGCTGTTCTACGTCCTGATGCTCGCCCTGCCGCTCAGTGGTTGGGCATTGGTGTCGGTGTCGGTGCTCGCGATCCCGACCCTTGCCTTCGATCTCGTTGTCATTCCCCATCTTCCGCTCGGCATATCGGAAACGTCCGAGAATTTATGGGCCGCGGGGCACCGGCTGCTCGGCTACGCCATGATGGGGCTCGTCTCGATCCATGTCGCGGCGGCGCTGCGGCACGAATTCTGGCTGAGGAACCGGCTGTTGTGGCGCATGCTGGCGCCGGGGTCGCGGATTCGTGAAGAGCGGTCCCGGAATTTCGCCGACCGATGATCCGTTGACGTGCACAATCGCAATGACGGAAATCCAAGATGATCGCTCGGGCCATTGGCGTAAGCCTGCTTCTTGCCTTGCCCGCCGTCGCGGCGGTATCCTTGGGTGACGCGGCTGGGCGTTATGTGATCAATGCGGGCGGGTCCACTATCGCCTTCAGCATCCCCAAGGCCGGAGGCGGCGCCTTGTCGGGAACTTTCGGCCGCTTCCGCGGCGATATTCGGATCAGCGGACAGAACATCGCGAGTTCGCAGGTCGACATCACCATCTTTCCAGACAGCGTGCGCACGGGCGAGAGCCGCACCGACGCCTTTCTCAAATCCGACGCGGTGTTCGACACCGCCAACGAAAAGGAGATCCGCTTCCGCTCCACCTCCGTAAAACGCACCGGAGACAGTACGGCGGTGGTTTCGGGGCCGCTCACGGCGCGCGGCCGCACCGGCAATGAGAGCTTCAATGTCGAGCTCGAGAGCCTCTCCGGGCGAGCGGTCAGTTTCCGGGTTACCGGCAGGGTGCTGCGCTCGCGCTACGGCATGGATGTCGGCACGCCGATCTATTCCAATATCGTCGACTTCGACATGACGCTTGCGGCCCGGCGCGGGTGACAAGCGCGACTGGCAGAAGTGCCGCTTTTCTTTCCTGTTCCGGCCCGATACGCTGGCTCGAAGCCGGAAGGAGAGGATCATGTTCCGCTGGGGAGTGCTTTCGACCGCCAAGATCGCCCGCGAGCAACTCATCCCGGCGATCGTGGATTCCGACAACGGGGTGCTGTCGGCGATCGCCAGCCGCGACCTGGCCAAGGCGCGCTCGCTCGCCGAGCGTTTCGGCGCCGCTCACGCGTTCGGGTCCTATGACGAGCTTCTCGCTTCCGATGCGGTCGACGGTGTCTACATTCCCTTGCCGACCTCCCAGCACGTCGAATGGACCCGCAAGGCGGCCGAGGCCGGCAAGCATGTGCTTGTCGAAAAGCCGCTGGCGCTCGACGCACGCGACATTCCTCCCCTCATCGAATTGCGCGACCGCAAGAAGGTCTTGATCTGCGAAGCCTTCATGGTCGTCTATCACCCGCAATGGATAAAAGTCCGCGAGCTGGTGGCGGCTGGCGCGATCGGGCGCCTGCGCCATGTGCAGGGTGCCTTCTCCTACTACAACGTCGATCCCGCCAACATGCGAAACCAGCTTTCGCTCGGTGGCGGCGCGCTGCCGGACATCGGGGTTTATCCGACCGTTTCGACTCGCTTCGTCACCGGCCGGGAGCCTCTGCGTGTCCAGGCGACGATCGAGCGGGACAGCACTTTCGGCACAGATATCTATTCCAGTATCCGGGCCGATTTCGGCGACTTCGAGCTTGGTTTCTATCTCTCCACCCAGATGGCGGCGCGGCAGATGATGGTTTTTCACGGCGAGAAGGGGTTCATCGAGGTGCATTCCCCCTTCAATGCCGGGCTCTACGACCACCACCGCGTCGAGTTGCACAACCAGAACCACACGGAAGCGACGGTGTTTCGTTTTCCGGGCACGCAGCAATACCGGCTCGAGGTGGAAAGCTTTGTCCGGGCTGCCACCGGGAACGGGGAGCGGGTATTTACGCTGGAGGAATCCGTGCTCAACCAGAAGGTCATCGACGCGATCTTCCGCGCCGGTGAGCGGGACGGCTGGGAAACGGTTTGACGACAGCCGCGCCGGGGAGCGCTTTCCGAAAGTATCGGCGGCCGAACACCTTCTCGGCCGACGGCTATTCGGCTGAAGCAAGAGCAACTAGTCACCACTTCAAAAGCAAAGCGAAAGTTTCGCTAGCGCGTTCGCCGTCATTGTGATTTCAATGTGTATGGTGGGACGGCGTGATCGCCAGAGGCGACGGCTGGAGGAGTGGGTTTTGTCCAAGCTTAACTGGCTGCGGCAATGCAGCCTGTCTGGAATTTTTCTGTCTGCCTTCTGCGGCCCAGGCCTGGCCGCTGATCTCACCGTGGGAATGCCGAACTGGCCTTCGGGTCAGGCGGCCGCCAACATCATCAAATACGGGATCGAGAAGCAGCTCGGTCTTGCAGTCGATGTCCGCGAGATGGGGACGATGACGATCTTTGCTGGGCTCGATGCCGGCGAGGTCGATATCCATCCCGAGGTCTGGCACCCGAATTTCGGCTCTCTCATCCAGAAATATGTCGATGACAAGAAGACGGTGCGGCTGAGCCCGAAAGAGGTATCGGCCAAGCAGGGCATCTGCACCACGCGCGAAACGGCCGAAAAGGGCGGCATCAAGGACGTTAGCGACCTGACGGATCCCCGTAAGACGGCGATTTTCGACACTGACGGCGACGGAAAGGGAGAAATCTGGATTGGCGCGTCGACCTGGTCTTCGACCACGATCGAGAAGATTCGCGCCCGCAGCTATGGTTACGCCGAGACGATGACCCTTCTCGAGATGCCCGAAGATGTCGCAATGGCGGCTGTCGACGCGGCGGTGGCGACGGGCAAGCCGATCGTGTTCTATTGCTACAGCCCCCATCACGTCTTCGAACTGCACGACATCGTGCAGTTGAGCGAACCCGCCTACGATCCGGCCAAGTGGAACGTCGTGCTGCCGGCCGACGACACGGACTGGTTGTCGAAATCCGCTGCGCCGGTGGCCTGGCCAGCGTCGCATTTCGAGATCGCTTTCTCGGCGGCGACGGCGGAGCGGTTGCCCAAGGTCGCATCCTTCCTCTCCAACATCGATTTCACGCCGGAGGAGATCACCCGGATGAGCTACGCGCTCCAAGTCGAGCGGCAGGACCCTGCGGCCTATGCGCAGCAATGGGTTTCCGATCATGCCGATCGCGTGGGCGCCTGGGCGAAGTGAGGAGGGGCCGATGATTCCGAAGTTTCAGACCCCCCCCAACCGTCGGCGGCTCGTGGGAGCCGCATGCGCGGCGCTCGCCATGATCGCGCTCGGCGCAAGCCTCGCTTATGCCGCTGGGACCCAGATCTTCGACCCGCAAACCCGCAAGTGGGTCGATTACGACAAGACCAAGGCGCGCAAATACTACGCCATGTACAAGCAGGTGCCGGAAGCCTTCCGGCGGCAGCAGGTGCCTTTCCGCACGGCGGAGAAGCCCGGCACCATCATCATCGACGGCAACCAGCATTTCCTCTACCTCGTCCAGCCTGGGCAGACCGCCATACGTTACGGCATCGGCGTCGGGCGCGAAGGCTTCGGATGGGCCGGGATCGTGCGCGTCGGACGCACGGCGGAATGGCCGACCTGGACGCCACCGGCCGAGATGGTCGAACGCGACCCCAACGCCCGCCAATATGCGAACGGCATGCCGGGCGGGCCGGACAATCCGCTGGGCGCGCGCGCGCTTTATCTCTACGAAGGCAACCAGGACACCATCTACCGCATCCACGGCACACCCGAACCGTGGTCGATCGGATTGAACGTGTCGTCCGGCTGCATCCGCATGAACAATGACGACATCATCGACCTTCACTCACGCGTCGCGGTCGGCGCGAAGGTCATCGTGCTGATGCAAGGTGCCTCGCTCTACAAGGGAGTTTGACCGGAAATGACCGACTGCCACCCCATTGCTGTTCCTGCTGCGAGGCGCTGGTCGGCCCCTGCCGGCGCCGCCATTGCCATGCTGCTGGCCGCCGGCTGCCAGTCGAACCAGCCGGCGGCGGGCGCCATGCGCCTCTCCGAGCAGACCGCGCCGGCCGATCTGCAGCTCGCTTGCGCGGCGGCCGCAGCTACCCCGCTCGGAGTCGACAGTGCCCGCATCCTGCCGGTCAGCTCCAGGCAGCTTGATCCGCAGAAGTACCAGGTCGATCTGGATGCAAGCGGCAACAAGGCGACCTGCGTGATCGATACGGCCGGGACGGTGCTTTCGGTCCAGAAAGTCTGATAAGGTCGGGATTCATCGCTCTTACCACCAGACACCACCCCGCAGCGGCCTGATGCGTGGCCCGTTGCGGGGCGGGTTGAGCGGGTGGGCGCAGGCCGGCAGGCGGTCGGCTTCGGTTTCGACGGCCTCAAGAAGGAGATGTCCGGCGAAGACGCCATGTGGCGCTTGCGGCCTTATGCGCGGGACGGTCGAATGCCGGCGCAGAACAGGGCGGCCATCCCCGAATTCGCTGCGGAGGCCATCGATCGGTTCCGCCTTCAGCGCGAGCAAGCGCTCAATGCGATCCTCGGTGCGAGGGTGGGATCTCAGGATGGAAGGGTCCGGCATGCGGCTGCCGGGCAGCAGGATGCCTTCCCACATCTTGCCTTGCGCCCTTTCGAGCTTCTTGAGCGCCATTGCAAGCCCTTCCGGATCGCCGGTCAGCATGGCCGCGCCGAGATCCGCGTCGAATTCGCGCGTGCGCGACAGCGCCATCTGCAGGAGCCCGCCGATGGTGGGCGCCGCGAGCAGCACGATCACGCCGAGCCAAGGGATCTGGGTGTCGTAGCCTCCGGCGAAGCCGGCCAGATTCAGAAACAGCGAGAACAGGCCGATCGTCGACATCAGCGAAGTGATTCGCGAAACGATGTCGGCGAAGGCCATCACCTTCACATCCTCATGGGCGACATGGCTGATCTCATGGGCCAGAACGCCGGCGAGCTCGCGGGTGGTCAGCATGCGGGCGAGAGCGTCGGTGACGGCAATCGCCGAATTCCCGCGCCTGCCTACGGCGAAGGCGTTCACCATGCGCGAGGGGATGACGTAAAGCTTCGGTGCGGCCGGCAGGGCGGCGCGGCGGGCCAACTCCTCGATCAAACGGTAGCCGGTGGGAAAGTCGGTAGGCGAGACGCGCGAGGCCTTGTACATGGACAGGACCATTTGCGGGCTGATCCGCCGCAGGAAAATCAGTGGGAGGATGCCGAAGACCGCGGCATAGGCAATGCCGATGGGACCGGCGAAGGCCCAGGCGGTCACGGCGAGCAGCAGCAGGCTGGCGGCTCCGAGCAGCCAGGTGTGGAGCGTATTCTGCACGCGGTTGTGGCGCTGGGCGAGAAGGTCGATCGTGGGAGCGTGGTTCATCGAACGCAATATGGTGTGGGACGCGGCCTTTGCCGAGAGGCGGCAACGCCCCGCCCGAGGGTGAAAAACGCCGCTAGGGCAGCGGCGCCAAATGCTTGCGCGTCGTAAAGGCTCTTCTTATATACGCCGCAATGCCGCTCGACCGGAATGGCCCGGTCGGACGGTAAATCTTGTGAATAGGGGCTGCCGCCGGAACGCCTCATGGGTCCTGGCAGCCTGCTCAGCGGAGAGAAGTCAAAATGGCAAAAGTCATCGGAATAGACCTCGGAACGACAAATTCCTGCGTCGCCGTGATGGACGGCAAGGACGCGAAGGTCATCGAGAACGCGGAAGGCGCGCGCACGACGCCCTCCATCGTCGCCTTTACCGACAGTGACGAGCGGCTCGTTGGCCAGCCGGCCAAACGCCAGGCGGTCACCAATCCAGAGAACACGATTTTCGCGGTGAAGCGCCTGATCGGCCGTCGCTATGACGATCCGGTGACCGAAAAGGACAAGAAGCTCGTCCCCTATAAGATCGTGAAGGGCGACAATGGCGACGCCTGGGTCGAAGCGGCCGGCAAGAAGCAGTCGCCATCGCAGATTTCTGCGATGATCCTGCAGAAGATGAAGGAAACGGCGGAAGCCTATCTCGGCGAAAAGGTCGAGAAGGCGGTCATCACCGTTCCCGCCTATTTCAACGACGCCCAGCGCCAGGCCACCAAGGACGCGGGCCGCATCGCCGGCCTCGAAGTGCTGCGCATCATCAATGAGCCGACCGCGGCCGCGCTGGCCTACGGCCTCGACAAGCGCGAGGGCAAGACGATAGCCGTCTATGATCTCGGCGGCGGCACCTTCGACATCTCCGTGTTGGAGATCGGCGACGGCGTGTTCGAGGTGAAGTCGACCAATGGCGACACCTTCCTCGGCGGCGAGGACTTCGACATGCGGCTGGTCGAGTATCTGGCGGCCGAGTTCAAGAAGGAGCAGGGCATCGACCTGAAAAACGACAAGCTGGCCCTGCAGCGCCTCAAGGAGGCGGCGGAAAAGGCCAAGATCGAGCTGTCGTCCGCTTCTCAGACCGAAATCAACCTGCCCTTCATTACCGCCGACGCCACCGGGCCGAAGCACCTGACGATGAAGCTCACCCGCGCCAAGTTCGAGTCGCTGGTCGAGGACCTCGTCCAGCGCACCATCGAGCCTTGCAAGGCCGCCCTCAAGGATGCCGGCCTCAAGGCGGGCGAGATCGACGAGGTGGTTCTGGTCGGCGGCATGACGCGCATGCCCAAGGTCCAGGAAGTGGTGAAGCAGTTCTTCGGCAAGGAGCCGCACAAGGGCGTCAACCCGGACGAGGTCGTCGCCATCGGCGCGGCCATCCAGGCGGGCGTCCTGCAAGGTGACGTCAAGGACGTGCTGCTGCTCGACGTGACTCCGCTGTCGCTCGGCATCGAGACGCTGGGCGGTGTCTTCACCCGTCTGATCGACCGCAACACGACCATTCCGACCAAGAAGAGCCAGGTCTTCTCGACCGCCGAGGATTCACAGTCGGCCGTCACCATCCGGGTCTTCCAGGGCGAGCGCGAGATGGCCGCGGACAACAAGCTGCTCGGCCAGTTCGACCTGGTCGGTATCCCGCCGGCGCCGCGCGGCGTGCCGCAGATCGAAGTCACCTTCGACATCGACGCCAACGGCATCGTCAACGTGTCGGCCAAGGACAAGGGCACCGGCAAGGAGCATCAGATCCGCATCCAGGCTTCGGGCGGTCTGTCCGACGCCGACATCGAGAAGATGGTCAAGGAGGCGGAAGCCAACGCCGACAGCGACAAGAAGCGTCGCGCCCTGGTCGAAGCACGCAACCAGGCCGAGTCGCTCGTCCATTCTTCGGAGAAGTCCCTGAACGAGTATGGCGACAAGGTCACGGAAGCCGATCGCACCGCGATCTCCGACGCTATCGCCGCGCTGAAGACGGCAATCGAGGGCGACGACGTGGAGGAGATCAACGCCAAGAGCCAGGCGCTCGCCGAAGCTTCCATGAAGCTCGGCCAAGCGATGTATGAGGCCTCCCAGAAGGAGGCGGCGGAAGCCGATGCGAAGGCGGATGCCGCTGGGGAAGGCGATGTCGTGGACGCCGACTTCGAGGAGATCGACGAGAACGACGACAAGAAGAAGTCCGCCTGACGAGGCGAAAGGCGGCGGTAAAGCCAGGCCCGGCTTCAAGCCGGGCCTTTTTACAGCCGAAGGAAGAAAATTCCGGCCGAAGCCGCGGCAGTACTGGTATCGCAGCGCGCGGTTCACTAAATCGGAGAGGGCCGGTGCCGGAGAAACACGGTCGACAATGCGCAAAGACATTGAACATCCGGACGACGGGACAAGATGAAGGCTGATTTCTACGAGACGCTCGGCGTCCACAAGGGCGCGGACGAGAAGGAGCTCAAGTCCGCATTCCGAAAGCTGGCCATGCAGTTTCACCCGGACCGCAATCCCGGCGACGCGACCTGCGAGCACCGTTTCAAGGAAATCAACGAGGCCTATGAAACGCTCAAGGATCCGCAGAAGCGCGCGGCCTACGACCGGTTCGGCCATGCCGCCTTCGAGAATGGCGGAGGTTTCGGCGCGAACGGCTTTGCCGGCGGCGGTTTCGCGGACATCTTCGAGGATATTTTCGGCGACATGATGGGCGGCCGGCAGCGCCGCTCCGCCAACGGCCGCGAGCGCGGCGCCGACCTTCGCTACAATATGGAAATCACGCTGGAGGAGGCGTTCTCCGGCAAGACGGCCCAGATACGCGTGCCTGTATCGGTTTCCTGTGTCGAATGCTCGGGATCGGGAGCCAAGCCCGGCACCCAGCCCGTCACCTGCACCATGTGCTCCGGCTCCGGTCGCGTTCGCGCCAGCCAGGGCTTCTTCTCCATCGAGCGCACCTGCCCGCAGTGCCAGGGCCGTGGCCAGATGATCAAGGACCCCTGCTCGAAATGTTCGGGTCAGGGGCGCGTGGTCGAGGAACGTTCGCTTTCGGTCAACATTCCCGCCGGAATAGAGGACGGCACGCGTATTCGGCTCGCCGGCGAGGGCGAGGCAGGCCTGCGAGGCGGACCGTCGGGAGACCTCTACATCTTCCTGTCGGTCAAGCCCCACGAACTCTTCCAGCGTGACGGCGCCGATCTTTATTGCAAGGTGCCGATCTCGATGACCACGGCCGCGCTCGGCGGCTCGTTCGAAGTCGCCACGCTGGACGGAACCCAGACCCGGGTAAAAGTGCCCGAGGGATCGCAGAATGGTCGTCAGTTCCGCCTCAAGGGCAAGGGGATGCCGGTGCTGCGCCAGCCGGCGGTGGGCGACCTCTTCATCCAGGTCGCGGTCGAGACGCCGCAGAACCTGACACGGCGCCAGCGCGAACTGCTCGAAGAGTTCGAGAAGCTGTCGTCACACGACAATTCTCCGCAGTCGAGCGGCTTCTTCTCGCGCATGAAGGATTTCTTCGAATCCTTCGGCGAGCGCTGAACGCGCGAGGAAACGCTGCTCTGTCCACAGCGTTGGTTCTGGACATATCTTGCCTGAGGGTGCATTGCCGCTAAGAATCGATGCGGCGGGGTTGAGGAGAACGGTCATGGCACGCGGTCCCGGGCTTCGCAAAGCCTTCGCCGAAAAGTTCGACGACGAGCTTCGCTTTTTCAAGGGCTGGATCGACAAGCCCAAGGCGGTCGGCTCGATCATCCCCACCAGTTCCGTCACAGCCCGGCGCATGGCCTCTGTCATCGATACCGAATCGGGCTTGCCCGTTCTTGAGCTCGGACCCGGCACCGGCGTCATCACAAAGGCCATTCTCGCGCATGGCGTGAATCCAGAGGACCTCTATACGGTCGAATATTCCGAAGATTTCGTCCGGCATCTGAAAAAGCAGTTCCACCGGGTAAACATCATCCATGGCGACGCTTTCGATCTCGACACCACGCTGGGCGACAAGCGCGGCCTGATGTTCGATGCCGTGGTCTCGGGCGTGCCGCTGCTCAATTTCCCCGTGGCCCGGCGCATCCGCTACATCGAGAACCTGCTTGCGCGCATCCCGGAGGGCCGGCCCATCGTCCAGCTCACCTACGGCCCGCTCTCTCCGGTGCCTGCGGGCAAGGGCGACTACACGGTCGAGCATTTCGATTTCGTGCTGCGCAACATCCCGCCGACCCAGCTCTGGATCTATCGCCGACCCGGTTTCGGCCGAGCCCATTGACGGTGCCAAGCAGCGAGGCGCCGTAGGGCGGCGGCCGGAGCGTGAAGACAGAGAGGCTTATCCGTGCCTGCACCCAAGATACTGGTTTTCGCCGGGTCGATCCGCACCGGCGCCTATAGCGGTCGCACGGCCGATGCCGCCACCCGGGAACTCGCGCTGGAGGGCGCAGAGGTGACGCGCATCTCGCTGGCCGACTATACCATGCCGATCATGGATCAGGACCTGGAGCGCGAGAAGGGCGTCCCCGAAAACGCCTACCGCCTCGGACGCATGATCGCCGCCCATCACGGGATGCTGATCGCCAGCCCGGAATACAATGCGTCCATCCCGCCGCTGCTCAAGAACACGCTCGACTGGGTAAGTCGCATCCGTCGCGACAACGGCCGCACGTTTAAGCCCTTCGAGGGCAGGGTCGCCGGGCTCTGCTCGTCGTCGGAAGGCAACTTCGCCGGTGCTCGCGGTCTCTACCACCTGCGCGCCGTGCTGATGGCTTGCGGGGTCGAGGTAATCACGCCGCAATGCGCGATCGGACGCGCCCACGAAGCTTTCGACGAGGAAGGCGAGATCCGGGAAGAGCGCGTGCGCCTGGCCATGCAGACGGTGGTTCGCACGCTCATCGAGCGGGCGCGAATGTTCTCCTTCGGGTTGGAGCGGTGATCAAGCTGGTCCAAAACGGAAAAAGCTTCGCATTCGGCTTCCCAAGCGGGCCTCGAAGGACGCACCATGGCAGACGTGCGAGATTTGAAGGAGCCGGAGATGCAGCCTGATTCCATGCGCGACCGCCTGATCGTCGGACTCGACGTGCCGACATTGGCCGAAGCCGAAAAGGTGGTGCGGGATCTTGAGGGGATGGTGGCTTTCTACAAGATTGGCTATCAGCTCGCCTTCGCCGGCGGCCTGGATTTCGCCCGGGACTTGGCATCCGGCGGCACCAAGGTCTTCCTCGACATGAAGCTGCTCGACATCGATAATACCGTGGCGAAGGGTGTCGAGAACATCGTCAAGATGGGCGTCACGATGCTGACGCTCCATGCCTATCCTAAGGCTATGCGCGCGGCGGTGGACGCGGCGCGGGGCAGCCCTCTTTGTCTTCTCGGGGTCACCGTGCTCACCTCCATGGATGAGCGAGACCTCGCCGATGCCGGTTATCGGGACGATCCGAACACGCTGGTTCTGAAGCGTGCGGAACAGGCGCGCGGCGCCGGCATGGGCGGGATCGTCTGTTCGGCCGCCGAGGCCGCGGCGGTGCGTGGCGTGATCGGCCCCGGCATGGCCGTCGTCACGCCCGGCATCCGCCCGGCCGGCGGCGATGCCGGCGACCAGAAGCGGGTGATGACGCCAGCCGATGCCATCCGCGCCGGCGCCAGCCATCTCGTCGTTGCACGGCCGATCGTCGCGGCTGTTGACAGGCGGCGGGCCGCCCAGGCAATCCTCGAGGAGATGGCCGCCGCCTGAGGCGGCCGCACGCGACAAGGGAGAGAAGAATGGCCAAGGCGTATTGGATCGCGCATGTCGATGTCCGTGATCCCGAGGGATACAAGGACTATGTGGCGACGGCGAAACCGGCCTTCGAGAAGTATGGGGCGAAGTTCCTGGCGCGGGGCGGCGCCTATGAGGCGATGGAGGGCCGCGGGCGCGGGCGCAACGTGGTGATCGAGTTCCCATCCTTGGAAGCGGCGAAGAACTGCTACAATTCGCCGGAATATCAGGCCGCCAAGGCGATCCGTCAAAGACATGCCGAGGCCGAGATGATCATCGTCGAGGGCTACGAAGGCTGAACGTCGCTGCTTAGCTGCTTCTCGTGCCGCAGATTGGGCCGGACGGCGTTGAACACCTTTTCCGACACACGCTCAGCGAAAGGCGCTCGGGTGGACCAAAGCACGACGTGACAATTCCGTGACTGCATATTGCATTGCAGCAATCCGATGTTAATTTTGCTGCATAACAATATGAGCCGTGACCGGCTTTCTATGCCGGCATGGCGACTGGATTGCTATGTTCTATCAGCTTTATGAACTCAACCACGCGGCGATGCAGCCATTCCGGGCCTATGCCGACGCCGTCAGGCTGTTTTATTCCAACCCGCTCAACCCGTTTTCGCAGACGCCTTGGGGCCGCATGGCCGCGGCGATGGCTGAGCTGTTCGAGCGTACGACACGCCGCTACGGCAAGCCGAGCTTCAATCTCCCGACCACGGTCGTCGACTGGAAAACGGTGACGGTGGCCGAGAGGGTCGCCTGGTCGCGCCCCTTCTGCAACCTGATCCATTTCGAACGCGCCTTGCCGGCCGGCCGGCGCAAGAAGGATCCGAAGCTGCTGATCGTGGCGCCGATGTCGGGGCATTATGCAACCCTGTTGCGCGGCACGGTGGAAGCGTTGATGCCCTACGCGGAGGTCTACATCACCGACTGGGTGGACGCGCGCATGGTGCCGGTCGCCGAGGGTCGCTTCGACCTCGACGACTATATCGATTACGTCATCGACATGATTCACGCGCTGGGGCCCGACACACATGTGATGGCGGTGTGCCAGCCATCCGTGCCGGTGCTGGCGGCCGTCGCGATCATGGAGGTGCGCGGCGATCGCTACGCGCCGTCGACGATGACGCTGATGGGCGGCCCGATCGACACGCGCCGCAACCCTACTGCGGTCAACCTGCTTGCCGAGGAGAAGGGCATCGACTGGTTCCGCGACAATGTCATCATGCAGGCTCCCTGGCCCGAGCCCGGCTTCGGCCGCTCGGTCTATCCGGGTTTCCTGCAGCTTTCGGGGTTCATGAGCATGAATCTCGACCGCCACATCATCGCTCACAAGGACTTCTTCATGCACCTTGTGAAGAATGACGGTGACAGTGCCGAGAAGCACCGCGATTTCTATGACGAGTATCTGGCGGTCATGGATCTGACTGCGGAATTCTATCTCCAGACGGTCGAAACCGTCTTCGTGCGCCACGACCTGCCCAAAGGGCAGATGAAGCATCGCGGCGAGCTCGTGGACCCCGGCGCCATCCGCAACGTCGCCCTGTTCACCGTCGAGGGCGAGAACGACGACATTTCGGGGGTGGGCCAGACGCAGGCCGCCCAGGATCTGTGCGTCAACATTCCCGCCGACATGCGCGCTCACTACCTGCAGCCGGCCGTCGGCCACTACGGCGTGTTCAACGGCTCGCGCTTCCGTGCCGAGATCGTGCCGCGCATCGTCGACTTCATCACCAGCTACGGCAGGGAAGGCCGCATAGCCATCGAGCCGCGCATCGTCAGGCTGGCTGAGAACTGACGGCACCCATTTCGGCTGGATTGATCTCTCGGGGCTCAAAAGCGCCGCGTACCCGGCTGGCCGCAAGGCGTTTGATCGCTCGATATGCATGTTGCCCAACCGTGTTCCAGCGGTTTGAGCAGCTGTAGCGTCTTCATTGTCCGAAAAACGGTTTCGCTTTTCGAGCTCGCGCTACATTTTTCCATTCAGGCTCCGGCGTTCTGCCGGCGGCCATCCTCCTTTTTCATGAAAGACCGGGAGCCGACGCCACTGGCGGATGTAGTGACGTTGACCTGCCTACCACCGATGTGAGCGGATGCATGGGCTTGGAGATCGCGCCATGGTTGTCCTCATTGGCCGGCCGACTACGCCGAAGGAGTTGGGATGACCCCTTCCGCAGCGGGCCGACATGGTGGCTGCCCTGTTGCAGAATCGTCGCGGTCCGCTCCCAACGGTAACCATGCTGCCAATCTGCGACATTACGAGAATTGACAGGCCGGCCGGAACGTTCTTAACGTTTTATTAACAAAGGTAACAGGGGCCTACGGGGCTGGGGTATGTTCTCCTCACCGAAGAGCATCACGAGAAAGTTGTGCGCCATCGTTCTGGGGCTGGTCGCTGGAGCAGCCTCGGCCGCCGCCGCGCCGATGACGACAGGCGGGCTGACCTCACAGCCCATCGGCCATTTCGAGTTCTGCAGGACCAATCCCGCGGAATGCAGCATAAGGCTCCAGGACAATGGGCCGGAGCACATGACCGGCGATCTCTGGCAGGAGCTCGACGCGATCAACCTGGCGGTCAATCAGGCCGTCAAGCCGATGAACGACCTCGACATGTATGGGAAGGACGAGGTCTGGTCCTACCCGGACGGCGCCGGCGACTGCGAGGACTATGTGCTTGAAAAGCGACGCGAGCTTGCCGCCAAGGGCATCTCGCTGTCGAACCTGCTGATCACCGTCGTGCGCAAGCCCGATGGCGAAGGGCATGCCGTGCTCACCGTCAGAACCGACAAGGGCGATTTCATCCTCGACAATCTGAGCGACAGCGTGAAGATCTGGAGCGAGACCGACTATCGTTACCTGAAGCGCCAATCGTCGGTGAACACCGGGCGCTGGGTGTCGATCCGCGAAGGCTTGACCACCATGGTCGGCTCGGTGCGCTGAAACCCGAGCCATCCAATGCCTCGGGCGTGCCGCCTCACGCCGCTTGAGCCATCCGCTCCCCGATCATGCGATAGGAAATCGCTTCCGCCAGATGGAGGCGACCGACGTTATCGGCGCCTTCGAGATCGGCCAGCGTGCGCGCTACCTTGAGCACGCGGTGGTAGGCGCGGGCGGAGAAGTTCATCTTCTCGCTGGCGTCGCGCAACAGAGCGAGCCCGGCTGCGTCGGGGGCCGCGACCTCCTCGACCAGCGCGGTCGGGCAATGGGCATTGGTCGTGATCGACGCGGCGCCCAGGCGTTCGAACCGTTCCCGCTGGATGGCGCGCGCCCGCGCCACCCGCTCGGCGACCACGGCGCTGGGTTCGGCCCGGGCCGGACGGATAAGGTCGGCGGCCGAGACCGCCGGCACGTCGACCCTGAGGTCGATCCGGTCGAGCAGGGGGCCCGAGACACGGGCTTGGTAGTCCGTCTGGCAGCGCGGTCCGCGCGCGCAGCGATAGCCGGGCTCGCCGGCCATGCCGCAGCGGCAAGGGTTCATGGCGGCGACGAGTTGAATTCGGGCGGGATAGGCGACGCGGTGGTTGGCGCGCGCGATCACGCATTCGCCCGTCTCCAGCGGCTGGCGCAGCGAATCGAGCACCGCCGGCGCGAATTCCGGCAACTCATCGAGGAACAGCACGCCGTGATGAGAGAGCGATGCCTCGCCCGGCCTGACGCGGTGGCCGCCTCCGACCATCGCCGCCATGGAGGCCGAATGATGTGGCGCGCGGAACGGTCGCCGGTCGGTGAGCTTTCCGCCCGCGATCTCGCCGGCGATCGATGCGACCATCGACACTTCGAGCAATTCCTTGGGCGACAGTGGCGGCAGGATGGAGGGCAGCCGCTGCGCCAGCATCGACTTGCCCGAGCCGGGCGGCCCGACCATCAGCAAGATATTTCGATAGGACCTCCCATGTTCCCTGTGATAACAAGAGGTTCATGGAAGAGATGCCTACATTCGATAGACCAAAAGCCTTTAGCTATGTCCGCTTTTCCACACCGGAGCAGGCGAGGGGTGACAGCTTAAGGCGGCAGTTGACCAAGGCGGAGGATTACGCCCGGAGCCACGGCCTGGACTTGGTAGACGATGCCTACATGGATCAAGGCATATCCGCGTATCGCGGCCGGAACAAGAATGATGGTGCGCTTGCTGACTTCCTCCAGGCGGTGGAGGATGGTGTCGTGGAGAAGGGGTCATATCTCCTTGTCGAGAGCATGGACCGCCTAAGCCGTGAGAAGCCTCGAAAGGCTGTCCGACTGCTAGAGGACATTTGCGAGGGCGGAATCACCCTTGTGACCCTCGCGGACAGCAAAGAGTACACGTCGGAGACGCTGGACGCTGACCCTATGTCCTTCATGTGGGCATTCATGGTCGCCATTCGTGCCAACGAAGAGAGCGAGACCAAGTCCAAGCGGGTGAGGGAGGCTTGGGGCAGGAAGAAAGTCCGGGCACGTGATGACAAGCTGCCTATCACCCGCCGCACCCCCGCTTGGTTAACCCTCCGGGACAGCACGTATGAAGTGCTAGGGGACCGCGCTTCTGTCATCCTCCGTATCTTCAAGGATGCCGACAAGGGGATTGGACAGCACGCCATTGCCCAACGCCTCAATGCCGAGGGTGTAGAGCCGTTTGGGGATGGAAGCCGAAAGGCAGCCTTCTGGCACCGCTCCTATGTCAGCAAGCTGTTGAGCAATCCGGCAGTGATAGGAACCTTCACGCCCCATGAGACCCGAGAGGTAAGCGGGAAGAAGGTGCGGGACGCCTTGGCTCCTATACCGGACTACTTTCCTCCGATAGTTCCCCAGGCGCTCTTCGATCGCATCCAAGTGCGCCAACAGGGACGTAATGCGCCAAGGATGAGAGCTGACAGGGAGGAGGTCTCAAACGTCCTTGCTGGCCTAGCCAAGTGCCCCCTATGTGGCTCCACGATGACCCGCGTTAACAAAGGCCGGAAAGGCGGCACGCCCTATCTCGTTTGCACCAAGGCCAAGAGCGGGGCAAGGTGCGAATATAAGCAGGTGAAGCTTGGCCTAGTGGAAGCAGCCATTAGACACGCGGGAACTCGTGAATTGGTCCATGTGGTCCCCAGTGGGGACACGGACATAGACCGGCGCATCCTTGAGGCCCAACGCGACTGGGACGGGATCACCGGAGCGATTGCGAACATTACCGAAGAGATAGCGGCAGGAAACAAATCGCCTGCCCTTCGTCGCAGCCTGTCCGAATATGAGCACGCCCTTGCCGAGGTGGAGGCACGACAGGAAGAGCTAAACAGACTTGCCAGCCGGGGAAACAAGCGAGCGATTGCCCGAGTGGTGAAGGGTCTAGAGGAAGCTTTCGGGAACCCGAAGAGCACCGTGACCAACGTCAACACCGCCCTACGCGACGCCTTCACTCATGTCATTGTCGACCACCGGCAGGGCACCCTGGATTTCTACTGGAAGCAGGGCGGAGAACCGACCTCGATCTCTTATGATTTGCCAGTCGAGGGGTAAGTTACCGAAATATACCGACCATATAGAATGACATCAAAACTTCGCCCCGAGTGTGGCTCCCGGGACCTGACCGGTTTGTCCTTCCTTTCCCGGGAGGGTTCCGGTTGAGCACCTCGGGGCTTGTCACCTTCCATCTTTCCTCCCCTCGGTTTCCTTTTTTGGACCAGAGGGACGCACTCCAAAATATCCCTCTTGGGGGCACCCAGGTTCAACCTATTTGACCTCAACCAACGCGCCTTAGCCTCGGTGCGTGGGTGTCCCCCTTCTTTCCCATCAGAGCACCTCGGGGAGGCTGTCTACAGCCCGTGTCACAGATAATCCCGGTAGCGATCCCGGCTAAGTGTGACATCGCCCCTAGGCTCTCCGGTGCGCCTGCTCTTCGAAAGAGAAGGACCCCCATCAATGAAGAAGCGTATTCACGCAACATGTCAGTGTTGCGGGGAGGGTTTCGCTGCCCTCCGAACCGATGCCAAGCACTGCTCCCCAGCGTGTCGAAAGAGAGCCTCCAGAAGGCGTGTCACAGATAATTCCGATACGCACCCCGGAATAAGTGTGACATCGACTCCTAGGCCGCCCGCTGCGTCAAGGCGGGGCAATCCCGAGGCAGCCTATCGGGGCTTCGTTTTCCTACACGATGAATGCCCCTCGATAGGGTGCGGCTATCGGAATGTAGAGGCGGTGGAGGAAGGGGGCAGGGTCGAGGTTCGATCCCTTGAAGCACCTTGGCTTGCACCTGCCCGGATTCCCTTAGCCATCTGGGGCAACATCCTGGATGCGGCCACACGACCGAGGGGACTAGCAGCCTGACGGCCTTATTAAGACAAGGTTGTATCAGCCTCGCTGATCACAACTAAAAATTACCCGACCATACGGAGGGGAGAGTATAGAAAAGAGATACTCTTAGTACACTCTTAGTGTCCTTCTAATGTTAGCTAGTAGTAATAATAAGAGTGAGGAAGAAGTATATTCACATTGGGTGAAACTATCTGTGCACTCCCAGTACCCTCCTGGATACGATCTTTTTATAGCTTGGTCGGATATAGATCGGGTGCACTCATTCACTTCGCTGGAAATGCTTCATGCCCATTACCGACTTCGATCACCTATACCCTGACCACCGGGTCTACAGAGAGCGTCACGCCTTGGACACCCTGAGGGGGTCTGAGCCTCTCTCCCTCGATGAGATTGCCTCACGCTACCGTCTCAGCATCGAGACTATCCGCTCGATGAGGGACACCCTGAGGGAGGCCCGAGCGCTTGATGTTCACCCCGAGCTAATCCGCTCTCTCACGCTACAGGCCTTGCGCCACGCTATCACCGATAAGAAGGGTTCCGCCGATGGCCAAACCCAAAATGAGGGGCCGCCCGTCTGAGTGGTTTGTGGGGCAGGACGCCACTCCCGCCACCCGTGCCTCAATCCGCAAACGATCGCTCTTGAATGAGCAGTATCCGTGTTCCTGCCCGGGGTGTTCCCGGCTCCGTTCCAAGATCAGCCCCTATTGTGAAACCCACCGTGCCCGCTTTCGACGGACCGGTGACCCTTTGTCCCGACTGCCGAAGGCTGCCGAGCTAAAGGTATTGGAGACGGCTACCCGCTTGTACCTGGAGGGGCACCCCGAGATTGCCGAGCGTGTCTCTGAGGACCTCCGAAACCTGGAGCGCCGCGTGTCGAACGGACACCCGCCGTCTCACAGACTGCTCCCCGGGGACACTCACAAAAGAATGCCTGCCGTCGCCCGGGGGCGTGGTCTACTGGCCAACTACGTTAACGGCACTCCCGAAAGGGCAGGACAGAAGGCCCGCAAACCTAAGGCCTATGCGTCACTCCTATACCGGACGCTTGCCCTTATGGGCTGGGTCGCCTTGTTCTATTCCGGTCTCCCCGAGAACCGGGAGCGGTTCCTAGAGACCCAAGCGGGCAAGCCCCTTGGGACCCTCAAGGGTTCCTCCGCTCACTCCCGAACCGGTCAACGCCTCATAGGCTCCGACCTCCTCCGCCACACCCGGGAAATCTTCGGGTCTCCCCAAGGGTGGTGGGACCAGCCGGTAAAAATGTCCGGCCCAGACGGCAGCGAAATGACCCTGTTGTCTTTCGCCAAGGCCGCACTCCGCAACGCTGACCTACTTGGTTAGCTGTGCGTCATACCCAATCGAAAAGGAAGTACATTGAACAATTGGAATAACTTCGATGAGGGGGACAACCTCCTCAGCGTCTATTCACGTGACGCCTCCCCCGCCTATGCAGTAGGCCGCGCTCCCATGGAGAGCCCCCCGGGCACCATATGGTCGCCTGCCCTGAATTCATTTGTTGACGTCGACATTGCCGAGAGCATGGGCCTCGGGATGGAAGCCGAGGCAGACGAGCAAGGCGTCTCCTTCTCGGTCGACTTCGATGAGCCGGACGCTGCCGAGTCAGCTTTCAACCGCTATGGCGTAGAGAGCGATTTGCTCGAACCGACCGCCGAGGAAATGGAGGAGACCGAGGCAGAACTTGAAGACCTCCAGTCCCGCAAGGAATATCCGCTCCCCTCGGAGACCCTCCAGGAGCTGGCCCAACACGTCCCCGAGGCGGTCTTCAAAGAGACTGCCGAATTCATCGTCAACAGCGACGATGCCATGGACAGCCTAGACAAGATTGCCGAGGCAACCGGCCTCGACCATGTAACCGCGTCTTCTGCCATTCAAACGGCAGTAATGGAAGCTGGAGAGCGGGTCGCACACGGCACAATCGGTGCATCCCGGTGGGACGCGCTTGTCTATGCAGCGTCCTCCACGGAGGACCCGCTTGCCCGAAGGATTGTGACGGATGTCACCACGGGAAAACTCCCGGGCCGGAAGCTGTCCGCCGCTTATAAGCTTTGGTGGGAAAGCCTCCCCGATGCTTAACGGTCCGGCACTCGCCTACTCTTGCGCCCTCTTGGTGGTCCTCGCGGCTGCCTATCTGCCTATCTGAGGAATACCGCCTGTGTGCTTCGGTTCTGATAGCCCCGCCATTCAACCAACTCCCCCGCCGGAAGTCCTAAACCAGGCCGCACCTGATAAGAAATCGGCCTCGAACAAAGCGAATACCCTCGCCCTTGGTACCAAAAAATATAGGTCCGAGAACGGCCTCGGGATCACTGGCACGAAACAACAGGTGACCCCCTCGGGCGTCCCTTCGGTCAACACCTAGCGAAAGGGAACCCTTTATGAATCTCAACCAGGCCCAAGAGGCTGCCGCGTGTCTCCGCCGTGCCGCCGATCTGATGACCGGCCCCTCCTTCTCCTCTGAGGCCAATCGTCTCCGGGCGATTGCCGGTCGTGTCCTCCGTTCTGCCCAGCCTCGCACAGCCGCTGAGTGGAGCCGAAAGGACAGCACCCCTGTCCACCCCATCGTTGCCTTGCCCCCGAAAGGATGACCAACACCTTGTCCAAGAAACCTATGTCCCGTGAGGACCTCCAAGCCCAACTCGCCGCCCTCGAAGAGGCCGACACGATCAAGACCCTAGAGGCCGAGATAGCCTCCCTCAAGGCCCAACTGGACGCCGCCGTTAAAGGCCAGAATGCTGCCGTATCCAAGGCAAATGAGTTGGAGAGCATCCTGAAGGAAGTTCACATGCTGGTACGTCCTGCCGCCGATCGAGCCGTCCGTACCTACGGAGTCTCGTCAAAGGTCGAGGCCGAGCTTGCCGCTAATAAGGCTCGCATCGCTGCGGCTCCCCCGGTGACCAAGAGTGTGACCCAGGTTCAGGCCGAGAGGGTCAACACCCCGGCCAAGCTTGCGGCCCTCTTTCCGGAATTGTCGGGGCCGTCCAAGCTGGCCGCTGTCTCCGACTGACGTTGTTCCGCGACAGCATGTAGGAGCGACTGGGTTCCTGATGGTGACTGTGCCTGTCACTCCTACCTTGCAACGCACCCGTGCCCTTGTCCGGGGCACGTCGCCAAGAGACCTCCCGGGGAAAACCTCGGGGGGCCTCATTTTTCCCTCCGTCACTTAGCCTCCACCGCCTCGACAAGCCCGTTCTCGATTAGCCAATCGATATCCGACAAGGGAGCCTGTTGTTTCTCGGTAACCTGAAAGTCCGTAGCGCCTTCGGGATAACCCGCGTGGCCAAGCTCGCAGGCTTCCCAGTGGTCCCCCGCGGTGACCTCGCGGGTTTCCACCGTCTCCATGGCATCGTTGAGATAGGTGATAGCGTAGTCGGTCATCTGTCTTGCTCCTGAGTGGCGACATTGCCGACGCCCAATATTCACAGATCAAGTGGAATAAAAAGCCCGACTACCGCAGAGACGCGGTTAGTGCAGGCACCTCACTATCGTAGAGATTTTCCCGAATACTTCTTGGACGTCCGTGTGTTGTGACGGAAGTTGCTTCACGAACCAAACTAACGTTATGGTGGCGACGGGCTACAAACGGGTGGAGGGGAAAATGAAACGGAAATTTCTTACGGACCTTCCCGACTTCGTCAACCTGTTCGGGTTGATCATCACATCGGCAATGGTCGTTGCTATACTCCAGGCAAGGTGGAAGCCGAGTAGCTTTGAAGACAGCCAGAACTTCTATTTGGGGATTGGCGGTTGGCGTGCTGCTGTTGATCCTTGGGAGAATCCTGAAGGTGCGGCAGGCCCCTCCCTCAGATTCGTAGGTGAGCAAAGGGACTAGAAAGGGTCAAATCGCCCCGCTTTGCTAGCTTTATGATGAACAAAACGTGATCGGACAATGTCTGCCGCGGGATTCGAGCCGTTGACTCGTCTGAGGCGAACCGCTCAGATTTCCCTAGAATCGGAATGGTCCGATTCTGGACACGACAAAGCCGGGGATGGACCCCCCGGCTCGTGTCGAACAACTGCAACTACCCTTGGGCGGGTGGCGCAATCGAGATGACAAGGCGACCATGCGTCGCTTCAAGGTTGTCTGTCAAGTCGTCCAAGGGTCCATCTAAGAAAGACCCTTTAATGCCAACGAACCTCTTCCTCGCCTATGATTTGATCCACCCGGGACAGAATTACCACGCCGTCCAGACGCAAATCATGCATCTCGGGCGCTGGTACAAGCTCCAGGACTCCTTCTACTATGTCCAGACCGACATGGATATGAAGGCAGCGCATGATTTCGTTCGCCTAGCTATGGATGACAGCGACAAGCTCGCCGTGATCGACGCGCGGAACGCCTATGTGAGCAACCTTCCGGTTGGCGATCTTGTCGCCCTGCAGCAAGTTTTTGTCCGGGGCCCGATCTACGTTCCCCTGCCCGCCTGATCTAATCGGACCTACAGCCGACGTCGGGGCACTTAGGCCCCGATGTCAACCAAAACGCCCGCCCTTGGTAGGGGTAGGTCGAGTTGACGCACTGCCGTTCCGAGTACGTGACTGACGCGCCCTGTTAGAAGGGGGGATTGATCAGGTTTGGACCCCGATCAGCGAACTGGTTTTGGACACCAGCCCGTTATCCTAATAGGGAGGATAAGACGGCACCCCGTGGGCGAAGACGCACCAGTCGCGACTAAAATTCCAAAAACTCTGTGAAGCCATTTCCCCATACACCTGAGTCCTTATACCCCCCGGTGGGGTACCCTCGGCCTGCCACGCTCCCAAATACCGCGAAGCACTCTCAACGGCGTTCGTGGTAGGGTCCTATGCAATTGACATGAGGAGATTATGCCCGCCTGCGGCCGCCACTTCGAGCGCCCGCTTGGCGCTTTCCTGGCCCTTGATGTCGGCGAGATCGGGCAAGTCGCCGGACCTCGGCTGGATTGCCGCCTCGGGACGGGAAAGGACCTGGGTGCCGCGAAAATGATTGGCGATGGCGATCAGGCTGCGCGGCGCCAATATGTCGATGTCGCTTCCGGCCCAGGCTGCCTCCGGCCCCGAGCCTGAAGGACAGATCAGCCCCTTGCCCATCGCATTGGCTCCGATCGCGGCAGGGAGCGCGCCATTGACCGGTGCGATCGTGCCGTCGAGGGACAGCTCGCCGAGCACGACATAATCGGCAAGAGCGTCGCCCTGGACCGCGCCGAGCGCCGCCATCAGGCCGAGCGCAATGGGGAGATCGTAGTGGCTGCCTTCCTTCGGGAGGTCGGCGGGCGCGAGGTTCACCGTGACTTTCTTGGGGGGCATCGACAGGCCCGAAGCATGCAGCGCCGCCTGCACGCGTTCCCGGCTCTCCGCCACGGCCTTGTCGGGAAGGCCGACGATATGGATGTTCATCTTGCCCGGCGCGACCATGACCTGGACGTCGACCGGCACTGCTTCGATGCCTTGGAACGCGACAGTGCGCACCCGCGAAACCATGCTCCCCTCCCGCTTCGGCCGCGCCCAAGAAAGATCAGGCCGCAAAGGACCTTCCATTAGAAAAAAGCATGGAATGCGGGGCAAATCAAGAACATTGCCGGAACATATAAATCAAACGGGTGAGCTTGTCGCCCATAAGTCGTAGGAACATTTGAGGATCAAAAGGATGGTTTAGCCCGTCTCCCCGCACGAAGGCGGCAGGCTATCCGCCGGGGGCGTGGCACACGGCAGCTTCCAACCAGGTAGAACAACCTGGCGTCGCCAAATGCCGTGAGGACACAGGGTAGACTGCCCGGCGTCATGCGTCGGAGTCCCGAATGCGGCTTCCATCCAGAAGGCCGTTATCCATCATCTGATGGACAAGCCACGCACAAGCTAGGCCCGATACGCATGACCAGCAGCTGAGCGGTGTGATCTGCCGGTTTGGATCATCGGTCGAAGTGCGGAGCGCGGCTGCCTGCTGCGTGCCCGCAGTTTTGAAGGACCAGAAATGTCGACGAAATCTGCTCTCAAGCAAATCGGGAAGAATGCGCCTCCCAAGAAAGTGCTGAAGCAGATTTACGCCCTGCAGAACCTCGGAAGATTCCGCGAAAGCAGGATTCTCTGCGAGCGGCTGATCAGTCAGGGTTTCGACAACCCGGATTTTCTGCACCTTTACGGATTGGTCCTGCGTGGCTGCGACGACCTGCCCGCTGCGCTGGTCGCGATACATGCCGCTCATGAGCAGAAGCCTCACGACGTGGGCATCCTGAACTCCATGGGCGCCATATTCCTGCAGATGAACGACGTTGAAACAGCCATCGAGCTGTTCAAGCGAGCGACGAACATCGATCAAAGATATTATGGCGGCTGGCTGAACCTCGGAATAGCGCTGAAGCGGGCAGAACGCTATGAGGCAGCCAATCTCGCATTCACCTGCGCGCATCATATCGATCCCGGCCAGATCGATCCGCTCCTGAACCTTGTCGACATTCTGATAGAACTGCGCTTGTACCAGCGCGCCGAGGAATTCGCAGAAAGGCTGCTCGAGAAGCAGGCCGACATCACGCCCAAGCTTCAGCTGAAGCGGTTGCATGTGGCGGCGCGTCTTCAGGATATTGCTTACGTCAGGAAACATCGGGAAAGCGCCGATCTCGAGAGTTTCAGCCAGGACGAGAGGGCGGAGCTGGACAATATCTGGGTGCACTGCCTGGAGATAGAAAACCGGCATGAGGAAGGCATCGCCGTCCTCGAGGGCTGGATGGCCAAGGAAACAGTGCACAAAACCCAGCTTCAAACCCAACTCGGCTTGTTCTACGCCGCTGTCGGGCGGCTGGATGACGCGATCTCCGTTCACGAGGATCTGCTGCGGCGGCACCCCGATCACGTCGGGGGGCGCTACAACCTGGCGAGGCTCCAGTTCAGAAAAAGTGAGCTGAGCGAAGGCTTCGTCAATTACGAGGCGCGCTGGCAATGGCGCGAATTCACCACCAGTCGCCGCTGCTTCAGCGCGCCGCGATGGGAAGGCGAGCCGCTTGACGGCAAGAAGCTGTTGGTATGGCGCGAACAGGGTATCGGCGACGAGGTGCGGTTTGCCTCGCTGCTTCCGGAACTGAAGGATCTTGGCGGATCGGTGACCTTCGAATGTTCGCCGAAACTGGCGCCGCTGTTCGAGCACTCCTTTCCCTGGGCGAAAATTCGACGCGAGGGCCCTCTCGAGTGTCGTGGCGAAGAAGCCTATGCCGAATTCGACTATCAGATCCCGGTCGGCTCGCTGGGCAGGATGTTTCGACCGGACATCGCCGCCTTTCACGAAAGGCAGGCGCCTTGGCTCGCTCGCTTCCCCGAAGCGGAAAACCGTGTTCGCGAGCAGTTCGATCTAGGCCCAGACGAAATACTGGTCGGTGTCTGCTGGCGGTCGTCGAACCGCGCCGCCTCGCGAAACCGGTACTTCTTCGATGCAGAGCAGTTGGAGCCGTTGAAGCACCTGCCGAACGTGAAATGGCTCAACGTCCAGTATGACGCCACTGCGGATGAGGTCGAAACGATCCGCAATCTCGGCATGCCTCTCCATCACTACACGAATGTCGACCAGAAGGATGATCTCGTCAGCGCCAGCGCCTTGCTCGGGGCCTGCGATCTTGTAGTCACGATCGGCAGTGCCGTCGCGGATATGACCGGCGGTCTCGGCGTTCCCACCGTCTACATGACCCGCCACGATTCGGAAGTTTATCTCGGGACCGATCATGTTCCCTGGTTCCCGGCCGCGAAGCCATTCCCGATGAAGGCGAACCGCGGCGACGAGGTCATAAAGAAAATCGTGAACGAGTGGCCTTCGATCGTCGACTGGGCAAGAAGCGCTCCAACAGCCCGGCCACGCCGGCGCTCGGAGCATTCTGGTCGGCCGGCATCGTCCAAGGCCGTGAGCCTGGACCTCGTTTATGAACACTCTGCCAACTGAGGGCGACGGGATGCGAAGCGTGCCCGCAAGGCACCAGCCCATGGGGGACCTCGTCACAGTCGGCGGCTCCAACGGAAATCCGAGGATGAAGATCGCTCATCGTGAAATCGGTCCGGAATACCCACCGCTGGTGATCGCGGAAATAGGGATCAACCACGGTGGCGATCTCGAGGTTGCGAAAGACATGGTTCGCCTGGCGGCGCAGGCCGGGGCGGAATGCATCAAGCACCAGACGCATTTCGTCGAAGACGAGATGACGGATGAAGCGAAGTCCGTGTTCCCGCCCAACGCAGACATCTCCATCTATGAAGTCATGCAGCGCTGCGCGTTGACGCAGCAGGATGAGATCGAGCTGAAGGCCTTCGCCGAGAAGCTCGGCCTGATCTACATCTCCACGCCGTTTTCGCGGAAGGCGGCGGATTTCCTGAACAGCATCGACGTGCCTGCGTTCAAGATCGGATCGGGCGAAGCCGATCATCTGCCGCTCATCCGCGTTTCCTGGTCGATCGCTCGCGCGAGATCCATCGCGCCCTGCACAATCCGAAGCAGCGGACCGGACCGGAGGATGCAGTCTATCGTTTCGCGCGTTCGGTGATGTCCTCACCCAGCTTCGACAGCCTGGTCGAGCCGCAGCAAGCGCAGATCTCGGGAGCGGCGATCACGACGCGCTCGCGCGGTAGGTGCTCCGGGAACGGGCGACGACGCTCGAACGATAGCGGCTAGACACTTGTTGTCGAATTTCCACTCGCCGCGTCGGCCGCGAGCGAAGAGACGACGTATTCTAAAGGGGAATCGCATTGCATATTAGCAAGCAAATAGCGGCTTATACTGTTTATTACGAAGACTCTATCCAGTTTGCGCTGCAGAAAATAAACAAGAACACCAGAAGGCTTGTTTATTGCTTGTCCGATTCCGGAACTTTGGAGGGTATAGTAACCGATGGGGACTTCCGCAGGTGGGTCGTCAATGTTCATGAAATCGATCTCCAGAAGCCTGTCCGGGAAATCGCAAACACAAACTTCGTGCGCGCCCGCCTTGACGACAATCCACAACATATCGAGGCTCTCTTCAATTCCAAGATTACGTCAATTCCGATCATCGATGAGGCGGGGCGTCTTTCAGCCATCGCTTGGCGAGAGCAGCAAACGATGCGCTTCGGAGACAAGGAAATTGGCGATGACAAACCTGCGTTTTTAATCGCTGAGATCGGCAATAATCATAACGGCAGCCTCGAGTTGGCAAAACGTTTGATTGAAGAAGCGGCGGAAGCCGGTGCTGACTGCGCGAAGTTCCAGATGCGCGACATGAATAGCATCTATGTGAACGGTGGAGATGTCGGTAGCGAGGATCTGGGGGCAGAATACACACTAGATCTCTTGCGTAGATTTCAGCTGACTGCTGACGAGATGTTCCTAGCCTTGGATTACACTAGGCAGTGCGGCATGGTCCCGCTATGCACCCCTTGGGACCTAGAAAGTCTGAGCCTTCTCAACGACTATGGGCTTGAAGGGTTCAAAATCGCTTCTGCAGATTTGACAAACCATGATCTCCTTCAGGCCGCAGCTAGGACCAGTCGGCCTCTGCTCATATCGACGGGAATGTCATTGGAGCATGAAATACAGGAAAGCGTCGGCCTGTTGAGAAGACTGGGCGCCTCCTTTGCCCTCTTGCAGTGCAACTCGACCTATCCAGCGCCGATGCGGGATATCAATCTCGCGTACATGCACCGGCTCAAAGAAATATCTCAAGGTGTCGTCGGCTATTCAGGACACGAGCGCGGCTACGAGGTTTGCATCGCGGCCGTCGCGCGTGGCGCGCGGATTATCGAGAAACACTTCACCCTTGATCGGAACATGGAAGGAAATGACCATCGCGTGAGTCTCTTGCCGGACGAGTTCGCTTCTATGGTGCGGGCCATACGTAACGTCGAAGAGGCGATCGGCAGCGGTTCTGAGCGTACTATAAGTCAAGGGGAGCGACTTAATCGCGAAGTATTGGCAAAATCGTTGGTCGCGGCCCGGGATATCCGGAAGGGTGAGACCCTCGACCAAATAATGATCGATGCGCGAAGCCCAGGGCGAGGCCTGCAGCCCTCCCGTCTAAAAGATTTGATCGGCACGCCGGCTCGGCGCGACCTGCGCGCAGGTGAGGTGTTCTTCGAGAGTGACATCCTGGGAGAAAGCGTGGCACCCAGGAAGTATCATTTTGATCGCCCGTGGGGCATTCCCGTGCGTTATCACGATTTCAGTGCACTGACGAAAAATGTGCCTCTCAATTTCGTGGAAATTCACTTCAGCTATCGGGACCTTGACCACGAGCCGTCAGATTACTTCGACGCGCCAACCAGGCTAGGGCTTGTAGTCCATAGCCCCGAACTGTTTTCGGGCGACCACGTGATGGATTTGTCCTCACGTGATCAAGGCTATCGCTCTCGTTCTATTCATGAACTCCAGCGCGTCGTTGACCGCACACGTGAACTTAAGCGCTATTTTCCGGAGACGTCAAAGCCGCTGATCGTCATCAATGCGGGCGGCTTTACGTCTGATTATTTTATGCCCGTCGACCGCAGGCAGGAACACTATGACCGGGTTGCATCGTCCCTCGCTAAAGTGGAGGCCGAAGGCGTGGAGATTATTCCACAGACGATGCCGCCGTTCCCTTGGCATTTCGGCGGGCAGCGCTACCACAACTTATTCATGGACCCAAAGGAAATTGTGGACTTCTGCGAGGCTCACGGCACCCGCATTTGCTTTGACGTTTCTCATTCCAAGCTGGCCTGCAATTTTTTCGGCTGGTCCATGCAGAACTTTATGCAAGACGTAGGTTCCTATATCGCCCATCTCCATGTTGTCGATGCGCGCGGGCATCATGACGAGGGACTCCAGATCGGGGATGGAGAAATTGATTTTGAACATGTCGGAAATAGTCTGCGTGAACGGGCGCCGAAGGTGCCTTTCGTTCCTGAGATTTGGCAGGGTCACAAGAATGGCGGAGAAGGCTTCTGGCTCGCGCTGGACAGATTGGAGAAAGCCTTCGCGCCTCATGACGTGCAAAGAAAGCAAAGAACGTGACGCACGATGAAGTAATTTCCGTAATACCGGCGCGTGGTGGATCCAAGGGGATTCCCGGCAAGAACCTTGCGGACCTCAATGGCAAGCCGTTGCTGGCATGGTCGATTTTGGCCGCATTGGAGTCCGGGGCTGTTGATCGCGTGATCGTTTCAACCGATAGCGCCGAAATTGCCGATGTGGCCCATCATTGGGGGGCGGAAGTGCCGTTCACGCGGCCCGCGCCCTTAGCGAGCGATGATATCCACGCCGTTCATGTCGCGCTGCACGCTCTCGATTGGCTTGAGCAACAGGAAGGATACGTACCTGCCGGCGTGATGATGTTGTTGCCGACAAGCCCTCTACGCCTTGCCGAAGACGTTCGAGGCGCAGCGGATTTGTTCCGCGAAACAGGAGCTCCGGCGGTGGTGAGTGTGGTTGATTTGGGTAAATACATGACCAATCTACGTTATCTTGACGGGATGGCGCTCGAACGCGTGGCGTCTGAAGAAAATCCCAATGCCCAGCGGCAGGGGCTCAGGAAATTGTATAGTGTGAATGGCTCAATCTTTCTGGCAAGACCGGGCCTGTTGAGAGAGAGCGGCACGTTCCACGTCGAAGGCGCGCTCGGCTATGAAATGGCCACCTTCAACTCGATTGATATCAATTCCTTCGAGGATTTGCGTCTAGCGAGACAAATCAGTGAGGGACTGCACCCCTGGAATTCACGTAAAGAAGTTCCGCAATGACATTACGCTCATTGATCAGCTGCGGTTCGGAAGAAGTCGGTCCCGAACCGACAGCCACAAATCCTGTCGGAACCAAACGTATCCTTCACATCGGCGTGCACAACTCAGCGAACCGCAATGCTGGTGATACGCTGCTGTTTCCGGTCGTCCGCAAGACTTTCGATACGCTTCTGGGACGCCATGAATGGGAGCTGCGCCAGGCTTGGACGGAATTCTCCGTCGAGGACGCGCTACGCATTAATCGCGAGTTTGACGGCATAGTGATCGGCGGTGGGGGACTGCTCTTGCGCGATCAGGCAGGTAGCGACGTTTCTAACAGCGGCTGGCAATGGAACAGCACGGTGGAGGCCGTGCATGCAATTGACATCCCGTTGATCGTTTTCGCGATTGGATACAATCGCTTCCGGGGCCAAGATGACTTCGATCCGGTTTTTCGCGAGCACATAGGTGCGTTGGCCGCAAAGGCGAATTTTTTCGCGCTGCGAAACACCGGCTCAATTCGTGCGCTGAAGCAGTATCTGGAATTCGACCAGGCGGGCACTTTGCGCCGACAGCTCTGCCCGACCAATGTGTTGTGGCAACTATATCCGGAATATCGGAAACTGGCGGAGGCTCACGACACCAAAATGGATCGTGTCCTTGCTTTCAATGCCGCTTTCGATCGCGCAAATTTGAGATTTGGAAAGGATGCAGGGCGCGTTCTGGCCAATGTGGCTGGCGCGGTTTGCAAGGCACATCGGCGTGGCTGGAAGATCGTTCTTGCTGCCCATAAGACTATGGACAGGCAGATCGAACCTTATCTGGATGCGGCGGGCATTGACTACGATACGGTAGATCTGACAGACGCCGGACCTAGGGAGATAATGACATTCTATGCACAGGTGGACTTCGCCTTTGGCATGCGGGGACATGCGCAAATGATCCCGTTCGGGCTGCGCCGGCCGATAATGTCGATCATCAGTCATGACAAGATGAGATTCTTGCTCGACGATATTGAACAGCCGACCTGGGGCGTCGAGGTAGATTCACCGGATTTGTCGAATCTACTGGATGCCGCTTTGGCCGCGGTCGAATCCGATCGGCAAAAGGTGCATGCCGATATCGCCGTCGCTCAAGCCCTTGTTTGGGAAGAAACGGTGTCCAATATGGGCAAAATCGGACAAGTACTGTCTAACAAGACAGACCGTGTAAATCCCGCCTGAGGGAATCGGAATGTCCAACCTAATTGCAAAGCTTGAAAGTATTGGCGTACTTTCCGGGGCCCGTCTCGAGGAATATTATCCGAGAGTAAGGGACCGCGACGATGTTGCTGTTCTTCGTGACCCTGTCACTGAGGTAATTGTACTCTCTCGCTCCGATCACATGTCCGAAGAATACTACACGGAGCGCGAAGAAAAGCACAGCTACAGCATTCATGGCGCGGAAATCGTAACGCCTAGGCTGGAGGACAACACTCGCCGTGCCGCTGAGTTTGGTGGTTATATTCGCGATAAACGTTGGCTCGATTTCGGCTGCGGATTGGGCGGCATGCTGGATGAATTGGCTTCCGAGGCGTCCTGGGCGGCCGGTCTGGAGCCGAACAAGGAACGCGCGGCGATTGTTCGTGGCAGGGGTCATAACGTTATTGGCGGGCTCAGCAGTTTGGAGGAGGGGTCCATCGATGTGGTAACGATGTTTCACGTGTTGGAGCACCTCACGGAACCCGTTGCGATTCTGGAGGCAGTTCGCCGCGTACTGCGGCCAGGCGGAACGCTACTCGTTGAAGTCCCCCATGCACGAGACGCTCTGTTTACCCTATACGATTGCGAGGCATTCAAGCGGTTCACGTTCTGGAGCGAGCATCTGGTCCTCCACACGCGCCGGAGCTTGCAAGCCCTGCTGCGGCACGTGGGATACGAGGCCGTTGAAACGATGGCACAGCAACGCTATCCACTGGCCAATCATCAATACTGGCTGTCGAAAGGCAAGCCGGGAGGGCACAATGAATGGCGGTTCCTGGCTTCTCCGGCTCTTGACGCAGAGTATGCGGCGTCGCTTGCGAAGGTGGACAGAACGGACACCTTGGTCTCGGTCTGTGTCCACCGATAGAAATGGCCGGAGCGCGTGATGCTTGTTGTTTCATAGAGTATAAGTAAGGAAGGCACCGTAAAGTTAACGGACGGCTGATGAAGGTCTGCGAACGTGAGGCATGTCAGAAGTTGCTCGCGATCCGCTCTATCGTCGCCACCGCTTTCCCGCCGAGATCACCGCTCATGCGATATGGCTGTATTTCCGCTTTCCGCTCAGCTTGAGCATGGTCGAGGACATGCTGGCAGCGCGCGGCATCATCGTTACGCATCAGACCGTTCGGAATTGGGCGGAGAAGTGCGGGCGGCATGTCTCGATAAGCTCACGACATCCGAACAATATCTGGTGAGCGTCCGCAACGACGGCGCAATGGAACAATCTGAAGCGGCATATCGGAGAGCAGTATGCCGGGCGCGTGCATGACCTCCCACATCGCGGCTTCTTTCTCCCGCATCCCCAGGAGACCCCTCCGGTTTTGCTTCCGCCAAGACGCGATGCCAGGCGGATCGTCATCAACATCGCCTGCGACATGGGCCATATCCGATTTGCCGGATTCGGAGGCCGGGCGGAGTTTACCCGGGAGATGGCGGCGGTGATCGAACGCCTGGCCGAACGCGATCCGCGAACGGAGTTCTACCTGGTCCCGCACATCTTCAGTGACCTGTCGATCGTTTCGGAGGTGATCGGCCACCTGGGCGACCGCTTGCGACGGACCCGGCTGGCCGTAGCCCCGTTCGGCAGCGGTGACGATGCCGCCCGGGCAGGCCTTCGCGCTCTACCGGTCGGCCGATCATGGGAATGCGATTTCACTCGAACGTTTGTTCGATGGCCCCCGGGCGCCAGGTCCTGGGGCTTCGCTGCTATCTGCAGATCGAGAACCTCTATACCGGGCTCGGCCAGACGGATCGGCTCACCGACGGTTCCAAACCGGGATTCGCCGACCTGCTGTGCGGAGCGGGCCCTTCAAGGCGGCGCCGGTTTTTCGGCCGGTGCGGCGGAAGCCGTTGCAAACGCCGCCGCGAAGCGCGCTGCCTTCGAACCGGTCATGAAGCGCTGGCTTGGGCAGTTGAATACGAATGACGAAACGGCCGGTGCCTATCCGCCGGCCCGGAAGTTTGACCGTTGGTGCCTACGTCCGCGGTTGACAGGGGGCGCTTACGCCGTCGCCATCTCCGGTTTCGGGGGCATGGTGACGGCGTGCGGATTGGCGGGTGGCCTCCGGGCGCTGCTCAGGGCCGCTTTGCCTCCACCGCGTCCCAGAACAGTGCGGCGATGTCGGCGCCGCCGAATCTCTTGACCTCCCGGATGCCGGTCGGCGAGGTCACGTTGATCTCGGTCAGATAATCCCCGATCACATCGATGCCGACCAGGATAAAACCCCGCTCCCTGAGCGAGGGTCCGATGCGCGCGCAGATCTCGCGTTCCCGCTCCGTCAGTTCGGTCTTCTCGGCGCGTCCGCCGACATGCATGTTGGAGCGAGAATCATGCTCCGCCGGCACACGGTTGATCGCGCCGACCGGCTCGCCGTCGATGAGGATGATGCGCTTGTCGCCGGCCCGCACCTCTTTCAGGTAGCGTTGCACGATGAAGGGTTCGCGAAACATCTGTCCGAACATCTCGAGCAGAGAGGCCAGGTTGCGATCGGCTTCGTGCAGATGGAAGATGCCCGCGCCGCCATTGCCATAGAGCGGCTTGACGATGATGTCGCCATGCTCCTTGCGGAAGGCGTCTACCTCGGCCGGGTCCTTCGTGACCAGCGTCGCCGGCATGAGGTCGGGAAAATCCATCACGAAGATCTTCTCGGGGCTGTTGCGCACCCAGGCCGGATCGTTGACCACCAGCGTGCGCGGATGGATGCGCTCGAGCATATGCGTGGTCGTGATGTAGTTCATGTCGAAAGGGGGATCCTGGCGCAAGAGCACGACGTCCATTTCGCTGAGATCGGTGCGCACCGGCTCGCCCAGTGTGAAATGATTGCCCTTCTCGTCGCGGACGGAAAGCTCCTCGACGCGAGCGAACACCTTGCCGTCGCGCATCGACAGCCGGTCGGGCGTGTAGTGGTAGAGCTTGTGCCCGCGCCGTTCCGCCTCGAGCGCAAGAGCGAAGCTGGTGTCGCCGGCGATGCTGATCGTCGAGACGTGGTCCATCTGGATGGCGATGCTGAGCGGCATGGGATCTCCGGCGGCGGGCCCGCATTCGTTGGGACTAGATCCGACAGCGTTTACAGTTTTGGCGGGCTTCTGCCAATCATCGACCAACGGCAGCGGCGGCGATGGCGCCGCATACTTTTCCTAAACGCTTTGCCGTCATATTGGCCGGGTGGGGCATTTTGCAGCCGGGCCGATCGCCTGGCGTCGAACGGATGCGGCGAAAACGACAAAATGGGGGCACTTTCCTGCGTAACGCGGGAAAGAGCTCCGGACAGAGGGCATGAGGGGTCTCCGATGCAGGCGTTGTTCGGCGCAGCCCAGCCGAGAGCCGAGAACACGGATCTCGCATTCACGGATCCGCTGACCGGGCTCGGCAACCATCGGCGGTTCATCGACAAGGTCGACCGGCTCATCGGCGATCGCGCCGAGGATCCAGCGCCTTTCACGGTCGGCATCCTCGACCTCGACGGCTTCAAGCCGATAAACGACCTCTTCGGACATAGGGCGGGGGATGACATCCTCATCCAGGTGGCCTTGCGGCTGCGCGCGGCCATGGACGGCCATTCGGCGGTGACGCGCATCGGCCCCGACGAATTCGCCTTCCTGCTGCCGATGGTTTTCAGCGAAGAGGCCGCGGCCGAAAAGGCTCGGATGCTGATCGAAATCCTGTCGGCGCCCTACGATGTCGGCGAGCGCACCGCGCGTCTATCGGCTTCGGTGGGCTGCTCTCTGTTCTTTTCCGGCGACGAAACCACCGAGATCCTGCTGCAGAAGGCCGAGACGGCCCTTTACAATGCCAAGCGCTCCGGGCGCGGCAGGGTCATGGTCTATTCACGCGAGATGGAGGAGGCCGCCAAGCGCGTCACGCGCATCGAGCAGGCGCTGCGTCGCGCAATTTCGGCCAGCGAGGTTGCACCCTATTTCCAGCCGATCGTCGATTTGAGGACCCGCCGGACCATCGGTTTCGAGGCGCTGGCGCGCTGGACGGACCGCGATCTCGGCCCGGTCTCGCCCGCCACCTTCATCCCCATAGCGGAAGAGCGCGGCTTCATCGGCCCGCTCTCTCAGCTGGTATTGCGCAAGGCCACGGAAGCGGCGCGAAGCTGGCCTGCCGACCTGTTCCTCTCGTTCAATCTTTCCCCGTCGCAACTCGTCGACCAGAACACCGGCCTGCATATATTGGCGATCCTGGAGCGCACGGGCTTCGATCCGCGCCGCCTCGAGATCGAAATCACCGAGACCGGCCTGATGAGCGATCCGGCTTCCGCGGAGAAGATCGTCAACGACTTGCGTCGCTGCGGCATCCGGGTCTCGCTGGATGATTTCGGCACGGGTCAGTCCTCGCTCGGGCGGCTGCGCGAATTCCAGTTCGACAAGCTCAAGATCGATCGCAGCTTCGTCTCCTCCATCCTCCGGGATCGGCCCTCCGAACACATCATCCGGGCGATCCTCGCCATGTGCGAGGGGCTCGGCATGGATGTCGTCGCGGAAGGCATCGAGGAGGAAGCGCAGGCCGAGAGGCTGATCGCCTTCGGCTGCGCCGGAGGCCAGGGCTACATGTTCGGCAAGCCGGCCGATGCCGATGCGACGCTGGCTTTTTTGCGCGACAACCTGCGCGGCGTGCGCCGGGCCGGCGCGGCTTGAGCGGACGGACGGCCGGTCTCCTGGACGGAACCGCTTTCGGCATCGCCGAAGGCGGTAGGGGCTAGCACCCGTCGTGCCCGATAGCGGGCAAGCGGAGCCCGCGGATGCGCGCCGCACCTGAGGCTGAAAACCATCGCGGTGGTTGACGGCTGCCCTCGATTTGTCGGACAAATCGGCAAATCGCTTAAAGACAGGGATTGCTACGATGATGCCTTCGGCCGAGTTCCACGATCTTGAAGGGACCTCCGTCCTCATCACCGGCGGGGGGTCGGGCATCGGCGCTGCGGTGGTGGAAGGGTTCGTGCGCCAGCGCGCGCGGGTCGCCTTCATCGACATCGCGGAGGAGGCGAGCATCGCGCTTTGCGATCAAATCGAAAGGGAGGCCGGCCGGCGTCCGCTCTTCCTGAAGGCCGACCTGCGCGATATCGAAGCGCTTCGCGCCGCGGTCGGCAGCGCCGCAACGGTTCATGGACCGGCGACGGTGCTGGTCAACAATGCGGCGTTGGACGATCGCCACGCGGTGGAGGACGTCACCGTCGACTACTGGGACAACAACCAGGCGATCAACCTGCGGCCGCACTTCTTCACCGCGCAAGCCGTGGCTCCCGGCATGAAGGCCGCGGGCGGGGGCTCAATCATCAATTTCACCTCGACCTCCTTCCTGATCAATCATCCCGACATGCCGTCCTATACGGCGGCGAAGGCCGGCATCATCGGCCTCACAAAGGGATTGGCGGGCCGGCTCGGCCAGGATGGGATCCGCGTCAATGCGATCGCGCCGGGCTGGGTCATCACCGAGCGCCAGCAGAAGCTCTGGGTGACGGGCGAGACGCTCGCCGCCCACATTGCCAGGCAGAGCATCAAGGAAGCGATGCGGCCGGACGATATCGTCGGGCCCTGCCTTTTCCTGGCCTCCGACGCCTCGCGTATGCTGACGGCGCAGACGCTGATCGTTGATGGCGGGTATCTGTGATGTCTGGCGCAGGGAGCGTCCCGGTCTTTTGCGACATCGCCTGTCAGCTCGGCGAGGGGCCGAGCTACGACCCCGCGACGGACACGCTGTTCTGGTTCGACATATTGGGCAGGAAGCTGCTCGAGAAGAAATGCTCCGGCGGCGCGACGATCATCCATGATCTGCCGGAGATGGCCAGCGCGATCGCCACCATCGATGGCGGCCGCCAGCTCGTCGTCACCGAAACCGGTCTTTACGTGCGCGATCGCAAGACCGGCGAGCTGACGCTGCATACCGCCCTCGAGGCCGACAAACCGGCGACCCGGTCGAACGATTCCCGCACCCATCCGTCCGGCGCTTTCTGGATCGGCACGATGGCCAGGGACGCCGCGGCCGCGGCGGGTGCAATCTACTGGTTCCGCAAAGGCGAGTTGCGCAGGATCGTCACGGACGTGACCGTCCCCAACGCCATCTGCTTTTCGCCGGACGGACGCGCCGCCTATTTTACCGGCACCGTGGAGAACGTTCTTTTCCGCGTCGATTGCGACCCGGCGACCGGCCTGCCCCAGGGCGATCCCAAGGTCTTCGTCGATTGCCGTGGCCGGCCGGGCGTGCTGGACGGCGCGGTGGTTGATGCCGACGGCATTGTCTGGAATGCGCGCTGGGGCGCGGGCTCGCTCGACGCCTACGCACCGGACGGCACCATGGTGCGGAGCCTGGCTATACCCGCCCGCCAAAGCTCCTGCCCGGCCTTCGTTGGTCCCGATGGCGGAAAGATCGTCGTCACCTCGGCCTGGGCGGACATGGACGAAGCCGCACGCGCCGCTGACCCGCAAGCCGGCTGGACGTTCGTGCTCGATCTCCCGGTGAAGGGGCGGTTCGAGCCACCTGTTCTGCTGTAGGGGTTCTCCGTGTCGCGGGCCGAACTCGTCCTCGTCCATGAGCCGGAGGAGGCCTGTCGCGCACGTCTCCTCGCCGCCGGGCACGCGGAAGAACGCGCGCTCGAGATAAGTTCCTATCTCGCGCAATCCACCGACCTCGCCGCTGAGTTCGATGCCATCCGCGAAGCGTGCGCGATCCATGGCCTGACGTTTACGCCGGTCGAGCTAGACAAGGCAGCGGCGCATCTCGCCACGCTGGGATCGGATGCGCTGATATGGACCCTGACCGACGGCACCGCCTATTTCCGTGGCGGCGCCGCGCCAGCCCTGGCACGGCTTTGCGGCCTGCCTGCGATCGGTTCGGACGACACGCTTTTCGCGCTCTGCCAGGACAAGTTCCGCTCCGGCGCGGTGCTGCGCGCGCTCGGCTTGCCGGCGCCAGAGGCTGGGATCGCCCGCAATGGCGAATGGATCGTCCCGCCTCCGGCCAGCGCTGTCGGCCACTTCGTCAAGCCGAATCGTCTCGGAGCAAAGATCGGCATTTGGGACGATTCGCGTGCTGCGACGGAGATGGAGGCGCTGGCGTTGAGCCGACGGGTATTCGACGCCTACCGGGACGATGCGCTCGTTCAGCCTTATGTCGCCGGCCGCAACGTGCGGGCGAGCTTCCTGGCCGTGGAGCCCGATGCCGGCCCGGAGGCGCTCGGAGTCTATTTCGTCGAGTCCGGTGGTGACTTCCAGACTATGGCCGACAGCTTGGCACTCTATGGGAAAACCGGTGCCGCCGCCCGGTCGCAAGGCCGCTATGTCGAGCCCGAGCTCGTCGCCGTCTTCGACCTTCAGCCTGAAGCCGACCGGGCGATCCGGGCGATTGCCGGAAGGTTGATGAGTGCGCTGGGGCTGCGCGACGTCTTTTCCATCGATCTGAGGGTCGAGGAGAACGGCGCGATCCACCTGATCGAGTTCGAGGTCTGTCCCGGCTTGCCCTGCTTCGACTTCAGGGCCTATTGCCGCCGCCACTGGGGCATGAGCCTTGCGGAAGCCATCGCGGGGACGGCGGCTAACCGCCTGAGCAGAACCGGGTAGACCTCAGATCTGTTCGATGCAGACGGCCGTATGTCCGGCGCCGATGAAGCCGAGCTTGCCGGCCGCGCCCTTCGAGAGGTCGAGCATGCGACCCTTGATGAAAGGCCCCCGATCGTTGATCCGCACGACGACGCTCTTGCCGTTGCGTTTATTGGTGACCTTGAGCTTGGTCCCGAAGGGGAGGCTGCGATGCGCGGCCGTCATGCCCGAAGGGTTCATGCGTTCGCCGGAAGCCGTCTTGGATGTCAGGGCATACCAGGAAGCACGGCCGCACTGGGCGGAGGCGGGAAGCGTCGAGGCGACAAAGAACACTCCGGTCGCCAGGACGGCGCCGGCCGCTAAAGTTTTCGACATCGTTAAAGAAGTCCCTCACTTGATCATTCTGATGAGGGCGTAGGTAAGAATTAGGGCAGCAAATGTGGCAATTGCCCGGCCACAATGTGGCGTTCCAACACGTTTCGAATCAGGGGGAAACAGTATGTCAGGGCAATAATGATTCAGGAGCGAATCGCTTCCTGCTGAAACTACTATGCTCAACTGCCATGCGAACTAGACACTCGCGATTATCCCCAGATGTTAGGGCCACGGTCCGGTAACGGCAGGCGTTCCTTTGATTCCCACATCCCTCTCAGAAGACCGGCGAAAGTGGCTTCAGACCGAAGGCGGTGCGGCCCGCATCTTCCATGGCGGCGCGTTGCAGAGTGATCTGGGCAATGGCGGCACGGACGTCGCGCAAGGCGCGCTCGAAGGGTTGCGATTGGAACAGTGCGTGCCCGCCGGCGGCGCGGCAGCACAGGTCGACAGCTTCGGCACTCGCTTCGGCCGCCTGCACGCAGGCGCGCCGAGCACGCCTGCGGTGCGCCGGATCGATCTCGCGCCCGGCCAGGGTGCTGTGCCAGATATCGGCTATCGCGTCGCGCAGGTAGAGGTTGGCCGACTCGACGAGCGCCTCGGCCTTGGCTACGGCATACTGCGCGTAGGCCTGCTCCCGAAGCAGGTTGCGGCCCAGAAACCCGTCTTTAACCGCCGCAAGCTGCTTCAGGCCCTCGGTTGCGCCCTGACCGATACCAAGCGCGACGCTCGCGACGGCCGAGCCGAAGAACGCGCCCGGAAGCCGGAAGACCGGTGCGGGGTGTTTCGGCTCGTCGAGGAATAGCCGGAAGGTCATGTCGGAGGGCACGAAGAGGTCGTCGACCTCGTATTCGGTGCTGCCGGTGCCACGCATGCCGCTCACATTCCAGGTGTCGAGCACGCGGAACGCCCCGCGCGGAGCCAGCGCCTGACGCACCTCGAGCGGCTTCTCGTCCGCCCCATCCACCCCGTCCTTCGCAACGACGCGGAAGCCGAAGACCATCCAGCGCGCCTGGGCCACTCCGCTTGCCCAGCCCCAGTGTCCGCTGACCCGATAACCGCCTTCAACGATCTCGCCACGTCCGAAAGGCGCATAGGCGCCGGCGATGCAAGAGCGCGTGTCGGCGAACATCGGGCGGCTTCGCTCGACCGGGAGATAACCGACATAAAGTCCGCTGCCGGCCCCAATGGCGAGGTTCCAGGCGGTCGATCCGTCGACGCGGGCGACCCTCTCCACGAGATCGAGATAGTCGAGCGGATCCACATCCCCGCCGCCGAGGTCGCGCGGCAGGATCAGCCTGTAAACGTCGTGGCGATGAAAGGCCTCGGCGAGCGCCGGCGGCAGTTGCCGCAGCCGGTCGCCCTCGGCCTTGTGCCGGTCGGCGAGATCGATGATTTCCGCCAACATCGCCGCCGCGACCGACCGCGCTGCGGCCGTATCGCCTTCGATCCCGCTGTCCATCCTCGGTCGTGTGCTCACGGTCGCTTCATCCCCATGCTGGGCGGAGGTGCTCGGCGCATGACGCCGACCTTGTCGCGATGGCACCGGACCTGAGCCTTGGCGTGCTATTGGTCCGGTGCGGCGGATGAAGCCTGGAAATCCATCCACACGGACTCGAATATGTGGCCGTCCGGATCTGCAAAGGCGCGGTTGTACATAAAGCCCATGTCCAGGCGTTCGCGGACATCTACCTTGCCGCCGGCAGCTGCCGCAGCTTCGGTCAAGGAGTCGACCTCTTTGCGGCTGTTACATGAGAGTGCAATCAGCACTTCGGTCGTCTTCTGCGCGTCGGCGATCGGGTTCGGCGTAAAGGTCGCGAAATAATCCTGTGTCAGCAGCTGGAAGGTGATGGTATCTGACCAGACCATCGAGGCTGCGTTCTCATCGCTGAACTGTTCGTTCTTCTCACATCCGATCGCCTTATAGAAATGGGTCGCGGCAGCCAGATCCTTTACAGGCAGGTTTACGAAAATCATTCTGGACATTGCTGTTCTCCTTTTCATTCGTTTCGATGCGTTGATAAGCGGTTGCCGTAAGTCTGCTCGTGGTGCGGGTACCCACGCGATCGAGTTCCGGAAGCAGTCGAATCGAGATCGGCTCTTTGGTGGCATGCGTCAGCACCGTGACGCCGGCACCGGGGTCATTTCGGACTCGATGCCGGGATCATGCGACGCCAGAGCTGTCGTGAAACCGCCGATCCCGGCGCCTACGATAGGGATTTCATGGCCTGCCACTCCGTACCGGACATCTTCGATCACGTCCGCAGGAGGTCATTCTGCCCATAAGAAGACAGGCGCGCGGCTCCCATTTGGGAGCCATGCGGGATTCATTACAGCGGCATGCGTTCGCGCGACCGCTCCATCTATTTGTTTCTGCCCTATTTGTGCGGCGTCAGGTGATTACACCTGACTGCAGAATGTTCGAATGCATGTCGCCCAAAAGTGTGCAGCGGTTTTGGGCAAAGGACATGCAAAAACAACAGCTAAAGCATGTCGGGGGAATCCCAATTCGCGCGACATGCTTTAGCGTACAGGTTTCACGAACGCGCGCAAAAGGAGCCTGACAAGGTTGGCTTGACGACGGGTTTCGGTCTTGGCGAGGACACGCTTCAGGTGCTCGCGCACCGTGCCAAGACCGATCCCGAGTTGGCATGCGATTTCCGCGAGGGTGCGCCCTTGCGCCAACAGCGTGGCGACCTGTATTTCGCGCGGCGCCAGACGATAGGTCTCGCCCAAGGCGCGGGTGTCAATCTCGGGCGGACGGTCTGGCTCGATCAGGAACACGGCGACTTGGCTTAGAGCCCCTGTTGTGCCCTCAAGCATTGCTTCGCTCAACGGCATCACGAACGCGGTGAGCGGGGGGCGCAAGGAGGGGCGCGACAGGGGCAACGTCGTCTGCATGGCCGATGTAGCGGACTGGACGATTGTGTCGGTTGTGTCGCTCTGGGTCAACTTCGTGGTGATGGTTGCCGCGGCTGCGATGGCGCGTCGAAGTGCGCGGGTTTCTGTCGGCAACGCCGCGGCAATTCCGCGCGAGCCGAGACAGAATCCATCGCCCTCGGCAGCAATGGCCCCGGCGCGCGCATTGACGAATCGCGGGCGTGCGGACGCGTCAGTCAGGACAATGCCGGCATCGAGGCGATCCAACATCGCGTAGGCGCTGCGGGTTTGCAACTCGGCATCGCCAAGTTGGTGGCGCACACGCAAGGCGGTGACGAGATGCGGCACCAACACCTGCAGTACCTCGATGCTTTGGGAATCGTAGTCGTCACTGCCCAACCGCCTGCCGATGGCGATGAAACCACGATGGCTTGCCGCATAATCCAATGCTGCCGTCGCGCTATGGAACGTGCCTGTCGGGCGAACGGTTTTTTCGTAGAAATCACTGCTCGCAAAAGCGCGGTCGGAGATCACGGCGGAGCTTCGCCGAGCGATGCCAGACCCGAGGTTATCCATCCAAGGCGCCAACATGCCAGCTTCGCACGCCGGCGCGAACGCGGCATGGAGTTCCGGTGCAAGACCGCAACCGGTCGCGGACTTAACGCATCCGGTGCGCAAATCCTGATCAAGAAAGAGTGTGCTGTTGCCGCCAACCGTGGAGACCACCGTGGGCAGGATTTTTCCCACCCGTCCGGCTCGAGAACTACATCGTAAAGCTTTCGAATGGCCTCGAGAATGAGTTCACCCCGGTCCATAGTAGCCTCCGAACCCTCAATCGCGCCATGGCTGAAGCAAGCCGCTCCCCCTGCATCTATCCAAGTTATGCGGCCCGACGCTCGAATTCCGGACGAACATGCAGGCCGGAACGATATCAAGATGGCGGTGGTCGCCACAAGGAAGAGCTTGCGACAATCGATGCGCTACAGGCGGCCTAATTTTGTCGGAGGCGCTTTCTGTCGGGTTAGCGCTGCTTCAGTGAGGTGAGAATGCGCGATCAGCAAACCAACTTCGCTGATGCGCTGAAGGGAATGGTGCCCAGAAGAGGACTCGAACCTCCACTCCTTGCGGAACACGGACCTGAACCGTGCGCGTCTACCAATTCCGCCATCTGGGCTGGTGGCCGCTGATGTAAGCGGGCGGGCGACAAGTGTCAACGCGCTTTTTTCTCGCTTTTCACCTTTGTCGCCCGACACTTCGCCGCGGCCGCCTGTCAGGCGAGAATTTCCTTCGAGGCGACCGTGGAGTCGGCATTGAGCCGATAGATGATCGGAACGCCCGTGCCGAGTTCGAGCTTCACGACCTCCTCGCCGGTGAGCCCGTCGAGCGCCATGATCAGCGCGCGCAGCGAATTGCCGTGGGCGGCGACCAGCACCGTCTCGCCGCGCAGCACATGCGGCTGCATGTCGTGGAGGTAATAGGGCCACACACGCGCGCCGGTGTCCTTCAAGCTTTCGCCGCCGGGAGGCGGCACATCGTAGGAACGGCGCCAGACATGGACCTGTTCCTCGCCCCATTTCGCCCGGGCGTCGTCCTTGTTGAGACCGGAGAGGTCGCCATAGTCACGTTCGTTGAGCGCTATGTTGCGGACGGTCTTCAGATCGCTCTGGCCGACGGCGTCGAGGATATGCTGGCAGGTCTTCTGGGCCCGGATCAGCGCCGAGGTGAAGGCGATGTCGAATTTCAGTTCCTTCGCCTTCAGCTTCGCGCCGGCAGCCTTCGCCTCGGCATGGCCCTGTTCGGTAAGGTCGACGTCACGCCAGCCGGTGAAAAGGTTCTTCAGGTTCCAGTCGCTCTGACCGTGGCGGACAAGCACGAGTGTTCCGGACATTTTCTTCCTTTCGGGTGTGGCGATGAAGCTGGGTGAGGTCAGGAAAGACCGAGCACGTCGCGCATCGAATAGAGGCCCGACTTCTTGTCCCAGGCCCACAGCGCGGCCTTGACGGCGCCGCGCGCGAAGAGCGAGCGATCCTCGGCATGATGCGACAGCACGATGCGTTCGCCGGGGCCGGCCAGGATGACCGAGTGATCACCGACGACGCTGCCGCCGCGCAGCGTGGCGACACCAATGGCGCCGGCCGGCCTTGGCCCGGTATGGCCGTCGCGCACGCGCACGCTATGAGGCGCCAAGTCGATCTCTCGGCCCGCCGCGGCGGCCTCGCCGAGCAGGATGGCCGTGCCGGAGGGCGCGTCGACCTTGTGCTTGTGATGCATCTCGAGGATCTCGATGTCGAAGTCCTCCGGCCCCAGCGCCCGCGCCGCCTGCTCGACCAGAACCGCAAGGAGATTGACGCCCAGGCTCATATTGCCGGACTTGACGATCCTGGCATGGCGAGCCGCCGCCGCGATCCTGGTGTCGTCCTCGGCGGAACAGCCGGTCGTCCCGATGACATGCACGATATGGGCCTGCGCGGCATAGCCGGCGAACTCCACGCTCGCCGCCGGCGCGGTGAAATCGAGCACGCCGTCAGCCTTGGCGAAGACCGGAAGCGGGTCGTCGGAAATCGCCACGTCGAGCGGCCCGACGCCGGCGAGCATCCCGGCATCCTTGCCCATATGCGGGGAACCCTGCCGCTCGATCGCGCCGGCGAGATGGGCGCCGGTCGTTTCATGGATGGCGCGGATCAGCGCCTGACCCATGCGCCCGGCGGCCCCGACCACGACAAGACCCATGCTGCTCATGACTTGCTCCCGACATGGTGTTTCTTTTCGGACTGCAACTGCTTGACGTCGTCGACGAGGCTCAGCCCGGTCTCACCCTGTAGCCGGTGGAAACGGGCATAGACGCTGTGCCGATCCGCCAGCAGCGAGCGGTGCGTGCCTTCCTCGACAAGCCTGCCGTGTTCCAGCACCACGATATGATCGGCGTTGATGACGGTGGAAAGGCGGTGCGCGATGACGATCGTCGTGCGGCCCTTCATCACCTCGGTCAACGCTTCCTGGACGAGGGCCTCCGATTCGTTGTCGAGCGCCGATGTCGCCTCGTCGAGCAGCAGGATCGGCGCCTGGCGCACGATGGCGCGCGCGATCGACAGGCGCTGCCTCTGCCCGCCCGAGAGGGTCACCCCGTTTTCGCCGACCAGAGTGTCGTAGCCGTGCGGCTGCTGACGTATGAAGCCGTCGGCCTGGGCGAGCTTTGCCGCGGCCTCGATCTCCTCGTCGGTGGCGTCGGCCCGGCCGTAACGGATATTGTCGCGGATTGTGCCTTCGAACAGGTAGGGCTGCTGGGAGACATAGGCGATCGAGCGACGCAGCGACCGCTTGGTGACCATCGCGATGTCCTGGCCGTCGATGGCGATGCGGCCGTCGTCGACGTCGTAGAAGCGCTGGAGCAGCGCCACCAGTGTGGATTTGCCGGCGCCCGAGCCTCCGACGATTGCCGTCGTCTTGCCGGCCTCGGCCAGGAAACTGACCTTGTGCAGCACCGGCAGGCCCTTGTTGTAGCCGAAGGTCACGTCTTCGAAACGTATGTCGCCCCTTTCGACCACGAGTTCCGTGGCGTCGAGCCTGTCGCGCTGTCGCGGCTCGATGTCGAGGATCTCGTAGATCATGCGGGCATTGACCAGCGAGCGCTCGAGATTGACCTGCACGCGCGCCAGCCGCCTGGCCGGATCATAAGCCAGGAGCAGGGCAGTGATGAAAGCGAAGACGGCGCCAGGCGGCTGCTGTGCGTAGGCCGCGCGATAGCCGGCATAGGCAATGACGCCGGCGATGGCGAAGCCGGCCAGGACCTCGGCGATCGGGCTGACGCGCTCCGAGACGCGGGCGATCTTGTTGGCCCGCCCCTCGGCGCTTTCCACCAGGTCGGCGATCTTCCTGGAGAGCTGCTCCTCCATCGTGAAGGCCTTCACGATGGCGATGCCCTGCGTCGCCTCCTGCATGGCACCGATCAGCCGCGAATTGATCTCGACGGATTCGCGGGTCACCCGGCGCAGCCGGCGCATGATGTAATTGACCGAATAGATGAGCGGTGGGGCGATGATCAACGCCGCGAGTGACAGAACGGGGTCCTGCATGATCATCACGGCGACGAGGCCAACCAGTGAAACGGCGTCGCGGGCGATCGCGGTCAGCGTCATGCTGAGCAGGTCGCGGATGCCGGAGACGTTCTGGTTGATTTGGGCGGCGAGCTGGCCGGAGCGCGTATCGGTGAAGAAATTGATGCCGAGCTTCATCAGGTGGTCGAAGATGCGGCGCTGATAACGGGCGACCAGATTGTTGCCAATCTTGGCCAGGATGACGGCCTGGCCGTAGGTGGCCAGGCCGCGGATCGTAAAGGCGACGATGATGGCGCCGCAGATCACCGGGATGAGATAGAAGCGCTGGCGATAGAACAGCTCGTCGATCACGTCGCGCATGATCCAGGCGCTGAAGGCCGTGGTCGCGGCGATCGCCAGCAGGAAAAAAATGGCCAGCACGTAGTCGCGAAGATAGTCGCGGCCGTTTTCCGACAGCACGCGCCGGATGACGGCGACGATCTCGCCGGGCTCTGACCGCTTGCCCTTGCTATCGATGGAACTCAACTCTTTGCCGTCACTCTGCCTCTCGACGGGAGCCCCGCCAATGTCCGGCACCTCTTAACGTCATCGGGGCCGGTTGCCTATGGCATGAAGACAACAATCGTGGTGGGAAAATGGGCTTATGCCAAATGTCGCTCGATCCTTTACACCAACGATCTTGGCATGGACGGCATCGGCCGCGGCTGTCTGCGGCGCAAACGGTCAATCATCGAAGCCCCGGGCCAGGCGCACCGAATTATGCCTTCGTCCACCGCCGGCCGTGCGTTTCGACCCCGAAACGGGAAGGGGTGCGCGCATAGGCGGCAAGGCCGGCGAGCGCGGCGAGCGGGTGGGTGATGACATAGACCGGCATGGAGCGGAGCAACTCGCGGTGCGGGGCTTTGTCCTCGAAAGCTGCCCGGAAATTCCCGGCCTTCAGGGCAGGAACGATCTTCTGGGCGATGCCGCCGGTGAGATAGACGCCGCCGCGGCTCTTGAACACCAGCGCCAGGTCGCCCGCCGTCCGGCCGAGGCAGGTGACGAAGAATTCGAGAGACTCCTCAGCCAGCCGGTCCGAGCGCTCCAGCGCGGCGCCGGTGATCTCCGCCGGGGCGGTGAAGCGGGGCGTCTGGCTCTCGACCTTGGCGATGGCGTTGTAGACATTGACAAGGCCGCGCCCGCACAGGATCTGCTCGCCCGAGATGCGGCCCTCGATCGGCTCGATGTGCGGGAAGATCTGATGATCACGCGGCGTGCGCGGGCCGATGTCCATGTGTCCGCCTTCGCCGGGAACGGGGATCCAGCGGTGGCAGGCGTGAATCAGCCCGGCCACGCCAAGGCCCGTGCCGGGGCCGAGCACCACGCGGCTGCCCGAGGCCTCGGGCTCGCCGGGGCCGATCTTCTCCATGTGCTCGTCGCCAAGCGCTACCACGGCGAGCGCCTGGGCCTCGAAATCGTTGAGCACGATGATGTCGCTCAGGCCGAGCGTCTCGAACATCACTTTCGGGCGCACGACCCAGTCGCAGTTGGTGAGTGCGATTTCGTCCCCATCCACCGGCCCCGCCACGGCCAGCACGGCCGTACGCGGCTGCACCGAGGTGCGATCGAGGATCGATGCCTGGATGGCGTCGTCGATCGTGGCGAAGTCGGCCGTCCGCACGATCGGGAATTCCTTGGGCTCCGCATAGGAATCGACCAATATGGCGAAGCGCGCATTGGTACCGCCGATATCGCCGATCAGGATCGGGAACTTCAGGGTCGTTTCGTCGTCATGTGCGCTCGGCATTCTTGCCGGTTCCTTTCGAACGGCCGGTGGTTTCGGCCGCTTCTGCCAAAATCAGTTCCGCCGTCGCCCGATTGAGGGCGGTCGGCACATTGTAAACGATTGCCAGTCGCATCAAGGCCTTGACATCAACGTCATGAGGCATCGGCGTCAAGGGATCGACGAAGAAAATCAGGGCGTCCACCTCGCCCTCGGCAATCAGCGCCCCGATCTGCTGGTCCCCGCCGAGAGGCCCGCTTTTCAGGCGCTTGACCGAAAGGCGCGGGCAGGCTTCCGCAACGCGAGCGCCGGTCGTCCCGGTGGGGACGATGTCGCAGCCCTCGAGGAAAGCGGCATGGGCCACCGCGAAGGCCACCATGTCGTCCTTCTTTTCGTCATGTGCGATCAATGCGAGGCGAAAGCGATGGGCCATGCCGAGATGCTGAACCGATTAAATCGGTTGAAGCCTATAACCAAGCCGCTCTTGCAAGGAAAGTCCCCGGGGATCGACGCGCGGCATCGGACCGAGCATCCGGCCGATGCCGCCCGATCAATTCGGGCGGGGCCTCGGCAGCGGGATGCCGGTGTCGGGCGTCGCCGCATAGGCACTGGCGGAAATGGGGGGTGCCGACGGATCGATCAGACCGGCTCCGTCATTCGTCGTCGGAGCCGTGGCGACCGCCGTGCCGCTGCCGCCGACAGTCACCGCCGCTTCCGAGACGGGCTCTGGAGCCCCCAGCACCGCGCGGCATTCCCTGGGCAGGCTCGCCATCGTCATGAGGTCGCGCGCCTTTGGCGCGTCCGGATTCTTGTTGGGACGCCATGGCTCCTCGGTGAACCACCAGGCGAGCGACTTGTCGCAGCCGTCGCCCGGTGGAACGGTCGCCTGCGTCTTGCAGCCGGACGATCCCGGCTGGCAGCCGATGCGGATATGGAAATGATAATCGTGCCCCCAGAAGGGACGGACCTTGCGCAGCCAGGAGCGGTCGCCCTTCACAGTATCGCAGAGCTTCTTCTTGATGCCGGGATGGACGAGGATGCGCTCCACCTCGGGATAGCTCGCTGCGCGTTTCAGGAGCCGCGCATGAGCGGATGTCCAGACACGCTCGTCGACCGTCAGCCCGCCTTTCCGGATCATCGAGGTCGCGCTCATATTCTCGCGTTGACTGGCCGACAAGCGGCGGTCGGGCATCGGGGTCAGCCAGATATCGGCGTCGAGGCCGATCTGGTGCGAGGCGTGGCCGGTAAGCATCGGGCCGCCGCGGGGCTGCGAGATGTCGCCGACGAGCAGGCCGGGCCAGCCATCCGCGGTCGCCTCGCGCGACAGTTTCTCGATGAGGTTGATCATGACGGGATGGCCCCAGCGGCGATTGCGCGAGAGGCGCATCGCCTGCCAGGTCGGGCCGTCCGTTGCAATGGCGACACCGCCGGAAAAACAACCCTTGCTGTAGAAGCCGTAGGAGCGGGCGGCCGTGGCGGCCGGCAGCTTCTGGCTACCGAACAGGTTCTTTGCGAGTTCTTCCGCGGTGGATTCGGCCGGCACAAGGATGGTCGCGCCAAGGGCGACGAAGGCGTAGGCCGCGAATCGCCGGATTTTCTGCAGCATGATCATTCCCCGTTCTCCGCCGGCGCGACAGGCGAGGAGAGTCTCCCGCCTGCTGGTTACCTAAAGGTTAAGGCCGGCCGAGGAGAGGCAGGCTTACCCCCGACGAATGGGGCTGCGCGCGTCGGCCGCCCCTTCGCCTTTCCAGCGCGACTCGCGCCACATGATTTCGAAGGCCGCACGATAATGGGGAAAGCGGAACCGGTACCCCGCGGCCTTGATCCTGGCGTTCGAGACGCGTTTGTTCTCGCCATAGAATGACCGCGCCATGGGCGAAAGTTGGGCGGTCTCGAAAGGAATCTCAGGCGGCGGTTCGGCGCCCATCAGTTCCGCGGCGTATGTCACGACATCCTGCGGCGGAGCCGGCTCATCGTCGGTGACGTTGAACACGCCGCCTCTGTCGGCCCCGATCAGGTGCCACAAGACGCCCGCTATATCCTCGACATGGATACGGTTGAAGACTTGTTCTGCCTTGATCAGGCGCTTGGCCGAGCCTTCCTCCAGATTGACGAAGGCGTTGCGGCCAGGGCCGTAAATGCCGGAAAGGCGAAGCACGGCGACAGGCAGGCCGGTCTCCGCGCCCAGCGCGGCCCAAGCATTCTCCGCTGCGAGCCTTGCCCGAGATCGCCCGGAAACAGGCCGGCACTCGCTTGTCTCGTCGACCCAGGCTCCGCCATGGTCGCCATAAACGCCGACCGTCGAGAGATAGCCGATCCATTCGACATTGGGCATTCCGGTCCGGATCGCTTCCGCCGCCGCTGCGAGGACCGGGTCGCCGTTGTCGTCGGGGGCGGCGGAAACGACGAGATGCGTCACCTCGGCCAGCGCGTCGGCGACCTCCGGCGTTAGCGACTTGCCGTCGAAGAGGTGGGGCGCGATGCCGGATCGGCGCAGGGTCTCGAAGCGGGCAGGGGAGCGCGTGGTGCCGGCGATCGCCGTCTCAGCCGGCTTCATCGCTCCGAAGGCCCGGCCGGAATAACCGGCGCCGAAAATGAAGATGTTCTTCGTCATGCCGGTTCCGGTGCCTTTCTTCTCAGCACGATCTCCCATTCGCCGCGAACGCCGGCGTCGGTCTCGTCCGGCAGCCGTCGCGCGGCGACGGCAGTCAGCCTGTCTTCCGGCACGAGCCTGGATAGCGCCCAGACGGCTGCCCCACGCACCAGCGGCGCCTGGTCCTCAATCAGCGCTTCGCAGCGCGCGGCGAGCGAAGCATCGCCGGAATTTGCCGCCGCGATCAGGACATTGCGGATGAAGCGGTCGCGGCCGATGCGCTTGACAGGCGAGCCGGAAAAGAGCGCCCGGAACGCCGCGTCGTCGAGCACCAGGAGGTCGGCGATCCCAGGTGCCTTGAGGTCTTCTCGCGCGGCGAGCTTCGCTTCCGACGCGGCCTTGGCGAACTTGTTCCATGGACAGGCGGCGAGACAATCGTCGCAGCCATAGATGCGGTTGCCGATCGCCTCGCGGAACTCGACGGGAATAGGCCCCTTGTTCTCGATGGTCAGGTAGGAGATGCAGCGGCGCGCATCGAGCCGGTAGGGCGCGGGGAAGGCGCTGGTCGGGCAGGCGTCCAAGCAGGCGCGGCAGGAGCCGCAGCGGTCAGGCTCGGGGTCATCCGGCTCGAGCTCGGCCGTGGTGAAGATCGTGCCGAGGAAAAGCCAGGACCCGAAATCGCGATTGACGAGGTTGGTGTGCTTGCCTTGCCAGCCGAGCCCGGCGGCCTCGGCCAGCGGCTTTTCCATGACGGGGGCGGTGTCGACGAAGACCTTCACGTCGCCGCCGGCGCGGGCGACGATCTTGCCGGCGATCTCCTTGAGCCGGCCCTTGATCACGTCGTGATAGTCGCGATTGCGCGCATAGACGGAAATGGCGGCGCGATCGCGTCTGGACTGGAGGGCGCGAGGATCGAGGCCGGGGCCGTAGTTCATGGCGAGCACGACGATCGAACGCACCTCCGGCCAGAGCACCGAGGGTTTGGCGCGCCGTTCCAGAGTCTCGGCGATCCAGCTCATGGAGCCGTGCTGTCCGTTCGCGACGAATTCCTTGAGGCGGGCCGGCGCCCGGGGGATGGAATCCGGCCGTGTGACCGCGATCGCGTCGAAGCCGGCGCGTCGCGCTTCCGACGCGATGAAATCGCGGAGCTTCCCGCGACGATTCCTGTCGTCAGAAATCGAGGTCCGCATAGTGGGACACCGGGGAAAGGCCGCGCACCCTGTCGGCGAGCAGCGGCCGGAACGAAGGCCGCGACTTGATACGCGTGTACCAGTCGCGCGCGGCGCGATAGTCGGTCCAGTCGATCTCACCGAGATAGTCGAGGACGGAGAGGCTGGCGGCGGCGGCGAGGTCGGCATAGGTCAGGCGCGGACCGGCCAGCCAGTTGCGCGTGCCGGCCAGCCAGTTCGTGTATTTCATATGCTGGCGGATGTTGGAGCGCGCGGCGCGGATCGCGCCTGAATCGGGCGAGCCGCCGCCCTGCGTGTTGGGCATATGCGGCTTCAGCACGCGCTCGCGCACCAGGTGCCGGGCGACCTCGCTTTCCGTCTTGACCAGATACCAGTCGACGATGCGGCGGATCTCGGCCCGCTCCATCGGATCCTCGGCGAGCAGCCGCCTCTCGCGCTTGAGCACGCCGCGCGTCTCGTCCAGATATTCCGCGATCACGCCAGCGCCGACGATCGGCACGTCGCCTTCGGCCAGGAGCACGGGCAAGGTGCCGGCCGGGTTGAGCGTCAGGAACTCCTTGCGCCTGGCCCAGGGCTTCTCCTCGATGAGCGCCAGCTCCTCGCCATACTCGCCGAAGGAAAGGCGTACGAAACGGCAGGAGGCGAACAGGGGTTGATGAAAAAGCGTCAGCATGGTCCGTTATTTTCGACGGGCTCTAGCCAATCGATGACCGGGCCCGTAAGTCTTGGCCGCGATTCACGCCAGCCGTCGAGGCGTTCCGAGCTATAGGGACACTTCGTCGCCATGACAAGCAAACGTTCCGCCTTCCCAAGGGTGTGTTCTCCAGGGTGAGTAATGGAAAATCAGACCATCGTCGACGCGCTCATGCTTGGCCTGCTCGAAGGACTGACCGAATTCATCCCGGTCTCCTCGACGGGGCATATATTGCTGGCCGGGCATTTTCTCGGCTTTCAATCGACCGGCAAGGCCTTCGAGGTGCTGATCCAGCTCGGCGCGATCCTGGCGATCCTCAGCGTTTATGCGTCGAAGCTTCTGAAGCTCGCGGCCGACCTGCCGCGCAGCGGGCTGGCGCAGCGTTTCGTGCTCGGCATCCTCGTCGCTTTTCTGCCCGCCGCCGTGATCGGCGCCCTAGCGCATGATTTCATCAAGACGGTGCTGTTCGAGACGCCGAAACTGATCTGCATCATGCTGATCCTCGGCGGTATCGTGCTCCTCTGGGTCGACCGGTTGGCGCTCAAGCCGAAATACCACGACGTGATGGATTTCCCGCTGCCTGTCTATCTCGGCATTGGCCTCTTCCAATGCCTTGCCATGATCCCCGGTACGTCCCGCTCCGGTTCGACCATCGTGGGAGGGCTGCTTTTCGGGGCCGACAAACGCTCGGCGGCGGAATTTTCCTTCTATCTCGCCATGCCGACCATGGCCGGGGCATTCGCCTACGACCTCTTCAAGAACCGCGCCGTACTGACATCGGCCGACCTGCCCATCATCACGACCGGCTTCATCGCGGCCTTCATCATGGCGGTCATCGTCGTGCGCTATCTGCTCGACTACGTCTCGCGTCACGGCTACGCGCTGTTCGGCTGGTGGCGCCTCATCGTCGGCGCGGTGGGTCTGGCCGCGCTTTACATCTGGGGGTGAGGAAGGCGGCCTGCTGCCCGCTTGATGCCTTCTCCCGCCGCTTCGTGACCAGAAGACGGCGAAGCTAAAAGGTTAGGCTGCTGGCAGCAGCGAGTTGCCCCTCACTGTCCTGCCGGACATCTCTCCCCGTAAAAAACGGCTATCGGATTCACACATCTCGGGCGGTACGGTAGGATCGGATGATGGCTGCTGTCACTGCCGTTCGGCCACTTCGTTCTGCACCGTTGGGTGGGTTGCCCAACCGTAACGGAATGGATCCACGGGTCACGTCGCCTTCGCTTCGCTCGGCGCCGGCCCGAGGATGACGAAGCTTCTATGGCGATGCCGATCGCCAATGTTGGAGATTTGGGGCAGGCCTTCAACGCAATCGTCATCCTCGGACGGGAGCCCGCGCCAGCGGGCGAGCTGATCCGAGGATCCATTCCGTTACGGTTGAGCAACCCACCCAACGGTGCAGAACGAACGAAATGACCGAATCGACACCGGCACCATCCCGCTCTTTGAGCTTTCCATGGGTTGCACGATGTATTTTACCAACCAAGGTGTCCTCCCAAGATGTGTGAATGCGAGAGCCGCGAGCGGGGAGAGATACGACGGCCGCTTTGGTTTCGCCAGTCGCCATCCGTTGGCGATTGGCGAAAGCGGAGACGACATCGGTCTTCTCCCCGTTCTTTACGGGGAGAAGGTGCCGGCAGGCGGATGAGGGGCTTGTCGAACCGTCAATCGCTGTCCGCGCAGGTGGGACATGACCTCACCAGGCCGGAATGACGGAGCCCTTGAAGGTCTCGTCAATGAATGCCTTGACCGCTTCGCTGTGATAGGCTTCGACCAGCGTCTTGGTCCAGGCGGCGTCCTTGTCCTTGCTGTTGACTGCCAGGATGTTGATATAAGGCGCCTTTTCGCCCTCGCGGGCGATCGGGTCCGTGGCGGGATCGAAACCTGCTTCGAGCGCGTAGTTGGTGTTGATGACCGCCGCATCCACGTCGTCCAGCGAACGCGGGAGCTGCGCGGCGTCGAGCTCGGCGAAGGTCAGGTTCTTCGGATTTTCAGCGACGTCGGCCGGCCCGGCCTTGAGGCCGGCGCCCTCCTTGAGCTTGATCAGGCCCTTGTCGGCGAGGATCAGCAGCGCCCGGCCGCCATTGGTGGGGTCGTTCGGGATCGCCACCGTCGCGCCCTCCGGCAGTTCGTCCAGGCTCTTCGCCTTCCGCGAATAGACGCCCATCGGGAAGTTGACCGTATAGGCGACGCTGACGATGTCGAAGCCTCGGTCGGCGACCTGATTGTCGAGATAGGGCTTGTGCTGGAAGGAGTTGGCGTTGAGCTCGCCATCGGCAAGCGCCTGGTTGGGAACCACATAGTCGGAGAATTCGAGGATCTCGATCTCGAGGCCCTTGGGGGCGGCCACTTCCCTGACCTTTTCCATGATCTGCGCATGCGGGCCGGGGGTGACGCCGACCTTGATGGTTTCGGCATGGGCCGTGCCGGCCGCTGAGAGGGCTGCGAATGCCGCTGCGAATAGGATGTTTTTCATTTGGGACTCCTTGGTCTCGGGAGGAAAAATTCAGGTCTTGCGGTTGCGCTTGTCGAACCGTCGCGCCAGGCGGTCGCCGGCGCCCTGCACGAGTTGCACAAGTACGATGAGCACCACCACGACGACGAGCATCACGTCGGGCATGAAGCGCTGATAGCCGTAGCGGATGCCAAGGTCGCCGAGACCGCCGCCGCCGACGGCGCCGACCATTGCGGAATAGCCGATCAGGCTGACGATGGTCATGGTGAGCGCCAGCGTCAGCGCCGGCCGGGCTTCGGCGAGCAGTACCTTGAAGACGATCTGCATCGGCGTGGCGCCCATCGCGCGCGCCGCTTCGATCAAGCCCTTGTCGATGTCGCGGATCGCCGCTTCGACCAGACGCGCGAAGAACGGAATGGTGGCGACGGTCAAGGGAACGATCGCCGCCTTCGTTCCGATCGACGTGCCGGTGACGAGGCGTGTGAACGGAATGATCGCGACGACGAGAATGATGAATGGAGTCGAGCGAGCGGCATTCACCACGAGCCCGACAAGGCGGTTGGCGGTGGGCGCGGGAAAGAGTTCGCCCTTGCCGCTGGTCGCGAGGAAAACACCGATCGGCAGGCCGACCAGCGAGCCGATGAGGCCCGCAATCGCCACCATGCGCAGGGTATCGAGCGTGGCCTTGCCGATGAGGAGCAGAAGATCAGGCGACATAGCCGAGCACCTCCGTGACCAGCCCGTTTTCCCGGAAAAAGCGCTCGGCCTTCCCGAGTGTTTCGGCATCGGCGCCATAGGCGACGACGAGCGAGCCATAGGGCCTGCCGGCGATCTCGTCGATCGTACCGGCAATGATGTTGACGTCCGCGCCGAGCGACTTGATGAGCTGGGAAACCAGCGGTCGTTCCGCCGTCGGGCCGACAAAGGTGAGCCGCACGACCGCGCGGCCACCGGCGACGGGTCCGGGCTTCAGAGCCCTCGCCACCGCATCGGGCAGCCTTGAACCCGGCAGGCCGGACAGGAGCGCCCGCGTCGTTTCGTGGCGCGGATGGGTAAAGACGTCGAAGGTGTGGCCACGCTCGACGATCTCGCCTCGGTCGATCACGGCGACATCCGTCGTGACGGCTTTCACCACTTCCATCTCATGGGTGATGAGCAGGACCGTCAGTCCCAATTCGGCGTTGATCCGCTTCAGCAGTTCGAGAATCGACTGCGTCGTTTCAGGGTCGAGTGCCGACGTCGCCTCGTCCGAAAGCAGCAGCTTCGGTTCCGTCGCGAGTGCCCGGGCAATGCCGATGCGTTGTTTCTGTCCGCCGGACAGCTCCGCCGGATAGCGGTCCCGCTTTTCGCTCAGACCGACGAGATCGAGGAGCGGCCGCACGCGCGCTTCGATCGCGTGGCGATCCATGCCGGCGATTTCGAGGGGCAGCGCCACATTGTCGAAGACGGTGCGCGACGAAAGGAGATTGAAATGCTGAAAGATCATGCCGACCGAGCGCCGGAGGCTCCGCAACCCGGCCTCGTCAAGCGAGCCGACATCGATGCCGTCGACCAGCACTTTGCCGCTCGAGGGTTTTTCCAGGCCGTTCACCAGCCTGATCAGCGTGGACTTGCCGGCGCCGGAGCGCCCGATGATGCCGGTGATCGAGCCACGGCTGACCGTCAGGCTGACATTGTTCAGGGCGGTGAAGGTCGCGCTCTCGCCAGATGCGGCAAAATGCTTGGAAACCCCTTCGAAGGCAACGGACGCATCATTTTTCGCAGATGCTGAACGAGGGACGGTCATTGCGCGATCGCCCCTGGACCAGGAGTTACGACGGTATATGGGTACATGGTGCTCTCGGCTGTTCGAAATCTGTTCCCGATCATGGAGGGAACGGCATGCGTCTGGTCGGACCTACATTCGACAACGCACTCGGAACAGGGAGCAGCTCTCTATCATCTGGTAACCGGTCGGGTTCGACGCCATTTCCGCCATGTCGCGCAATCCGCGCTTCTTATGGCGGGTCGATTACCGGTTTCACAGGTATGTTTTTTCCGAGCGGCGCGCTTCGGCGTAAAACTCTACTCTTCTTATCGGAAATCGTCTCCTCGGATCACGGCCGGAGCCGCGACTTGCCGATGCCGCCCGATTGACAGCAGAGATCAGGCGGCGCTGTCCATGCGCGTGAACTGGCCGGCCGGGCGATAGCCCCACAGATAGGTCGGCAGGATCGCAGCCGTCGATTCCGGCTGGATGCCGAGCGCGGAGAAGGTGCGACCGTCCGATTGCGCTTCCTGCGAAACCACGTTGTCACCCTTTAGCAACTCCACCTGGTCGCGCGTGAGCGGCGGGTTGGGCAGCATGCCCAGCAGCGATGCCTGCAGCTCGGCGGCCCACCACGGGAGCGACACGAGCAGGCGGCGGCGATCGATGACCTCCAGCATTTCTTCCATGCATTCACGGAACGTCTTCACCTGCGGCCCGCCGAGCTCGTAGATCGAGCCGCCCTTGACGGCGCCGTCAACGGACCGGGCGATCGCCTCGGCCACGTCTCCGACATAGACCGGTTGGAACCGTGTCGTGCCGCCGCCGATCAGGGGAAGGAAGGGCGAGAAGCGGGCCATGTTGGCGAAACGATTGTAGAAGGCGTCCTCCGGGCCGAAGATGATCGAGGGACGGTAGACGACGGCTTCCGGAACCGTGTCGAGCACGGCTCTCTCGCCGGCTGCCTTGGTGCGGGCATAAAGCGAGGACGAACTAGCCGAAGCGCCCAGCGCCGAAACATGCGTCAGGCCGGCACCCTGCGCGCGAGCAGCCTCGGCGACGGCGCGCGCACCGAATTCGTGAACGGTCGGGAAACGCTGGCGTCCCCCCTCATGCAGGATCGCGACCAGATTGACGACATGACTAGCGCCCTCGACCGCCCGGTCGACCGACCAGCGCACCCGCACATTGGCTTGGACCGGCTGGATCTGGCCGACATTGCCGAGCGGCTGGACATGACCGGCGAGATCGGGCCTGCGGCAGGCGACGCGGATGCGGTAGCCGCGCTTGGCAAGCGCGCGCACGACATGGCGTCCGACAAAACCCGAGCCGCCGAAAACCGTGATGAGCTTCGGGGTTTCGAGGATTTCTGTCATGGCTGGCTCCGAAATGGGCTGGTCGCCCGCTTCATAGTCGGTTTTGCGGGGAAGGCAAATGCTTCTGCCCCCAGCCCGCCCGGTATTTGCGGCTGAACCGGCCGTATCCACCTTCTGAAGCGCATGTGCGACGTGGTGAAGGCAGGTCGCGGACACCGGCCGACCGAACCGAGCAATCCAAGCCGAGTCCGATTACGTTGCCAGAGATTTCAGAGCAGGAGTTTGTTCCGGCGATCGAAGTTCTCGCAATGCAAGTTTCGCCGCTGCGATATCGGTAAGCTTGCCGAAATCGTTGCCGCTTGGATTCTGGAAAGTCTGGAGGCCAAACTCTGGCAGGATCGCGTAAAGGTGGTCGAATATATCCGACTGGATTTGTTCGTATGCCGCCCAGACGGTCGTGTTGGCGAAACAATATATTTCAAGCGGCAATCCGTTGGGTGTCGGGTCCATCTGGCGCACCAGGAGCGTCATGCCGGGATGGACGCCCGGATGTTGTCGCAGATAGGTTTCCACATAGGCCCTGAACGTGCCGATATTCGTAACGCGGCGGGTATTGGCGGGATAGTTGGCCCTCTCCCCCAGCCGTGAGTTCCATTCCGCGATTTCCTTTTCCTTTTTGGGGAGATAGTCGGCCAGCAAGCCGATGGAGGAGAGGCGGCGGTGTTCTTCGGCCGTCACGAAATGGATGGTATTTTGATCGATGAAGAGTGCGCGCTTGATGCGCCTGCCGCCGGATTCCTGCATGCCGCGATAATTCTTCATCGGCTCCGAAATCAGCTTGCGGATCGGCACGGTCGTAATGGTCTTATCGAAATTCCGCACCTTGACGGTGTAGAGTGCGATTTCGACCACATCTCCATTCGCGTCGAGATTGGGCATTTCGATCCAGTCGCCGACGCGCACCATGTTGGACGAGGCGATCTGCATGCTGGCGACTAGGGAGAGCAACGTGTCCTGAAACACCAGGATGAGGACTGCGGCCATCGCGCCCACACCGGACAGCAGAATGAGCGGGGAGCGGTCGAGCAGCGTGGCGATGATGAGAACCGCGGCAAGGATATAGATCGCCAGCTTCGAGACCTGAATATAACCCTTTATGGGGCGGATACGCGCTTCGGCGCGTCGATGATAAAGCGTATCGACAACGCTCAGGGCTGCATTGGCGGCCAGCGCCAGAGTCAGGATGATGAAGGCGATGGCGACGTTTCTGACTATGGTGATAGCGCTTTCGGGAAGCCCGGGAACGGCGAGTATGCCGGACGAGATGACCAGCGCAGGCACGATGTTGGCCAGACGCGCGACCACGCCATGACGCTTCAGTTCCTCATCCCGTCCGAACGCAGTCTTCTCGACAATCCTGTCCAGAACCCTGAGAAGAATGGCTTTGACGACGAAGTTCGCGACGAAGGCGGAGAGGCAAAGCCCGCCAAGGGCCACCAATGTTTCCGCCCATGGATATGTGATGAAGAATTCCGACAAACCGTTTTCCCATTTTCGGCAAAACGCGGAAACTAGGAAATCTGCGCAGATGTGTCCAGTTTGCGGGTCTTTCCCTGGCCGGGTCTGCCTCCCTGAAGTTTCCCGACTCGGATGTGTCGGCTCATGCAGCGATGAACATGAAGATGATCGATATGGGCGGCTGGCGGGGCAGTTTTCAGGAAACCAGGATCTCGATCAATGCGGCTCTGCCGGTAGAGTGGGCATGACGCAACGCCGCCGGCAGGCCATCGATCCTCGTCAGCCGCTCGGCAGGCATGCGATAGGCAGCGGCGATACCGATGAAATCCGGAGGCGCCGGGGAGACGCCGACAGGCTCCACGCCGGCCTCGCGCATCGAGGTCTCGATCTCGCGATAACCGTGATTGTTCCAGACGACGAAGATCACCCTGGCGCCGGCGTCGAGCGCCGCGCCGAGCTCTGTCAGGGTGAACTGGAAACCGCCGTCGCCGGACAGGCAGACGACCGTGGCTTCCGGCTCGGCAATGGCCGCCCCGATGGCCGCGGGCGGTCCGAAGCCCAGCGCGCCGAAGCCCGTGGCGGCGTTGAACCATCCGCCGGGGCGGTCGTGGTCGTAGTAAAGGTTGGCCGCGTAGATCGGCTGGGTGGAATCGCCGACGATCAACGCGCCGGGCAAGGTGTCGCGAATCATCTCCACGGCTGCGAGCTGGCCCCGCATCTCCTCGCCGATCTCGGCGAAAGCAGCGGCGCGGGCGGCGGCCGCGCGCGCCGCCCCGTCGCGATGATTGCTGGCGGGCAGCTTCTCCGCCAGCAGGTCGAGAGCGGCCGCGCAGTCGGCTCGGATCGAAAGCGCTGCCGGCCGGCGATCGAGCTGTGCCTGGTCGATGTCGATGCGCGCGAGATTCGCGGGCAGGACGAAGCCGCCATTGGCGTACATATCGTAGTCGGTCGGGCCGAACTCCGTTCCGGCGGCGAGCACGAAGTCGGAACCGGCCATCAATTCGCGAACGGCGAAGAGGCTTGGGCTGGCATGGACGCCGAGCGGATGGTCGTGGAGAAGGCCGCGCGCATTGGCCGTGGTCACCACGGGGGCATCCAGCTTCTCGGTGACGCGCAGGAGCTGTGCACCGGCGCGCCGCGCTCCGCCGCCCGCCAGGATCAGCGGGCGGCTGGCCTCTCCGGCTCGCGCCGCGATCTCGGAAAGCTGCGCCTCGTCAGGGGAGGGAGGCATCTCCTCGACGGGACGCGCCGCGAGCGGAGGACAATGCCTGCCCATCATGTCGAGCGGGATCTCGATATGGATCGGGCCAGGACGCTCCGCCGCGAAGATCGTGAAGGCTCGGTGGAGGACTTCCGGCAGCTCGGCCGGATCTTCCATGCGATGCGAGAAGAGCGCCACCTTCTCCATCATGCCGCGCTGGTCGGGCAGCTCATGCAGGAAGCCGAGCCCCTTGCCGAGGGTCGGCAAGGCATTGACGCCCGAGATCACCAGCATCGGGACAGAGTCGGCGCGGGCCTGGGCCATTGCCGTGATGGCGTTGGTAAGACCAGGGCCGGTGATGACGAAGGCAACGCCGGGCTTTCCCGACGCGCGAGCATAACCGTCGGCCATGAAGCCCGCGCCCTGCTCGTGGCGTGGCGTCACATGGCGAATGCGCGATCGCGCCAGCCCGCGATAGAGCTCGACCGTATGAACGCCGGGAATGCCGAAGACGACATCGACGCCATGGGCCTCGAGCAGGGAGATGAGCGTTTCCCCGACTGTCGCCATGTCCGTCAGCGCCTCAGAATGGGACGCGTCAGGCATGTCGGCCCGCCTTCGCAGGCGATGCAAAGCGCGTCGGCCTCGAAGGTCCTGACCGTACAGCCGGCCGCTTCCATGGCGGCCTTGGTCTTCGGGAAGCCGGCCACGGCGATCACCTGGCGCGGGGCAGTCGGCAGCACATTGAGGCTGAGGCCGTTGGACCAATGGAACTCGTCTGTGTCGCCGACGACCAGTGTGGTGCCTCGCGATTTCAGCATCTGGTAAAAGGCGGTCGGCAGCAGCGGCATGTGGACCAGCGCCAGATCCTCGGCGAGCGGGCTGATCACCGACATGAGATGCAGGCAGGCCTCCTCGCCATGCCAGAGCGGCAGGTCGAAGCCGTAGACGGCGATGCCATCGGGACCCAAGATGTTGGCGAGCTGCTGGATGCCGGCCTGGTTGGTGCGCACGCCGCGCCCCACTGCAAGCGTCGTGCTGTCGATCCAGACGCAGTCGCCGCCTTCGACCATGCCGGGCGGCTGGATACGGCCGACGATTGGAACGCCGAGCCGCCGATAGGCGGCTTCGTGCAACGCGGGTTCCTCGCGCCGCAGCGCCTTGCCCATCGAAAGGATGATGGCGCCGCGGTCGCTTACGATCGAGGGGTCATGGGTGAAGACCGAATCCGACAGCCCGTCCTCTTCGTCGGGAAGCCACGCGATTTCGGCGCCGGAAGCTTGGACGAGGTCGGCCAGCGCCTCGTGCTGGCGCGTCGCGCGTTCGGGGTCGAACCCCTCGCCGTAGTGCCATTTCTCGGGATCGGCGCCGAGCATGGCGCCTTTGGGCGAGCGCATGAAGACGCGCCGCAGCGCCGCCGCCATGGATTGAGAACCGAATGTCCGGCCAGGCTCCACGCACACCTCCCGTCGTTCATGGTCTGACATCTCTAAACATTTCGGCGAAACAGCCGCAAGTGGCGGAACCGAGGGTTGACGGCCGCCGATCCGGCGGTTCATTCTGCCGAATGGATTTCCAAGGCATGGCAGGTTCATGAGCAAAGAATTCCACGAATCGCTGGCCATCATGGCCAAACGCGGGCTTCGACAGGCGGGCCCTGCATGACGGTTCCCGGTGCCCTGCCAGCCACGCGCGATGCGTCGGGCGCCGCCGCCGAAGCGATCCACATCGAGAACCTCCATAAGAAGTTCGGTCAGTTGCACGTGCTGAAAGGCGTGTCGCTTTTCGCACGCGACGGCGACATCGTAGCCATCATAGGCGGCTCGGGCTCGGGCAAGTCCACGCTGTTGCGCTGCATCAACTGCCTGGAGAACCCGACGAGCGGTGTCATCCGGGTCAATGGCGAGGAGATCAGGCTGAAGGCCGACAGCCAGGGCAACAGCATGCCGGCCGACCGTCGGCAGATCGAGCGCATCCGTTCGCGGCTCGGCATGGTATTCCAGAGCTTCAATCTCTGGACGCACATGACATTGATCGAAAACGTCGTCGAGGTGCCCGTCCATGTGCTGGGGGTGCCGCGTGCCGAGGCGATCGCCGAAGCCGAAAGACTGCTCGAACGGGTCGGTCTTTCGGAAAAGCGTGACGTCTATCCCGCCTTCCTCTCGGGCGGGCAGCAGCAGCGCGGCGCGATCGCAAGGGCGCTGGCCATCAAGCCGCGGGTCATGCTTTTCGACGAGCCGACATCGGCGCTCGACCCCGAGCTGGTCGGCGAGGTCCTGAAGGTGATCGCCGACCTGGCCATCGAAGGGCGCACCATGATCCTCGTCACCCACGAAATGAAGTTCGCACGCGAAGTCGCGACCCATGTGGTCTATCTCTACAACGGCCTGGTCGAGGAGGAGGGGCCGCCGGAAACGGTCTTCGGCGCGCCGAAGTCGGAACGGCTCAAACAGTTCCTGCGCAACGTGAACTGACGGGTCGGGCTTATGCAAGGGGAGAGAACAATGAGAAAGATCGTGAAGACCTCAATCGCAGCGGTCGTCATCGCCCTGGCGGGCGCCGCGTCGGCGAGCGCCGAGCCGATCAAGGTCGGCATGGCGCCGGAGCCCTATCCCCCGTTCGAAGCGCCGGACGCCTCCGGCAACTGGGTCGGCTGGGAAATCGACTTCATCAACGCGCTCTGCGCCGAAGCAAAGCTCGAATGCACTCTCACCTTCACGGCCTGGGACGGCATCATCCCGGCTCTGACCACCAAGAAGATCGACGTGATCATAAATTCCATGTCGATCACCGAGGAGCGCAAGAAGACGATCGACTTCTCCGACAAGTACTACAATACGCCGGCTGCAATCATCGGTCCCAAGGACATGACGTTCGGGGCGACACCAGAAGACCTCAAGGACAAGGTGGTCGGCGTTCAGGTTTCGACCATCCATTCGGCCTACGCCAAGAAGCACTTCAAGGATGCTGCCGAGATCAAGGAATATCAGACCCAGGACGAGGCCAACCAGGATCTTGCCGCAGGCCGCCTCGATGCCGTCCAGGCGGACGCGATCGCGCTCGACGCCTTTCTGAAGTCCGACCAGGGCAAGCAATGCTGCGACCTGAAAGGTGTCGTGGCTGAGGATGTGGAAGTCATGGGGCCGGGCATCGGCGTCGGTCTGCGCAAGGAGGACACAGCCCTCAAGGAGAAGATAAACGCCGCGATCAAGGCGCTGCGCGCCAATGGCACATATGACGAGATCACCAAGAAGTATTTCGACTTCGATATCTATGGAAGCTGACGCTGCGGATTTTCGTCTCGATGCCGTCGGCGCAGCACCGTCAAGAGGGGAGGAGGGCAGGGCTTGGGCCCTCCGGAGCGTCGGATCTGCAAGGGGGACCCGTTTCGGGTCCGACGCTCCCGAATTATACCGGGGATCGTAAGGGTTGATAATTTTGCAAGCCCCTCATCGGCCTGCCGGCCACTTCTCCCCGCAAGCGGGGCGAAGACCGCTGGCATCTCCACTTTCGCCAATCGTCCATGCTTGGCGACTGGCGATACCCGCTCGGCAGCGCTCTC